>NZ_JAZHRX010000001.1:686500-1373000 GCF_036924645.1 Bradyrhizobium sp. AZCC 2176 | reverse complement strand
CTCGTTTTCCATGTCTTCGAGCGGCCGCACCTCGCCGGTGGCGGTCAGCATCGCGAGGCTGCCGGCGTTGGCGAGCGGGGCAATCGGTATATCACTACCCGAAACCATGGCGGGTGCGGTCGACGGCGCGACGACCAACGGTTCGCTGTGTGTGAGCTGGCCGTCGGTTGCGGGGTGGCCGAGGACCTGCGGGAAATCAGGCAGGCCGAGCAGGTCGGTCTCGCTCATGACGACGGCGCGATAGACCGTGTTCTCGAGTTGGCGGATGTTGCCGGGCCAATCGAGCTGCGCGAGATGGGCCACGGCCTCTCCGCTGATGCCGGTGATGGTGCGGTTTTCCTCCGCGGCAAAGCGCGCCAGAAAATGCCGCAACAGATGCGGAATGTCCTCGCGCCGCATCCGCAGCGGCGGGATCGTCAGCGGCAGCACGTGCAGCCGGTAGAACAGATCTTCGCGGAACGCGCCGTTCTTCACGAGGTCGAGCAGCTTGCGGTTGGTCGCGGAAATGATGCGGACGTCGACCTTCACCGGCTTGCGGCCGCCGACCGCTTCGACAGTGCCCTCCTGCAGCGCGCGCAGCAGCTTTACCTGCGCAGCCAGCGGCAACTCGCCGACCTCGTCGAGAAACAGCGTGCCGCCGGAAGCCTCGACGAACTTGCCCATGTGACGTTCGGTGGCGCCGGTGAAGGCGCCCTTCTCGTGACCGAACAGGATCGATTCCACGAGATTGTCGGGGATGGCGCCGCAATTGACCGCGACGAACGGTTTCGATTTGCGCTCGCTGGAGCCGTGGATGGCGCGGGCGAACAATTCCTTGCCGACGCCGGACTCGCCCTCGATCAGCACCGGAATGCTCGAGGTGGCCGCCTTCTGCGCGGTGCGCAGCACGGCCGCCATGGCTTCGCTGCGGGTGATGATGTCGGCAAAGGTCAGCCGTCCCTCGCGGCTATGGCGGATGCGCTGTAGTTCGCCCTTGAGCGCGCTCGTGTTGAGCGCGTTGCGCAGCGACACCTGCAGCCGTTCGAAGCTCGCCGGCTTGACCACGAAATCCTGCGCGCCGGCGCGCATTGCTGAAACCACATTGTCGATGCCGCCATGGGCGGTCTGCACGATGACCGGGATGCTCAGGCCGGCTTCACGCATTTTTGAAAGCACGCCAAGTCCGTCGAGGCCGGGCATCACGAGGTCGAGCACCACCGCGTCGATCGCCTGCGCATCCGGGGCAGTCAGTAGCGCCACGGCTGCATCGCCGCTGTCGACGACAAGGGGCTCATAGCCGCACTTCTGCACCATGTTTTCAACCAAACGGCGCTGCACAGCGTCATCGTCGGCAATCAAAATGGTGGCAGCCATGGCTCTCCCCGCACGCTACTGGATTGTATCGAATCGGGGCACTTTCGCCGATGCCGATTAACGCTCTCTTAAACGTTGACATCTCGGCTAAACATTGACGTCCTGCCACACCTCCATCGCGCCGCGGTAACACATGTCGAATGCCACATAGAGGATGATCAGCAGGCCGACATAGGCGACCCAGCGATGTTTCTCCAGGACGCGCGCGATGAAGTTCGCGGCGAAACCCATCAGCGCAATGGAAAGCCCAAGGCCGAATATCAGAATAATCGGATGCTCCCGCGCGGCCCCTGCGACCGCCAGTACATTGTCGAGCGACATCGATACGTCGGCGAGGGTGATCTGCCAGACGGCCTGGCCAAGCGTCTTCTGATGAGCGGGCGCGACGGCGGCGTCCATCGTCCTTGCGGCCGACAGATTCTGGAATGTCGGCTGCTGATGCTTATGTGACCGCAACTCGCGCCACATCTTCCAGCACACCCAAAGCAGGAGAATGCCGCCGGCAAGCAGCAGCCCGATGATCTGCAGCAGTTGGACCGTGATGCTGGCGAAGCCGATCCGCAGCGCCGTGGCGGCCAATATGCCGACCAGAATGGCCTTCCTGCGCTGCTCCTCGGGTAGCCCGGCGGCTGCAAGGCCGATAACGATCGCATTGTCGCCGGCGAGCACCAGGTCGATCATCACGACCTGGAAAAGCGCTGTCAGGGATTGTGAGGAGAAGAATTCCAGCATGCGGGCCACTCCGTTCAAGGTCCAATCCGACATCGCGGTTCACTTGAACCGCCAGAGGGGCCCGGGCTTGGACGCACATGGTTGAAGACGCAGTCAAAACTGCGCCGAAGAGGATTCCTTATTCAGATTGATCCGAAACGCCGCACAGCCTGACGAGCTGATCGGGCTCGATCAAAACCGAGATGACGATGCCGATGAAAGTCAGGCTTCCGGCGAGGTCGAGCCAGGCGATGCGGAATCTGCCGGCCTGACAAAGCCACGCCGCTCCGGCAGTCGCCGCGCCAGTCGCAAACAGCAGTGTAACGATGGCGGGCGCCAGTGCGTCTGCCGGCACCAGATTACGGATCGCGAGGGTCGCAAGCAGCACGGCGAGAAGGATGCCGGCCATCAACTCCTTGCCATGCGCCGGGGAAGCCCGGTCGGCGGTTCGGAAAATGTGACTGCGGTCCAAGAAAGCCATCGGATTCTTATTCGCGCGCCTGAATTGTGGTAGGGAACATTACCTACCAGTCAATTCATTCTGGATAGTTTAGTAATCATGAAACGAGTAAAACATCAAGACGTTTTCGCTGAACGGGCGCAGGCCAAAGGCACGCCGGACGCCAAGCAATTGCGCAAACTGGCTGGGGATTGGCTGAAACAGCGAAGGGCGGATGCCGAATTGTCGCAGGCTGATCTCGCGGTGCGCCTCGGCCTGAAATATTACACGTTCATCTCGCAGGTCGAGAACGGGTTCAGCCGTGTCCCAATCGAAATTATGGGCGCTTGGGCCCGCGAGTTGGGCCTTGAACAGGCCGCCTTCGCTAGGCATCTGTTAATGTACTACGAGCCGGAACTGCACCGGCTGCTGTTCGGAGCGGAAAGCAAATGAGTGTTGTTGCGTTCGAGCGCAAACAAAACAGCGGCGAATGGAGCGAAAAGGAGCTCAACACCCTTGTCGCGGTGCTGGGCGCAGCGATGGCACCGAGGACGGGACGTGAATGGGAAACCGGCATGACAGAGAAGGGCGACGCCCAATTCTATCTGCTGGGTCCGCTGCCGGATCAGGCTTGCGAGTTGTGCGTATCCCGGATCGGCGGGCGTTACGTCCTGGAAGACGGGTTGGGCCGGCTGCTGTTCGAGCATTGGAACCTCGAACTCGTAGCGTTGCATGCCAAGGCCGCGGTTCCGTCGACGTCGTGGGTCATGGTACGGGTGATCACGATGTGGTGTGCGATCCGCAATACGGTGCATGAAAAGGTCGAGCCGCTGCTGGGTGAAGGCGAAGAGCTGTTCGTCCAGTTTGTACCGCAGCTTGCGGCGTTCGCCTGATTCCCCAAGCCCATTTCCTGATCACCTCCCAATTTTGAAAGTATCATGAGCGTGAAATCTGCGACTTCCCGAACCGGCAAGACGTCCCGCAAATCAGCCGCGGGCAGCAAGGCGGCCACCAAATCCAAAACCGGCAAACTGCCGGAATGGAACCTCACCGATCTCTATTCCGGCATCGATGTGCCCGAAATCGCGCGCGATCTGCAAAAGATGGATGCCGACTGCATAGCCTTTGAAACGGATTACAAGGCCAAGTTGGCGGAAGGCGTTACGCGCGACGATGGCGGCCGTTGGCTCGCCGAGGCGGTCAGGCGCTACGAGGCGATCGACGATCTCGCGGGCCGGCTCGGCTCCTATGCCGGCCTCGTTCATGCCGGCGACAGCGTCGATCCCGTGATCTCCAAATTCTACGGCGACGTTTCCGAGCGGCTGACGGCGGCCTCGCTGCATTTGCTGTTCTTCGCGCTCGAACTCAATCGCATCGACGATGCCGTGATCGAGCGCGCGATGCAGGCGCCCGAGCTCGCCCACTACCGGCCATGGATCGAGGATCTGCGCAAGGACAAGCCGTATCAGCTCGAAGACCGCGTCGAGCAGTTGTTTCACGAGAAATCCCAGAGCGGCTATGCCGCCTGGAACCGGCTGTTCGACCAGACCATCTCCGGCCTGCGCTTCAGGGTGAGCGGAAAGGAATTGGCGATCGAGCCTGCGCTCAACCTGCTGCAGGACCGCGCGCCGGAAAAACGCAAGGCCGCAGGCCAAGCGCTGGCAAAGACCTTCAAGGACAATGAGCGGACCTTTGCGCTGATCACCAACACGCTCGCCAAGGACAAGGAGATTTCCGATCGCTGGCGCGGTTTCCAGGATGTCGCGGATTCGCGCCACCTGAACAACCGCGTCGAGCGCGAAGTCGTCGATGCCCTGGTCGGCTCGGTTCGCGCAGCCTATCCGCGGCTGTCGCACCGCTACTACAATCTGAAGGCCGGCTGGTTCAAAAAGAAGAAGCTCGCGCATTGGGACCGCAACGCGCCGCTGCCGTTTGCGGCGACCGGCACGATCGCCTGGCCCGAGGCGCAGAAGATGGTGCTGACGGCGTATCGCGGCTTCTCGACCGAGATGGCTGCGATTGCGGAACGTTTCTTCACCGACCGCTGGATCGATGCGCCGGTGCGGCCCGGCAAGGCGCCGGGCGCGTTCTCGCACCCGACCACGCCGTCGGCGCATCCCTATGTGCTGATGAACTACCAGGGCAAGCCCCGCGACGTGATGACGCTGGCGCATGAGCTCGGCCATGGCGTGCACCAGGTGCTGGCGGCCAAAAACGGAGCGCTGATGGCGCCGACGCCGCTGACGCTAGCCGAGACGGCAAGCGTGTTCGGCGAAATGCTGACCTTCAAGCGGCTATTGTCGCAGACCAAAAACGCCAAGCAGCGCCAGGCGCTGCTCGCCGGCAAGGTCGAGGACATGATCAACACCGTGGTGCGGCAGGTCGCGTTCTATTCGTTCGAGCGCGCGATTCATACCGAGCGCAAGAACGGTGAATTGACTGCGGAGCGTATCGGCCAGATCTGGCTCAGCGTGCAGGGCGAGAGCCTCGGGCCGGCCATCGACATCCGCCCCGGCTACGAGAATTTCTGGATGTACATTCCGCACTTCATCCATTCGCCGTTCTACGTTTACGCCTATGCGTTCGGCGATTGCCTGGTGAACTCGCTGTATGCAGTCTACGAGAATGCCTCCGAAGGCTTTGCCGAGCGCTATCTCGCCATGCTGGCGGCGGGAGGCACCAAGCATTATTCCGAACTGCTGAGGCCGTTCGGGCTCGATGCCAAGGATCCCAAATTCTGGGACGGCGGGCTGTCCGTCATCGCGGGCATGATCGACGAGTTGGAAGAGATGGGCTGACGGGCGCGCCCGCGGCCACGAAACGGACTTGTGATGGGCGCGGACATAATTTCAGCCGCCGTTGCCCTTCATGATGACGGTGACGACAGGAGGGGAGGGTCCCATGATCGACACCCCGACGCGGCGCGTTGTACTTGGAGCGGGAATCTTCGCAGCCGGTTCGCTGCTCATGGTCGATGGCAGCGTAGCTCAGGCTCCGCTTGCCCCGACGCCCGCATGCCACGACGGCGACGACGCCACCGTCCCGCAAACCGAAGGGCCATACTTCAAGCCGTCGTCGCCTGAGCGAACCGAGCTGTTCGAAGAGGGCATGGCAGGGCAGCCGATCGAACTGGTCGGCTTCGTGCTCACCCGCGCCTGCAAACCGCTGGCCGGCGCCTTGCTGGATTTCTGGCAGGCGGATGACAAGGGCCGCTACGACAATTCCGGTTTCCGCCTGCGCGGCCATCAATTCTCCGATGCGGAAGGCCGCTATCGATTGCGCAGCATCGTGCCCGGCATTTACGTTGGCCGTACGCGCCACATCCATGTGAAGGTGCAGCCGCGCGGCGGCCGTGTGTTGACGACCCAGCTCTATTTCCCCGGCGAATCGCAAAACCGCGCCGACGGGCTTTTCCGCAAGGACTTGCAGATTCGCACGGCCAAGAACGCGGGATGGCTGGCCGGGCGTTTCGACTTCGTGCTTGCTTAGGGGCGGGGCCCAGCTTTCGGCCGAGGGCGGGTCCTGAGGCGGACGGCCGAAACAGAGCCGACCAAAAAAGTGGGGATGTAAAACATTTGTTGAACGGAACGAGGGGCGGTGTTATACGTTTTGTATAACGGAGCTGCGCCATGAACGAGCAATCGAAAGATACGCCCGATCCCTGCGGCCAGGTGATCGGAACCGTCGAAATCAAAAAGATTGGTAATTCCTCAGGGATCATCCTGCCGAAGGATGTGCTTGCTCGGATGCATGTCAGCGTCGGCGACAAGCTCTATGCGACTCTCACGCCCGATGGCGGTTTTCGGCTAACCCCCCATGACCCGGATTTCGAGAAGGCGATGGAAGTCGCCCGGCGCGGCATGAAGCGCTATCACAACGCGTTGGCTGAGCTTGCCAAATGATCGAGCCGTTCTGGCTCACCCGCCAGATGATTGTTGCAATTCACGACGAGCAACTCACGATCCACGGCGGTGCAAGTGGATTGCGCGACGAGCGCATGCTTGAATCTGCACTCGATCGACCGAAAAACAGGTGGGCTTACGAGAAGGCTGAACTGGCCGAGTTGGCCGCAGCATATGCGTTCGGCATAGCGCGCAATCATCCGTTCATTGACGGAAACAAGCGAACGTCGTTGCTGGCGCTCTACACATTTCTGGGCGTCAACGGCATCGACTTCATTGTGCCCGAAGCGGAAGCGGCTGCCATCATCCTCTCCCTCGCTGCGGGCGAGGTCGGCGAGGAAAGCCTGACCCGCTGGATCCGGGACAATTGGCCTTCCGAATGACCCGATCGGCAAGGGGCCGTTGCCCTCCCAGACGCTTTGCGGTAATTGCACGCGAGAAACGCGGATTTTGACTGGGGATAACCGATGGCAGACCATAACGAAGTGGCCTACACGACCGCTGACGGCAACGACTACGAGGCCCATGAGCAGACCTATGAAGGGTTCATCATGCTGGTCAAATACGGCACGGCTGCCGTTGTGATCATTGTCGCCCTGATGGGCTACTTCCTGACCTGACGCATTGCTGCCTGCACCGCCACCCCGGCGGTGGCCAGAATAATTGCACGCATGCCGGTTGCGAAACCGGTATCCAACTAAGCGAAAAAGACGCTAGTTTGCTTGCGCGCGCGCCTGCCGCGCCGGGAGGCCTCATGAAGATTGCCGTTGCCAAGGAAATCGATCCGTCCGAGCCGCGGGTTGCCGCGTCCCCGGACACTGTGAAGAAATTCAAGGCGATCGGCGCCGAAGTCGCGATCGAGCCGGGTGCAGGCATCAAGTCGGGCCTGCCGGATTCCGAATTCACCGCCGTCGGCGCCACGGTCAGCGCGGACGCGCTGAAGGACGCCGACATCATCATCAAGGTGAAGCGGCCTGAAGCGAGCGAGCTTGCGCAGTACAAGCGCGGTGCGCTGGTCATCGCGATCATGGATCCTTACGGCAATGAAGCGGCGCTGAAGACGATCGCGGATGCCGGTGTCTCGGCATTTGCGATGGAATTGATGCCGCGCATTACGCGCGCGCAGGTGATGGACGTGCTGTCCTCACAGGCAAACCTCGCCGGCTACCGCGCGGTGATCGAGGCCGCCGAATCGTTCGGCCGCGCGTTCCCGATGATGATGACCGCGGCCGGCACTATTCCGGCCGCGAAAGTGTTCGTGATGGGCGTCGGCGTCGCTGGCCTGCAGGCGATCGCGACCGCGCGCCGGCTAGGGGCCGTGGTCACCGCCACCGACGTGCGCCCGGCCACGAAAGAGCAGGTCGAATCGCTCGGTGCAAAATTCCTCGCGGTCGAGGACGAGGAATTCAAGAACGCCCAGACCGCCGGCGGTTATGCCAAGGAAATGTCGAAAGAGTATCAGGCCAAGCAGGCGGCCCTCACCGCCGAGCACGTCAAGAAGCAGGACATCGTCATCACCACGGCCCTGATCCCGGGCCGGCCGGCGCCGAAGCTCGTCAGCGCCGAGATGGTGAAATCGATGAAGCCGGGTTCGGTGCTGGTGGATCTCGCCGTCGAGCGCGGCGGCAATGTCGAGGGCGCCAAGGCCGGCGAAGTCGTCGATATCGATGGCATCAAGATCGTCGGCTATACGAACGTGGCCGGCCGCGTCGCGCAATCGGCCTCCAGCCTCTATGCCCGCAACCTGTTCTCGTTCGTCGAGACCATGGTGGACAAGGCGAACAAGGCGCTCGCGGTCGATTGGGATGACGAACTGGTGAAAGCCACCGCGCTGACGAAAGACGGCGCCGTCGTCCATCCGAACTTCCAGCCGAAAGCCTAAGGAGAGAAGTCATGGAGCACATCGCCCAAGCCGTCGATCCCTTCGTATTCCGGCTGTCGATTTTCGTTCTCGCCGTCTTCGTCGGCTACTTCGTGGTGTGGTCGGTGACCCCTGCGCTGCATACGCCGCTGATGTCGGTGACCAACGCGATCTCCTCGGTGATCGTGGTCGGCGCGCTGCTCGCGGTCGGCGTCGGCATGATCTCGAGCGGTTCGGGCTGGGCGCGGGGCTTCGGCTTTATCGCGCTGATCTTCGCCTGCGTGAACATTTTCGGCGGCTTCCTTGTCACCCAGCGCATGCTGGCGATGTACAAGAAAAAGGCCAAGTAGAATTTCGGCGTAAAATTTCGGCGTGCACCTCGCGGTGACGAAGACAATGGGGACCTGAGATGAACGCCAATCTGGCAGCAGTTCTGTATCTCGTGGCGGGTGTGCTGTTCATCCTGTCGCTGCGCGGACTGTCGAGCCCGGCATCGTCACGCCAGGGTAATCTGTTCGGCATGATCGGCATGGCGATCGCGGTCGCCACCACGCTGGCGAGCCATCCGCCGGCGGACGGTGTTGCCTGGGTGCTGGTCGTCCTCGGTATCGCCATCGGCGGCGGCGTCGGGGCTGTCATCGCGCGGCGCGTGCCGATGACGTCGATGCCGGAACTGGTCGCGGCGTTCCACTCGCTTGTCGGCATGGCCGCGGTGCTGGTCGCCGCCGGCGCGTTCTACGCGCCCGAAGCCTTCGACATCGGCAAGCCCGGCGCCATTCACGCTTCCAGCCTGGTCGAGATGTCGCTCGGCGTCGCCATCGGTGCGTTGACCTTCACCGGTTCGGTGATCGCGTTCTTGAAGCTTTCCGCGCGCATGAGCGGCGCGCCGATCATCCTGCCCGGCCGCCACATCATCAACATCGCGCTCGCGCTTGCGCTGGTGTTCTTCATTTTCGGTCTGGTCCGGTCCGGCAGCGCGCTCGACTTCTGGCTGATCACGATCATCGCGCTGGTGCTCGGCGTGCTCATGATCATCCCGATCGGCGGCGCCGACATGCCGGTCGTGATCTCGATGCTGAACTCCTATTCCGGGTGGGCTGCGGCCGGCATCGGCTTCACGCTCGGCAACTCCGCGCTGATCATCACCGGCGCGCTGGTCGGCTCGTCGGGCGCGATCCTGTCCTACATCATGTGCCACGCGATGAACCGCTCGTTCATCTCGGTCATCCTCGGCGGCTTCGGCGGCGAGACGGCGGCCACAGGCGGCGGCAGCGGCGAACAGAAGCCGGCAAAACTCGGCTCGGCCGACGACGCCGCCTTCATCATGAAGAACGCCTCCAAGGTCATCATCGTGCCCGGCTACGGCATGGCGGTGGCGCAGGCCCAGCACGCGCTGCGTGAAATGGGCGACATCTTGAAAAAGGAAGGCGTCGAGGTGAAGTATGCGATTCACCCGGTCGCGGGACGCATGCCCGGCCACATGAACGTGCTGCTGGCGGAAGCCAACGTGCCCTATGACGAAGTTTTCGAGCTCGAGGACATCAACTCCGAATTCGCGCAGGCCGACATTGCGTTTGTGATCGGCGCCAACGACGTGACCAACCCGGCCGCGGAAGAAGACAAGACCTCGCCGATCTACGGCATGCCGGTGCTGCAGGTCTGGAAGGCCGGCACCGTGATGTTCATCAAGCGCTCGCTGGCCTCGGGCTATGCCGGCATCGACAATCCGCTGTTCTATCGCGACAACACCATGATGCTGCTCGGCGACGCCAAGAAGGTCACCGAGAACATCGTCAAGGGGATGTAATCCACGACGCAGGAATCCATGACAGGTCTGAAATGGCTGCTGATCGTCGTTTCAGCTGGTTATGTCTGCGCACTGCTCGCACTGTTCTTCGCGCAGCGCGCCGTTCTGTTTCCGGCCCCGACGAATGCGCGCACGGCGCCGCCGGCGGCGGGCTTTCCGGAAGCCGAAGAACATATCCTGACCACGGCTGACGGCGAAAAGGTCATCGTCTGGCACGTTCCGGCCAGGAAAGGCCGTCCGGTAGTGCTCTATTTCCATGGCAATGGCGATTATCTCGCCGGCTTCTTCGGTCGCTTTCGCAGCATCATCGCCGACGGGACCGGGGTCATCGCATTGTCCTATCGCGGCTATGCGGGCTCCACCGGGCAGCCGAGCGAGTACGGATTGTTGCAGGACGCCGCGGCGGCCTATGCCTTCACGACCGCACGCTATCGCGTGGACGACATTGTCTTCTGGGGCTTTTCGCTCGGCACCGGCGTTGCGGTGGCGCTTGCAGCGGAGCAGCGGATCGGGAGGCTGATCCTGGAAGCTCCCTATACGTCGATCACCGATATCGCCGCATCGGCGTTCTGGTTCGCGCCGGTGCGTCTATTGATGCGGGATCAATTCCGCTCCGACGCGCAGATCGCGAGGGTCAAGGTCCCGCTGCTCGTGATGCATGGCGCGCTCGATCCAACGATACCGGTTAGGTTCGGGGAACGGTTGTTTGCGCTGGCGAACGAGCCGAAACGGTTTGTCCGTCTTGCCCGGGGCGGTCATAACGATCTGGACAATTTCGGCGCGATTGAAATCGCGCGAAATTTCATCAACCTTGCAAAGGGGTGATGGTTGCCCTCATGGACGCATCTTGTGTCCACGACCCGCTGGGGAGTTGACCGCATGAGCGCACACGGACCAATGCCGAAATCGGCCTGGATATTCCCGGCGCTGGCGATGCTGCTGTTTGCTGCGGCCACCGGCCTTGGGCTCACCTTTACGCCGTCAGTTGGCGGGTTTTTGTTCGCGGCCACGCTGCTGGCGATCCTGTTCGGCACCGTGTTCGCAGCCGTGCATCATGCCGAGGTGATTGCCGAGCGGATCGGCGAGCCCTACGGCACGCTGCTGCTGACGCTTGCGGTCACCATCATCGAGGTCGCGCTGATCGCCACCATCATGCTCGGCGAAAAGCCGCAGCCTGCGCTAGCGCGCGACACCGTGTTTGCGGTGGTGATGATCGTGTGCAATGGCCTCGTCGGCCTGTGTATCTTCATCGGGGGCTTGCGCTACCGCGAGCAGGATTTCCAGGTTTCCGGCGCCAACCTTTATCTCAGCGTGCTGTTCGTGCTGGCGACCATTACGCTGATCATGCCCAATTATACGCTGACGGCGCCGGGGCCGATCTATTCGGCGGCGCAGCTTGGCTTTGTGGACCTGGTCACGCTCATGCTCTACGGCGTGTTCCTTTATACCCAGACGATCCGGCATAGTGATTATTTCATCAAGGGAGGGGCCGGCGCTGCCACCGAAGCCTCATCCCTGTCGAACCGGATGCTGGCGCTCAGCGTCGCGCTGCTGCTTATCTCCCTGCTTGCCGTGGTGCTTCTGGCGAAGAAATTTTCGCTGGTGGTCGATGTCGTAACCGCGATGATCGGCGCCCCACCGGCGTTCGCGGGCGTGCTGGTCGCGCTCCTCATCCTGCTCCCGGAGGGGGTCACCGCCATTGCAGCCGCGCGCAACAACGATCTGCAGAAGAGCATCAATCTCGCGCTCGGATCGTCGCTGGCAACCATCGGGTTGACTATTCCCGCGGTCGGCGTGGCGACCTATGCGCTCGACAAGGAACTCGTGCTCGGGCTCAACGGTCAGGGCATGGTACTGCTGCTGCTCACGTTCGTCCTGAGCATGCTCACCTTCGGCACCGGGCGCACCAACATCCTGTTCGGGCTGGTGCACATGGTGGTGTTTGCCGTGTTCGTGTTTATGGTGTTCGTGCCGTAATCGGAGAAGAATGAGATGCTTGCCGCCAAATCCGACGTTCAGGTCGATACATCGGAAGTCCGCGTCACCGAGTGGCGGCTGGCGCCGGGCAGCGCTACCGGCCATCATACCCACGAGATGGATTACGTGATCGTGCCGGTGACCTCGGGCGAGATGACCATCGTCGCGCCGAACGGCGAACGCACCAAGGCGCAGCTCGGGGCCGGCAAATCCTATTTCCGGAAAGCCGGCGTCCAGCATGACGTGCTCAACGAGACGACGAGTGAGATCGTGTTCCTGGAAGTCGAACTGAAGCCCTGACTGTCCGTCCTCGGGGCCAGGGCCCCGGGGGCGCAGGGCGGCGGGGAGCTTGCATTAACTTCCCGGAAACGAAACCTGGATTTTCCGCCCGATCCAGGCCGGCATCGCCTCGGCCTGCACGGGAACTGCTGAATTGCCACCGATCCGTCGCAGTTGATCCCTTAATGTGCCTCAAAGTTCCGGCAATTGAAGGACCGCGGGGAGTGGCCGGAATGCTGAATTACCTGAAGAAATTCGCCGTAGACATCTTTCCCTCGGTGGCTGCGACCGTCATCGGGGCATACATCGTCAACCACTACATCGTGACCAAGCCCAGCGCGGACGCTCCTGCCGCTGCGGCGTCGACTGCCAATCCCAAGGGGGACGGCAAGGCGGAAGCCAAATCCGACGCCAAGTCCGAATCCAAGTCGGCCGATACCACGGCCAGTGTCAGCAATCTTCCGGCGGCCGGCGTCAAGGCGAGGGGAATCTCCGAGAAAGCCATCATGGAGAAGACCGCTGCCGAACGGCCGGCGGTGGCTGAAAAGGCCCAGGAAAAGACCGACGCAAAAGCCGAAGCAAAAGCTGACGCCAAACCCGATACCAAGTCCGTCGATGCCAAGTCCCCTGATGCCAAGTCCCCTGATGCCAAGTCCCCTGATACCAAGTCCGTCGATACCAAGTCCGATGTGAAAGCGGCCGAAAGCCCGGCCGAGCCCGCCGACCAGCGGCGCCACGCAGCGGTATCGCGCGAAAAGGAAAAGATCAGGGTGATACTGCCGTCGCCTGTGCAGCCGGTGAATTCCTCGGCGGCTCCGGTTGTGGCGGCTGCACCGGCCGCCCCGGTCGAGGCTGCGGCTGCGCCAGATGAACGCCGCGATGCCAACGATCTGGCACGCGCCGCGATCGAGCGCCTGCGTGCCAACGGCGAAACCTCTCCACGCGCCCCCGAGACGGCCCGCGTCCCCGACGCGCCCAAGGTTGCGAATGCTCCCGTGGTCGCGAATGCTCCCGTGGTCGCGAATGCTCCTGCAATCGCCGCTGCGCCCGCGCTTCGTCCGCTGCCGCCGCCGATCATGGTCTCGGGTTCGCCTGCCGGCGAACCCTTCGGTCAGGCTTCGTCCGGTCAGGGTTCGTCCGGTCATGCTCCGTCGCAAGCGCGCCCGCCTTATGCCGAGGCGGTCGACCCGAACCGGCCGACCCCGCCCGCCGAAATTCCGGTCTCGCGCCCGCTTGATCTGCGTGCCGAAGTTGCGGAACCATCCGTGCGCGAGCGCGCCACGGCGGCTGCCGAGGACGCGCTGTCGACCGCCAAGTCGCTCTTCCACGCGGTGCTGCCGAAATAAATCTATGGCTCTTCGAGCAGGGCGAGCCCTTGGACCCTGAATCCGGGGGCGTCTGCTTGGCACAAGGAAAGCGCGCCAGGCAAAGCTGCAGTCAGTATCCGCTTCAATCAAAACCCGAAGGTCTAGCTGCCGGTGCGCACGAGGCCGCTTCGCGCGGTTTCGTCCTTGGGGCGGAGCGCGAGCGCGCGGCCGTAGGATGTGAACGCCTTGGCCTTGTCGCCGAGGCGTTCATAGGTGGCGCCGCGGGCTGACCAGGCTTGCGCACTGTTGGGATCGGCCTGCACCGCCTCGTCGAGATCGGAAGCGGCTTCCTTGGCCTTGTCGATGGCGAGGTAGCTGGTTGCACGCGCCAAGAGCGGCTCGATCCGTTGCGGGGTCAGGCCATTGGCTGCGGTGAAATCCGTAATTGCCTGCTCATGTCGCTTGTCGGCCTGATAGATCAGGCCGCGGCCATACAGGGCCTGCACATTGTAGGGATCGAGTGCGAGCGCGCGGTCGAATTCCGCGAGCGCTTCTTCGGTCTTGCCGGATTTGGCGAGCGCCTGGCCGCGCGTAGCATAGCCCTGAGCTTCGCTGACGCTTTGTCCGCTGATCGTGCCGGTCGGTTTTTGCTCGACGGCCTGCGGCTTTTCCTTGTCCGATCCCCATGATCCCAGGTCGAACGAACAGCCGCCGAGGGGAAGGGCAAGAATGGTTGCGAGCAGCGCAACAGAGGCGGCCGCGAAGCGCGAAGCGCAGCGAAGGGCATTGCAATCCGTAACGGCCATGCAGCGGAAGACTCTCGCGTGTCGAATACAGCATAGGTAACCCGATGGGCCGCAAAATGCATCGGTCAAAATGGCGGCAACGGCCGATGAATGAGATGCGAGTGATCGAGCGATAGCAAAAACAAAAACGCGGACCCAAGGTCCGCGTTTTCAATTCAGTCTCTGAAGGACGCGCTCAGCGCGGTCCGCGCGGACCTGCGCCCGGGCCACCACGGCCGCCAGCGCCACCACGGTCGCTACCGGCACCGGCGCCGAACACCGGCTTCGGCTTCATCGGCAGCAGGCCTTCGCGCTGCAGCTTCTTGCGGGCCAGCTTGCGCGCGCGGCGCACGGCTTCGGCCTTTTCACGGGCCTTCTTCTCGGAGGGCTTTTCGTAGTGCCCGCGGAGCTTCATCTCGCGGAAGATACCCTCGCGCTGCATCTTCTTCTTCAGCGCCTTGAGGGCTTGATCGACATTGTTATCGCGGACGAGAACCTGCACGCGGCATCCTCTTTCAATTGATCGGATAGGAATTCTGGTAAAGCGAAGTGCCGGCAAAAGGCCTGGCCCTTAACCCTGAGCGCGGGCATGTAGCAGACAAAACTGCCGATGTCCACCTGCGATGGCGGTTTCCGGCTTCGGAAAGCCACGAAAATCGGCGGGATTAGGCCAGTACGATCCCGGTTTCCTCAAATAACGAGCCCCTCACGGGCCCCTCCCTAGCATCCGATCACGCAAAACATGCGGGAGGCGAGTATGAATACCAAAAAATATACCGCTGAAGCGATCGGCACATTTTGGCTCACTTTTGCGGGATGCGGCAGCGCGGTCATCGCCGCCGGTTTTCCGCAGGTCGGTATCGGCCTGGTTGGCGTGTCCCTGGCGTTCGGCCTGAGCGTCGTCACCATGGCCTATGCGATCGGCCACATTTCCGGATGCCATCTCAACCCCGCCGTCACGATCGGCCTCGCGGCCGGTGGACGGTTTCCGGCGCAGCAGATCGTTCCTTACGTGATCGCACAGGTGATCGGCGCGGTCGTTGCCGCGGCGCTGCTCTATGTGATCGCAAGCGGTGCGCCCGGCTTCGATCTGGCTAAGGGTTTTGCCTCCAACGGCTACGATGCGCATTCGCCCGGGCAGTACAACATGATGGTCTGCTTCATCACCGAGGTGGTGATGACCACGATGTTCGTGTTCATCATCATGGGGGCGACCCACGGCAAGGCGCCTGCGGGCTTTGCGCCGGTCGCCATCGGATTGGCGCTGGTGATGATCCATCTCGTCAGCATTCCCGTCACCAACACGTCGGTGAATCCCGCGCGCAGCACGGGGCCCGCGCTGTTCGTCGGCGGCTGGGCGCTGGCGCAGCTCTGGCTGTTCTGGGTTGCGCCGCTGATCGGCGGTGCGCTTGGCGGCGCGATCTATCGCTGGCTCAGCGAGGAGCCGGCCGGCGTCGTGGAAGGCTTGAAGACGGCGTGAGCTGAAAAACGCGCCCGGCGAGAGCGAGGCGCGCGCGCTATTTCTTGCCGGCCGGGGCCACTTCGGTGACATGACCCATCTTGCGGCCCGGACGCGGCGCGCCCTTGCCGTACAGGTGGACGGTGGCGCCGGGCACCGTCAGCCATTGCTCGTAGCTCAGGATATCGTCGCCGATCAGGTTGGTCATGGTGACCTGGCCGTGACGAACCGGCTTGCCGAGTGGCCAGCCGGCGATCGCCCGGATGTGCTGCTCGAACTGGGAGATCGAAGCGCCGTCCAGCGTCCAGTGCCCGGAATTATGCACCCGCGGGGCAATCTCGTTGACCAGCACATGCGGTCCGCCGTTTCCGGCGACCACGAATAATTCGACTGCGAGCACGCCGACATAGTCGAGCGCGTTCGCGATCTTCTCGGCGACGGCACGCGCGTCTGCGGCCAGCGCATCCGAGATCGCGGCGGGCACGCGCGAGAATTTCAGGATGTGATCGCGGTGCTCGTTTTCGGTGACGTCGTAGCATTCGACCTGACCGTCCGCCGAGCGCGCGGCGATCACGGAGATCTCGCGCTCGAAGGGCACGAAGGCTTCGAGGATCGCGGATTTGGTGCCGAGGTCTTCCCAGACTTGAGCGGGATCGTCGCCCTCGCGGATGATCGCCTGGCCCTTGCCGTCATAGCCGAAGCGGCGGGTCTTGATCACGGCGGGAAGGCCGATGCGTTCGATGGCCGCGTGCAGGGTTTCAACCGACGACACGTCGGCATAGTCGGCGGTGCCGATGCCCAGCCGCTTGATGAAGTCCTTTTCGATCAGCCGGTCCTGTGTGGTCTCCAGGATCTTCTGCGCCGGCAATACCGGACGCCGCGCGGCCAGCACCATGGCGGTGGCGGCCGGCACGTTCTCGAATTCATAGGTGATGACGTCGACATCGTTGGCGAACAATTCGAGCGCCTCGACATCGGCATATTCGGCGCAGGTCGCGTTCAGCACCACGTCGAAGGCGGGCGAGTCCGGGTCCGGCGAGAACACCTGGCAGTGGAGGCCAAGGCGCGCCGCCGCCATGGCCAGCATCCGGCCCAATTGCCCGCCGCCGAGAATTCCGATGGTGTCGCCCGGCTTCAGCTTCACCATGCCTGAAGCCGTCACGCCGATCCCTCCGGGCGCTCCTTGACGGTGTCGGTCTGCTGCTTGCGCCAGGCGGCCAATCGCATGGCCAGCGCCGCGTCGTTCAGCGCGAGCACGCTCGCTGCAAGCAGCGCGGCGTTGATGGCGCCGGCCTTGCCGATCGCCAGCGTGCCGACGGGAACGCCGGCCGGCATCTGCACGATCGAGTACAGCGAATCGACCCCCGACAGCGCCTTGGATTCGACGGGAACGCCGAATACCGGCAGTTCCGTCAGCGCCGCCGCCATGCCCGGCAGATGGGCCGCCCCACCGGCGCCGGCGATGATGACCTTGAAGCCTGCGGCCTTGGCGCCCTTGGCGAAGGCAAACAGCCTGTCCGGGGTCCGGTGGGCCGAGACGATGCGCTTTTCGCAGTCGATCCCGAGCGCCGTCAGGGTTTCGGCGGCATGGCGCATGGTCTCCCAGTCGGACTGGCTGCCCATGATGATGGCGATCGGTGCGGTCATCTCGTCAATTCTGTTCGGGAATCCAGAAGCATAGGCCGATTATAGGGTCGGCCCGGGACTCATCCAAGGCGTGGCAAGGGATCAGGAATGGACTATCCTGTCTTGGTGAATCCCGGCAAGCCTTCATAAGCAAGCCTGCACAGGGAAGGCCATGAAGAAGAAAACCAGGGCGACCGCCTCCAAGGCCGGAAAACGCCCTAAAAGCGCGGCTTCCGGGCAAAAAGTCGCCCCGCGGCGGTCGTCCGCACCGGGATCCCGGCCGCCGGCGGTGTCCAACGGCACCAAGGCGACGATTCGCCGGCTCAAGGCGCAACTGGCCCGGACGCAGGCGCAGATCGAGGAACTTCAGGCCTCCGCCGATACCGACTTCCTGCTGGGCATTCCGAACCGCCGCGGCTTCGAACGCGAGCTCAATCGCGCGATTGCCTACATCAAACGCTATCGCGCCGGCGGCGCCCTGGTCGTGCTCGACGTCGATCGCCTGAAGCCGATCAACGACGCCTTCGGACATGCCGCGGGCGACCAGGTGCTCAAGGCCGTCGTCACGACGCTGCTGGCGCAGGTGCGCGCTTCCGACGTGGTCGGCCGGCTCGGCGGCGACGAGTTCGCGCTGCTGTTGTGGAATCTCAGCGAGACCGACGCCAAGGCCAAGGCGGCCGCGCTGGAGGAAGCGATCGATCGGCTCACCTTCGTGTTCGATGGTCGCACCATTACCGCGGGCGCCTCGGCAGGCGTCTTCGTTCTCGATACCCACTCTGAAGCGGGCCGCGCGCTGGAAGCGGCCGATAGCGCCATGTATGTGCGTAAGGCGCTGCGACGGCATGAGGCGCCGTGAGGAGCCGGAGATCTGGATGGTAGGCACACTAGCGTTTTGCTCGCCTACGAATCCCGACGATTCTTAAAGCCCGCTGAGATCGTCCGGCACATTGCCGAATTTGCGCAGCAATTTCGCATCGCCGAATTCGCCCATCATGGGATCGCCGCTGCGGCTGAAGGCAACGGCACCGATGCTGCCGGCCATTCGCGACATCGTCTCGGCGCGCCGCAACGCGGTCGTCGGGCTCTGGCATTCTTCCGCAGTTCCCGCCACCGGCGTGCCGCTATCGTCCTGCAGGAATGGCATTGCGACGTAGTAGGTGACATCGGCCATTGGTTCGCTCCGGGTCTGATTGATCAGGCGGCGTCGCTCTCCGCATGGGAGGTTCTCGCCGGCACACAGCCGGCCGCGATGGCCGCCCGCAATTCCTCCAGTTCGGTTTCCAGATACTCGTTCGCCATGATCAGCGCCTTGATGGTCGAGCGCAGATTGCCGTCGCACATCGCGATGGCCTGATCGCAGGCCTGCTCGTAGCGGCTGTTGTCGGACAGGGGCGATGTGACGGGCATGGATGCAACGGACATGGCGGGACTCCAGAGGCTGGCGGCAGGAAGATATGTTCTCTCTTTGTTCTCGTGGAGTCAAGCCCACATCCGCCGACCGGAAACCGGTTTTTTGCCGGTGGGGCCCGCCCGGCGAGATCTTCGCGTCGTCAGGCGTGTGGATGTCGGGGAAAAGGAGCGGCCGGAAGGCGGACGGTTTTGGCGAACCGAAACGGCCGAACGCGGCAGGCGCAACGATCAGGCGATGATATCCGGCGTGATCTGGTCTTCGATGAAGGCGATGCGGTCGCGCAATTGCAGTTTGCGTTTCTTCAGCCGTTGCAGCCGCAGCAAGTCCGGCGCGGGCGACTGGTGCAGCGCGTCGATCGCCGCATCGAGATCGCGATGCTCCTGCTGCAGCCTGGCGAGCTCGTTTTCAAGCTCGCGCTCATCATCGTCGGTCATGGTGTACGTTAGCTGAAAGCGTGATGAGGTTGCGAACGATTCTTCGAGAAGCTAGCGGTGAATATCGTCCTTGCGAGGCTTGTTCGCAAGCTACCGGGTTCCATACTCACGATTGGTTACAGATAAATCCGAAAATATGAGAGGCGCGATTCTTGATAGTCGTCGACAGATTCAGCGGCTGGTGTACACTCCCGCGTCCGGATCGAATCTGAGGTTCACCCACCGAGGAGATTTCGTATGGCACTACAGGCGCATCTTGTTGAACTTGAACGTAAACACAAGATCCTCGAGAACGAATTGCACGAAGCGCTCGTGCACCTTTCCACAGACGACCTGCAAATTGTCGAGTTGAAGCGCCGCAAGTTGATGGTCAAGGATGAGATCGAGCGGTTGAAGCAAACCGCCAGCGAAACTCTCCACTAACCAGTCCAGCAAAGTATCGAAAATCCCCACACGGCCGGATGGGCGCCGTTGCGCTCATCCGCCCGCGCGCGGCCACTGTGGCAAGCTTTTTGGCGGTCCAGTCTTTTTGGCGCAGCTCTGCGGTTTTGTCACAGCTCAGCCAGCGCGCCGACGTGATCGGCGATCGCGAGCGACGACGTCAGTCCCGGCGATTCGATACCGAACAGATTGATCAGTCCGGCGACGCCGTGATCGGCAGGGCCCTGGATCAGAAAATCCTGCGTGGCGACGGCCGGCGGCACGATCTTCGGCCGGATTCCCGAATAGCTTGGCATCAGCGCGCCGTCCGGCAGCGTCGGCCAGTAGCGCCGGATCGCAGGGTAGAATCGCTCGGCACGGGCCGGATCCACCGCATAGTCGATGCTCTCGACCCATTCGACGTCGGGGCCGAAACGCGCCTGTCCCGCCATGTCGAGCGTCAGGTGCACGCCCAAGCCGCCGGGCTCCGGCACGGGATAGATCAGGCGTGAAAACGGCGCCCGCGCGCTGCAACTGAAATAATTGCCCTTGGCCAGATAGGCGCAGGGGATCATCCCGACCGGCATGCCTTCGATGCTGCGCGCCACGGCGGGTGCGCTTAAGCCCGCTGCGTTGACGAGCAGGTCGCATGCAAGCGTCATCGGCGCATCGCCGCCCGCTTCGATTTCGATCCGGCCGGCACCGGCCCGCGCGCGCAACAGCGGCGTATGGAATGCATAGGCCGCGCCCGCTTCCTCCGCATCGCCCCGCAGCGCCAGCATGTAGGCGTGGCTGTCAATGATGCCGGTGGACGGCGAGAGCAGGGCCGCATCGCAGCTAAGCGCCGGCTCCAGCGCGCGCGCCGCCTCGCCGGTCAGCACCTGCATATCGTCGACGCCATTGGCTTCGGCATGTGCCCGGATCGACTGCAGCTTTTCGGTTTCGCTTGGCGTCGTCGCCACGATCAGCTTGCCGCAATTGCGATGGGGAATGCCGTGGTCGCGGCAATACTGGTAAAGCGCGCGCTTGCCGCTGACGCACATCCGCGCCATCAGGCTGCCGGCGCGGTAATAGATACCGGCGTGGACCACCTCGCTGTTGCGGGAGGAGGTGATGGTGCCAATGCCCTCGGCGGCCTCGAGCACGATCACTTCGCGGCCGGCCTGGGCCAGGCGTCGTGCGATCGCGAGCCCGATCACCCCTGCTCCGATGACGACGCAATCGACCTTGTCCATGTTAGCTTCAGGCCCGGGAATCTGGCGTGAGAATCGGCGCGTTCCGCGCTTCGTCATAACCGTTCCGCTCAGTGGAGCAATCGAGCAACCCGTTGGTTTGCCTCGAAATACGCCGCGAACGCGGTCCCATTAGTGAAGCATTAATCATGTCAGGGCAATTGCCGTAATTTGGGTCACATTTTAGAATTGTACGGGTAGTCGTTTACCCGATCCAAACCCGTCAAGCCAGACACTCCGCCCGCAAACCTCGGGTGGGTAATGGCTGACAGGAACCGGCAGGCAGGACGGAAGACTTCGATTCCGGCGCAGGCCCTCGTCTGTCTGCTCGCCATGGTTGCGCCGTGCGGAGTTGCGTGGGCGGCCGCGCCTTCCGGTGGCTTTGCTCCGGCAAGCTATATCGGCGAATTCGATCCCA
Organism: Bradyrhizobium sp. AZCC 2176; assembly: GCF_036924645.1. Taxonomy (NCBI): domain Bacteria; kingdom Pseudomonadati; phylum Pseudomonadota; class Alphaproteobacteria; order Hyphomicrobiales; family Nitrobacteraceae; genus Bradyrhizobium; species Bradyrhizobium sp. AZCC 2176. The sequence goes on along the minus strand of NZ_JAZHRX010000001.1, from coordinate 1,351,579 downwards.
ATCTGGTGTGGGAGCTCCTGCTCGGGGGGATCGCCGCCGTTTCATTCCTGGTTGCGATCGGGGTCTGGATATTGGCAGCGTTGCGCGGCGCCAAGAGCGCGCAATTGCGGCGCAGCGCCTTCATCAGCTCGGCGCTCAACACGCTCAACCAGGGCGTGATGATCACCAACGCGCAAAACCGCGTGGTCTTCTTCAACGACCGCTTTCTCGAAATGTACGGGCTCAGCCGTGCCGAGATCTCGAACTCCATGACCGGCCGCGAACTGCTCGAACTGCGCCGGACACGGGGCCTGCTCGATCTCACCGTCGGGGAATTCAGCAAGCTTGCCCGCCGCCCGGAAGGCGTCATCACCGAACTGCCGGGCGGGCGATCGGTGCTTTCGAAGATCTTCCGCCTGCCCAATGGCGGGACGATCGGAACGCATGAGGATTGCACGGAGCAGCGCCAGCTCTCGCGTAAATTGGCATCGACCACCAAATTTCTGGAATCGGTGCTCGACAACGTTCCGGTCTGCGTCGCCGCCAAGAACATCGAGGACGGCCGCTACATCTTCGCCAACCGCGCGTTCGAACGATTCTCGCGCTTCTCCCGCGATCACATCATCGGCAAGCGCGCCGATGAAATCTTCCGGCCCGAAACCGCGAAGAGTATCGAGATGGCGGACCAGGCGGCGCTGAGCGCGCCGGAAGGCTATCACCGCGGCGAATACGTCGTCGAACGGGGCGACGACAAGCGCGTTCTCTCCTCCAACCGCGTGGTGGCGCGCAACGAGAACAACAAGCCGGAATTCCTGATCACGCTGTTCGACGACGTCACCGACCGACGCTCGCTGTCACGCGAGCTCGAGAACACCAAGAAGTTCCTCGAACTGGTGGTCGACAACATCCCGGTGTCGCTGGTCGTGGAGCGCGTCAGCGACGGGCGCTATCTGCTTGCCAACCGCAGTGCCGAGACCATTCTCAACCGCCGCCGCGAGGATGCCACCGGCCTGACCGCCGCCGACATCTTCAATCCGCGCGAAGCCAAGCTGATCATCGCGCGCGACGAGGCCGCGATCAAGAAGCGCGGCCTGCTCACCGAAGAGCACCCGATCTCGACCAAGGACGGGCTGCGGCTGTTCCTGACCCGCCGCATGACCGTGCTCGACGAGGCCGGCGAGCCGCAATATCTGATCAAGACCCACGAGGACGTCACCGACCGCCGCCAGACCGAATCGCGGATGGCGCACATGGCCTATCATGACGGCCTGACCGATCTGCCGAACCGCGCCGCCTTCCTGCAGGCGCTGGCGCAGATGATCGAGGCCTGCGCCGGCACCGACGAGGAATTCGCGGTGCTGTGCGTCGACCTCGACGGCTTGAAGGAAATCAACGACGTGTTCGGTCATGCGATGGGCGACAAACTCCTGATCGAGGTTGCGGGCCGCATCCAGTCCTGCGCGCGTGGCGGCGTGGTGGCGCGGCTGTCGGGCGACGAGTTCGGCCTGATCATCGACGGCAAGCAACCCGAGGCGGGCAAGGCACTCGCCGAAAAACTCGCGCAAACGCTGTCGGACGAATTCGTGATCGACGGCAAGTCGGTGCGCACCGGCGTCACCACCGGCATCTCGGTATTTCCGCACAATGGTTCCGACGCGGCCTCGCTGCTCGCCAATTCCGGCGCGGCGCTGTTCCGCGCCAAGCAGAAGTCGCGCGGCTCGATCAGCATCTTCGAGCCGGAGATGGATCAGCAGATCCGCGACCGCCGCGTGCTGCACCAGGACCTCTCGATGGCGATCAGGAACGGCGAATTGTCATTGTACTATCAGCCGCAGGCCGCGTCAGGCCCGTCGGTCGCGACCAGCAAGGTTATCGGCTTCGAAGCCCTGGCGCGCTGGATCCATCCGGTGCGCGGCTTCGTGTCACCCGGCGATTTCATTCCGCTGGCGGAAGAAAGCGGCCTGATCGTCGAAATGGGCGTCTGGATCCTGCGCGAAGCCTGCCGGGAGGCCGCCTCCTGGCCGGTGCCGATGCAGATCGCCGTCAATTTGTCGCCGGCGCAGTTCATGCACGGCGACGTGGTCAGCCTGGTGCATTCGATCTTGCTCGAAACGGGTCTTGCGCCCGACCGGCTCGAACTCGAAATCACCGAAGGCGTGCTGATCGAGGACTTCGACCGCGGTCTCGCCCTGCTCCGCCGGCTGAAGTCGCTCGGCGTGCGGATATCGATGGACGATTTCGGTTCCGGCTATTCCTCGCTGAGCTATCTGCAGGCGTTCCCGTTCGACAAGATCAAGATCGACCGCGCCTTCGTTATGAATCTCGGGCGCAATCCGCAGTCGGCAGCGATCGTTCGCGCCGTCATCGATCTCGGCCACGGCCTCGAAATGTCGATCGTTGCCGAAGGCGTCGAGACCCAGGAACAGCTCAGCTTCCTCGCGGACGAGGGCTGCGACGCGGTGCAGGGCTATTTCCTCGGCAAGCCGCAGCCGATCGGGCACTACGACGCGCTGGTCGGCCGCAGCGCCGCAAACGGCGTCGAAACCGCGCGCAAACTCGCCAGCGCCTGATTTCAACGAGCGACATCCACTTTTGGCCATCATGCCCTAGTGTAGTGAGATCAGATTCTCACCAGTAGCCCTTGCGTATGGCGGACTACGATCTCGCGATCATTGGCGGCGGGTTGAACGGCGTCAGCATCGCGCGCGACGCCGCCGGACGCGGCCTGCGCGTGATCCTGCTGGAGCAGGGCGATCTCGGCGCGGGCGCCTCCTCGGCCTCGCCGCGGCTGATCCATGGCGATCTCGCTGATCTGGAGCGCCGGCATTTTCTTCGCGTCCGTTTGGCGCTGGCCGAGCGCGACGTCTGGCTCAGGATTGCGCCGCACCTGGTGCGCCCGATGCGCTTTGCTATCCCTGCCCATTCGGAGGAACGTGCGGCCTGGCAGTTGCGCTCATGGCTCCTGTTGTACGACCGGCTGGCCTCGCGCAGCGGCCTGCCGGCCTCGGCTACCGTCGATGTCACCCATCATCCCGTCGGCAACGCACTGAAGCGGCCGTTCGGTACCGCCTTTGAGTATTCCGACTGCGTCGTGGACGATTCCCGGCTGGTGGTTCTCACCGCCGTCGATGCCGCGGCGCGCGGCGCCGTGATTCGCACCGGCGCGCGCTGCACCCGGGCCGAACGCGGCAAGGAATGGCGGCTGGTGACGAAAGATCGCGGCTTTCGCCAGGTGATCACGGCACGGGCGGTGGCCAACGCCACCGGCGCCTGGACCTCATCCGTCGCCGAGACGGTGTTGCGTACATCGCCGCCGAAGGTGGCCGCCGTACAAACGGACCAGATCGTCGTCCGCCGCCTGTTCGACAGCGACAACGTCTATGTGTTCCAGAACAGCGACGGTCGGCTGATTTTCGCAAGTCCCTATGAGCGCGATTTTACCCTGATCGGCACTGTCAGCCATGCCTTCAAGGGCGATCCCGCCGTCGTTGCGATGGCGGCGGGCAACGTCGCCTATCTCTGCGATGCGGCGAACCGCTATTTCCGCGAGCGGATCGAGACGGTCGACGTGGTGCGTACGCTTTCCGGCGCCAACATGGCGCTGCAGCCTGCAAGCAGGCGCGACCGGGCAGTGACGCTCGACCACGGTCGCGGCAAGGCGCCGCTGGTCACTATCGTCGGCGGCGACGTCACGACCTCGCGGCTGCGCGCGGAGAGAGCGGTATCGAAGCTGACGCCGTTCTATCCGATGTCGGCGCGCTGGACCGCGAAGTCGCCGCTGCCCGGCGGCGATTTTGCCTGGGACCGTTTCGACAACGAGGTCGATGAAGTACGCGACCGCTGGCGGTTTCTTGGCGAGGACCAGGCGAGGCGTCTGGTCGCCGCCTATGGCTCGAACACCAAGGCCATCCTCGGCGACGCCAAAGCGCGCAGTGACCTCGGCCCGGCCTTCGGGCCGGAATTGACGGGCGCCGAAGTACGCTATCTCATGCAAAAGGAATGGGCGCGTTTTCCGGATGACATCCTGTGGCGGCGCACCAAGCTCGGCCTCACCATGCCGCCAGCGGATCGCGACGCGCTGGCGGTATTCATGGCGGCATCGGTGTGAAGAATGGATCGGACATGCGGCGCGCGATCAGGCCAACTGTTTTCTTTGCGATTGGCGGCTTGTTTGGGGGAATAGCCTATCGCTATTTCATTGACGATCCGATCGAAGCAACGCTGCCGTACTATCTCCGGAGCAGCCTGCATGGGATGGGCGTAACGCTGGCCGCTTGGGGCGTTCATCTCTACTTCACGTCGCGACGAAGTGAGTGGATCAGCCGATGGCCGCTGCTGATGGATCTGGCAGTACGCTCCGCGACCATGGCCATCGTCGTCGCGAGCGCGGCGCTGGTCTTGCAGGTGACGCTGTATTGGGAATGGATTGAGACGAAGTGGCTGATTGAGAAGTTTCCCATTGTCGTTGCGTTTAGCTTCTTCGCGTCCCTGCTCGTCCTGTCAACCTTCGAACTGACACGACTGGTCGGCAGCCGCGTGCTTTTCAATATAGCGCTCGGGCGCTACCGAAGCCCGGTGCGGGAAGCCCGCGTATTGATGTTCCTCGACCTGGCAGGCTCGACCTCGCTCGCCGAAGAGATGGGAGAATTGCGCGTGCAGAGCCTGCTCACCCGTTTCTTCTTCGACATCGACGGTGCGATCGTCGCGCTTGGCGGCGAGGTTCACGCCTATGTCGGCGATGAAGTCATCGTGACGTGGCCGCTCGATGAGCGGATGTCGGGGGGACGCTGCATCGACTGCTTCTTCGCGATCGCCGACAGCATTGCGGAAAAAGCGGACTCTTACCGGCAGGAGTTCGGCATGGTGCCGAGCTTCCGCGCCGGCCTGCATGCCGGTCACGTCGTGATCAGCGAGTGCGGCAGCTCGCGTCGCCAGCTTGCCTATTTCGGCGATACCGTGAACGTGACGGCGCGGCTGCAGGAGCACTGCAAGGAGGCCGGCCGGAATTTATTGGTGTCTGCCGAGCTGTTGCGCCACATGAAGCTCAAGCCGGCCTTCGCCGTCGAAGCGCTGGGAGAGGCTCGCTTGCGAGGCCGTGCGGCCGCTATCGAGGTCTTTGCCGTCGAGCGTCGTAGCTGATCACGGACGGCTTCAGTGTCGCTCCGCCTGCCGCGACCAGGCCTCGTCACGCGCCGAAGGCCTGCGTTCGAGCCGGGCCGAGATGCGCCGGGCCGCCTTGTCGCCCTGGCCGGCGCGCAAGTACGCGACGATCAGCGTGTCCTCCCACAATTCGCGCTGGGCGTGGCTGCCGCCGATCCGCGTCAATTCGGCAAGGGCAGGTTCGAGCAGACGGATCGCGCCCCCATTGTCGCCTTCCGCAAATGCCCGAATGCCGCGGCAGAGGTCGATGGCGGCGCGGCCCGGCGCCAGCTTGCCGTCGGCATCGCGCGCTTCGAGTTGCGCCAATCGCGTATCCAGCGCATCGCTGCCGATCATCGCCGTGGCCAGCGCAAAATGAACATCGGCAAAATGCGCTCCCGCTTGCGGAAAGTACTTTTCGCCGTAGGCGGCGACATCCTGCCAATGCGGCTCCAGTCCGGTTTGGCCGGCCAGCGAAAGTCGCCACAGCAGCGAGGCGCCGTCGGTGAAGATGTTCAGCGGCGGATAGGGGCGGCCCGCCGGCTTGATGTGCTGCTCGTAGATCGTAAGCGCGCCGTCGATATCGCCGGCGTCGAGCGCAGTCAGCGCGACATGCCAGGCCAGGTGCCCATGCAGGAAGCTTTGGCGGTCATGCGCGGGCATCCATTGCGACAGGAAGCTGCGGCCCGCCTCCATGTCGCCCTGTTCGAACATCGCGTGCGAAAGGCCATGCGCAGCGTTGGCGTTGGCCGATCTCAGCGTCACTGCCCGTTCGGATAGCGCCCGGCCGGTGGAGAGATTTCCCGCTTCCGTGTGTGACCAGCCGAGATAACTGACGAACCACCAGTCCTCGCCGTAGTGGCGCGCATGGCGTTCGCAGATCGCAAGTTTCGCCGCATCATGGTCGGGACGGCCCGAGAAGGCATAGAGGCCGAACGCGCCGAGCAGCATCGACAGCACCTGCGCGTCGCGGGGATGCGCTTCCAGATGCGTTTCGGCGCCGCTGACGGCAAGCTTCGGCTTGCTCTCGATCACGGCGGCGATGACCTCGACGTGACTTTTCTCCCGCGGGGTCGCGCCAGCGGCCAACTCCCGGGCCTGCGCCGCCATGGCACGCGCCTTGCCGCCTTCCATGTTGAGCTGGTGCAGCCGGGCGCGCCCGATATGCGCCAGCGCAAAGCCGGGATCTTCCGCAATCGCCTTGTCGAAGGCGTCCTCGGCGCCGTGCCAAGCCGACAGCATGCAGTCGACGCCGTCGCGGTAATGCGCCGCGGCGCGGTCCGAGGCGGTCGTCAGCGGAAGATCGTATCTGTCCCGGTTCATTTTGCATTTTCCGTTCGTTCGAACCTAGCCGATATCAAATCGCCTTATCAGGTCTTCCTGAATCCGAAAAATATGTCGAACCATCTTGTCGGATAGAATGCCGCCCTTTGGATCGCGCACCGTCTGGTGGACCGTCGCCTCGACTGTCCCATCCGCGCGCTTCGTGAAGGCGTCCGGCTCGACGCGAGGATCGATCGTGGCCCATTGTCGCGTCCAGTAGTCGCGAACGCCGTCATGTCCATACACATGGCCACCCTCCATTCCGTTGGCCCACATTACGTCTTGATGCAGGAGGCTGAGCACCGCCGGTAGGTCACGGGCGTTGAACCGCTCGTAGAGCCGTTTGAGAAGCTCCGTTTCGCTCGGCATTGTGTGCAGAAACTGCGCTCCTTTCCCGCGAACCAGTTGAGCCGGCGACAATCCGCCGTTAGCGTGCAACCACGATTGATCCGACGGATATCATGGCTGAGGAATTGGCAAAAATCGAGGAGGCTGCGGAGCCGGCAAATGTGGCGCCCCCGACCGACGCCGCCGCTGACATGCCCTTGCTCCGGATCGAGGGGGTCTCCAAGAATTTCGGCAGTTTCCGCGCGGTGGACCGGCTCTCGCTCGACATCAGGGCGGGCGAGTTCTTTGCGCTGTTGGGTCCGAGCGGCTGCGGCAAGACCACGCTGCTGCGCATGCTTGCCGGCTTCGAGACGCCGGACGAGGGGCGCATCCTGCTTGGCGGCCGCGACATCGCGCCGGTGCTGCCGCATGAGCGGCCCGTCAACATGATGTTCCAGAACTACGCGCTGTTTCCGCATCTCTCCGTGCGGGACAACATCGCGTTCGGGCTGAAGCGGGCCGGGATGCCGCGCGCCGCCATCGACACCCGCGTGGCTGAGATGGTCGCGCTGGTCAAGCTTGATGGCATGGAGAAGCGCAAGCCGGACCAGCTTTCCGGCGGCCAGCGACAGCGCGTGGCGCTGGCGCGCTCGCTGGCGCGGCGGCCCAAGGTACTGTTGCTCGACGAGCCCTTGGCGGCGCTCGACAAGAGGCTGCGGGAGAGCACGCAACTGGAACTGATGGAGCTGCAGCGCCGACTCGGCATGACCTTCATCATCGTCACTCATGACCAGGAAGAGGCGATGACGATGGCCAACAAAATCGGCGTGATGGATGCCGGCCGGCTTCAACAGGTCGCGACCCCGCGCGACCTTTACGAGGCGCCCGCCTCGCGCTGGGTCGCCGAGTTCGTCGGCGACGTCAACCTGTTCGAGGGCGAAGTCACGTCTCACGAGCATCATCGCCTGACGGTCGCGACCCGCACCGGCGGCGCCATCACGGTCGCGGAGCCGCGCCAGCCCGTCACCCAGCCCGTCGTCACGGTCGCGATCCGCCCCGAGAAGGTAAAACTGTCGCGCCGCGGCCTGGCGTCGGATGCGGTCAATTCGCAGTCGATCAACCGGCTCGAAGGCGTCGTTACCGATGTCGGCTATCTCGGCGGCTCGACCGTCTACAAGATCAAGCTCGATTCCGGCGCGGTGGTGCGTTCGTCGATGGCCAATACCGCGCGGCTCGATATCGATACCCTTGGCGCTGGCCAGCGCGTGGTGGCGTGGTTTACATCAGATGATTGCGTGGTGCTGGAGCAATGAGCGCGCGCCGTATCTTCGCACAGCCGGCGCGCTATGCCGCCATCGCACCGTATTTGTGGATGGTGCTGTTCTTTCTGGTGCCGTTCGGCTTCGTGCTGAAGATCAGCCTGTCGCAGACCGCGATCGCACAGCCGCCCTATCTGCCGGTGTTCGATTTCACCGAAGGGTGGGCGGCGATCAAGGCGGCCTTCGCGCAGCTCTCGCTGGATAATTTCAGCCTGCTGGTCTCGGACAATCTCTACATCGGCTCCTATCTTCGCAGCCTCGTCGTCGCGGTGACCTCGACGTTGATGCTGATGTTGATCGGCTACCCCATCGCCTATGGCATGGCGCGGCTGCCGCAACGCTGGCAGGCGATTGCGATGATGCTGGTGATCGTGCCGTTCTGGACCTCGTTCCTGATCCGCATCTACGCCTGGATCAATATTTTGCAGCATGACGGGCTGCTGAATAAGGTGCTGCTCGGATTGCATCTGGTGCCGGCGCCGGTGGTGTGGCTCTCGACCGACACCGCGATGTATCTCGGCATCGTCTATTCCTACCTGCCGTTCATGATCCTTCCGCTCTATGCGACGCTGGCCAAAATGGATCCCGCGCTGCTGGAAGCGGCAAGCGACCTCGGTGCGTCGCCGGGCAGAACGTTCTGGCTGGTGACGTTTCCGCTGTCCCTGCCGGGCGTCGGCGCCGGAGCGCTGCTATGCTTCATCCCGATCGTCGGCGAGTTCGTGATCCCGGATCTTTTGGCCGGCTCGGGATCGATGATGATCGGCCAGACGCTGTGGCTGGAATTTTTCACCAACAAGGACTGGCCGGTTGCCGCAGCGGCGGCGGTCGCGTTGCTGGCGCTGCTGGTGCCGCCGCTATTGCTTTACGACCGGCTGCAGCGCCGTCAGCTCGGAGGGGCGAGCTGATGGTCCGCAAGGTCAACAGGCTGTCGCCGTTCAACATCACCGCGCTCGCGCTCGGGACGGCGTTTCTGTACCTGCCGATCGTGATCCTCGTCATCTATTCCTTCAACGCCTCGCGGCTGGTCACGGTGTGGGGCGGCTGGTCGCTGCGCTGGTACCATGAGTTCTTCAACGATCGCGCGATGCTGGATGCCGCCTGGATGAGCCTGCGCGTCGCCGCGGCATCGGCCACGATCGCAACGCTGCTCGGCACGCTGGCGGCGGTCGGGCTGGTGCGCGGCGAGGGCTTCAAGGGCCGGTCGCTGTTTTCCGGCATGCTGTATGCGCCGCTGGTGATGCCGGAGGTGATCTCGGGGCTTTCTCTATTGTTGCTGTTCGTGGCGCTGAACGCCGAGCGCGGGTTCTGGACGGTGACGATCGCCCACACCACGCTGACCATGTGCTTCGTCACTGTGGTGGTGCAGTCGCGCCTCGCCTCGCTCGACCGCAGCCTGGAGGAGGCCGCGATGGATCTCGGCTGCGATCCGGTGCAGGCCTTTCTTCGCGTGACGCTGCCGCTGATCATTCCGGCGATTGCCGCAGGCTGGATGCTGGCCTTCACGCTGTCGCTCGACGATGTCGTGATCGCGAGTTTCACCACCGGCCCGGGCTCGGCGACGCTGCCGATCCGGATCTACTCCGAGGTGCGGCTCGGCGTGAAGCCCGAGATCAACGCGATCTGCACCATGGTGATCGCGCTGATCGCGGTGGTCATCGTGATCGCTTCGCTCGCCGCGAAGCTGTCGAGCTCGGAGGCGAAGAGCGCGGCGCCGCTGTAGTCACGACTTTACCGCGCCCGCGGTCAATCCTCCCACCATGTAGCGCTTGAAGGCGTAGTAGATCGCGGCCGGCGGCAGCGCGTAGATGAAGCCGGTGGTCATCAGCAACTCCCACGGCGAGTCGTCCGCGGCCAGGAAGTTGCCGAGCGCGACGGGGAGCGTGATCTCGGTGTCCTTCGAGAGCAGCAGGAAGGCGTAGAGATACTCGTTCCAGGCGAGCAGGATCGCATAGGTGCCGATCGCCACCAGCGAAGGCATCATCAAGGGCACATAGACCAGGCGGAACAATTGCAGCGTGGTGGCGCCGTCCATGGTGGCGGCTTCATCGAGCTCGACCGGCAGCTTGTCGGACGCCTGCTTCAAGACCCAGATCGCGTAAGGCGACGCGATCGTCACCATCGCGAGGATCAGCGACCAGTGATTGTTCAAGAGGCCGTAATTGCCCATGGTCCGGTACATCGGCACGGCGAGGAACGCCGCCGGGATGAAATAGGTGAACAGCGCCAGATTCATCACCCAGCGGCCGCCGGGGACGCGCAGCCGCGAGATCGAGAACGCCGCCGCGGTCGCGATCATCAAGGTCAGCGCGCCCGCCGAAAGCGCGATCACCACTGAATTGAAGAACTGGATCCAGAAATCGCGCAGGAAGTAATGCTGCTGGTGGAACACGATGCTGAAATTGTTCAGCGTCGGATGCGTGGGCCACAGCTTGCCCGAAAATGCGTCCTCCTTCGGCGAGATCGCGAACAGGAACATGTGGTAGATCGGCACCATGGTCCAGATCAACACGGGGATGCCGATCAAGAGCAGCTTTGCTTCGGTGCCGATTTCGCGGAGTGTTGGCAGCTTCATCGCGACAACCGTTTCATCATGAAATAGACCAGCGGCAGCACGAACGGCAGCGCGCAGACGATCGACGCCATCGCCAGCGAAAGCTGGTCGAGCCGGAGATAGCGGATGCCCAGCGTGGCCAGCACATGGGTGAGGTCGGCGGGGCCGCCGCCGGTGAGCAGATAGACGCTGTTGAAGTCGCCGAGCGTCCAGATCATCGAGAGCAGCGTACAGGTGACGTAGAGCGTCTGCATCGATGGCCAGGTGATGTAGCGGAACTTTTGCGACCAACTCGCGCCGTCGACCTCGGCCGCCTCATAAAGGTCGTGCGAGATCGCAAGCCGTCCGGTCATCAGGATCAGGGTCCAGAACGGCAACGATTTCCAGATGTGGACGCCGATCGCCATCGAAAGCGCCACCGCCGGATCGTTCAGCCAGTTCGGGCCGTCCTCGCCGGTGAACTTGAAGATCAACTGGTTGATCACGCCCCATTCCGGGTTGAACATGAACCGCACGGAGAGAATGGTCGGGATCGACGGCACCGCCCAGGGCAGGATGAACAGCACCGACAGCCATTTGATCCAGGTGCGCTGCTGCGCGAAGAAGCCGGACAAAAACAGCGCGATCGCCATTTTGATATTGATGCCGATCAGGAGGAAGATCAGCGTGTTGACGGCGGCGCGCGCGAAGATCGGGTCGTGCCAGAGCGCGACATAGCTCGCCGGATGCCGCGCCAGCCACAGCCCGTAGCCGACCGGATAGACCACGAAGGCGAGAAACACGAGCAGATAGGGCGCCAGCAGCACGATGCCCCAGACCTGCGGTGTGGTCAGCCGGGCTGACAAAGGCGGGCTTGCTAGCGCGTGATCGCCCGAAAGCGTGATTGCCATACGTTTACTCTTGCAGTCCTAGAACGAGATTCCGGCTGCGGCTACGTCGTCGTCCCTGCGAACGCAGGGACCCATAACCACAGGCGGTTGTTGTTGCGCAAGGTCGTCGACCGGCATTTTTCAAAACGGCCGCCGCGGCGTATGGGTCCCTGCTTTCGCAGGGACGACGAAGACCATACTTCGGCGGCGGCCAGTATCGGTTACCTCAACCCGCGACCTGCTTGATGCGGGCGATCAGTTCGTCGACGGCTTTGTCGACCGGCACCTTCTCGCTCACCACGCGGTTCATCGCCTTGGCCCAGACGTTCTCGTTGTTCAAAATCGTGAACTTCCAATTCTTGGTGAAGTCGAACGGCGTGGTGCCGCCGGTGAACTGGTTGTACACCGCCTTGCGATGCCGGTCAGCCTGCCAGAACGGGCTCTGCTGGCTGGCCGTCGTCACCGGGAACCAGCGGCCGAGCGCGCCTTCGATATAGGGCCGGACGTTCTCTTCCTGCAGCAGGAACTTGATGAACTCCTTGCCCTCGGCCTTGTTCTTGGCGACCGTGAACATCAGCCCGGTCTTGACGTCGGAGCGGTACTTGATTGGCGTGCCGTCCGGCTTGTTGGGGAACGACGCGGTGATGATGGTCTCGTCATAGTTCTTCTTGCCGAGCGCGCGCTGTTCCGGCGTCAGCGCCGGGTTGTTGGCGTCGTCGAGCCATTTCGCCGCGATCGAGATCGTGAAGTTGTGCGTCATCACGATCGTCTTGTTGTGGAAGGCGACGTTGTTGTCCGGGTCCTTCCAGGTGGTGGAGGAGGGCGGCGTGCAGCCCTTGATGTAGGTATCGGTATAATCCTTCATCGCCTTGATCAGGTTTTCCCGCACCTTGGGATCGTCGACCGTAAGCTTACCGTCGTCATCGACCAGCTTGACGTTGTAGGCATCCATGAACGTGTAGAACGACTGGAAGCTATCGGTGGATTCCACACCCATCGGCTGGCCGACGGCGTAGACGCGCTGACCGGTGGCCTTGCGCGCCGCCGGTTGCACCTTGTTGCACCAGAACGACCAGTAATCTTCCCACTTGGTCGGGATGTCGCTCTGCTTGAAGCCGGCCTGTTCCAGCATGTCCTGCCAGATCTGGACGTGCATGCTCTGCTGCTTCAGCGGAAAGCCGTAATAGGCCTTCTTCTTGGTGACGTCGTTATAGAGCAGCGCGGTTTCCAGCGTGTTCGGCGCGAACGCCGATTTCATCGGGGTCAGGATGTCGCCGAGGTCCTCGAGCTTGCCCTCGAACGCCCATTTGCCCTGCGCCTGCACGTCATAGCTGTCGGAATAGGCGACATCGGGCACGGTGCCGGAATCCAGCGCCGCCACCGTTTTCGGGATCATGTCCTGGATGGCGTATTGCGACAGTTCGACCTTGATGCCGGTCTTGGCCTCGAATTTCTTGATCGCCTCGAGCAGCGCGTCGTCTTCGGACTTGTAAAAGCCCTTGCCGAACCAGACGGTGATGGTCTTTTGCTGGGCCAGCGCGGGTGCAGTGGCATAAAACAGCCCGACCGCAGCGACCGCGAGTGAAAGCCCACCTAATTTCTTGGATATCACGTTGTTCTCCCTGAAAACGCCGGCTTGTTAACCGGTTGGATAAAGGTCTAGCCCATGCGCGCGGCGCGATCCAGATGGGGCAGGGCAGACTTCTGTAGGGGGACATTCCGGGCGCAAATGCGGCAAGACACTGAATGCGCCCCGCCGTTTTGGTTCAATCATTTTTGGTTCAATCATTTTCGCCCTCGGATACCGGAAGCGATCCGGATTGTCGCGGCACGCAAAACCGTCATGCCCCGCGCAGGCGGGGCATCCAGTACGCCGCGGCCTATCGATTCAATCACTGCCGTCTCTGGAATACTGGGTCGCCCGGTCAAGCCGGGCGATGACAACTGAATATGCATTCGCAATCTCGCGGCGCGATGCGCCCGAGGCTTGACCGAAGCTCTCGCCCAATGAGGGCGCAGGGAAGACCGGGTGCGCTGCACCCGCGGTCTCGTGTGCAATGTGCACAGGAAGTGCGCACACGAGCATACAGGTCCAGCGGAGAGCATCCGGCCTTCCCTGCGCAATGGTTTGACGGCTTATGCCGCGCTCTCCCCGGAGACGAATTCCTCTTGCCTCCGTCATCGGCGAATTAGCGGTTGATCGAAGCCCGGTTGGGCTCAAACAACCTCTGGTGCCCATCCGGGATGCAAGCTCGGCTTGCGACAAGCCTGCGCGCAGGCGAGCGGTTCGGCGGCTATCTCGAATGCCGGAGCAATACGTCATACTCGGTGAATGGAGTTGGTTGCACACGGTGCGAGGATCATTGCCGCGCCGTGACGCTCTGCTTCCACTTTCACAACTTCATGCGGATTCAAAAGACATTGGCCGTATCCACTGCAATCGCTGCAGGAACTGCCGATAAAGTATTGCATGAGGTTGGTTGCGGCGCGCTGATGAATGCGAACCAAGCGCCTGCTCTTCGTGGACCTTACAAGAAGCGGGTTACCGAAATCGAAATTTCAAACTGAGGCGGTACCCAATTTTGAGATTTGGAAAAGAAGACAGCCCCTGATGAGCCCCGTGATTCTGAGGACTGAAGATCTGGTACCTCCGCCTGGAGCGTGGCTACGCTGATGCATGTCCGCTCTACGCGCTTGCGCGTTTCAAGCAGCCGTCTACCGCTCAGAAAGAATTCGCCAGTTCGATCTCCGCCTTCAGCGCCGCAATGCGCCGCTCGGCTTCCCTTGCCGTCAGGTTGTTCTCGAACAGTTTTGGCTGATACGCCTCGGCGCTCAGCGTGCGGAGGGTCGCCAGTTGGCGCGGGGTCATCGGCGCATCGACCTGGTCGGGGAGGCGGGACATCGGGTAGCTCCAAAGAATCTTTAATCTGGGCTCGACTCTTAACTTGAAATTTGTTCTTTATTTGTTCTTATAAGCTTCAACCCTGGCGAGGTGGCCCATGGACAACAAATTGAATGAAATTCGTAGAAAAATCAGGTTCTTGCGGGCGGAGATGTTGAGCGCGGAGGATAATATCCGCAAACGGGTCAACCGGAATGAGGACTGCTCGGAGGCCGCTGTTCACCTGATGTCCATGCGGGTCGTCATGCTCGGCCTGATCGGCGAGCGAAACCGGCTCGGCGGCGAGGAACGGCTGCTCAATGTCGACGAGCGGCTGAAGCTGGATGTCCGCGCGGCCGGCAGAAAGCCCTCGAACGGGGCGCCGGAGCGTTTTCCGGCGAAAGCCTCTGGATTTGATCCGGGGCGGGGACCAGTTCGCGTCAAGAAAACGCATCCAGTCAAAAATCCAGCGCCCCGTTCCGATTCCATTGGAACGGAAAAGACTCGAGGCCGCCGTGAGCGATGAGGCGATTCAAGCCCTGCGCCTGCGGATTGGCGAACTGGACCAGCTTGCCCGCCGGCTCGATCAATCCGGCCTCGACAGCGCGAGGGCGCAGCTCCTGCTCTCGCGCACGCGGGCGGAGCTGGAAGATTTTATCAACAGGGGCCAGCGATGTCAGGACCGCTCAGATGGTACGATCACAACGCGGACAATCCGCCATGGATAAAAGCCTTGGCGGAAGTCCGCATCCAGGCGACGCGGGAAGGCTGGTGCCACGCGCATGTGCAGGCGATCATCGTTGCGATCGACCAGTATGCCGAAGCGGCGTTCAGCAATCGGGATTACTTCCTCAACAGGCCGCACAGCATCGGTGATCGCCGCCGCGATAACATTCCATGAAGATAATTTCGGAGGAGATTGCATGCTTGAACGATGCGGCTACAGGGCGGCGCTTTATCTTTTAGCTTTGATCGCGGCCGTGAATTGCAGCCTTCTCATCCATTCGCGGTGGTATCTGTCGCGCCTTGGGGATGGTCTTGCGATTCACGTGGTGGCCGCGCTCATCGTTTTGCTGGGCCTCTGGCTGTTCAGCAAAATTGCGCGATACGCAGGTGCAGTATTTTATTTTCTTTCTGCAGGATCTGCCGCCTTTGCGTTTTGGGGCTTTGCTGGCCCGATGCATGCCGGCGTCATCTGGGGCGCGACAATAGGAGTTCTGAGTCTGGCTGCCGCATTGCTCCTCGTTTTCTCAGAACCATTCGCAAGAGAATTTGCGGCCGAGCGCGAAAAGCGACCTGCGTATAAGAAGTATCTTCTTCACGCGTTCACGTTGGTGGTCGTCGTTGCGGCGGGAACTGCCGCCTTGATCGACGTCGTCGCTATGTTTTCCAACAAGTAGGACCTTGGACGGATTAATTGAAGGCGTCCGGTGTAGTTAAGGCGGATCACGCTGACGCTAATACGCCCTACCTCAGTTCGCCTTCGCCCCGTCCGCTGTCTCCGGCGCCGCTGGCTTTTGCCCACCGCCGGTAAATCGCTCGATCACGGAGCGCACCGCATCGCGCGTCTTGCGGTCCTTTACCGCATCGAGCAGCGGGGCTGCGCCCGGCGAGCGGCGGATCAGGCTTTCCGGGTCAGGGAATACCAGCGGATCGTCCCACGGGCCCTGCACCACGAAGGGGAGCTCAAATCCCTTGTCGCCGCCGGCTGCGGCTGATGTCAGGCTGGCGACGCCCTTAAGGTCGTATTCGCGGGCCGGTACCGAGGCGGTGCCGGTCAAGCTCAGCCGCGTCGTCGGTCCGTCGACGCGCAGGTCCTCGACGGTGGCGATGCCGTCGTTGAAGCGCACCGAAACCGTGAGATTGTCGTAGGGCGTCGATCCCGAGCGGAAATTGCCGCCGCCGGACAGGGGCCGTCGCTCCAGCCGCTTCAACAGTTGCTCGACATTGAAGCCCGCGATCGCGCCGTCATGGCCGGTCATCGTCGCGGTGCCGTCGAGCGAGGAGGCGAGCCCGAACGGGCTCGCGCCTGACGCCACGAGCGAGACGCCGAGATTGCCGCGGCCGGACAGTTTAGTGATGCCGAACAATTCGCTGGCGCACGCCTGCAGGTCGACATCGGTGAACTGGAACTGCGCCTTGACGTCGGCCATCGTGTCCGAACGCGCGATACCGAACGAGCCCTTGGCGATGCCGCCATACATCTGCGCCTCGCCGATCGAGAGCGCCAGCGCGCCGCCGCGCAAATTGGCGCCGAAGGCCGTGCGGCCGAGCCGGGTCGGGCCGACCGTCACCCGCGCCGCTGACAGGCGCATGTCGAGATCGGTGGCGGACAACGACGTGAGGTCGAACAACTGCCGGTTCCAGTCGCGCGCGCCGCTCGCCAGCAGGCGCACGGTGGAGATGTAGGGCGTGAAATCGAGATTGCCTGCGGCGAGCGTCGCCTGCAGCGTCTGGCGGCCGTTATTGGCCACCGTCATCACGCCCTCGGCGACATTGCCGTCGAGTTCGACATTCACATTGGTCAAGGCGACCGAGGCGCCGACGACGTTGGCGCGGGCCCTTAGTGCGAAGCGGCCGAACCCGCCGCTGCCGGGCACCGGCTGTCCCATCCAGCGCAGCGCGTTGCGCAGCGACAGGCTGTCGGCGGTGACCGTGCCTTCCATCATCAGGCTGGTGCGGTTGGCGACGAAGCCGTCGAAGGCGAGTTTTACCGGCGCGCTGACCAGCCGCGCCTTCAGGCCCGAGCGGTCGCCCGAGAGCATCGCGACGAAGTCGCTGGCCGAGATCGAGCCGTCGACGCGCTCATTGCGCCAGTCGAATTGCCCGGTCGCCGCGAACGAGCGCGAAATCGACGGCCAGGCCAGCGAGAGATCGATGTCGCCGAGCTGCTCTTTGACGTTGTTGGCGGCGTCCTCGTATTTCAGCACGCCGTCCTGGATCCTGATTTCGGAGAACGACACCTGGTTCTCGGCGCCGGGCTTCATCGTGCGCGCGATCCGTTCGACGAACGGCGTCCAGTTGCTCTCGCCGCCCGCTTCCCTGATGACGCGGATATGCGGCCGCAACATCATGACGTCGGCGATCTCGAAGCGGCGCAGCAACAGCGGCAGCAGGCGCAGATTGGCGGTCAGCACATCGACCTGCAGCGCGGGGTCAGTGGTGCCGCCGCCCTTCAGCCCGACATTGTGAAAGGAAACGTAGCTGCCCGGAAACACCGAAACGTCGATCGCGCCCGACACCACCAGATCGAGCCCGGTGACCGCGCGGATCTGCGCCTCGACCGCCTGCCGCAGCGCGTCGCGGTTGAGGAACCAGGAGGTTCCGATCAAGGCAAGCACGGCCACGCCGAACAGCGCCGCAACCGGCATCCCGAGGCGCTTCATTCCTTGGGCCATCGTCAATGACATATCCGGATCTGGTTAAGCCGAACTCGGGTTGCTGCTGCGGAGACTTGTTGATTAAGGGTCGATGTTGATCAGGGCAGGCGGCGCAAAGGCTATGCCCATGCCAACCCACGCAACTTGAAGCGTTTTCTTGACGCTTTCAAGGCCGACAACGCCGGTTCCTGGGTGGGATCACAGGCCTTTATCGCCCGCTCCGCCCCAAGCCCGTACGATTCCGGATGCGACCAGAAGTCCCTAGGATGGCGGGCTTCAGAATTTCATGACAGCAGAATTTCATGACAGACTTGGGCTTGCTTGCTAGTATTTCTCTATTGCAGATGAAATGTTTACTGGAGGTCATTAAATGTCCTCGCATAGTAATTCTCTCCTGCGTTTTAGGGCCGCCAACTTCCCTGCAATCCAGGCCGCTACCTCAAGATGCGCCATTGTGACGGCGATGCTTGCGGCAACTGCGCCGGCGGCGCAGGCGCTCAGCATCGAAGCCGCCCAGGAAAACTGCCGGATGACGGTCGGCCGGCCGATCGTTCAGGCCTGTATGCGCGCCTCCGGCGGGACGGGAAACTTGGAAGCATGCCGCGCCAAGGCCACGCCGCCAGTCCGCGCCTGTGTGATGGCGGCGCTGAACGCCGCCAATGGCCGTGCCAATGTCGCTGTCGCCGTTCCAGCCGAGGCCGCGCCGAAAGTTGCGGCCGGTAACGCGCTGCCCGCCGGATTTGTCGCGCCACCGCGAACGATCACCGATATCACTGCGATTCTGGACAGCGAGAAGCCCGATCTCAAGACGATCGAGAAGCTGAAGGCTGAGGCCGATTCCAAGCCGACCGGCAAGGAATCGCGCGAAGGCCTCGCGCAGTTCTATTTCGACCGCGCCAATGCCCGGGTGCAGCTCGGCCGGCTCGCCGACTCCATCGCCGATGCCAACAAGGCCGTCGAAGTCGGTCGCGGCGCGATTACGCCCCTTATGATGGGAAGGTTGATTGCGTTTGCAGCCCAGCAATACTCTGCGGCCGGCGATCCCAAGAAGGCATTTGAACTGTATCAGCGGCAGCTTAGTGAGGTCTCGACCCAGAGAAAGGGGAGGGGCTACCAGTTCAGCGCCAACCGCGCGATCGCCGCCATCCTGATCCAGATGGGCGATATCGCCCAGGCGGAGGCCTATATTCGCCGCAACCAGCCGCTGCTTCAGGAAGTGCGCACCAGCGGCCTTCCGCCGATGCGGGCGGCCTACATTACCTACGGCCAGATGTGGGAATCCGAAATCGAGCTTGGCCGAGCCATGCTGTTCGAAGCGCGTGGCCAGTATCGCGATGCCGAGGCCGCATACAAACTCGGCGAACTACGCAGGCGCGCAGCGATCAAGCCAATGCTGGGAGCCGAGAATCCGCCTTCCGAGTCCAGCATGCAGCTCGGCGTCGACTTCACTGTTTTAAGCCAGGCCCGAATGAAGGCGCGCCAGGGGCGTCTTGCCGAGGCCGAGGTCGATGCCCGTCGCGCGCTGCTGGCGCAGCTGAAAAATCAGGGCAAGTACAACGCCCCCACGCCACGTTTCGTCGCGGGGCTGGCCGATATTCTGGTCGAGCAGGGCCGTTATGCCGAAGCCGAGCAACTGGCCCGGGTGAGCCTCGAGATCAGCCGGACGGTCGGCGTTGCCGAGAATTCTCTCTCGAATGTGCAACAATTGTCGCAGCTCGGCAGTATTCTGAACTTGCAGCGCAAGGGCCGGGAAGCGATCGCGGTGTTCGCGCAGATCGACAAGGCGATCGCGAACTGGGAGCCCGCGCGGCGGCAGACCTTCGAACTCAGCGGCGGGCGCATCACCTCGCTGTACGCCTCGGGACAGATCGAGGCCGGCATCGCCGCGGCCGAACAGCTCGTGAAGAAGCAGGTTTCCCGGGTCGGCGAGAATCATTTCGATACCGCCTCGGCGCGCGGCACGCTGGCGGTCGGCCTGATGCGGGCGGGACGCGATGAGGAAGCGATCCGCGAATTCAGGACGGCGATCCCGATCCTGATGGCGTCCTCGCGCGAGACCGCCGATGACGACAATGCCACGGCGGTCGCGGCGCGCAGCCAGCGCCTGCAGGGCATCGTCGAAGCCTATCTCAACATGCTCGCAAAGAATTCCGCAGGCGACATCGGCGCTGAGACCTTCAGCCTTGCCGATGCCATTCGCAGCCGCTCAGTGCAGCAGGCGCTGGCGGCATCGAGTGCGCGTGCCGCCGCCAAGGATCCGGCGCTGGCCGAACTGGTCCGAAAAGAGCAGGACCTCGGCAAGCAGGTGAATGCACAACTGGGAACGCTGACCAACGTGCTGTCGCTGCCGTCGCACGAGCGGGACGAGAAAGGCGTTCAGGCGATCAATGCTTCGATCAACGCCCTGCGCGCTGAACGCACCAAGGCGCGGCAGGAAATCAGTCAGCGCTTCCCGGCCTATGCCGACCTGGTCTCGCCGAAGCCGCCATCGGTCGAGCAGATCAAGGCAACATTGGCCGACGGGGAGGCGATGCTGTCGTTCTATTTCGGCCAGAACAACAGCTTCGTCTGGGCGGTGCCGAAGAGCGGCCCGGTCGCGTTCGCCGCGATCAAGGCCACCAGCGGCGACATCGAGAGCAAGGTGCGCAAGCTGCGCGAGGCGCTGGAGCCGGAGGCGGCGATGATTTCCGACATTCCGCCGTTCGATCTCAAACTCGCGCATGAACTCTATTCGCTGCTGTTGCAGCCGGTGGAAAGCGGCTGGAAGCCAGCGAAGAACCTGATCGTGGTTACCAACGGCGCGCTCGGCCTGTTGCCGCTGTCGCTGTTGCCGACCGCGCCGTCTGAAGCTCGCAGCGACGACGATCCGCTGTTTTCAAGCTACAAGAACGTGCCGTGGCTGGCGCGGACGCATGCGGTCACGGCAGTGCCTTCGGCGGCGGCGCTGCGCACCCTGCGGCAATTGCCGCCGGGCAAGGCGGGGCGGAGCGAATTGATCGCGTTCGGCGATCCCTATTTCAGCAGGGAGCAGGAAGCGGAGGCCGCCACAGATGAACAGATCAGGGTTGCCGATGCCAGTGGCAACACCACGCGCGGCAGACCGTTGAAGCGTCGCAACAGCCCAAAGCTCGACGGTGTCGACAGCGCCGAACTGGCGCTATTGCCGCGGCTTCCGGACACGAGGGAAGAATTGAAGTCGATCGCGCTGGCGCTGCAGGCCGATCCCTCGAAAGTCCTGAACCTCGGCAAGCAGGCGAGCGAGCAGGCGGTCAAGACGATCGACCTTTCAGGTTTCAAGGTGCTGGCGTTCGCCACCCATGGCCTGGTGCCCGGCGAGTTGAACGGCCTGTCGCAGCCGGCGCTGGCAATGTCATCGCCAACCGTGACCGGCGGCGAGGGTGACGGCCTGCTCACCATGGAGGAAATCCTCGGATTGAAACTCGATGCCGACTGGGTGGTGCTATCGGCGTGCAACACCGGCGCCGGAGCAGGCGCCGGCGCCGAAGCCGCCTCGGGCCTCGGCCGCGCTTTTTTCTACGCCGGCACTCGCGCCCTTCTGGTGACCAACTGGTCGGTTCACTCGCAGTCGGCGCGTGAACTGGTGACCGACCTGTTCAGGCGGCAGGCGCAGGATCCTAAATTGACGCGTGGCGAAGCGCTGCGGCTGGCGATGATGGCTCTGGTGGACGGCCCCGGCTACGCTGGCGCCGACGGCAAGGCCGAATTCGCTTATGCACATCCGTTGTTTTGGGCGCCGTACACCATCATCGGCGATGGCGGCGTGAGATAATGTTGAAGGGCAGGGGAGAACGATCGTGCGCATCTGCGGCTTGCGGCTTCTGTTGGGAAGTATTGCGATTATCGCCGCCGGCGCGATGCCGGCGAAAGCGGCGCAGGTTTTGATCACGGCCGAGGAAGCCGCGTTGCCGCCGCCGAAAGGCGCGGTCGCGGCCGAGCGGCGCGGAATCACGCGGGGACCCAAGGTCGATCTCCTGACCGGCGGCGGGGAGTTCCGGTCTCCGATGCGCCTTCAGCTCAAATTCGAACCCTATGGCGGGGCCAAGATCGATCCGGATTCGGTCAAGATGACCTATCTCCGGACCCCGAACGTCGATCTCACGTCGCGGGTCAGATCCTTCGTTGGGCCGCGCGGGATTGATATGCCGGAGGTCGAACTGCCGGCCGGCGAGCACATGGTGCGGGTCGACATCAAGGACACCGACGGGCGTGTCGGGACTACGAGCTTCATCCTGAAGGTCGTCCCCTGAGCGCCGCCTGTCCATACTGCGCGCGGGAAAATCCACCCGAGGCGCTGGTGTGCGGCTCCTGCTCGCGGGAGATCGCGGTGCCGCAATCGCTGATGGCGGAGCGTGACGAACTGGCGCGCAAGCGCGACATGTTGCGCTTCGAACTGCACCGGGTGAAAAGCGAACTTGAGATGCTCATGCGCCGCAGAAAAAATCGATCAGCCTGATGGAATGTCCGTTCTGCGCCGAAACGATCAAGGATGAGGCGGTCGTCTGCAAACATTGCTCGCGGGATCTGCGGATCGTACGCCCTGTCATCATCGAGATCGAGAAAATCGTCATCGAACTCGACGCCTTGCGGCGTGAACTCGATCAGACCAATGCGCGCATCGAGCGGATTCGTTCCCCCTTGCGATACTACGGTGTTCATTCGCTCGCCTATGTCCTGCTCCCGGTCATCCTGCTGCTGGCTGCTCACATCCTCATCACCATCATCCTGGACATTACCCCGCTCTATCTCCGGCTTGCTTCGGTGGTCATTCCGCTGCCGTTCGGCTTCCTGATCCATTCGCATCTGAAAATCGGGTGGCGCGGCGCCATTTCGGTCGGGTTTTTGACGGCGGCGATTGCCGTGACATGCATGCTCACCGTGACCGGCATCAACGATAATGTTCCGATCGTGCCGGGGCCGTGGGTCGAATGGCGAGAGGTGATCGAATATACCGCCAGCATCGCGCTCGCTTTCGTGACCGGCAACATTCTCGGTCTCCTGATTGTCGATGTGCTGCCGAAAACGGTGACGCGGGGCGGCGGCAAGCCCAACCCGCTCGCCTACAAGGCTGCAGGCCTGCTCGTCGGTCGGCATGTCGGCGCGGAGCACCTGCGCCGCCGCGCTCGCATCATTCAGGACCTGATGACGGCGGCCGGGCCCATGGTGGGTATCATGGGGACCGCGGCCGGGTCCCTGTATGCCGGCCTGAAGGGCGTTATGGGCGGCTGAGCGCATTGACGCACCGCGAAGAATTCGCCTAATAATCCCGACAATGCCGGCTTTCGGCCGTTCCCTCCATCAGGTCATATTTCCATGAACAAGGTCTATCCCGACGCCAAATCGGCACTCGATGGCGTTCTCAAGGACGGCATGATGATCATGTCCGGCGGTTTCGGTCTGTGCGGTATCGCCGAAACCTTGTCGGACGCGATCCGCGATTCCGGCGTCAAGGGTTTGACGGTCGTCTCCAACAATGCGGGCGTCGACGGCATCGGCCTCTCCAGGCTGCTGGAGACGCGGCAGATCAAAAAGATGATCTCGTCCTATGTCGGCGAGAACAAGCTGTTCGCGCAGCAATACCTCGCCGGCGAACTGGAACTCGAATTCAACCCGCAGGGCACGCTGGCCGAGCGCATCCGCGCCGGCGGCGCTGGTATCCCGGCCTTCTTCACCAAGACCGGCGTCGGCACGCTGATCGCCGAAGGCAAGGAAGTGAAGGAATTCGACGGCGAGAAATACATCATGGAGCGCGGCCTGTTCGCCGATCTGGCCATCGTCCATGCCTGGAAGGGCGACACCGCCGGTAACCTGATCTACCGCAAGACCGCGCGCAATTTTAACCCGATGATGGCGACCGCCGCGAAGATCACGGTGGCGGAGGTCGAGCATCTGGTTCCGGCCGGCGAACTCGATCCGGACTGCATCCACACGCCCGGCATTTTCGTCAAACGCATCATCGAAGTCGGAACTGGAAAGAAGCGCATTGAATTCCGCAATACCCGGCCGCGCCCATCGAGCGCGTCCGCGGCGGCAACGGGAGTAGAAATCTGATGGCCTGGACCCGTGAACAGATGGCTGCGCGTGCCGCGAAAGAGTTGCGCGACGGCTATTACGTCAACCTCGGCATCGGCATTCCGACGCTGGTCTCGAACTATATCCCTGACGGCATCGACGTCAGCCTGCAGAGCGAGAACGGCATGCTCGGCATGGGCCCGTTTCCTTATGAGGACGAGGTGGACGCCGACCTGATCAACGCCGGCAAGCAGACGGTGAGCGAATTGCCCTCGACCAGCTATTTCTCGAGCGCCGACTCCTTCGGCATGGTACGCGGCGGGCATATCGATCTGTCGATCCTGGGGGCGATGCAGGTGGCGCAGAACGGCGACCTCGCCAACTGGATGATCCCCGGCAAGATGGTGAAGGGCATGGGCGGCGCGATGGACCTCGTCGCCGGCGTCAAGCGCGTCGTCGTCGTCATGGAGCACTCCGCCAAGGACGGCCCGAAGCTTCTGAAGACGTGCAATTTGCCGCTGACCGGTGAGCGCGTGGTCGACATGGTGGTAACGGATCTGGCAGTCTTCACCATCGACAAGCACGGCAAGGACGGCATGGCGCTGATCGAACTCGCCGACGGCGTCACCCTGGACGAGGTGAAGGCGAAGACCGAAGCCGAATTCCGCGTTGCGCTGAAGAACGCCTGACGATCGTGCCGGTCTCGTAGGGTGGGCAAAGGCGCTTAGCGCCGTGCCCACCATTTACACCGCACAGGCGGAAAGGTGGTGGGCACGCTGACGCTTTGCCCACCCTACAACGGGTCGTCGTCCTTGCGAACGCAGGGACCCACACTCTGCGGCCTCTCTTTTTAGCGCTGGGGCTAGTTGCCTTCGTAACAACAACGGCCGGTGGTTATCGGTCCCTGCGTTGGCATGCGTTGGCAGGGACGACGGAAATCCAGTTGCTTGGCCTACGCCGGCCCGCTCGGTATGTCCGAAAACCTTGTCAGCCACGCCACCGGGCCGATGCTGGCGGCGACGATCAGTAGCGCCGCCAGCGCGCCTTCCTCAAAGCTGCCGCGGCTGGCGTATTGGTAGATCGAGGTCGCCAGCGTTTCGACGTTGAGCGGCCGCAACAGCAGCGTCGCCGGCAGCTCTTTGAGGCAATCCACGAATACCACGATGACGGCGCCGAGCATGGCGGGGCGCAAGAGCGGCAGATGGATCAGCCGCATCGTCGTGGTCTGGCCGGCGCCGACGGCGCGCGCGCTGTCGTCGTAATCGCGCGGGATCCGCTCGAACCCTGCCTTGATGAATCCGGTCGGCACCGCCAGAAAGCGGATCACATAGGCGATGACAACGGCAGCGCCGGAGCCGACCATGATCAGTCCCGGCAGCGATCGTCCGAGCGATGCGGCGAGCGCGTTCAGCGCGTTGTCGATGGCGAGCACCGGCGCGAGCAGCCCGAGCGCCAGCACGAGCCCGGGCAGCGTGTAACCCAATTGCGCGATGTTCATCGCGACGAAGCGCAGCCTGTTCGGCCGCCAGCGCCAGGCCAGAATGGTCGCAAAGCCGAGCAGCAGCGCGGCGAGCGTCGCAAGGCTCGCAAACGCGATCGAGTTGAAGGCGTCGCGCCACAGCGCCATGTCGAAATTCGCAAACAGCCCGCGCTTGAAACTCTGATGCGCGAGATACAGCAGCGGCACCAGAAATCCGAGGCAGACCGGCAGCAGGCAGGCCGCGAATGCGAAACCGCCCTTGATGCCGGCAAGCGTTGTCCGTTGCGTCAGCCGCGGGCTTTCGGCGGAAAACTCCGTCGTGACGTTGCGCCGGCCGTAACGCTCGATCGCGATCAGTCCGGCCACGATCGCCAGCATGAAGCAGGACAATTGCGCGGCGCCGGCGAGGCTGCCGCGGTTGAGCCAGGTCGTGAACACCGAGACCGTCAGCGTGCGGACACCGAGATATTCGCTGGCGCCGATATCGTTCAGCGTCTCCAGCGACACTAGCGCGACGCCGACGGCGAGTGCGGGACGCGCCATCGGCAGCGAGATACGCCAGAAGGTGGTCCAGCGTCCGGCGCCGAGCGTCTTCGCGGCTTCAGTGAACTCGGCGCTCTGGAACTGGAACATCGTGCGCGCCGACAGATAGACGTAAGGGTAGAGCACCAGTGCGATCACGATGATGGCGCCGGGCAGCGAGCGCAGGCTGGGAAGCAGGCGCACCGCGTCCTGCAGCGGCAGCCAAAGTGCGAGCGTCCGGTGGACCAGGCCGAGCGGCTCGAACAAATCGACATAGACGTAGGCCGCGAGGTAGGTCGGGATCGCGAGCGGCAGCGGCACCAGCCAGAGCAGCATTTGCCGGCCGCGGAATTCATGCAGCGAGACGATCCAGGCCGTGCCGGTGCCGATCGCAAGCGACAGGGCGCCGACGCCGCCGAGCAGGAGCGCCGTGTCGAGAAGGCTCCGCGGCAGTACGTATTCGATGAGGGGCTGCCAGACATCAGGCGCCGGCTGCAGCGCCAGCGCGATGATGGAGATGACGGGGGCGGCCACCAGGATGGCGGTCGCGACCGCGATCACTGCGGCGATCCACCCCGCGTGCGTGGTTCGGGTCACGCCGGCTCACATCGGCGAGCAGCCGGAAACCCATGCAGCATTATGCCCTCTCCCGGGGAGGAAGAGGGCATGTTGGCGGAATGACTGTCGCGACTTGGTGCGATCAATTATCGAACCCGACCTTGTCCACCAGCGTCGAGGCTGCCTTGCGGTTGGCGGCGATCTTGGCGATCGGGAGCGGATCGGCGGTCAGCTTGCCGTAGCCCGCAATCGTCGGGTTGACGGCGACGCCGGCGCGAACCGGATATTCGTAGTTGGAATCGGCGTAGATCTGCTGCGCCTTGTCGCTGACAAGCCACTCGATCAGCTTGACGCCGTTGGCCTTGTTGGGCGCGTGCTTGGCCAACAGGACGCCGGAGAGATTGACGTGGGTGCCACCGCCTTCAAACGTCGGCAGGATCACCTTGGTGGCTTCCGCCCACGGCTTCTTCTCGGGATCGTTGTTCATCATCAGCGCCCAGTAATAGGTGTTGCCGATGCCGATGTCGCACTTGGCGGCCGCGACGTCGCGCGCGGCTTCGCGGTCGCCGCCCGAGGGCTTTTGCGCCAGATTGGCTTTCAGGCCCTTAAGCCACTCCTCGGCTTTGGCCTCGCCGTACTTGGCCGTGTAGGCCGCGAACAGACCGTTATTGTAGATGTGCTGGCCGGAGCGGATGCAGATCTTGCCCTTCCACTTGGGGTCGGCGAGCTCTTCGTAGGTGATCTTGTCCTGCTTGACGCGGTCCTTCGAGGCGTAGATCACCCGCGCGCGCATCGAGATGCCGGCCCAGTGGCCATCAGGATCGCGATATTGCGCCGGCACGATCTCGTCGATCACCACCGACTTGATCGGCTGGGTGACGCCGGCCTGCACGGCCTCGTCGATGCGGCCGATGTCGACCGTCAGCAGCACGTCGGCGGGGCTGTTGGCGCCTTCCGCCTTCATGCGCTGCTCGAGGCCCGAACTCGCCGAGACGACATTGACCTTGATGCCGGTGTCCTTGGTGAAGGCGTCGAACAACGGCTGGATCAGCTTGGTTTCGCGATAGGTGTAGACATTGACCTCGCCGTCGGCGGACGCCGGCGCGGCCCCGAACGCGGTGAAACAAAGCAACGCTGCGGTTGCGGCGGTAGCGCGAAATTTGATCATGAAAGCTGCCCGACAAAGCTGGTGAAGATGCCGGTTTCAGTAGCGCAGCGACTGCCATGCCGTCAGCGACTGGATGTCGCGAATGGCCCGATTTAGAAGGATTCCAGCGAAATGATTTAGAGTGATTCCAAAGTGTGGACGAGCCACCGCCGCCTTGCGCGGGGGACGCAATCATCGGCGCTCAACGGGTGAGGTCGAAATTGACGGCTGTGGTGTTACCGCCGCTGATGATGACAGCAACGCGCTCGCCGGCGACGGGCCTGTAGGCGCCCGACAGGATCGCTGAGAATGCCGCTGCGCCACCCGGTTCTGCCACGATGCGCAAGGCGCGCCAAAGCTCAGCCTGCGCCTCGGCGATTGCGGCGTCGGAAACCAGCACGGTGTGCCGCGCGTATTTTTGCACGATCGGAAAGACCTGTTCGCCGACGCGCCGCGGCGCCAGCGAATCCGCCGCCAGACCTCCGGCCTCCGCATCGATCGGCCGGCCGGCTTCAAAGGCTCTGGTCAACGTCGGCGATGCCAGCGGCTCGACGCCAATCACCTTGATACGGCCGGCGTACCAGGCGGCGATTCCTGCGATCAGCCCGCCGCCGCCTACCGATACGAGCAGCGTGTCGATATCCGGCGCCTGACCGGAGAGCTCGAGGCCGAGCGTTCCCTGTCCCATGATGGTTTCCTTCTGATCGAAGGCCGGCACTTGCAGTGCGCCGGTTTGCTGCGCCCAGTTCTCGCTTGCCGCGAGCGCGTCGGCATAGCGGTCGCCCTCGATCGCGAGGTCGGCGCCATAGTCGCGGATCCGCTGCAGCTTCGCCGGCGAAGAGATGTTCGGAACGAAAATCTTGGCCGGCTTGCCAAGCTTCATCGCGGCATAGGCGACCGCCGCGCCGTGGTTGCCGCCCGACGCCGCGACCACGCCGGCCTTCGGTACGTCACGGGTCAAGAGATTGGCGAACGCGCCGCGCGCCTTGAACGAGCCGGAGTGCTGAAGCAGCTCCAACTTGAGCGTCAGCGTAGGGCCGGGAGGGCCGAACTCGGCCGCATCGACGTCGACGACTGGCGTTCGCCGGATGAAGGGCCGAATGAGCCTCTCGCATTGTGCGATCATTTCTGAAGTTACCGCATCCACCGGCGCGTTCATTCCAAGGCACTCCAAGGCTTGTTGAAGGAAAGGCTTGTTGACAGGAATTAGTCACTTAGCTAATTAGCAATATGACTTCTTTCGAGGATGACGTCGAGTCTGCTTTTCGCGCGCTCGCCAGCGATCGGCGGCTGTTGATCCTGGAATGGCTGAAACGCCCCCGGGCGCACTTTCGGCCGCAGGTCGACGGCGACCTTGTCAAGGATGGGGTCTGCGGCGTGTTGATTGCCGAGAAGCTCGGCGTCAGCCAGCCCACCGTGAGCGAGCATCTGAAGATATTGTCGCAGGCGGGACTAGTGAGCGCCAAGCGCGTCAAGCAGTGGACGTTCTACAAGCGCGATGAAGCGCGCATCGCCAAGCTGAAAGCCGCCATACTCGAAAAGATATGATGTTCGGTCGTGGGCTGCGCCAGCGCGCGCCGACGCTGGGCGCTCCGTGCTGACATTTTGAGCAGCGAAGCGCACGTTATCCGTTCGACCTTGGCATCATCAGTGCCTAGTCTGGGCTGGAGCGGAGACGATGCTGATGCGCGCGATCCTGGACTATTGTACCGGCGGAATGAAGCGAGAGGTGCTGGCAGGCGCGCTTGTCCTTCATGAGGGCAGCAAGACCGGACATCTGTTCGTCCTGCTCGAGGGAAGGCTGGAAGTCGTCAAGGGCGATAGCGTCGTCGCCGTTCTGACCGAGCCGGGGGCGATGCTCGGCGAAATGTCGGTCCTGCTCGAGCAGCCCCACACCGCGACCGTGCGCGCCGCCGCCGATTCCGTCGTCTACGAGTTCGACGACGCGGCGGCGTTCCTGCGCGACCAGCCGGCGGTGGCGCTGTTGATCGCGCGCCTGCTGGCGCAACGCCTCAACGTCGCCAACACCTATCTGGCCGACCTGATGCATCAATATGCCGGCCACGGCAACCACCTCTCGATGGTCGGCGAACTCCTGCAGAGCATGATCAACCTGCCGCCGACGCAGGTTTCGCCAGGCTCGGATCGGCAATCCGACCCAAGGATGTAAGCCAGGTCGGCGGGGTCTCGATTGCCGCCGCCGGCCGAGCCAAGGGCGCGCGCAGGTCGATGCGTTGGGCTTCGCCGGCCGCAAGCCAGAACGCCGCGCCCTCATCGAGGTCGAGCACGATATAGACCGGCGGACGGCCGTGCTGCAGGCCGGTGTTGAATACCCAGGTGGTGCCGAGACGGTCGAACCATGAGCCGTCGGGGATGAAAGGTGACTGATGCACGTGGCCCGAGATCACCATTGACGGCTGGTACTGCGCGATCCATTGCACCAACTCGACGTCGCCGAAAAACCGCTTGCCGCCCCAGCTCGTCGGCGAATTCGCCGGCGGCGCATGATGCACCCAGATCCAGCGTTGCGCCCGTTCCGCCGCGGCGTCGCGAAGCTGGGATTCGATGCGGCCCTTGACCAGCGGTCCGTCCCACCACGGACACACCGTGAAGCGCGTGTCGCCGATGGTGAGGCTGTCGCCGTCGCAGGCGATGCCGAGCTCGCGGATATCGCCGACCCAGCGCGCGATCTTTTCGCCTTCCGCGCTGCGTTCGTCGAGGTCGTGATTGCCCGAGCAGAGAATGATGCGCGTGACGCGGGACAGCAGCGACAGATATTTCTTCACGACGAGAATCTGCGCGCGGAAATCGACGAACGACCCGATGTCGAGCGCGTCGCCGGCGAAAATGACGACGTCGAATTCAGGAGCTGCCGCCAGCAGCCAGTCGAACTGCGGCAATGAATAATGCAAATCGGCAACGACAAGGCAGCGCATAATGATTCAAATCCAATATGCCAGGAAACAGGCGATCCGCAGGCGGATGCATTCAGGCACAGTAGATTCGAGCAAGAATTGTGCCGGTCGTGACTTCAAACGGGTCCATTACTCGGCTGGGAGGATCAGGGCGGCATACCCATAAATCGGGATTGATGGCTACTCGACGTGCGATATGCCCGCTAGTGAACCAAATTCCACATCGCAACGCACGACGCAAAGTGCCAGCAGCGAACGTAGCCTGCAAAGCGGCAGATAACCCTCTCGATGCGACATTGGTTTGGTTAAGCCGAGTGTCGGCTTACTTGCAGAGCCTTTTCTTCTTATTCTCCGCTATATCGATCTGGCAATTCGAATTGCAGCGCTGACTGTTGCTTCCAGTTGCGCGCTTGCACTTGGTGTTTATGCACGCAGCGACGTCACAAACTGCGGCCGCCGCTCGTGCCTCCGACACGAAAGCGCAGGCCATACCGGCAAAGAGTGTAATAGCGAGAACCGCAAATGCGAAACGTGACATGGATTGCTCCAGCAAAAATGAGGAATGAAAGACGTCAATGATAATGCCGCCACAGGTGGGCTGACAATCCCAGTCAGAGCCCAATCTTCGCCGCCCAAGTCCGCCGGGGTCATTCGCTACAGGGGCGACCCAGCAGCAAGTCCAGCCATGTCCGCTGTGACGCCGAAAGCGAAAATCAATTCAACTCGCCTTAATCCGAATTTGGCTGCGCGCTAATATGTCCACGCCTAATCCTCGCTCGCCTTGAACCGGCCGAGCCCCTTCAGCACGAACGGGGCCAGCAGCGCGATCAGCGCGATACCGAGCAGCGTCGCCGACATCGGGCTTTGCAACAGCACGATGGGGTCGCCGAGGCTGATGGCGAGCGCGCGGCGCAACTGGCTTTCGGCGATGGGCCCTAAGATGAGACCAACGACGACAGGCGCGATCGGAAAGTCGAACCGGCGCATCAAGAAGCCCAGCACGCCAAAACCTGCCAGCATCGACAGCTCGACGACCGACGGTTTGGCCGCGATGGTGCCCATGGTCGCGAACACGAGAATGCCGGCGTACAGCCACGGCTGCGGGATCGCGAGCAGTTTCACCCACAGGCCGACCAGCGGCAGGTTGAGCACCAGCAGCATGACGTTGGCGATGAACAGGCTGGCGATCAGGCCCCACACCAAATCGGGCCGCTCGGCGAACAGCAGCGGTCCCGGGTTCAGGCCGTATTGCTGAAAGCCCGCCAGCATCATCGCTGCCGTTGCCGAGGTCGGAAGGCCGAGCGTCAGCAGCGGCACAAGCGTACCGGCGGCGGAAGCGTTGTTGGCGGCTTCCGGGCCGGCGACGCCCTCGATCGCGCCCTTGCCGAATTCCTCCGGATGTTTCGACAGCCGCTTCTCGGTCGAGTAGGACAGGAATGTCGGAATCTCCGCGCCGCCGGCCGGAAGCGCGCCGATCGGGAAGCCGAACATCGTCCCGCGCAGCCACGCCTTCCACGACCGCTTCCAATCCTCCCTCGTCATCCACAGCGAGCCGCGCACCGGCTCGATCTTCTCCTCGGCGTGATGGCGGCGCGATGCGACGTAGAGCGCTTCGCCCACAGCGAACAGGCCGACCGCCAGCGTCGTCACCTCGACGCCGTCGAGCAGTTCGGGGATGCCGAACGCGAGCCGGGCCTGGCCGGTGAGCTTGTCGATGCCGATCAGCCCGAGCGTCAGCCCGACAAACAGGCTGGTCAGTCCGCGGATCGGCGAATCTCCGAAGGTCGCGGACACCGTCACGAAGGCCACGCACATCAGCGCGAAATAATCTTCAGGCCCGAAGCGCACGGCAAAATCCACCAGCCACGGCGCCAGAAAGGCGAGGCCGATGGTGGCAATGGTGCCCGCGACGAACGAGCCGATCGCCGACGTCGCCAGCGCCGGACCGCCGCGGCCGGCCTTGGCCATCTTGTTGCCTTCGAGCGCGGTCGCCATCGAGGCGCTCTCGCCGGGCGTGTTGATGAGGATGGCGGTGGTCGATCCGCCATACATGCCGCCGTAATAGATGCCGGCGAACATGATCAGCGAGCCGCCGGGATCGAGCTTGTAAGTGACCGGCAGCAGCAACGCGACCGTGAGCGCCGGACCGATGCCGGGCAGCACGCCGACCGCGGTGCCGAGGAACACGCCGATCAGCGCGTAGAGCAGGTTCATCGGCTGCACGGCGACAGCCATGCCATGCGCGAGCGCAGCGAAAGTTTCCATTACAGCAGTCTTTCCAGGGGGCCGGCAGGGAGACTCAACGTCAGCAGCCGATCGAAAGCGAGATAGACCAGGGTGCTCATCACGAGCGCGATGGCGGAATCGGCGAGGATGGCGCGCCGTCCGAACGCAGCCGAGGTGGTGACGAACAACGCCGAGGTCGCAAGGATGAAGCCGCCGCCGAAGCCGATGATGGCGATCAGCAGCGCAAGCCCGCCGAGGATCAGCAGCACAGCCCTGGGATCGGCGCTCTCGCGCGGCGGCAGGTTGCCGCGCAACGCGTCGACCAGATTGCCGATCGCAAGCAAGCCGAGCCCGATCGCGATGACGACCGGCATCACCTCGGGGCCCATGCCGTACATCGTGGTGGCCGGCAGTTGCCTTGAATCCCATACCAGCACCACGGCAAGCGCGGCGAGCGCCGCGGCAATGATGAGGCCCGCACGATCGATGTGCCGCGACCCTGGCTCCTGCGGAAGGTCCGTCATGATTTGACGAGGCCGACCGACTTCAAGACGTCGGTGACGCGCGTCGTTTCCTTCTTCAGGAAATCCGCAAACGCGTCGCCGCCGAGATAGGCGTCATCCCAGCCCTTCTGCTTGAGGATGTCCTTCCAGGCGTCCGACTGGACCATCTTCTCCACCGCATCGCTCAGGGTCTTGCGCTGTTCCGGCGTGATGCCGGGGGGCGCGACCACCGAACGCCAGTTGGCCAGCACGAGGTCGATGCCTTGTTCCTTGAACGTCGGAATATCGCTGCCGGCGATGCGCTTCTCCGACGTCACGCCGAGCGCGCGCAGCTTGCCGGACTTGATCTGTCCTTCGTATTCGCTCATTCCCGAAATGCCTGCGGTGACTTTGCCGCCAAGGATCGCCGCCAGCGACTCGCCGCCGCCCGAAAACGGAATGTAGTTGACCTTCTTGGCGTCGGCGCCGATCGTTCCCGCAAACAGCGCCGCCATCACATGGTCGACGCCCCCGGCCGAGCCGCCGGCAAACGTTACCTTGGCGATGTCGGCCTTCACGGCAGCGGCAAGATCCTGCGCGGTCTTGAGCGGTGAATTCGCCGGCACCACGATCACCTGGATCTCCTCGGTGAGGCGCGCAATCGGCGTCACCTGTTCGAGCGTCACCGGCGATTTGTTCATGGCGAGCGCGCCAACCATGACGAAGCCGTTCACCATCATCTGGTTGCCGTCGCCCTTGGCGCCGTTGACGAACTGCGCGATGCCGACGCTGCCGCCGGCGCCGGCCACGTTGGTGACCTGGACGCTGCGGGCGATCTTGGCGGCGACCAGCGCCTGCTGCATCGACCGGGCGGTCTGATCCCATCCACCGCCGGGAGCGGCCGGCGCCATGATCTTGAGCTCGAGCTGCTGCGCGAGGGCCGGGCTACCTGCTGCAAGCGTCAACGCAACGGCCGCGCCGAACAGGCGCGTATGAAACGGCGTCATGGGATTCCCTCCAGGCTCACGCGGAGCCATTATGTGTCAATTCGTCGCATATCAACCGGAAAAGGCGCCGCTGTCCAGAAGGACCTTTAGGTGTCCGAACGGGATCCTTCAGTAAAAGATCTCGCCGCGTCTCCAACCTCGCCCCCGCGAAGGACGGGGAGAGGAGCGGAGAAAGCCCCGTGTGCTGATCGCGATTCTGGATTAGCCTCCGAAAAATTGAGTGAGGGTAGAAATCGATGCCTGCGAATGTTCAATCCGACCAGGAAACGCATCGAAGCAGCAACCGCAAAATGCGGCTGTTCTCCGGCCCCTTAAGTATGTTCGGCGCAAAGGTCCAGATCGCGGCGCACGAGAAGAACATCGATTTCGAACTGGTCATGGTCCCCTTCACCATGAAGGAGGGTTACGCGCCAAAGCATCCGGAAGTCCTGCGCATCAATCCAAAGCGGCAGGTCCCCGTGCTGATCGACGGTGACCTCGAGATCTTCGATTCCACCCAGATCTTCGAATATCTTGAAGACATCAAGCCGCATCCTGCGCTGTGGCCTGCGACTTCTGCCGCACGGGCCTGGTCTCGCCGGCTGGAGCATGAATCGGATGAAGTCTATTTCCCTCATATCATCAAATTGATGCAGCTCTGGAAGACGCCGCTCGATCCCGCCGCGGAGCTCGCGCGCGCGGGCGCCGCGGCTTATTATCGAACCATGGAGAGCGTGCTTGATGACCGCGAGTTTCTCGGCGGCACGTATTCCTTTGCCGATATCGCGTTCTATATGGCCCAGCTGTTCGGCGCGCGCTGGGGCGCCGACATGACCGGCGAAACGCCGAGGCTTCTGCAGTGGCGGCAGCGCATGACGGCAAGACCGGCGGTCATCAACGTCGTCGGACCGATGGCCGATTATTTGCGCGGCCAGGGCCTCAGCGTTCCAGCGTTTCTTCCGTCAAAAGCGACGTGATCGACATCGCGAGTACGCGCGCCCGTTGGTCTCCGGTCAGGCGCGCGCCACCGTGTGCGGAAACACGATCTCGATCAGCGTGCCGGAGCGGCCGCCGGTCTTGATCTGGAATTTGGCGCGGTTGGCTTCGACAAGCGCCTTGGTCAGCGACAGGCTGACGGCCGAACTCTCGGCGTGATCCGACGGCGCACGCGTCCGGAACGGCTGGAGGGCTGCGGCCACCTCATTGTCGTTGAGGCCGTGGCCGGTGTCGCGGACCCGCAGCATCACCTCGCCGAAATCGGACAGCGCGGTCGAGACGATGACCTGGCCGCCGGCGTTGGCGAGATGGATCGAATTGCCGATCAGGTTCAGCGTGATCTGGCGCAGGGCGCGCGCGTCCGCGATCACCGGCGGCAACATGTGCGCGAGCGAGGTGCGGATGATGATCCGTTCGCGATTGGCCTGCGGCTGCATCACCGCCACGCAGCTCTCGACCAGCTCGTTGAGGTTCTGGTTGGTGAAGGCGAGATCGAGCTTGCCGGTTTCGATCCGGCTAAGGTCGAGCAGATCGTTGATGATGGCGATCACGCGTTCGCCGGAGGCGCGGATGTCCTTCATGTATTCGAGGTAGCGCTCGTTGCCGAGCGCGCCGAAACGCTCGCCGATCATCACCTCGGAAAAGCCGATGATGGCGTTCAGCGGCGTCCGCACCTCGTGGCTGATCCGCGCCAGCACGTCGGCCTTGGCATTGGCGGCGCGTTCGGCCAGCCGCCGCGCCTCGCGCAATTCGCTCTCGGTCTTCTTGACTGGCGACAGATCGCGGAACACCGCGAAGAAATTCGGCCCATCAGGGCGGGTGCGGCCCATGGTCATCGACAGCGGGATGATGCCGCCCTTGCTTTCGCGGCCCAGCACCTCGCGGCCGTGATCGAGCAGGCTTTCGACGCCGGAAGCCTTGATGCCGGCGAGATATTCGAACACGCCGTGCCGGCTTTCGGGCGCAAACAGGTCGGTGAGATTGCGTCGCGCGAGCTCGTCGCCGTCATGGCCGAACAGTGCTTCGGCGCTGCGGTTGGCGGCATGGATGTTGCCCTCGGCGTCGAACATCACGATGCCTTCGGCCGTGGTGTCGAGGATGGCGGCGAGCTCTTCGGCGTTGGCATTTCCGACATCAGACGGTTCGGAGACGTCAGGCTTCAACACCGGCGGCTCGGAGACAGGCTCCGATACCGGCTCGGCTTGCGCGATGGCGGCCGCGATCGCGGCACCCTCATGCCGCGTGCCTGAGAAGATCAAAGCCAGCGCCGAATCGCCGTCCCATGAAATCGTGTAGAGGCGGGCCTCTGCTGCCGATGACGGCGCATCGGCATCCGCAGGCCCGCTTGCGGAAATCGTCACCGGCCGGCCGGCGTCCGATGTCGAGGACGTGTTGGAGGTGCCGGGTTCGACATAGAGCGCATCGAGGCCGCCGGCATCTTCCAGCGCGTGCAGGTTCGGATAGCCCATCTGCGTCAGGAACGCGGGGTTGGCATACAGCAGCCGGTCGAGCCGGTAGATCAGGATGCCGACCGGCAGCAAATCGAGCAGCGCCTTGTCGCGCGCGGCTTCGCCGCGTGCGGGCGGCTCGGGCGTCGCCAGCCATTCGGGCGGCGCGCTGGCGGCTTCGCGCACGGGCAGTGCGGCCAGCGGTTCGAAGATGGCGTCGCCGGCGGCATCCCGCGCCGTCTCGTTGCCGTTCTCGGTGTCGAGCCGCGCCGACAATTGCCGCGCGAGTTCGTCGAAGGCGCTGTTTTCAACCGGCGTCAGCGACAGCGGCTTCGCTTCGCCGGGGACACGGAATGGCAAGACGTTTCCGGCGGCGTCCGCCGGCAACGCGGTTGCGGCTTCGGTCGGCGTGTCCTCGATGATTTGCTGGAGGCTGTCTTGGATGCTGTCTTGGAGGGCGCTGTCCTGGACACTTTCTTTGACGCTTTCCGCCAAGCTTTCCTTGGGAGGTTCCACGGGCGTTTCCAAATCGTTTTGATGTGAAGTCTCTGCGGCAGAAGTCTCTGCACCAGAAGTCTCGGCAGCAATCGTTTCAGGCAATTCGTCGGATAAAGCCGATGCAACGCTGGTCGGCTCGGCAGATGCTGCAGCGGACACGTCTTGCGGCGTCACCGTCTCACCGGACAATTCCGCGAGGCGCAGGGCGGCGAGCCGCGCCAGCGCATCGAAATCGCGGCAGACGCCGAAGCCGCGATAGCCGACGAAGTTTCGCGCGCCATCGAAGACCGGCAGGCCGGACAATTCGACGGGCAACGTGCCGCCGCCGTCCACCGGCCAGTTCAGCGTGATGTCGCTCCAGATCGCACCCGTCGCAAATGCCTGCATCATCCGGCCGGTAGGATCGAAGCCGAAGGTCGCGGCGATCTCGCGCCATGGCCGGCCGAAAGCGGCCGTGGTGCGCGGGCCCATCAACCCGGTGAATTCGTTGGTGCCGAGCGTGAAGCGGCCTTCCCGGTCCATCCGCCAGGTGAAGCGCAGCGGCAGGCGGCGCGCCGG
Source organism: Bradyrhizobium sp. AZCC 2176 (assembly GCF_036924645.1). Classification (NCBI taxonomy): domain Bacteria; kingdom Pseudomonadati; phylum Pseudomonadota; class Alphaproteobacteria; order Hyphomicrobiales; family Nitrobacteraceae; genus Bradyrhizobium; species Bradyrhizobium sp. AZCC 2176. Next base: position 1,313,965 of record NZ_JAZHRX010000001.1, on the reverse strand, counting down.
CGGCACCGTCCGGCCGGCAAAGGCTTCGAGCCCAAATACGTCGACCGCAGATGGAGGCGCGCGCGAAATGGTTTCGGCGGCGGGCGGCTCGTCTGCGGCGGCAGGCTCGGCAAACGCATCGAACAACGCAAACTCGGCCGGCGCTTCGCCCGATTGTGCCGGCTGCACCGCGTTATCGGGCTGCGTCTGCGCCGGGCGCGGCGCGATCACCGGGATGTTGCCGGCGGCGATCAGAACACCGTGGCTGCCATCGGGAAAGTCGAACCGCAAAGCGCCGCAGGTCGCAAGCATGCCGGGCGCGGCGCCAAATCCCTGCAGACGCTCCAGCCGGATCGCGCCGTTGGCGAGCAACCGGCCTGCGAGCCGCGCAATCTGCCGCCGGTGCCGGTCGGCCGGCCCAAAAGCTTTTTCGGCAAGGGCTGCGGCGCTGGCCGCGCCGAACAGGCGGACGCCGGCCGGATTGGCCCACAGTATCCGGGTGCCGTCGGCGGTCCATAGCCATGCGGGCAGGGGACTCGCCGCGTAAGCCGCCAATCGCGGATCTCCGAGCGCCCGCCACTGAAATTCCGCATCCTGCATCGCAGCTACATGACCGTCCGGCGTCAAAATCGGCACCCCAAACGCCGGCGGCGTTAAGGGATCGTTAGTATCGCAAGCCGGCAGCGGCAGGTCCACGGCCCGGCGGGCCGGCGGTAATCTAAGCGGCGGATAACCTTAACCCGGCTGGACCCTTTGGCCGGCCGCCGCGTTGGATGGTTGCCAACGGCCGTCAAGGGTTCAACGTCGAACCTCCCCGGCGCCGCATCCGTCCCCGGAGCGGCCCCTGACGGTATCCGGGCGCAATCTCAGCCAATGCAAGGGAACGCACCATGAGTGACGAAGTGCGAGATCGTTTCGAGATACCCAAGGAAATGCGATCGATGGCGGAAGCGAGCTTCGAGCAGGCCCGCAAGGCCTTCGATAGATTCCTCGCTTCCGCGCAGGCTACCGCCGGCTCGATTGAGGAGCGCAACGCCACGGTTCGCGCCGGCGCCAAGGATGTCAGTGGCAAGGCCATCGCCTATGCCGAGAAGAACGTGCAGGCCTCGCTCGATCACGCGCAGTCGCTGCTGAAAGCCAAGGATGTGACCGAGGTGGTGCGACTGCACGGGGAATATGTGCAGGGTTTGATGCGATCGCTGACGGAGCAGGCCGGCGAGATGGGCCAGATCGTCGCCAAGGCCGCCATGGACGCAACCAAGCCGAAAGCCTGAGTGGCCGCCATCGGCGAGAGACCCGGCACCGGGCCAGCCGGGATGGAACCCGTATTCCGGGTTAAATATGCGGCGATGCACCAGAAATTGCAGTGCGTTGCACAAATTTGACATGATATTGGTTCTAATTGGGCCAGCCCGTGGATGGGCAACTTTCCGTGAGTGTGTCGTGACCTTTCGGCCCGCCTTGCCTGCCCGGCGGTCCGCAAGGGGGAATGCCGTTTAACCCCATTGTGAAGGATGCAAGCCGTGACCAGCTCCACCGATCCCTTCTCTGCCTCCATCATCCCCTTCGAAGTCCCCGAGCAAATGCGCGCGCTTGCCGAAAAGGGCGTCTCGCAGGCCCGCGACAGCTATGCCAAGTTCAAGGATGCCGCCGAGACCCATAACGGCACCATCGAGGCCGTGTTCACCTCGGCCAGCAAGGGCGCCAGCGAATACAACGCCAAGCTGATCGAGTTCTTCAAGGCCAACACCTCGTCCTCGCTGGATTTCGCGCAGGAGCTGTTCGGCGTGAAGACGCCGGCCGCAGCGCTTGAGCTGTGGACCTCGCACGCCAAGAAGCAGTACGAGACCCTCACCGCGCAAGCCAAGGAGCTCGCCGAGCTCGGCCAGAAGGTCGCCAGCGAGACCGTCGAGCCGATCAAGACTTCCGCCTCGAAGCTTTACAAGCCGGCCGCCTGACCGCTTCGTATTGATCACGAAAAGCCCGGGCAAAGCGGCCCGGGCTTTTTGCTGCCAAACGTTCTTTGCTGCCAAGGCTTTTGCCGCCGTCCGCGGAGCCCCGGCAAATGAACGCAAAAAGCCCTCGGGGCGACTATAATCAGACGCTTCCCGGCCTTGCCAAAGTGAAGCGTTGCACCTAGTTTCCGGCCCATTCGCAGGCCCCCTTTTGGGGCCCTCGCGTGAGGGATGCAGTTGTAGCTCAGTTGGTTAGAGCGCCTGTCTGTGGAACAGGAGGTCGGTGGTTCGAGCCCACCCAACTGTACCAGTCTTCACTCCATTCGAATCTGTATTGCCGCTCGAACCGCCGCGACACTTGTGCTGTGGCGTGTTGTCCACCCGTGCTTGCGAATCCTGATCGGTTCACCCAGAATTCCGCCAAACTTTGGGCTGGGGGGATGGATGACGATTTTTCGAGTAGGGAATTTTTGGTTTGGATGGTTGCTGGCCACGGCGCTGTCGGTTTCGATCTCGCCTGCCGCCGGTCAAACCTACACCCCCGAACAGGAGCAGGCCTGCACCGGCGACGCGTTCCGGCTGTGCAGTTCCGAAATTCCCGATGTCAGCCGCGTGACGACCTGCATGGTCGCCAAGAAGTCGCAGCTTTCGCCGGCCTGCCGGGCGCAGTTCAGGCCGGACCCGAGTGAAGCCGCGGCCAGGCCGGCCGGCCGGCCGGCCGTGATCCGGCCGGCAACGCCGCGCAAGGCCGTGAGCGCCAAGCCGCGCAAGGCCAGGAAGCTGGCGAAACGCGCGACCTGACGGCGCGGGCGACCTGACGGCGCGGGCGACCTGACGGCATTACATCATTTTAAGATTCCCTCGCGGGCAGACTGACGCCTTGTTTGCGGCGTCTGCAATGAACATCTCCCAGTCAAGAGGAGAGGGTTCATTGAGCGAACACCAGAAAGAGCTCGACCGGCATTTTGCCTGGTTCGAGAGGAAGCTGCCGCCCGGGCCGGCGAAGTTCGTCGGCTGGGTACGCAAGCCGTCATCGATCTACGTCCGAATTCCGCTTGCGTTTCTCTTGGTCGTCGGCGGATTTCTCAGCTTCCTGCCGGTGCTCGGGCTCTGGATGCTGCCGCTCGGACTCCTTTTGTTCGCACAGGATGTGCCGCCGCTGCAGAAGCCGATGGCGCAGGGGCTCGGATGGATCGAGCGCAAATGGCTCGAGCGCCAGCGAGCAAAGCTCGAACGCGAGCGCGCAAAAACCGTGCAGTGAGACGATCAGGGGTTCAACCTGTTCGGTTGTGACCGGGCTCACACGTGTGACTCAAAAACCAGCCTTGTTGGCAATTACGTGGCTTCATCGCGGCGTCCCATAAATTTTTCTTTCGCGAATCAGCTCGCTGATTCATTTTCGGCTTCTGGGGTCAACTGGAGGCCAAGGTATGAACGTCATAGTTTTCGCTTCGCGTAAGGGGGGCTCGGGAAAGAGTACCCTGGCTGCTCACCTCGCTGCCCATGTTCACAAGGCAACGAAGCCCATCCTTCTGGTCGATGCCGACCCGCAGGGATCGCTTACGCTCTGGCATAAATTGCGCGGCACCAACGAACCGCCGATCAAGGCGGCGGTAAATTCCGTCAGCGGCATCGTCGCTGCCGCCAAGCGCGACGGCGTCGAATGGGTGTTCATCGACACGCCGCCTAACCTGTCGGCCGTCGTCGACGACGCGATCCGTAACGCCACGATGGTGATCATTCCGGCGCGACCGGGGGTGTTCGACGTCAACGCGGTGCAGGAAACGATTCAGACCTGCCGCTCGGCGCGCAAGCCCTACGCGGTCGTGGTCAACGGCGCACCCGCCGAACGTGACGGCGTCGAAAGCCGCATCGTCACCATCGCCCGCGAAGCGCTGGCGAAATTCCGCGCGCCGGTGTGGAGCGGCCAGATCACCAACCGCGCCGACCTGATCATGGCGCTGAGCCAGGGCGAAGGCGCCCGCGAATATTACGCGGAAGGCCGGGCTGCGGCGGAGATCTCCAGACTGTGGGGCGCGATCGAACGTTCGATCAAGGCGATCCGCGGAACGGCGTCCGGATCGGGTGCCATGCACAAGCAGGCGGCGTAACAACGCCGCTTTCTGTCTTTCTGGACTGACAAAGACGCGCGGCGCTCCGCGCGTTTTTCTTTTTGTGTGTATGTGTAGATCGTCATTCCGGGGCGATGCGAAGCATCGAACCCGGAATCTCGAGATTCCGGGTCTGGTCCTTCGGACCATCCCGGAATGACAGCTTCCCTTACGCCACCATCAGCACGTAGAACACGACGACCGGCGACAGCGTCAGGATCACCGACCAGATGCCGACTGCCCAGAGAATGTCTTCGGTGGAAAAACCCTGTTGTTCAGGAATGGTGTTGTTGTTTTCGAAATGCACGACGCGCCCCCGCGTTTTCCGTTGTTATGGCGACCTTGTTACGCGGCCAGCTTTAAGAAGCCGGTGGCGATTTCGCTTGCATTTGACCGCAGGTGCTACCGCCGATTAACCACCGCGGTATCCTGGTTAACGGCTGGTGAGCACGAACCGGCAACTTCGAGCCAAGACCCGGCCGCGACATTAAAATTTTATCGGTAGGTTTCTCCTCGAAGAACATCACGGGGGGAAATGAAAATGATCGCGCACGACAGGAAATATCCGGTCAGCGAGTACGCCCAGCGGGCGCACGACGTTCTCCTGGTGTCGTCGTTCGCCATCTGGGCGATGGTGCTCGGCTTCGCGCCGGTACTGACCTATCGCCTGCTGGTCAGCTAATCCGGCTGCTCCCTCTCGCCATCGAGACGGGAGGGAGCCGATCGCGCCTACGCCCGGCGCAGAAGCTGCGGCCTGCGCCGCTCGATTTCCTCGTCCAGCAACGCTGCGAGCTCCGCGCTCACTTCCACCATCGGCAGGCGAACCTCGGGGCTGTCGATCAGTCCGCCGCGCGCCAGCCAGTATTTGGCGGGCGCCGGGCTCGGCTCGGCGAACAACAGCCGGGTAAGTCCGGAGATTGCCTTCCAGCACGCCTGCGCGCCGCCGCGATCGCCCTGCTTCAGGAGCGTCCGCACCGAGGCGAACGCTTCGGTCTCCAGATGCGCCGACAGCAGGATCGCCCCGTCGGCGCCGTCGGTGAGCGCTTCGTGGTACAGCGCGTCTTCGCCGGTCAGCACGCCAAAATTGGGTGGCCGCCGACTTAGGAAATCGATCGACTGCGCGCGGTCGGCGCCGCAATCCTTCATGCCGGCGATGTTCGGATGCTGGGCGAGCTGCAGCAGCGTCTCGTTGGTGAGGCTGACACCGGTCCGGTAGGGGATGTTGTAGAGAACGATCGGCCACGCGGCGTGATCGGCGAGCGCGGTGAAATGCTGCACCAGGCCGCGCTGCGACGGGCGGATGTAATAGGGGCTCGCGATCAGATAGCCGTCGATCGGCCAGGCCGCCGTCTCATCCAGCGCATCCAGCAGCTTCGCGGTCGAAGCGCCGGACAGGCCCAGCAGGATCGGCAGGTGGCGCCGGCTCGCTGAAAGTTCGCTGCGCGTCACCGTCACCAGCCGCTCGAGTTCGCCCGTGCGGAGCGACATGCCTTCGCCCGACGTTGCCGCGAGAATGAAGCCATCGACCGGGCCGGCCGCATAGTGCCTGACGAGCCGGCGTAACGACGCCTCGTCGAGTTCGCCGTCGCGAAACGGCGTGATGAGCGGCAGCCACAGGCCCTGCAGGCGGCTTGCCAGATCGTTGGTCGGGTCGGTCATTGTTCCATCTCCTCTTGTCCACTTGGGGGTGAGCCGGAGACGGGACCAATAAAAAAACCCCGTCCAGACGGCGGGGCTTCGGGATCGTGTGTTGCGGCAGCCTAGCGCGCGCGTCGATCTCGGGTCCCCAGGTGGGGACCTTTTTTCGACGACAAAGCTGCGCACGAACGCGTGATCATGTGCGGATGATGGTGGCAGCGGACCCCGATGTCAATCGGCGCAGCAACATGACGTGTCGGTGAGGCTTGTCGATGAAAGGCTTGGACATGAAAAGACTTGGACATGAAAAGACTTGCAGACGAAAAAAAGCCGGGCCCAAAGAGCCCGGCTTGAGGTATTGGCCACGTGAGGCCGACACAATCACCTTCCAAGAGGGATTACTGAACTGCCGCGCCACTGGAGGAGGGGGACATATGCGCGACGCGACCGCTCAGCGTTCAAGTACTATGATCCTCATCCCTGCCGTGCGGCAACCGTCCGAGCCGCATGTCAGTCATGCGGTGAGCGGGCCCTCTATAAAATCAGCTAATCCGCATCGCGGGACGACGCGGTAGAATCCAGAGCTTCGGTTCTGATGCAATCAGAACCGGTGCTCTAGGACGGCCAGCGCTGCGCCTTGCTGACCACGAAATCGCGGAACACCTGCACCCGCGCCACCGTCTTCAACTCTTCGGGATAGACAAAATACGTATCGAGCTGGATCGAATCGGACTCGCCGAAGAGCTGGACCAGGCGACTGTTGTCCTCGACCAGATAGTCCGGCAGCGCGGCGATGCCGAGCCCCTGCTGGCAGGCGCGGACCAGTCCCAAGATGTTATTCACCTTGAAGTAGGCCTCGCGCGGGCCCGAGCCGTTGCGGCCGGCGTCGATCAGCCAGGCTCGGTTCTGCAGATGCGTCGGAACCTGCGCATCGCCGAGCATGATGATGCGGTGCGAGTCGAGATCGTCGAGGGTGCGCGGCGTGCCGAAGCGCTTGATGTATTCAGGCGAGCAATAGGCGTGGAAGCCGATCGAGAACAGCTTGCGCTGGATCAGGTCGGGCTGCGTCGGCTTGCGGGTCCGGATCGCCACGTCGGCCTCACGCATCGACAGATCGAGATCCTCGTCGGTGACGATCAGCGAGATGCGAATGTCAGGATAGAGCGCGGTGAACTCGTCGAGCCGCGGGATCAGCCAGTTGATGCCGAGCGCCGGAGGGGTGGTGATCTTGAGATCGCCGCTCGGCCGCTCGCGGCTGTCGGTGAGCTTGGCGCGCGCCGCCTGCAACTGCATGAACACGTCATGTGCGGTGCGGAACAGGAGATCGCCCTGTTCGGTGAGGATCAGCCCGCGGGCGTGGCGGTGGAATAGCGACACCGCGAGCTCCTGCTCCAGCGCGCTGACCTGCCGCGATACTGCCGATTGCGAAAGCCCGAGCTGTTCGCCGGCGTGGGTGAAGCTTCCCGCCTCTGCAGCCGCATGAAAGACTTTCAGCTTGTCCCAGTCCATGTCCGATGATCCGTCTCGCGTTCTAGGCATGATTATTCAGCCGCCGCGCGATCGCTCGCGCGCAAAGCCAGGAAACGTTCGGCCTCGAGGGCCGCCATACAGCCGAGGCCGGCGGCCGTGACCGCCTGCCGATAGGTTTCATCAGCCACGTCGCCGGCGGCGAACAGGCCGGGGATCGAGGTGGCGGTCGAGTTCGGTGCCACCTCGACATAGCCTGATGGTTTCAGCTTGATCTGGCCTTTGACGAGGTCGGTCGCCGGCGCGTGGCCGATGGCGATGAAGACCCCGTCGGCCGGCACCTCAGTCAGCGTGCCGGTCTTGACGTTCTTCAGGCGGACATGGGTGACCTTGCCGGGATTTTCGGTGCCGCAGATTTCGTCGATCGCGGAGTCCCAGACCACCTTGATCTTGGGGTTCTTGAACAGGCGATCCTGCAGGATGCGCTCGGCGCGGAAATGATCGCGGCGATGCACGATCGTCACGGTCGATGCAAAGTTGGTCAGGAACAGCGCTTCCTCGACCGCGGTATTGCCGCCGCCGACCACGATCACTTCCTTGCCGCGGTAGAAGAAGCCGTCGCAGGTCGCGCAGGCAGAAACGCCAAAGCCCTTGAATTTTTCTTCCGAGGCAATGCCGAGCCAGCGCGCCTGCGCGCCGGTGGCGAGGATTACGGTTTCCGCCAGATAGACGTCGCCGCTGTCGCAGGTCAGCCGAAACGGCCGCTGCGCCAGTTCGAGCTTGTTGACGAGATCGGTGACGATCTTGGTGCCGACATGCGCCGCCTGCTTCTCCATCTGCTCCATCAGCCAGGGGCCCTGGATGACGTCGGCGAAGCCCGGATAGTTTTCCACGTCGGTGGTGATGGTGAGTTGTCCGCCGGGCTGGATGCCTTGGATCAGCACCGGCTCCAGCATCGCGCGCGCCGCGTAGATCGCCGCGGCGTAACCGGCGGGGCCGGAACCGATAATGACGACCTTGGCATGGATAGGCGCGGGCATCGGCGGATCCCTCTCTTATTCGGGGGTTTGTTTATGACTGTGCAGAAAGCGCCCGGAGGAGGTCGCGGGGGCGCTGAAAGTGTCAAATCCAAGTCTAAGATATCTGGGTAGCTATGCAAGAATTGCAATTCATCCCAGCGAATTTTCCCCGGAACTGAAGTCACGATCGCGAAATGTGGCGCCGCACGCGCAATAAAATTGCGCAAGTCGCCCGGCGTGCGCTAAGAGAGTTGCCAGCAAGACCCACTTAACGCAGCCAGAATTAGGGAACCCGACGCGCGTGTCGAAGAATCTTGACGAAATCGATCTCAGAATCCTGGCCGAGATCCAGGCCGACGGCCGAATCACCAACGTCGAACTGGCCAAACGCGTCGGGATTTCGCCACCGCCCTGCCTGCGCCGGGTCCGCACACTGGAGGAGGAGGGCTATATCCAAGGTTACCGCGGTCTCTTGGATCCGCGCCGACTCGGCTTCGACGTCACTGTGTTCGCCTCCGTGCATTTGTCCAGCCAGGCGGATGCGGATTTGCGCGCGTTCGAGGATTTCGTTCGCGCCGAGCCCCTGGTGCGGGAATGCTGGATGCTGTCGGGCGAGGTGGATTTCATTTTGAAATGCGTCGCGCCCGACATGGCGACGTTCCAGGATTTCGTCACCCACCTGACCGCAGCGCCCCACGTCCGCAACGTCCGGACGTCGCTGGTGCTGCACAATTCGAAATACGAGGCGGCCGTGCCGCTCGATGTAAAGGTGGCGGGGTGAGTTTATTCACCCGCGTCATTGCGAGCGTAGCTTCGCAGGGTGGGCAAAGTGAAGCGTGCCCACCAGTTCTTTCGTGACCCGGAGTGGTGGGCACGGCGCGAGGGCGCGCCTTTGCCCACCCTACAAGTCTCAGCTTACTTCTTCCGCATCTCGTCGACGCTGTACGGCCCGCCGCCCGCGGTCGCCAGATAGAGACAGGCGAAGCAGAACAGGATCGCAAGGGTGCCGTTGTTGAGCAACGGCAGGAACACGGGCTTGGCGGCATCCCTGAACATATGTCCGAGGAAATAGGCGAATGCCATTTCACCGGACAGGATGAAGGCGCTGATGCGCGTGAACAGCCCGATCATCAAGAGCGCGCCTAGCACGAGCTCGAGCGTGCCCGCCACGACGATCAACGGAGGTATCTTGGCGAACATAGGTACGGCCGGAAAACCGAGAATCTTCGCGACGCCGTACTGAAACAGCAGCAGCCCGGTCATGAAGCGAAACAGGCTCAGTGCCGTCGGCTGCCATTTCGCGAGCATCCTGTCGATTTGGTCCATGTCATCGTCCCCCTTGTTTGGCACGCTAGAACTTAGCGTCATAACATTACACGGTGTTGGCCGATTGCGTGTGATGCCGACACAACACCCCCGAAATTGAATCATTCCCGTTGCGTGTCACCGGCTGACGGTCCTGCTGCGATTGCAGCGCAGCAGGACAGCTTCGGCTTAATCCCGCGCAGCGACCTTTTCCGATTGATTATAATATATAACCATTGTCGAAATCAGTACGCTGTAATCCCGCTGCTTCGCCACTCACAATCCTGTCAGTACGCAGCCAACAAAAAAGCCGCGTCGAAACGCGGCTTTGTCGCAACAGTAACTTGCAGGTGACTAGCGCCACTCGACCTTGGTGATCTCGTAGGCCTTGGCACCGCCCGGCGCCACGACTTCCACGGTCGAGCCCTTTTTCTTGCCGATCAGGGCGCGGGCCAGCGGCGAGGTGATGGAGATGCGGCCTTTCTTGGCGTCGGCTTCCGGCTCGCCCACGATCTGCCAAACTGCTTTCTTCTCGGTGTCTTCGTCGACCAGCGTGACGGTGGCGCCGAACTTGACGGTGTCGCCGGAGAGCTTAGAGATGTCGATAATGTCGGCGCGCGCGAGCTTGTCTTCGAGCTCGGCGATGCGGCCTTCATTGTGCGACTGCTCTTCCTTGGCGGCGTGATATTCCGCGTTCTCGGAAAGGTCCCCATGCGAGCGCGCCTCGGCGATATGCTCGATGATGCGCGGACGCTCCACCGACTGGCGCTGCTTCAACTCGACTTCCAGCGCGGCATAGCCGCTCGCGGTCATCGGAACCTTTTCCATCATCATTCTCTTCCGTCCTTCAGTCGTGCGAGCCGCCCGGGGCATTGCGCGCACGAGGCACTTTTTAGATTTCGATTCGGGCTTTCATGGCCCCCAACGCGAGCCCACCAGCCTATTAACTTCGTAATTTCGGCCCCTTTAGGGGCCGATTCAACGTCCGACGAGCGGTGAGTTCCAGCCATCCGGCTTTATTGCCAATCGTTTAGCGGGCTCCTGCCCAACTAACGATCAGTTTTCGGAAAAGTAGCTCTGCAGCGTGCGGACCTCAAGGTCCCCGCCCAGATAGGCGCGGATGCCCTGCGCGGCCGCCACGGCACCTGAAAGAGTGGTGTAATACGGCACTTTATGCAAGAGGGCAGCCCGCCGTAACGAACGGCTGTCGGCCAGCGCCTGCGGCCCCTCGGTGGTGTTGAACACGAGGTGAATATCGCCATTGGTGATGGCGTCGACGATATGCGGCCGTCCCTCCAGCACCTTGTTGACCTTCTCGGTCGGAATGCCGTTGTCGGTGAGGAAGCGCTGGGTGCCTGATGTCCCCATCACCTTGAAGCCAAGCGAGTGCAACAGGCGCACGGCTTCCGCGATGCGGTTCTTGTCGGTCTCGCGCACCGAGACGAACACCGTGCCCTTGCGCGGCACGCGGGTGCCGCCGCCGAGCTGGCTTTTTGCGAACGCCACCTCGAAGGAACGGTCGATGCCCATCACCTCGCCGGTCGAGCGCATCTCCGGACCGAGCACGGTATCGACGCCGGGGAAGCGTGCGAAGGGGAAGACGGACTCTTTCACGCCGACATGGCCGAGTTGCTTCTTCTTCAGCTTGAAATCGGCAAGCTTCTCGCCGGCCATGATCCGTGCGGCGATCTTCGCCACCGGCGTGCCGACCACCTTGGCGACGAACGGCACGGTGCGCGACGCCCGTGGATTGACCTCGAGCACGTAGATCTCGCCGTCCTTGATGGCATATTGCACGTTCATCAGGCCGACGACGTCGAGGCCAAGCGCCAGCTCGCGGGTCTGCCGCTCGAGCTCCTCGATCATCCTACCATCCAGCGAATGCGGCGGCAGCGAGCAGGCGGAATCGCCGGAGTGAATGCCGGCTTCCTCGATATGCTCCATGATGCCGACGATGAAAGTGTCCTGGCCGTCGCACAGGCAGTCGACGTCGATCTCGGTGGCGTCGGACAGATAGCGGTCGAACAGCAGCGGATTGGTGCCGAGCACGGTATTGATCTGGCCTGTCTTGTCGTTGGGATAGCGCGCCTTGACGTCACCCGGCACCAGCTCCGGCAAGGTGCCGAGCAGGTAATCGCTGAGCTGGGTTTCCTCGCGGATGATCTGCATCGCGCGGCCGCCCAGCACGTAGGAGGGGCGCACCACCAGCGGCAGGCCGAGATCGGCGGCCACCAGCCGCGCCTGCTCGACCGAATAGGCGATGCCGTTCTTGGGCTGCTTGAGACGAAGCTTGTCGAGCACGCGCTTGAAGCGGTCGCGGTCCTCGGCGAGGTCGATGGCGTCGGGCGAGGTGCCGAGGATCGGCACGTCGGCGGCTTCCAGCGCGCGTGCCAGCTTGAGCGGGGTCTGGCCGCCGAACTGCACGATCACGCCGTGCAGCGTGCCGTTCTGCCGTTCGGTGGCGATGATTTCCAGCACGTCCTCGGCGGTGAGCGGCTCGAAATAGAGCCGGTGGGCGGTGTCGTAGTCGGTCGACACCGTCTCCGGATTGCAGTTGACCATGATGGTCTCGTAGCCGGCGTCGGCGAGCGCGAAGCAGGCGTGGCAGCAGCAATAGTCGAATTCGATGCCCTGGCCGATCCGGTTCGGGCCGCCGCCGAGGATAACGACCTTCTTCTTGTCCGACGGCGCGCTTTCATCGGCGAGCTTGCCTGCGAACGGCGCCTCATAGGTCGAATACATGTAGGCGGTGGGCGAGGCGAATTCGGCGGCGCAGGTGTCGATGCGCTTGAAGACGGGGCGAATGCCGAGCGCGTGACGCTTTGCGGTGATCTCGGCCTCGGTGGATTCGGACAGCACGGCGAGCCGTGCGTCCGAAAAACCCATCGCCTTCAGCATGCGCATGCCGTAGCCGTTCGGCGGCAGGCCGTTCGCCTTGATCTTGGCTTCCATGTCGACGATGCCGCGCATCTCGCTGAGGAACCAGGGATCGATCTTGCAGGAATTGAAGATCTCTTCATTGGACCAGCCGAGCCGCATCGCCTGCGCCACCTGCAGGATGCGGTTCGGCGTCGGCGTGCCGAGCGCGGCGCGGATCGCGTTCTTGTCGTCGCCGCGCCCGAGCCCCTCGATCTCGATCTCGTCGAGCCCGGTCAGTCCGGTCTCGAGTCCGCGGAGCGCCTTCTGCAGGCTCTCCTGGAAGGTGCGGCCGATCGCCATCACTTCGCCGACCGACTTCATCGAGGTCGTCAGCGTGGTGGAGGCGCCGGGGAATTTCTCGAACGCAAAGCGCGGAACCTTGGTCACCACGTAATCGATTGTCGGCTCGAACGAGGCCGGCGTCGCGCCGCCGGTGATATCGTTGGCGATTTCATCGAGCGTGTAGCCGACTGCGAGCTTGGCGGCGACCTTGGCGATCGGAAAGCCGGTGGCTTTTGAGGCGAGCGCCGAGGAGCGCGACACGCGCGGGTTCATCTCGATCACCACCATGCGGCCGTCGTCGGGGTTGACGCCGAACTGCACGTTGGATCCGCCGGTCTCCACGCCGATCTCGCGCAGCACCGCCAGCGAGGCGTCGCGCATGATCTGGTATTCCTTGTCGGTCAGCGTCAGCGCCGGCGCCACCGTGATGGAATCGCCGGTGTGCACGCCCATCGGATCGAGGTTCTCGATCGAGCAGACGATGATGCAATTGTCCTTCTTGTCGCGCACCACCTCCATCTCGAACTCTTTCCAGCCGAGCACGGATTCCTCGATCAGCACTTCGTTGGTCGGGGAGGCGTCGAGGCCGCGTTCGATGATGTCGAGGAACTCTTCCTTGTTGTAGGCGATGCCGCCGCCGGTGCCGCCCATGGTGAAGGAGGGGCGGATGATCGCGGGCAGCCCGATTTCGGACAGCGCCATCAGCGCCTCGCCGAGCGCGTGCTCCTGGTAGCGCTTGCGGCGCTCGTTTTCGCCGAGCGTCCATTGCCGCTCGCACTCTTCCAGCGCCTCGCCCGACAGCTTCTCGCGTTCGGCGTGGTGCTGGTCGCGGTAGGACTTCTTCAGCGCCGAGGCATTGGCGAGCCGCGATTTCGGCGTCTGCAGGCCGATCTTCTCCATCGCGTTGCGGAAGAGCTGGCGATCCTCGGCCTTATCGATGGCGTCGGCGGTGGCGCCGATCATCTCGACGTCGAATTTGTCCAGCGTGCCCTGCCGGCGCAGCGACAGCGCGCAGTTCAGCGCGGTCTGGCCGCCCATGGTCGGCAGCAGCGCGAAGCCGCCCGGGATGACGTAGCGTTCGTTCTCGATGATTTTTGCGACGATTTCCGGGGTGATCGGCTCGATATAGGTCGCGTCCGCCAATTCCGGGTCGGTCATGATGGTGGCCGGATTGGAATTGACGAGGACGATGCGGTAGCCCTCTTCCTTCAGTGTCTTCACCGCCTGGGTGCCGGAATAGTCGAATTCGCAGGCCTGGCCGATCACGATGGGACCGGCGCCGATGATCAGGATGGTGGAGATATCTGTTCTTTTGGGCATCAGCTCTCAGACTGGATTTTGGGCACAAAAAAAGGGCGCGCAGCCGCGCGTCCCCTAAGCCAAGAGCGCGGGTCACCCTCGCGCGCGGGTGGTCTTTAGACCAGATTCCGCACCCGCGAAACCCCCAAAAACGGGCCATCAACGGGGAAATTCAGGGATTTGGCGCTCGGTCCGCCCTCGCTCTACGAGCACCCGCCTTCGCTCGGTGAGCTACCGCGTGCCAGGCCTTCTTCGGGACTGGCTTGCCGAGCCGAAGCTGCGTCAGCAGCGAAGGCTGGAGGCCCGGCCTGGATTTGAACCAGGATAAGGAGCATTGCACTGCTCCCGCGTTATCGCTTCCGCCACCGGGCCGCGGCGATCATTGCTCATCACGGCGCGGTGAACCACCCCTTACCGCGCCTTAGGGTTAACAACCTTAGCGCGCGCTTGGAACTCAGATGCGCTGGAGCGCGTGCCGCGCCACGAACGTCATCCGCCACGGGTTGTGGCCAATGTTGAGATGCGCGCGTGAGGCGGTAAAGCCGGCGGCGGCGAGTTTTTCGATCATCTCGTCCTCGCCGTAGCGCTGCAGCCCGACGCGGGTGCGCAGTTGCCGGTAGTCCGACAGCGCCGTGCTCGCGAGGCCATACAGGGCGTCTTTCAGGAAACCGTGGGTGGTTGCGAATTTCAACAGCGCCAGCACGTCTCTGGCCATGCCGACTTCGGGCCGCAGGATGTCGCCCAGCACCAGGCGGCCATTGGGCTTCAGCAGCCGGCGGGTGACGGCCAGCGCCGAATCCAGTTCGTGCGGCGTCATGTATTGCGCGACCGAATTCATGACGACGAGATCGATCGAGCTTTCCGCCATGCGCGTGAGATCCTCAAGCGAGCGGACGCGGATCTTGGTGTTCGGTGCAAAGCGCGCAATCAGCCGACCGCGGACGCCGGGGGCGGGTTCGGCCAGATAGAGCTGGGCACAGGCGTCCGCTACCCTCGCGGCCGACAGCGCCTCGCCGCAGGCATAGTCCAGCACGACAGAGTCGGGCGAGGAGATGTAACCGATGATGTCGCGCGCGATGATCTGGAAATGCAGGTCGCGATGCAGCTTGCTCGCATAAATCGTATGCGTTGAATCGTAATAGTCGATCCATTCATCCATGCTTGCGCGTCCGGCAAAAATCAGCGGGTTCCGGCACTGGAACCAGCCTGAAGGTGATGCGTTAGGTCGTCCGGCGGCCAATGTCCACCGTCGCCAGAGTTCCTAACAGGAAGGTGCAACGTGAGCAAAACCAACAACAAATCCGGCAAGGTATCCCCCGATCTCGACACGCCGACCGACCTGCCGGCGGCCGCCGTCGAGAAGATTTCGACATCCCTCAACACGCTGCTGGCGGACGCCTTCGCGCTTTACCTGAAGACCAAGAACTTCCACTGGCATGTCAGCGGCCGGCATTTCCGCGACTATCATCTGATGCTGGATGAGCAATCGGAAGCGATCTTTGCCACCACCGACCAACTCGCCGAACGGGTGCGCAAGCTCGGCGGCATCACGCTGCGTTCGATCGGGCAGATCGCCAAGCTGCAGACCATCCAGGACAACAACGAGGCCTATGTGCCGCCGCGCGAAATGCTGCGCGAACTGATGGAAGACAACAAGCACATGGCGGCGGCGATGCGCAAGGCGCACAAGTTGGCCGATGACAATGAGGACACGGGCACCGCTCAACTGCTCGAATTGTTCATCGACGAGACCGAGCGCCGTACCTGGTTCCTGTTCGAGGCCAGCCGCCAGGAAGGCGCCAACGCGGCGTGAGCGGGCGACATTGTTTGCGTAAGGCGGGTTAGCGAAAGCGTAACCCGCCATTTCTCGCAACTGGTGGATTACGCTTGCGCTAATCCACCCTGGGATTTCCGCGGTTGCCGCAAACATGCGCGAAAAAAACGCGCGTCTTTAGATTGTGCTGCAAGATTCCGATAATCAATTTAAGCGAGCCTGTGCGAGGCGCCGTTATGATGAAAGCCGCCCGATGAGCCCGTGCAGGATGATGCGGACGCAGCCGGGCCGTGCGTTATATTGGCTGTTCTGGTTTGGAATCGAACGATGCAGAAAGTGATTGAATTCCCTGGTGGCGCTGAAGCCGTGTCGAGACCGACAGCGCCGCCGCCCATGGAGCCGATATTGGCGGTGGTCGATTCATTGGCCCGCACCCTCGATTGCATCAAGACCATGTGCGCGACCGAGCCGACCGGGCCGATCCGCGACAAGCTGGAGATCGAACGAACAAATCTCGTCATCGGGCTTTTCGTCGCGCGGGTCGCCGCGATGCGGCTGTCTTCCGGCGAGCCGGCAGGCGATGTTTCAGTTAACTCTAACTTGCCGATCGCCAGCCAGGGGTGACGGCAGCGTTGCTGGCTGATCTAGCCTTGAAACAATTAAATCAATTTGGATCAACTCATGAAGTGTCGCGGTGATCTCCGCGGCGGAGCAGGCCTTGGGCAGGGAGCGTCTGCCCTCGGGCAGGTCGCTATCGATGATCCCGGCACGCCCTGACGTCGCAGCGCGGCCCTGGTCAATTCGTTTCTGAAGCAGGAAGAAATTTACTCGAGCGGGCCCAGCAATTCCTCGTACCGCTTCTCGATGCGCTCGTAACAGTCGCATGAGACGGCGTGCAGTCCCTCGGCGTCGAGGATCGAGATGCGGCCGCGGCCGATCTGGATGAGACCGGCATTCTGCAGGGTGCGCTCGACCAGATTGATGGTGGTGCGCTGAACCCCGAGCATTTGCCCGAAAAACTCCTGGGTCAGGCGGATATCGTTGCTGCCCAACCGTCTCCGGCACTGCAGGAGCCAGCGCGCGGCCCGGTTTTCCACCTGGTGCAGCGCCTGGCACGCGGTCGATTGCTGCGACTGCGCGAGCAAGGAGAGATCGAACAGTGCAACGATCTTTCGAAAGCTGTCGCTCGCACGTCCGACACGGTGAACTTCCGCAGCGGGGATTTTCACGGCTTCGCCGGCGACCTGGACGATCGAATCCGCGAACGAGGTCGTGATGCCGTGGATGGAAGAGGAGCCGATCATGCCCTCGCGCCCGACGATGGAGGTCTCGGCGGTCGCGCCCTGCTCGGTGGTTGCGAGAACGGAAATGATGCAGGACCGCGGGAAATAGGCAAACTCGATATCCAACGACGAGCTGTGGAGCAGCTCGCCATGGTCGACCGTTATCGTCCGCATGTGAGGCTTCAGCAGGGCCAGCGCTGAAGCATCCAGCAACCTCAGAAGGTGATTTTCAGCGGCCACGGGAGCTCCTGCGCAACATAGGCGGGAGCTTCAACTCTCTCTGTCACCGATGCCCTGGTACGAATTCGGCGATAGACCCACAATGGGCGCGACTAACGGCAATAGCTAATTAATTCTGGGTGGATAGTCGGGTATCGGACAGTTCGACTGATATATTTATCACAATTATGCCAAGTGTCGGGTACTGGACGGATCGAAGGCCGTTTTCACGGGTTAAATTGCGCCTTGTGAAGGTTGTCGGCGGGTGAATTGCAAGCGCCGATAGGTTCCAACTCAACGCTGGGTGAGTGTCATGCTAGCCCCGGAAAGACCCCCTCCAGAGCTTCTGCCGATGCGGCCGCGTTGCCCCGATTGCGAGGCGCGGATGATCACGACAGCCGTTTCGGATGGGCCGGAAGGTTTGGAACGACGCAGGTTCGAATGCTCAAAATGCGGCCACATCGAAACCAGGACGGTGGTGTACGATCCGCTGGAATCCAACGCCGTGGGCTGGACCGAAGGCGAATTGCGGCCGCCCAAATGACGCTCGCAGTCGTCTAAGCCGCGCTGCCCTTCCATAGCCGGACCAGCGGGCCATCTTCTCCCCGCACCGGATCGGTCTTCGGCAGCTTTACTTCCGGGATGGTCTTCAGCGCCTTGGCATGGTTCTCCGGCGTCGGCCGCGTGATCTGCATCGGTGGTCCGGGCGGATAGGCGCCGATCACGCAAAAGTCTTGGCTTGCCGAGATCAATTGATGTCCGGTGCCCGCGGGCAGGATGGCAACGTCGCCGGCTGAGATATCGAGTGGCTTGCCATGGTCACCGCCGAACTGCACCCGCGCACTTCCTCGGGCAACGCCTAATGCTTCATGCACGGTCGAGTGATAGTGCAGATAATCATAGACGCCGTTGCGCCACATCGCGCCCCAGCCATTGGCGCCGAACAGTCCCTCGATGGTCTTTTCCGGGTGATCGTTGGCGACGTCGACCGCGCCCTTGTAGACCAGGAACGGCAGGGGATTGTTGGGCACGAGGCCGTCATCCTCGAAGATGAAAGTGAGCGGCTCGATATCGGCGCTGGCGACGGACATGGGGGTCTCCACGAGTCGCAGGAATCGTAGGGTGGGCAAAGGAGCGTTAGCGACGTGCCCACCATTGCTTTAACGCGTACAAAATGGTGGGCACGCTGCGCTTTGCCCACCCTACGATTCCACGTTCTACAACTTCAAACCGTTGTCTGCCGCTCACGTTCCCTTCGGAATCTCGAAAACCAGGCACGAGGCTGGCCCTACGCGCGCTTGTTCGCCCGCATCAGGTCCGCAAATCGCTTGAACAGATAGTGCGAGTCGCGCGGGCCCGGCGAGGCCTCGGGATGGTACTGCACCGAGAACACCGGCTTGCCCTTCAGTTCGATGCCGCAATTGGAGCCGTCGAACAGCGAGATGTGGGTCTGTGTCGCGCCCTCCGGCAGCGTGTCCTGGTCCACGGCAAAGCCGTGGTTCATGGAGGTGATCTCCACCTTGCCGGTGGTCTCGTCCTTCACCGGATGATTGGCGCCGTGATGGCCCTGGTGCATCTTTTTCGTTTTGGCGCCGACGGCGAGGCCCAGCATCTGGTGGCCGAGGCAGATGCCGAAGGTCGGCGTGCCCGAGGAGATCACCTGCTGGATGACAGGCACCGCGTATTTGCCGGTCGCGGCCGGATCGCCCGGGCCGTTGCTCAGAAAAACGCCGTCCGGCTTCATCGCCAGAATGTCTTCGGCCGATGTCGTCGCCGGCACCACCGTGACCTTGCAGCCTTCACCGGCGAGTAGCCGCAGAATGTTGCGCTTGATGCCGTAGTCGATCGCGACCACGTTGAACTCCGGCCCGTTCTGCCGGCCAAAACCCTTTTCCCAGACCCATGGCGTCTCGTCCCAGGTGAAACGCTGGCCGGAGGTCACCATCGGCACCAAATCCATGCCTTCGAGGCCGGGCCATTCGCGGGCCTCTTCCTTCATACCGTGCAGATCGAACTCGCCATTTTTGGCGTGGGCGATCACCGCATTCGGCATGCCCTTGCTGCGGATCAGCGCGGTGAGCGCGCGGGTGTCGATGCCGGAGAGGCCGATGATGCCGCGGGCGCGCAGCCACTGATCGAGATGTTTGGTCGCGCGGTAGTTCGAGGGATCGGTGATCGCGGTGCGCAGGATCACGCCGCGCGCGCCGGGCGTCGCCGCCATGTTCACGGTCTCGATGTCTTCCTCGTTGGTGCCGACATTGCCGATATGCGGGAAGGTGAAGGTGATGATCTGCCCGGCATAGGAGGGGTCGGTGAGGATCTCCTCATAGCCGGTCATCGCGGTGTTGAAGCAGACCTCGCCGACGGCGTGGCCTTCCGCGCCGAGGCCAAAACCCTCCAGCACGGTACCATCGGCAAGCACGAGGAGCGCGGTCGGTTTGTGGTCCGGCCAGGCTGAGGCGTTTTCAGATGTTGTCATGAGCGCACTTCATAGTCGCAAGCGCCCCCGCGCGTCAAAGCCGGAAGGCCAGGAAAAGCCGAAGAAAACCGGCTATTCACATGCGTTTGCCGCATAGTTGACCGCCGGTTCCGCGGTTTGGCTGGCGCTTTTCCCGTTTTTTCGCCAAATCAGTCCCTATCCGGACCCCGCGAACGGATAGTTCGGCGCTGATCTCGCCCGTTCCCGGCGACATTAGCCGGCCCTTGCGGATCAGCCCCTAGGTGGACGCGGAATCTTCATATAGACCAAGGGCCTTTCCGGCGGCGCCATTCCCAGTGAGGCTAACCCATGCTGCGCGACGACATTAACAATGCGGTCAAGGACGCCATGAGGGCGAAGGAGGAGCGAAAGCTCTCCACGCTGCGCATGGTGAATTCGACCATCAAGAACGCCGATATCGATGCGCGCGGGCAGGGCAAGCCGCCGCTCTCGGACGCGGACCTGCTCGGCCTCCTGCAGAAGATGATCAAGCAGCGCCAGGAATCGGTCGAGCTGTACGACAAGGGCGGCCGCGCCGAACTCGCCGCGCAGGAGCGCGAGGAGATCGCCATCATTTCCGCCTACCTGCCGAAGCAGATGTCGGAGGATGAGATGAAGGCCGCGATATCAGCCGCGATCGCCGAGACCGGCGCCGCCGGCATGAAGGACATGGGCAAGGTGATCGGCGTGCTGCGCGCAAAGTTCGCCGGGCAGATGGATTTCGGCAAGGCGAGCGGCTTGGTGAAGGCGGCGCTGACGGGATGAGTTCTTTTCAGCACGAGTCCTCAGATATTACCCTGGGCCCCGTTCAGGTTGCGAATTCAGTGCGTCCGCGGACAAGGCTTGTCCGCGGACGCTGAAGACCGCGCCGGATCAGTAGCGATTTCCGGGTTATGGACGCCCGTGAACAGCTATCTCTTTGTTGCTCGCAGTTTTAGTCGCAGACGCGCTGCCTGCGCGTGATCCTGCGGCCGTCGTCCCGTTCAATCGTGGTAGTCTCCATGCGGCAGCGTTGTCGCGGGCCGACGCTGATACCACCTGGGCCGACGCCAACTGTAGTGTCTGAGTCATAGCGGCGACGGTCCCTGTAATAGCGGTCGTCGCGGTCCCGCCCGACCTGAACATCGACTTGGGCCATCTTGACGCCTTGCTTGACGTCTTGTTGCTTGACGTCTTGGGCCTTGGCCGGAGTAACGAGCGGGGCAGTCGTCAGCACGGCTGCGGCTGCCGCCACGGCAAGAGCGATCTTCATCATGTGGGGTCCTCCCTGGCTTGATTTGGAAGTTCAACGGGCGCGAACACCGGGGGTTCCATGGGCGACAAGTCTGGCCTGTTCCGCGAAGAACCGGATCGTTATCGGCTTTGTGAACGCGTAAAGGGCACGAAGCGCACGGGGACCACCGCGCGGGTCGTCGTCTTGTCAGGGGCAGTTTTTTCGACGACGGTGAGGTGCTGAGTGCCGTACTCGGCTCCCACCGGCATCACGAGCCGACCACCCACTTTAAGCTGCTCGATCAGCGGCGGCGGTACCTGCCCGAGTGCGGCGGTCACCACGATGGCGTCAAAAGGACCGCATTCGGGCCAGCCAGCATAGCCGTCGCCAAGCCTGACGCTCACGTTGTCATACGCGAGGTCTCTGAGTGCTTTGGCGGCGGTCTCAGCCAATTGCGGGACAATCTCGATGGTGCAGACCTTTCGCGCCAGGTGCGCGAGGATGGCGGCCTGGTAGCCCGAACCCGTACCGACTTCGAGCACAACATGATCGGGCGCGACCTCGGCCAACTGGGTCATCAAGGCTACGATGAACGGCTGCGACATCGTCTGGCCGAGGCCGATCGGTAGAGGCCTGTCCGCGTATGCGATCGAGCAAGATCGCTCGGAAATGAACAGATGGCGTTTCGTTTGCCCCATGGCCTCAAGGACCCGGTCCGAAAAAGCCTGTTGTCCCAAAACGTCGGCATGGGACCGGCCGTAGGCCTTGATGGTCTCGACCATGGCGGCGCGTTCGTGGACGCATTGTGCGTCCTGGGCGGTCGCGTCCCGCGCGGCGGCAACGATGAAAAGCACCAGCAGCAGCATGGTCTTCATGATTGTGCTCCCGTCGGTCCACGCTTCCCGTCGACCGCTTGAGCGCAATGAGAGGATTCGACCGATCAGCCGTTGTGCGAAACACGGCGTCCAGCGAATGACCGCAACGCGTTCAGGCGGTCCTCCAGCAGGTCTTGATACCATGCCTGCATAGGGCTGGTAAGCTGACCTCTCCTCACGCACCATCAACGATGTCCTGGAACCGCAGGGCGTCGGCGTAATTAATCAAGGCGTCGCATCACTGCATGACGACGCGCGGCGTGCACAAGCCGAACACCGACCCCGCGAGCCCCATGCCGGGCGCTTTCGCGACAACGCGGTGACCCGTCAGGAACTCTCGGGAATGGCGACGTAGCGCAACGCAGCGGAGGAAGATGCAGCGGAGGAAGAAATGACCGATCAGCAAGCGCCGCCCGCCGGTCCCGATCTTTCAAAAGGCATAGCCCCGTCCGAATTCGCCGGCGAGATGTTGCTTGGCCATGTCGGCGATGACGAAGTGTTGCTGGTGCGATCGGGCTCGGAGATCTTTGCGATCGGCGCCCATTGCAGCCATTATCACGGGCCGCTCGCCGACGGCCTCATCACCGGCGAGGGCGTCCGTTGTCCCTGGCACCACGCCTGTTTCGATCTGCGCACCGGCGAAGCCATCCGCGCGCCCGCGCTCAGTCCGATTGCGGTCTGGAAGGTCGAGCAGCAAGACGGTCGCATCCTCGTTCGGGAAAAGCGTGAACAGCCGCAAGTCAAGCCGCGGGTGAAGGGCGCCATCGATGCGCCCGGCAGGATCGTGATTGTCGGCGGCGGCGCGGCGGGCTTTGCCGCAGCCGAGATGCTGCGGCGGCAGGATTATCGCGGCAGCCTCGTGATGCTGAGCAATGAGGCCGCAGCACCCCTGGACCGGCCGAACCTGTCAAAAGACTATCTCGCCGGCAGCGCGCCGGAGGACTGGGTGCCGCTGCGGCCGGATGATTTCTACACCGATGCGAAGATCGACCTGCGGCTCAGCACCGAGGTGACGTCCATCGATACCGACGCACGCCACGTCGTCACGGCCGGCGGCGAGACCATCCCCTACGACCGCTTGCTGCTGGCGACCGGCGCGGAGCCGGTGCGCCTGCCGATACCGGGCGCGGACCAGCCGCATGTGCACGTGCTGCGCTCGCTGGCCGATAGCCGTGCGATCATTGGGTTGGCCGATGGCGCGCGGCGCGCGGTCGTGATCGGCGCGAGCTTTATCGGGCTCGAAGCCGCGGCGTCGTTGCGCGCCAGAAATCTCGAGGTCCACGTCGTCGGGCTGGAGCAACGGCCGATGGAGCGCGTGCTGGGACCCGAGCTGGGCGACTTCGTCCGTGCCCTGCACGAAGAGCATGGCGTTATCTTTCATCTCGGCGACACCGTGACCGCGATCGACGGCAAGCGCGCGATGCTCAAGAGCGGCGCAGCCATCGAGGCCGACATCGTGGTGGTCGGCGTCGGCGTGCGCCCCCGCCTTGAATTGGCGGAGCGAGCAGGACTGGCGATCGATCGCGGCGTCACCGTCAACGCGTATCTCGAGACCAGCGTCCCCGGCATCTACGCGGCGGGCGACATCGCGCGCTGGCCCGATCCGCATTCCCTCGAGACCATTCGTGTCGAACATTGGGTGGTGGCCGAGCGTCAGGGCCAGACCGCCGCGCGAAACATGCTGGGGCAGCGCGAGCCGTTCCATGCGGTGCCGTTCTTCTGGAGCCAGCACTACGATGTGCCGATCAATTATGTCGGCCACGCCGAGAAATGGGACGAAATCGCCGTCGACGGCGACATCGCCGGCAAGGATTGCCTGCTGCAGTACAAGAGCCGCGGCCGTGTGCTCGCCGTTGCCTCTATCTATCGCGACATCGCAAGTCTCGAAGCTGAGCTGGCGATGGAGAAGGCGCGGGCGCCTTGAGTCAGGGTGACAAAACATCGCTCCGAAACATCGTTCTACGTCAAGCCCGGGGCTTGTCCCGGGCATCCACGTCTTTAAACTTGCCTGCAAGCAAGAACGTGATTGGCCCGATGACGAGGAACGGAAACAACAAACGCCATGCTCACCGAAGCCGCAACCTACGACGAGCTCTACCGCAACTTCCGCTGGAGCATTCCCGGGCGTTTCAACATGGCGACTGCGTGCTGCGACCGCCACGCCGACGGCACCAGGCGGCTGGCGCTGATCTATGTCGATGAAGCCGGCGCGACCACGCGCACCTCGTTCGACGAGGTCGCGGAAGCCTCGCGCCGTTTTGCCAACGTCCTGAAAGCCGACGGCCTTTCGCGCGGCGACCGCGTAGCGGTGTTTCTTTCGCAGTCCCTTGAATTGCCGATCGCGCATCTCGCGGCGTTCCGCTCCGGCATGGTCTCGATCCCGCTGTTTGCGCTGTTCGGCGAGGATGCGCTGGAATTCCGTCTGTCGAATTCCGAGGCCAAGGCTGTTGTCACCGACGAGAGCGGCTGGGAGAAGCTTGCAAAAATCCGCGACCGTCTTCCCGCGCTGAAGAACGTTTATGTGATCGGCGGGAAGGCGCCAGCCGGAACAAAACCGTTCTGGCCGCAGCTTGAGGCGGCATCGGCGGATTTCGCGACCGTGGATACCTCGGCCGACGACCCCGCACTGATCATCTACACGTCGGGCACCACGGGAAATCCAAAGGGCGCGCTGCACGCCCACCGCGTCGTGCTCGGCCATCTGCCGAATGTCGAGATGTGCCACAATTTCCTGCCCCGCCCCGGCGACCTGATGTGGACGCCGGCCGATTGGGCCTGGATCGGCGGGCTGATCAATGCCCTGTTGGCGTTCTGGTATCACGGCATTCCGCTGGTCGGCCATCGCGCGCGCAAATTCGAACCACAGGCGGCGATGGCGATGATGGCGGAACTTTCCATCCGCAACACGTTCCTGCCGCCGACCGCGCTGAAACTGATGCGGCAGGCCGGCGTGAAAAATCCCGGCGTCAAGCTGCGCAGCATCTTCACCGGCGGTGAATCGCTCGGCGGCGAGCTGCTGGGCTGGGTGCGCGAAACCTTTGGCATCGATGCGCACGAAGTGTTCGGCCAGACCGAATGCAATCTCGTGATCGGCAGCAATTCGAACCTGTTTCCGCTTCGGCCCGGATCGATGGGCAAGGCGACGCCGGGCTTCGACGTCCGCATCGTCAACGACAAAGGCGAGGAACTGCCGCGCGGCGAGCGCGGCATCATCGGCGTGCGCCAGCCGTGTCCCTGCACCATGATCGAATACTGGAAGAATCCGGAAGCGACGGCGAAGAAATATGCCGGCGAGTTTCTCTTGACCGGCGATCTCGGCGTGCAGGATCAGGACGGCTATTTCTGGTACGTCAGCCGCGAGGACGACGTCATCACCACCGCCGGCTATCGCGTCGGCCCCTCCGAGATCGAGCACACGCTGATGAAGCATCCGGCGGTTGCGATGTCGGCGGTGGTCGGCATCCCCGATCCGATCCGCACCGAGTCCATCAAGGCCTGGATCGTGCTGCGCCCGGGCTTTGCGGCGAGCGATGAACTGGCGCGCGAGATCCAGGATTTCGTCAAGGTGCAGCTCGCCGCCCACGAATACCCGCGCTTCGTGCAGTTCGCCGACACGCTGCCGATGACGGCGACGGGCAAGGTGCTGCGACGCGAGTTGCGGGCGCTGGGGTAGGGCGCGCTACCGCCGTCGTCGCAAACCCTCACCGTCGTCCCTGCGAACGCAGGGACGACGGCGAGAGGCTGGACCTTGACCAAGATCAACACTCCTCCCGCGCGTGCTGCCTCAATACCCGCAAACCAAACGGAGGAATCGATGACATCGGTTTCCGACAAGGCCGATCCGGAGCGTGTCAGAGGCAGAGAATGTTCTCCTCAAAACCAAGCGCATCGCGATTGATCGGTCGCAAATGCGTGGCATCAAGGCAACGGTAACCGAAATCTTCAAGGCGTTCGATAATCCGTCGGCCGTCGAGCGGCTCAGGGCGATCCAGATCGGTGAGGACTTCGCACAGGATCGGGACTTTGCGGCCGCCTTTTGCCAGCACGCCTTGCATGCCGTCGAATACCTCAGCCTCGAAACCTTCGACGTCGATCTTGATCAGGCCGACGCGATCGAGATCGATTTTCCGCTCACACGCGTAGTTATCGAAGGCGATAACCTCAACGGTGATATTTTCCGTGAGTTCGCGGGCGTGGTCGAGAAAGCCGGCGGCAAGCGAACTCGACCCAATATTGGTGTCGTAATTGTCGAAATTTTCGGCGCGCGGCGTGACAACGGCCATCGTGAAGGCGCCCGGCCGCGCGCCGCAGGCAACCTGGTTGGCAATGACTCGATAATCGGGATTGAGCTCGGCGAGCCGTTGGACAAAGGAAAAATATTGCGGCACCGGTTCGAAGGCGTGCACCTCTCCGCTCTTGCCCACGAGCGACAAGGAATAGGCCGACCAGTAGCCGCAGTTGGCGCCGATATCGATGAAGGTGTCGCCGGCAGCGAGGCAGCGCTTGAAGATGCGTTCAAGAAACATTTCGTGGGTATGGAAAAGATACTTCTTCATCATGCGATGCAATGACATGTCGATCTCGTAATGCACGCCGTTGAAGCGCCTCGTCGCGAGGCCCGTGGGCGGCGTCCTGAACTGCTCCATCGCGCGGCGGCGCACGATATCAGCAAAGCCCAAGGGATCGCTCGGCGCGTACTTCAAGAGGAAGCGGACGGTCTTCGGAACAAGCATGGCGGCGGCCTCACAAGCATAATGTTGCAGAGTGGGGCAGTCTCAGTCCAGCAGTTGGCCGATCTGTGGCGTCAATCGCGCCGGAACCGGTAAGCCTGGACCGATTTACGTGGGTGTGACTTGTCGTGGTGGCGCTTTCGGACTTGGCGCAATCCCCGCCTTCCAACGTGGGGCCCATAGCCACCGGCGTCCATTGCCTTGCGCGTGGCTAGCGGTTCTTTCTTTTCCATAACAAAATCACGGCGCATGGTTCCGGCGTTCGCGGGAACATATTGCTACGGCGTCCCGATCCCCATCTCCTTCAGCGCGGCCAGCATCCGTTCCGGCGGTTGCATCTCGATTGCCAGCGCGTTGCCGGTTTCCAGCAGGCTCTTCAGGCTGGAGAGGATCGCCGGCCAGCCGGTGCGGCCACCCGAAAGGATATCGTCACTGATCTCTCGGTCGTGCGACTGCAGCATCGTCAGCTTCACCGCGTCACCCGCCTGCTCGATCTCGTAGGTGACAAGCGTCGGGCCGAGCTTTTCCACCAGTGCCGGCCAGTTGACGTTGAAGGTAACGGTGAGCTTCCTTGGCGGTTCGCACTCGATCACCTCACCCGAAATATGCAAGGCGCCGTCCGGCGTGCGCATGATGAAGGCGCCGCCGATCCTCTGATCGACCTCGACCGCATGGCCGGAAAAATATTGTCGGCTGAACTCGGCGCTGGTCAGAGCCTCCCATACCTTCTCAGGTGTCGAGGCGATGTAGATCGCATAAACGATCGCGGGTTTGAATTTTTCGATGTTCATGTCGGTGCGAATCCTTCGGTAGATTTTCATCGTGTCTTGCCGAGCGCTTCAGGTGGGATGCTGACCACGTGGCCGGTTTCGAGCAGGCTCTTGAGGCCGGAGAGGATGGCAGGCCATCCCTTGGAAACGGCACCGAGCAGCTTGCCGCCCTCCACGAAACCTTCGTGCGTCACGGTCAGCTTCACGATCTTCTCATAGGGCTCGATAGTGAATACGACCGTCGTCACGGGTTCGTCGCGCATTTCCTCGAAGCGCTGGTGCTTGAAGGTGTAGGACAGAAGCCGCGCCGGGTCGGCTACGAGGATCTCGCCGGAGTCGGTGGTCATGCCGTCCGTGACCAGCGCAAACGGCGAACCCACTTTCCAGTTGGACCTTACCTCGGTGCCGAACCAATAGCGTTTGCTGAACTCGCTGGACGTCAGTGCCTCCCACAATTTCTCCGGCGTGGTCTCGATATAGGTGACGTAGACAAATTCCGGCTTACTCATCACGCTTCTCCAACTTTCGTTTCAACTCGCTGAGGGCGCCAAGTTTCCCGCGCTCGAATTTCTTGATCCAGCGTTCGCCGATCTGATGGATCGGAACCGGATTGATGTAGTGCAGCTTCTCGCGGCCATGCCTCAGCGTAGTGACGAGGTTGGCCGCTTCGAGAATCCCAAGGTGTTTTGTGACCGCCTGCCGCGTCATGGCGAGGCCGTCGCAAAGTTCGTTCAGCGTCTGTCCGCCTCTTACGTGAAGCCGGTCCAACAAAGAGCGCCGCGACGCATCGGCAAGCGCTTTGAAGACTTCATCCATGGGCGAGATAGTAGGCAACCAAATGGTTGCATGTCAAGGTGTGTTTTGGCGCAGCCTGCCGCTGTGTTATCGTGCGCTCAGCCAGCGCAGATTGGCCTTGAACAGTCGGGGTGGAACATGAGCAGTCGCCTTAAACTCGCAGCCTCATTCTCTATCCTTTTCCTTGCAAGCTCGGGCATCACTTGCGCGCAGCCGCAAGTGATCGGCGCACCGCCTGAAGCCCTCAACATGAAGCTGGTCGGAACCAGCGACCTGCAGGCGCGCAGCGCCTATCAGCCGACCATTCATCATCAGGGCGACCGCTGGATCGCCTATATCGGCCATCACGGCGGCAGCGACGATATTCCGGCGCCGGTCAATCCGCTAACGGGCAAGACTGAGCCGAACGGCACGTCGATCGTCGATGTCACCGATCCTGCGCAGCCCAAATATCTGCGCCATCTTCCGGGCCAGGAAGGCAAGTATGAAGCCGGCGGCGCGCAGATGGTGCGGATTTGCGACGGCAAGGCGCTGCCGAAAGGCGATCGCAACGCGGTCTATATGCTGCGGACCTTTGGCGGCGAGGCGCATGAGATCTGGAACGTCGCCGATCCCGCCAATCCCGTGCTGGTCACGCGGATTGCGGGATTAAAGGACACGCACAAGAACTGGTGGGAGTGCGACACCGGCATTGCCTTCCTGGTATCGGGCGCGCCCGACTGGCGCACGCGCCGCATGACGCAGGTCTACGATCTCTCCGATCCCGCGCGCCCGCAAAAAATCCGCGATTTCGGCCTTCCCGGCCAGGAGCCCGGTTCGACGGGGGCAGTGCCGACGGAGCTGCATGGACCGATCTCGACGGGCCCTTCCGGCAATCGGATCTATTTCGGCTACGGCACCAACAAGGGCGGGGTCCTGCAGATCGTCGATCGCGAGAAGCTGCTCAATGGCCCGAGGGAGCCGACCGCCGACAATCTGCGTTCGCCGGAAATTGCGCGGCTGGCGATGTCGGCCTTCAACGGCGCCCATACGACGTTTCCGATGCTGGGCATGCCGATTGCGGAATTTGCCAAAGACAAGGATGGCAAGACCCGCGACATCGTCATGATCGTCGATGAAGCGATCCTGAACGAATGCAACGAGCCGCGGCAGATGGTGTGGTTCGCCGACGTCACCGTCGAGAACCGGCCGATGATGATATCGAGTTACACGGTGCCGGAAGCAAGCGGGGCGTTCTGCGAACGGGGAGGGCGGTTCGGTGCGCATTCCTCCAACGAGAGCATGGCGCCGGTCTTCTACAAGAAGATGGCGTTTATATCCTTCTTCAATGCGGGCGTGCGCGCGCTCGACATTCGCGATCCCTATCATCCCACCGAGGTCGGCTATTTCATTCCGGCGATCACGGCGGCGACCGACAAGCGCTGCGTCAAGATCGATGGCAAGGATCGCTGCAAGGTCGCAATCCAGACCAACAATGTCGAAACCGACGAGCGCGGCTACATCTACATCGTCGACCGTGCCAATACCGGCCTGCACATTCTGGAACTGACCGGCCAGGCGCGCGCCGTCGCCGGTCTGCCGTGAGACCGCCGGCGATGCGGCGCTGGCCGCTCATTGCATTCGCCGTCATGGCACTCGGTGCGCTGCCGGGCGCTGCGGCCTATCAACACGTCGCGCCGCACCGAGAGGAACAGAAAGCCGACTGGCGGGAAATCGCCTGGCCCTTCCCGCGGGACGGCTGGCCTGCCGGCAAGGCCTTCCACTGCGAGGGAGCTGTGTGCGGCGGGGATGTCGCGATCTATGTGCGGCCGAAGATGGGGTTCTGCAATTGCGACCGCGGCGTCACCGACGACGACGAGGTCGATCGCGTCGCCGATCTCGACCTGATGAGTCCGCATTTTGCGCCGCTCGCGCCGGGCGATGTGGTCCGTGTCGCCGATATGACCGGGCGGATCAGGGTTTATGATCTCAAAATGTCTGATGGTTCGCGGCACACCGCGATCGGCGTCGCAGTCTCGCGCCGCTGCGATCTCCTTGTCGCGGTCGCGCACGCCGAGGGTGATGCGCCCGAGGTGCGACGCGCGGCGCTGGCGTTTCTGGCGAGCAGCGAAATGACGCGCTGGATGACGGCCGCGATGGAAGGGCGGTGAAACAATTCAGTCATGGCCGGGCAAAAGCGCGAAGCGCGTCTTCGCGCTAGATGTCCCGGCCGTCCACGTCTTTTTATCGGGCGCGCTTTGCGATAAGACGTGAATGGCCGGGACAAGCCCGGCCATGACGTTTCTCCCGCCGGAGTTCTACCCATGTCCCTTCAAGCCTATCTCGCCTTTGTCGCCGCCTGCATCGCGCTGGCGCTGTTGCCGGGTCCGGTGGTCACGCTGTTGATTGCGAACGGCCTGCGGCACGGCACCCGCGCGGCGCTGATCAATTGCGCCGGCGCGCAGACCGGCCTCGCCATCGTGATCGGGATCGTCGCGATTGGACTGACCTCGCTGATGGCGACCATGGGCTACTGGTTCGACTGGGTGCGCTTTGCCGGTGCGGCCTATCTGATCTGGCTCGGCATCAAGCTGATCCGTTCGCCTGTCGAAGGTCTCAACGCCGATGAACCGCCGCCTCCGCCGCGCGGGGGCTTCTTTCTGCAGGGCTTTCTGGTGTTGCTCTCAAACCCGAAAGTGCTGGTGTTCTTTGGCGCGTTCATTCCGCAGTTCATGGACATGGAGAAGGACCACCTTCCACAGGTGGCGCTGCTCGGTGTCACCTTCATGGTGATCGCGGCCTCGACCGATTCGGTCTACGCGCTGTTGGCCGGCCGGGCGCGGCTGTTCTTCTCCAAGCAGCGCACAAGGTTGCTGTCGCGCGTCTCCGGCGGCTTCATGATCGGCGGCGGCATCTGGCTGGCGCTGACGCGGGCGAAGTAAATTCGCATGCATGCTTGAACCCGGGGCGGCTGCGGCGCGTCTAACCGCTAGCCGCCTCCGGGGAACAATCCGTGCTGCCTGACCTACCTTGGTCCGTCTATGCGATGCTGCTCGCCCCGCTCGGGCTGCTCTTCGTAGCCGCCGCCTACAAGTCGCTGCAGGTGCGCGCCGCGCGCGAGTGGCCTTCCGTCACGGGCAAGGTGGTGGTTTCGAAGACCGAGGTTCGCAAGGTCGAGGTGATCGACAGCGACCGGGAAGAGCGGCATCGCTTCGAGGAACGCAACTTCGCCGACATCGTCTACGAATATTCCGTCGCGGGCCGCAAGCTGCGCAATAACCGCGTCAGCATCGGCGAGGATCGCGGAAATTTCGAGGTCGCCGAGACCATCGCGAAATATCCGGTCGGTACCGTCGTCACCGTCTATTACAATCCGCTGCATCCGGACCAGGCGGTGCTGGAGCGCGACCTGCCCAAGGGCATGTGGGGCTGCCTGGGCATCGGCACGGCGATCGCGCTGGCGATCGTGTTCGGTTCGGCGATCGGCCTGCATCAGATCACCGAGTTCGTGTCGAAGCATCTCGCGAATCCCAAAGTGTCGCCGTTTGTCGTCGCCATGAGCGCGTTCGGATTTCTGGTTGCACTGTTCGGGCTGGCGCTGCACCGCCAGGCTTCGCTAGCAAGGAAATGGCCGGTCGTGCCCGGCGCCATCAAGTCGTCGGGCCTTGAACAATTCATGTCCGCGTCGTCGGAACCCGCCGAAAGCAGCCAGCTCACGTTCCAGTCCAAGGTTTCCTTCGCGTATCGCTTCAACGGCATCGATTATGTCAGCGAGCACGTCAGCCTCGGCGGCAAGGTCTCGTCGACATCGAGGGGCCTGATGGAGCGCTTCGCCCGAAAATATCCCAACGGCGCCAAAGTCAAAGTTTACGTCAATCCGCTGAATCCGTCGGAAGCCGTGTTGGAGCCTCGCGCTAGCCATATCTGGATACTCTGGGCATCCGTCACGTTTATTTGGGGTGTCGCGTATTATGTGGCTGTCCACGGCTAGGCGGACAGCAATTGCTGCGCGCGCAGCATGGGCTCGATTTCACCAAAGAATCGCGCCAGCCGCTCGGCCCACGCCTTCTCGCCCGCGGGATCCGAGATCAGGTCCTGACGGATCTCGATTCCCGTGTTCATCAACCCGCGCGCCTCGCCGTGCACGGGGATCGTGTAGTCGGTCTCGTCGCTGACCGCATAGGGCTCGTTGTCGCCGACCACGAGATCTCCCTCGGCGCGCAGCAGGTTCAAGAGCAGCGGCGGCAGATGCGTGTCGCGGTGATAGAGCGTGCCGATATGCCAGGGCCGCGTGATGCCGGCATAGACCGGCGTAAAACTGTGCAGCGACACCAGCACCGTCGGCATGCCGGCGCTGCCGCGTTGATCGATGATCTCGTCGATGCGCCGGTGGTACGGATCGAAGATCTGCGTGCGCCGCATCTGCGCCGCCTCGCGCGAAATGCCTTCATTGGCCGGGATCGTCGTGGCCTCGCTGATGCGCGGGATCGAGCTTGCGACATGGGGCGGGCGGTTGCAGTCGATGACGAGCCGCGAGTAGCGCTGCACGATCAGATGGGCGTCGAGATGCTGTGAGAGCGCCTCCGCGACGCCGGCAATGCCGATGTCCCAGGCGATGTGCCGCACCAGTTCGCTCTCGGGCAGGCCGAGATCGCCGAGCAGGCGCGGAATGAGCCTTCCGTAGTGATCGCAGGTCAGTAGGAACGGCGACCGTCCTTCGGCGTTGAATTCGCGGACCGGAGGAACGTCTTCAGCGCTGAGAAGCAAGGCTGTATCGGTGGCGTCGTCCAAAGCATTTTCCTTCAAGCGTTGCCTATTGAAGCGGCACCCCGATGAGCAGGATTCGGTCTAGATTAGGCGTACCAGAATCGATGATTGTCTGACGATGCCGCTCCTGACCATCAACCACAAGACTGTTTATCGCTACGCCCGCCCGGTCGCATTCGGTGAGCACCGCGTCATGCTGCGCCCGCTGCCGGGCCATGATTTGCGGATCCGCGCAAGCCACCTCGAAATCGAACCGAAGCCGATGCAGTTGCGCTGGATCCACGACGTGTTCGGCAACACCGTGGCGATCGCGACCTTCGACGAGCGCGCCGACACGTTGTCGTTCACGGCGACCGCCACCGTCGAGCACAATCCGGCGGACGAGTTTGCGCTGACGCCGGACGATCCAGCCTATTTTTATCCGTTCCTCTATGACGACGAGGAGTTTCCCGACCTGTTGCAATACGTGACGCCGCAATATGGCGATCCCAATGGTGAGTTGTCGGCGTGGGCGAGAAAATTTCTCGACGCCGAAGGGCCGACGCCGACCTTCAAGATCCTGAGTGGCATGACGCATGGCATCCGCGAGGCTTTTGCCTATCGCAAGCGGTACGAGCAGGGCACCCAGCATCCGCTTGACACGTTGCAGACCGGCTCCGGCACCTGCCGCGACTATGCGCTGTTCATGATCGAGGCGCTGCGCCGGCTCGGTATCGCTGCGCGTTTCGTCTCCGGCTATGTCTTCATTCCCCGCGATCGTGCGCATGGCTATGTCGGCGGCGGCTCGACGCACGCATGGGTGCAGGTCTATCTGCCGAGCGCGGGGTGGATCGAGTTCGATCCGACCAACGGCATCGTCGGCACCCGTGATCTCATTCGGGTGGCGGTGGCGCGCGATCCGCGTCAGGCGATCCCGCTGCACGGGACCTATCTGGGCTCTCCCGATGCTTTCGCCGGCATGGAGGTCCATATCGACATCGTCTCTGAGGGCGAAGACCAACACCAGGCGCCGCAGGCGGAGGAAGTCTGATCATGGAGATCAGGGTCGGCTTCGAGATTTCCTATGTGGCCGCCCAACCGACGCCGATGGTGATCATGCTCTCGATCCATCCGTCGCGTTTTGCCGATATCGTCGGCACCGAGCGGATCACGGCCGAGCCTGACGTGCCGATCGGCTTCTACCGCGATAGCTTTGGCAACGTCTGCGGCCGCCTGGTGGCGCCCGCCGGTGGCGTCACGCTGCGGGGCGACGCGCTGGTGCGCGATTTCGGTTTGCCGGATGCGGTCGTGCCGACCGCGCAGCAATTGCCGATCGATCAATTGCCCGACGACGTGCTGCAATATCTGATGCCGAGCCGCTATTGCGAGACCGACAAGCTGACCGACATCGCCTGGTCGCTGTTCGGCAACTCACCGCAGGGGTGGGCGCGGGTGCAGGCGATCGTCGATTTCGTGCACCACCATGTCAGCTTCGGCTACCAGCACGCCCACCACATGAAATCCGCGCACGACGTCTACGAGCAGGGCGCCGGTGTCTGCCGCGACTTTGCCCATCTGGCGCTGACGTTCTGCCGCTGCATGAATATCCCGGCCCGCTACTGCACCGGCTATCTCGGTGACATCGGCGTGCCCCGTGACCCCGCACCGATGGACTTTTCGGGTTGGTTCCAGGCCTATCTGTCCGGCCAGTGGTACACGTTTGACGCGCGCCACAATCACCCGCGGATCGGCCGCATCCTGATGGGCACCGGCCGCGACGCCGCTGACGTGGCGCTGACCACGAGCTTCGGCCGGATGGATCTGGTGAAGTTTTTCGTCATCAGCGAAGAGGTCGTGCCGGCTTGATCCCGGGCGCATTGACGGGATAACTGCGCGCATGATCTCAGATCGTCTCTTCGTCTACGGCACGCTGATGCGTGGCTTCGACCATCCGATGGCGCAGCTCTTGTCGCGCAGCGCGGATTTTCTCGGGACCGCCACCTGCCGCGGCCGGCTCTATCTCATCAAGCATTATCCGGGGCTCGTGCTCTCCGAAGACCCCGGTGACATCGTGTTCGGCGAATTGTATCGCCTGCGCGACCGCGATGCCTTGCTCGGCGAGTTCGACATGTATGAGGCCTGCGGCCCGGGCTTTCCGGAGCCGACCGAATATCTCCGCCGCATGCTGTCCGTGACGCAGGAGGACGGCGCGGCCGGTGAGGCGTGGACCTATATCTACAACTGGCCCGTCACCGGCCTGCCGCAGATCGCCTCGGGGAAGTTTCTGGCGCAGTAAATCTCTCTTCTCGTCATGCCCGGGCTTGTCCCGGCCATCCACGTCTTCCTATGTCGCAGCAACAAGGACGTGGATGCCCGGGACAAGCCCGGGCATGACGAGAGCTAACTACCCCGCATCCAGCCTTTCCCGCTCCATGCGGATATCCACCTCGCGCTCGACATAGCGCCATTCCTCGGTGGTGCGCAGCATGCGGACCAGTTCCTCGAATTCGTCCGCATGCGCAGGCGCGTATTCGAACCAGGTCAGGAAGTCGAAGGTCTCGCCGAGGTCGCGACTGTGATAGAGCTGCCGGGCGATCGCCGGCAGGTATTTCAGGCTGCCGGCGATGTGGTGCGATTTGTCCTCAAAGATCTGCCGCCGCTCCTCCTGCGTCAGCTCCCACCACGCTGCCGATTTCTTGATCGGGATCAGCGCCGCGTACGTCGCCTCGGGGCGGCCGATCTCGGCCTGCACGGCGACGAGTTGCTGCTTTTCGGCGCGCTCGGTATAGCGCAGATGGCTGGCGACGCCGGCCAGCCGCCAGGAGGTCGGCGAGGGCAGGATCGGCAGCGCGATCGTCAGCGAATGCACGACCGACAGCGACGGCGTCGGCGCCAGCGACGCGCCCTTCACCGGCGCGAACCGCGTCACCCGCCAAGCCCCGCTCTGGCCGCCCCGGAACACCGTGAACATGCTGATATGGAAGCGCGGAACGGGTGGCGATTCAAGCGGTCTTGTCATTCCCCGGTGCGCAATTGCGCACCTGAGGGCGCGCGGAGCGCGAGCCCGGAATCCATTGGGCCGCGTAGCTGACGGAGAAATGGATTCCGGGCTCGTCCTTCGGACGCTCCTGAAGACTGAGGAGGCTGTGAATAGCGGCGAGAATCCCGATATCCGTCGCCTTTTCCGGGCCAGTCCCTATATCCATGATCGGTTGGCACGGCCCTACGACTCTGGCAGCTACTTAACCCATGCGCTTCACGCCTCAATTCCTCGACGAACTGCGCGCCCGGCTTCCGGTCTCGGAAGTCGTGGGCCGCCGCGTCAAGTTGAAGAAGGCAGGACGGGAGTTCAAAGGGCTGTCGCCGTTCCAGCAGGAGAAGTCGCCGTCCTTCACGGTCAACGACCAGAAGGGGTTTTACCACGACTTCTCCTCCGGCAAGCATGGCGACATCATCTCGTTCCTGATGGAAACCGAGGGCGTCGGCTTCGCGGAAGCGGTCGAGCGCCTCGCCGCGATGGCCGGCATGGCGCTGCCGGCGGCAACCCCCGATGCTGCGCGCCACGAGCAACGCCGCAAGACGCTCCACGACGTGATGGAACTCGCGGCCAAATTCTTTGCCGACACGCTGGCCTCGCGCAACGGCGCCAAGGCGCGCGGCTATCTCGGCGACCGCGCGATCACGCCGGCGACGCAGCTCCAGTTTCGCCTCGGCTATGCGCCGCCGGATCGTTTTGCGCTGAAGGAGCACCTGGGCGCGCAGGGCATTTCGACCGAGGACATGGTGGAGGCGGGGCTACTCGTGGCCGGCGAGGACAAGCCCGTTCCGTTCGACCGCTTCAGGGATCGCGTGATGTTTCCGATCACCGATGCGAGGGGCCGCGTCATCGCCTTCGGCGGCCGCGCGCTGGAAAAGGACGTTCCGGCAAAGTACCTGAACTCGCCGGAAACCCCGCTGTTTCACAAGGGCGACAATCTCTACAACCTCGCCACCGCGCGGCAGGCGACGCATAACGGCAGCCCCCTGATCGTGGTCGAAGGCTATGTCGACGTCATCGCCATGGTCACCGCGGGCTTTGCTGGCGCGGTGGCTCCGCTTGGTACGGCTCTGACGGAAAACCAGCTCGCGCTGCTCTGGAAGATGGCGGACGAGCCGATCCTGTGCTTCGACGGCGACCGCGCCGGACAAAAAGCTGCCTACCGCGCGGCCGATCTGGCGCTGCCGAATCTGTTGCCCGGCAAAAGCCTGCGCTTTGCGCTGCTGCCCGAGGGGCAGGACCCTGACGATCTCGCCCGCTCCGGCGGACGCGGTGCGATCGAGGAAGTGATCTCGGCGGCGCGGCCGCTCGTCGACATGATCTGGTCGCGTGAGATCGAGGGCGGCAGCTTTGCCACCCCCGAACGGCGCGCGGCGCTGGAAGCACGCATCAACGAACTCTCCAGGGGCATCCGCGACGAGGTGGTGCGCCGCCATTATCGCGACCATCTCGCCGACCGCCTGCAGCGCGCCTTTGCCCCGCAAGGTGGGGGCGGCGGCTACGGCCGGGGTAATTTCCGGACCGGGCGGGGGAGCGAATCACCCCGCGCATTTGCCCCGCGCGGCGCGGGCCCGGCCGGCCGATTCGCCCCCCGCGGTGGCCGCGGACCGGGGGCGGGCGGCCTTTCGGCGATCTCGCCGGGCCCCTACCAGGCGGCGAGTCCCCAGCTTGCGACCAGCCCGATCATGCGCGGACAGCGCAGCGCCATGTCCCGCCGCGAGGCGCTGATCCTGCAATCCCTGATCAACCATCCCTGGTTATTGCACGACCATCTGGAGGAAGTGGCCGCCCTGGAACTGGCCCATCCCGAGGCCAACAAGCTCCGCGCCGGCATTATCGCGGCCTTCGCCAACGACCATCACCATTCCCCTGATGCCGAAGAGCAGGCCGAGAAAATGCAAGCCGATCTCGAGGCACGCGGATTAAGCGAGGTTCTTCAAAGGGTTGATCGCGCGATCACGACCGCGGCGGTGTGGGGCGCCAAGCCCGGCGCGGCGCGGGAGGACGTTTTGGCCACCTGGCAGCAACTCGTTGTCTTGCATCAGAAAACGCACGCCCTACTTAGGGAGAAGAAAGATGCCGAGCTGGCGTTGGGCGATGAGCCCAGTGAATCCAATCTGGCATGGCTGAAGGACGTCAGTGCCCGTCTGGACTCGTTCGACGGCACCGAGGCCCTGATCGAGGGTTTTGGCGAGCTTTCGGGCCGGTTCCGGAAGAGCGTGTGAGAAAAAAATGATGCGGACGGCGGCGGCCGTGCCCGCAAAAAGACTCGCCAAATCCATGGTTTGGCGGCAAAAACAGGGTTAAGCGAAGCTTAATAGTCCGAAGGTTACCTTAACGACACCCAAGGGCTATTGGCATAACACCGGCGATGGCGGGTTAAAGGGGTGGCGACAGTCAGCGCCGCCCTTTCCGCGTCGTGAGCATGCGAAGACTCAAGGGGCACGAGCGTGATCCGGAAAAGTGGCTATCCGGTTTTCCGAAAAGGATCGCGCGCAAAGAGCAAGGATCTGGCGGGTTGGCTTTTCGAACAAAAGACATCCTGCTGACGACTTCAGTAATTCAGGGGCGGATGGCGTTCGGCGCCATGTCGCACGAGCGCGTTTCGGGAGCTTGATGAATGGCCACCAAGGCAAAGACGCTGCAGGTTAAGGAAAAGGAAAAAGACGACAAGGCAGTGGACACGCCTGAGAAGGATTCTGCCGACGCGCCGTCGCCGTTGCTCGACCTCTCGGACGCCGCAGTCAAGAAGATGATCAAGCAGGCCAAGAAGCGCGGCTTCGTGACCTTCGATCAGCTCAACGAAGTGCTCCCTTCCGACACGACCTCGCCCGAACAGATCGAAGACATCATGTCGATGCTGTCAGACATGGGCATCAACGTCTCCGAGGCCGAAGAGGCCGACAGCGACGAGGAAAAGGAAGAGGCCGACGACGACACCGACAACGAGCTTGTCGAGGTCACGCAGAAGGCCGTCACCGAGGTCAAGAAATCCGAGCCCGGCGAGCGCACCGACGATCCCGTCCGCATGTATCTGCGCGAGATGGGCACGGTGGAATTGCTGTCGCGCGAAGGCGAAATCGCGATCGCCAAACGCATCGAGGCCGGCCGCGAGGCGATGATCGCAGGGCTGTGCGAAAGCCCTCTGACCTTCCAGGCCATCATCATCTGGCGCGATGAACTCAACGAAGGAAAGATCTTCCTTCGCGACATCATCGATCTCGAAGCCACCTACGCCGGCCCCGACGCCAAGAACAACATGAACCCGGCGATGATCGCAGCCCCCGCCGACGGCCAGGCCGCCAATGGCGAAGCGGCGCCCGCGCACGTCGCGCCGCCCGCGGCTCCGCCGTCGCCGACCCCGTTCCGCGCCGCGCCTGCGGGCGGTGCGGACACCGAGGAGAAGGATCCGGCGGAAGCTGCCGCCGAAGGCGACATGGATGACGACGAGTTCGAAAACCAGATGTCGCTTGCCGCCATCGAGGCCGAACTGAAGCCGAAGGTGGTCGAGACCTTCGACAAGATCGCCTCCGAATACAAGAAGCTGCGGCGTCTGCAGGAACAGGATATCGCCAACCAGCTTCAGAGCGAGTCGCTGTCGCCCTCGCAGGAGCGCAAGTACAAGAAGCTGAAGGACGAGATCATCGTCGAGGTGAAGTCGCTGCGCCTCAATCAGGCGCGCATCGATTCACTCGTCGAGCAGCTCTACGACATCAACAAGAAACTGGTCTCGTTCGAAGGCCGCCTGCTGCGGCTCGGCGACAGCCACGGCGTCGCGCGCGAGGACTTTTTGCGCAACTATCAAGGCTCGGAGCTCGATCCGCGCTGGCTCAACCGTGTCTCGAAACTTTCCGCCAAGGGCTGGAAGAATTTCGTCCATCACGAAAAGGACCGCATCAAGGATCTGCGCCACGAGATCCAGTCGCTGGCGGCGCTCACCGGTCTCGAGATCGGCGAATTCCGCAAGATCGTGCATGGCGTGCAGAAGGGCGAGCGCGAGGCGCGCCAGGCCAAGAAGGAAATGGTCGAGGCCAATCTGCGTCTCGTGATTTCGATCGCCAAGAAATACACCAACCGCGGCCTGCAGTTCCTCGACCTGATCCAGGAAGGCAACATCGGCCTGATGAAGGCGGTCGACAAGTTCGAGTACCGCCGCGGCTACAAGTTCTCGACCTACGCCACGTGGTGGATCCGGCAGGCGATCACGCGCTCGATCGCCGACCAGGCGCGCACCATCCGCATCCCCGTGCACATGATCGAAACCATCAACAAGATCGTGCGCACCAGCCGCCAGATGCTCAACGAGATCGGCCGCGAGCCCACGCCCGAAGAGCTCGCCGAAAAGCTCGGCATGCCGCTGGAGAAGGTCCGCAAGGTCCTCAAGATCGCGAAGGAGCCGCTGTCGCTGGAAACGCCCGTCGGTGATGAAGAAGATTCACACCTCGGCGATTTCATCGAGGACAAGAACGCGATCCTGCCGATCGACGCCGCGATCCAGTCCAACCTCCGCGAAACCACCACGCGGGTGCTGGCCTCGCTGACGCCGCGCGAAGAG
This sequence comes from Bradyrhizobium sp. AZCC 2176, assembly GCF_036924645.1. NCBI lineage: Bacteria > Pseudomonadati > Pseudomonadota > Alphaproteobacteria > Hyphomicrobiales > Nitrobacteraceae > Bradyrhizobium > Bradyrhizobium sp. AZCC 2176. The sequence goes on along the minus strand of NZ_JAZHRX010000001.1, from coordinate 1,273,536 downwards.
CGCGTGCTCCGCATGCGTTTCGGCATCGGCATGAACACGGACCACACGCTGGAAGAAGTAGGGCAGCAGTTCTCGGTGACCCGCGAACGCATCCGTCAGATCGAGGCAAAGGCGCTGCGCAAGCTGAAGCATCCGTCGAGAAGCCGGAAGCTGCGGTCGTTCCTCGATAACTGAGATTGTAAGTCAGCATTGACTGTCATTGCCGGGCTTGACCCGGCAATCCATCGAAACAAAGCGGCGGGCGAAAGCCCGCCGTTTTGCTTTATCTGGAGCTTGGGATGTCGGGCTGATCTCCCTCGCCCCGCTCTTGCGGAGTCGAGACGAGCGAAGCTCGCTCTTAGAGGGTTGGGGTGAGGGGCTGTCTCTACAAGGTCGAAAGATGTGAGTGTGCGCAGAGTCCCAGCGACCTATTTCTTCTTCGCTCCAACCCGACTGATGCTCTTGATCGCCAGTGGTGCGCGGCCGGATTTTTCGGCGATCTCGCGGTCCTGCTCCATGATGTAGCCACGCGCCGGCTCGTCGCCGTCGAGGCCGCCGAGCAACTCGGAAGGCACGCGCCGGTTGGAGCGTTGGGTGTCGTCTTCATAGACGACGTTGAAAAAGGCGAACTCGCCTTTGGGATTGGTCCCGGGTTTCTTGGCCATGGGCGGCTTTTCTTCGATCAGGGCGACGTTGTCAAAGAAAAACAGGAGGTCTTTGGCTGGTAAGCCGGGTCAATGCGCGCGGGACAAACGCGCGGACGAGCGTGCGGCCGGCGTCGGGGAAAATTCAATCGCATTCCGGATTTTTGGCATCCGCGACGTCAAGGAAAGTGATCGTGGCCGGTCCGATCTCAACTGAACCCAGCGGCGACGTCACCGCGGCAAGCCGCGGAAGTTCGTCATTCGAACCGAGCTCCAAAGCCGTACCATTCAGCTTCACCTCGGCGCTTTGCAGATCATCCGCCGACAGCGTGTAACGCTCGCTGGCCACAGGCAATCGCAAGGTTACAGCGTTCGTCCGGTCCGTATTGATGGCCAGCAGTGTGACGGTCCCGCGCACGCCTCGCCGGCAATGCGCGTAGAGGTGCATCCCCTCGTGCACGCCGGCGTCGAGAACAATTGTGCCCATCAGCTTGCGCCAGAGCAGCGCTGCCCAATAGCTTGGCCGCGGCCGCAACGTCTTCTCGTCGAGCAGGCCGTAATCGCTTGCCGCCAGCGTGTTGTGCGCGACCATGTGGACGCCGGCTCTGGCAAGCCGGCCAAGCTGATCGAGATATCGGAACGTATCGAGGAACGTGGAAGCCCAGGGATTGCCGCCGCAGGCAGCCTCCGCGGTTTCGGTGAGCCACATCGGTTTTCCCGGTGCAAACTCGTCCCGGAGCGATCGGTAGAACGCGAGCGTTTTGTCCGTGCTCGCCAGCCACGCTTCCGAAAGCGCGGCATCGGGTGTGGTGTGGCCCGGAATTCCCGAGCATCGCTGCGAGAGCGCGCCGTAGTGATGATAGGAAAACGCGTCGATGCCGGGCCCGGATGCGACGAGCAAGTCCCGCGCACTGATGAAATCGGAGGTGGACGGCATAGCTGTCGTCTCGCCGATCGAACCGGGACCCAGGACGATCACATCCGGTTCGCTCGCCCTGATGAACGCAACAAAGGCTTTAAAATCCCGCCCATAGGCTGCCGCGTCGTAGCCTTTGGGTGCACCGCCCATGGCGGCCAGCGTCGGCTCATTCATGAACTCGGCGGCGGCAATTCTGCCGCCGACAGTTTTGGTATAGGCGAACAAGCGGCGCGCCTGATCGCTCTGCCATCGGCCTGCTGCGTCCCGGGCACCCGGGCTTATTGCCATCGAGGTCACGATCTCGGCGCTGGCGGCGCGGGCAAAGTCGATGACATCTTTCCAGCGCTCGCGGCTAAGCACCGCGCGGAAGCCGCTAGGCGGCGCGGAGGGCGTCGCATCGCTTTCAGCAAAGTAGGTGCTATTGGCCCAAGTGCCGCTGACGCGCAGGTAGGTAGGCGCCAGCGCGGCGGCCAATGTGCGCAGCCGGCGGTTCGACAGATCGATAGGCTCCCGATACGCGAACAGGTCGGGCTTGCCGCCCACCGGGATGTTCCCGGAGTTAGCCGCGTCGCTGGTGGACGGCATGGAGGTGCTCGTCCCGTATGGCTTCCAGAACCGTCCGCCGGTGACCTCGACCATTTCCACATTGTACGATTGAAAGCGCGCATCGATGGTACCGATACGCGGCAATCGTGAAGGGTCTACGGAAAGCGCTGGTACCTGGGCCGTGGCCTTCGGGATTCCCGTCAGCGCAGCGATCGCAATTCCGATTCCTATTTTGAAACCACTGGACCTGGTCATCGCCATTGTCCCTGGACGAGCCAAAGCGGAGGTTGGCCCACGCATTGAAGCTACGGCGCCGCCAATTCGACGCGGCGGTTCAACGCGTGGCTGGCAGATCACCCCGTTCAAATGAGCCGCAATCATGGCCGTTTTCGGGGAGATTTTGTCCGTGCGTTTGCCGCAACCCTCGAAGCGCGGCAAAGGACGTGCTAGAAGCCGGTGCTTATTTGCCGTGCTCTCTCAGGAATGGCTTTTCCATGCTCCGCGTCGTATTTGCTTTCAGCGTCACCCTGACAACGTTCGCATGCTTCAACTCTCAGGCTAACGCCGCGCAATGCGGCCGTTCGTCCGCCGGCTACGCGACCTGGAAGCAGGAGTTTGCCCGCGAAGCGCAGGCCAAGGGCATCGGCGCCTCCACCATCCAGGCGCTGATGGCGACGAACTACGCGCAGGCGACCATCAATGCCGATCGCGGCCAGCGCAGCTTCAATCTCTCGCTCGACCAGTTTCTCGCCAAGCGGGGGGCGACGACCATCGTCGCGAAAGGGCGGCAATTGAAGCAATCGCAAGCCGCGCTGTTCGCCTCCATTCAGAGCCGCTACGGCGTGCCGCCGGGGCCGCTGCTGGCGATCTGGGGGATGGAGACCGGGTTCGGCAGCCAGCGCGGCAATCAGAACATGCTCGCCTCGATCGCGACGCTGGCCTATGACTGCCGGCGCTCGGAATATTTCACCGAGCATCTTTACGCGGCGCTGCAGTTGATCGATCGCGGCGCGCTGTCGCCTGCCCAGCGGGGCTCGATGCATGGCGAAGTCGGCCAGACGCAGTTCATGCCCAAAGCCATTTTGGCCTATGGCACCGGCAATCTCGAAAACGCCGCCAACGCGCTGGCCTCGACTGCGAACTTTTTGAAGGCGCACGGCTGGCGCGCGGGTGCGGGCTATCAGCCGGGCGAGCCGAACTTTGCAGCGATCCAGGCCTGGAATGCCGCGGGCGTCTATCAGAAGGCGATCGCGCTGATGGGCCGCCAGATCGACGGTGGCGAGTAGGGGGCTTTTGCGTCGCTGCTTGGCGACGTTGCCTCGCCTCTCTCCACCGTCATGCCCGGGCTTGTCCCGGGCATCCACGTCTTCCTTCTGCAAAAAGGACGTGGATGGCCGGGACAAGCCCGGCCATGACGAGAGAGAGTGCCCAGCGGCGCTTCCCATGGCATGATCGGCACGAGACTTAACAAGGGATTCGCATGCGCATAGTTCGTTGGGCCATTTTCCTCGGTGCCGTTCTGCTCTCCACCCCGACTTACGCCGCCCGCTGCGGCGGCGATTTCAACACCTTCGTGGCGGCGATGTCGCAGGAGGCGGCGGCAGCCGGCGTCTCGCAAGCGGTGATCTCGCAGGCATTCGCCGGCATCACGCAGGATCCAGCGGTGCTGGCCTTCGACCGGCGCCAGCGCGGCACCTTCAACAAGACGTTCGAGCAATATGTCTCGACCCGCGTCGGCCCCGGGCGGATCAATATCGGCCGACAGATGCTGCTGCGGCACGGCTCATTGCTCGCGCGCATCGAGCAGCGTTTTGGGGTGCCGCCGGAAATCATCGTCGCGATCTGGGGATTGGAGTCCGATTACGGCAAGGGCGACATCGGCAAGATGCCGGTGATCCGCACGCTCGCCACCATGGCGCATGATTGCCGCCGCACCGAGCTGTTCCAGGGCGAGCTCCTGGCTGCGCTGAAGATCGTGCAGCGCGGCGATCTGCCCCTGCGCGATTTGATCGGCGCCTTCGCCGGGGAAATCGGCCAGACGCAATTTTTGCCGTCGTCCTACATCAAGTACGGCGTCGATTTCGACGGCAACGGCCACGTCGACTTGCGCCACAGCGTTCCCGACGTGCTCGCCTCCACCGCGAACCTGCTGCACACGAGCGGCTTCAAGGCCGGCGCGCCCTACGGCGAGGGGAGTGCGAATTTCGAAGCGATGCGCGAGTGGAACAGGGCGACGATCTACCGCAAGACCATCGGCTATTTTGCCGACAGGCTGGTGGGGCGGTGAGGGCTTCGCAGCTTCGTAGATGGGTGGGCAAAGGCGCGCTGGCGCCGTGCCCACCATTTCACGTTCGCGTGTGATGGTGGGCACGCTTCGCTTTGCCCACCCTTCTGTAACGGGCCTCGATTAGTCAATCCCTTTTGCGTTGTCCGCTCGCCGGGGTCTCGCTTCTGTACGGGGTCGGCGCAGGGCCGCCACCTGATGGGGTTGGAAGAGGATAGGTCGACCAATCTACGTTGAGCGTGCTCACGAGGGCAACCTGGTGGGCAACGGCCTGACCTGATCCATCGTCCCGGCGAAGGGACTTCGCTTCGAGAAGGCCTGGTGTCGTGACCCGCCCGAAAACGGTTGCGTCTCTCCTGTCAGGCTGCCGTCGCAGCGGCGTTAAAGGGGGTTCCGTCGGCGAGCATGCGATGCATGATCACCGCGAGCCGGCGCGCCAGCGCCACCTTGGCTTTGCTGATGCCGGCGCGCTTTTTGATCCGCATGGCCCAGCTCTTCAATTGCGAACAGCCTTTGACCGGCTTGGTCAGCATGACGTTGGCGGCCTCGTAAAGCGCCGTGCGCACCGAGGCGTCACCGATCTTGCTGATCCGGCCGGTGTAGTCGGTCTCGCCGGATTGGTGCTTCTTCGGGGTCAACCCGAAATGGGCTCCTGCCTGCTTCGACGATTTGAACCGGGTTGGATCGTCGATGGCGCTGGCATAGGTCAGCGCCACGATCGGGCCGACCGCCGGGACCGACGTCAGCAGCCGCGCCTGCATGTCAGACCGCACCATCCTGCAGGTCTGCTTCTCGAAAGCTGCGAACTCGGTCCGCAGCACCGCCCGCACCGCCAGCAGCGCCTTGGCGATCATCTGCAGGTGCGGGTGGCCGTCCACGAGTTCCTCGATCCGTCCCGCGAACTTCTGCCCGGTCGTCTTGCCAACCTTCAGGCCAAAACCGCGCAGGATCCCGCGCAGGCTGTTCTCCACGTCGAGAAGCTTCGATTGCACCAGCTTGCGCGCCGTCAGCAGCGATCGGGTCTCTTGCGCACTGATCGATTTGCAGTGGACCGGTCGGAACCAGCCCAGCCGCATCAGTTGCGCAATCCCTCGCGCGTCGTTGCGATCCGACTTGACCGGCATCGCCTCAAACGCCTTCCGCACGTGCCGCGTCTCCAGCAGCTCAACGGCGAGGCCGGCGGCCTTCATCCCCGCAAACAGCCATTGCGACAGCGGCCCGGCCTCCAGCCCGATCCGCTCAAACTCAAAGCCAGACGACCGGAACCAGGCGATCAGCGCCTCCGGCTCGCTGGCCACCCTGGCCTCGCGCAAAATCTTGCCGCTTGCGTCAACAACACACACGCTCGAGCATTCCAATGACACGTCGATTCCGGCATAGTAGTTCATGGTCGTCTCTCCTCGATGTTTGGAGCGAGGCTCATCCCTCGACTCCGTCACACCATCAATGTGAGGGACGACCGCCCGCCCTCCAAGCAAGCCGCGCGCAGCGCGCCATCAAATAGCGCCGTAGCAAGCGCGGCTTGCTTGGAGGGCAGACCCGGGCCCGTTACCCCATCTACGGGCTGAAAATCTTCCGTGGTCCCTGCGCCCGTGCGCAATGGCGCACCAGGCAGGGACGACATTTGAGCGCGCCACCTCAAGCTCACTTCCCCTTCTCCTCCGCCACCCTCCCGATCCGCTTCGCCAGCACCGCCCAATACGTCGCCGGGCGAAACCGCTGCAGCAGATCCATGAACCGCGCATCGTTGCCGATCAGGATGCGCGGCTGGTTTTTCTCGATGCCGGTGATGATGCGCTGCGCCGCAAGCGGCGATGGCGGGTTCCGCAACTTTCGCAAATTGGAACTGAACAATAAAGCGCTTCGGGCCTTAACGTCGACTAGCCGACACAACGGCGCCCGGCACGATCCTTTCCGAGGAGGCCAACATGGGACAATCAAAACCACTTCGCGCGACGGCCCTCATCGTCGAAGACGATCCGATGCAACGGGACATGATTTGCCTGCTGCTGGAAGAGAGCGAGGTCGATGTCATCGAATGCGAAAGTGCGGAGGCCGCCGAGCTGGTGCTGGAGCGCGCGGCCGGTAGTCTGGTCTTGATGATGACCGACGTGCAACTCGCCGGCAACATGGACGGCGTCGAGCTCGCGCATATCGCCAGGAAGTACAATCCCGACATGGGAGTGATCGTCACCTCGGGCAAGCCGCTGCATCAGGAATTGCCCGAGGGTGTCCAGTTCTGGTCCAAGCCATGGGCGCCGCTCGACGTGATCCGCGAGGCGGAACGCATGGTGTATGAACGGAGCCGCCACTAGGCCGAGGCGCGCCCGCGTCCGTATGCGGGCCGTGGCTTACCCGTGCTTCCGCGCCGGATGCCGCCGTGGTAATGGCAGGGCATGACGCTGTCATTTCTGTTGACCTCGCTGATCGTGGTCGCCTCACCCGGCACCGGCGTGCTCTATACGCTCGCGGTGGCGCTGACATCAGGCGCGCGGCGGAGCCTCGCGGCGGCGTTCGGCTGCACGCTCGGCATCGTGCCGCACATGCTGGCCGCCATGCTCGGGCTGGCCGCGGTGCTGCATACGAGTGCCCTGGCGTTTGCCGCGCTGAAATGGTGCGGCGTGGCCTATCTGCTCTACATGGCCTGGCAGGCGTTGCGCGAAACCGGCGCGCTGTCGATCGATACGCGCCCGGCCGCCGCTACCCGCTCCAGCCGGCGCGTCATCGTCACCGCCATCCTGGTCAACATCCTCAATCCAAAACTGTCGATCTTCTTCCTGGCCTTCCTGCCGCAGTTCGTCGCCGTCGACGAGCCGCACCCGCTGGCGCGGATGCTGGAATTGAGCGCAGCCTTCATGGCGATGACGTTTGCGGTGTTTGCGGTCTATGGCCTGTTCGCAGCCTCGCTGCGCGACCGCGTTATCACCCGCCCGAAGGCGATGGCCTGGCTGCGCCGCAGTTTTGCGGCGGGATTTGCCGCGCTCGGCGCCAAGCTGGCGCTGGCGGAGCGCTAGGCGGTTCAGCCGTAGCCGGGACAATCGTTACGCTGCGACAACCCCGGATTTCGCTGAGCCTGTCATCGGGCGCGCATTTGCGCGACCCGTTGGCTGTGTGCCGAGTATGAACGACAGCTTGGAGGTGGAAGTCCTCTGTCTAGCCTGATGACGGCGAAGGACTAGCGAAGCGCAAGGGCGTCACCGCGAGGTGGGGTCTGAAGAAAGCGTGGAGCAAAGCCGCGGCCCGATGGACAAACACCGGATAACGAGGCCTGCCCGGCCGGACGAGCGAGCAGCCAATCGCGAAGTCCATGGTCATCAAAGGTCGGGGTGGTAGATCCGGCGGGCGTGCGGTGAAGGCGGTCGGTCTTACCTCGGGAGGTCTGCGCTGCGTCCCAGCTTTGGGACTGAGGCCGCCGCAAGGCGGCCTGACCGCAGCGCAGAAGTCAGCAGAGGGCGTAGTAGGCGGCAGCGCGCCGCCGAAGGCCTGAACGGTGGAAGCGGTTAGTAGAGCGGCGATCTCGTGCGAGCCATGCGGCAGAAGAACCAGGTCGAGCTGAACTTGGGCACCGGAGCGGAGGGTGAAGCCCGAAGCGCCGCCGCCCGAGAGCCCGAAGCGCGCCCGGCGAGAGCCTGTCCCGAACGCCCGGCGGTTGCGGGACCGTCGATGGAAGACGTGGTTGAGCGTGAGAACCTGAAGAAAGCGTTGGCGCGAGTGAAGCGCAACAAAGGTACGGCAGGCATTGACGGTATGAATGTCGATGACTTGTCGGCCTACCTGAAGGAGCACTGGCCTACGGTTCGGGTCCAGTTGCTTGAAGGCATCTACAAGCCGCAGCCGGTGTGGCGCGTCGAGATACCGAAGCCGTCGGGTGGCATGCGGCTGCTCGGCATTCCGACGGTGCTCGACCGCTTTATCCAGCAGGCGGTGATGCAGGTGCTGCAAGCCGACTGGGACGGAACGTTCTCCGAGACGAGCTTCGGCTTCCGGCCGAAGCGCTCGGCGCATCAGGCGGTAGAGCGGGCGCAGACGTATATTGCGTCCGGACACGCCATCGTCGTGGACATCGACCTGGAGAAGTTCTTCGACCGGGTCAACCACGATATCCTGATGGGGCTTGTTGCCAAGCGGGTTGCCGACAAACGCATCCTGAAGCTGATCCGCGGCTTTCTGACCGCGGGTGCGATGGAAGGAGGCCTTGTCAGCCCGACGGAGGAAGGCACGCCGCAGGGTGGGCCGCTCTCGCCGCTGTTGTCGAACCTGATGCTGGATGTGCTGGACAAGGAACTGGAGAAACGCGGCCATCGCTTCGTGCGCTACGCCGACGATTGCAACATCTATGTGCGCAGTCAGAAGGCGGGCGAGCGGGTGCTGGCCGGGATCGAGCGGTTCATCGAGAAGCGCCTCAAGCTCAAGGTCAACAAAGCCAAGAGTGCGGTTGCCAAACCGAGCGTTCGCAAGTTCCTGGGCTTCAGCTACACGAGTGGACGAAAGCCGCGACGGCGCGTTGCGCCGCAGGCCATCGCCCGCTTCAAGGCGAGAATTCGGGAGCTGACGCGGCGCACGCGTGGACGAAGCCTTGCGCAGATCGTCAAGGAGCTGTCGGTCTACCTCATCGGGTGGCGGGGTTACTTCGGCTTCTGCCAAACCCCGTCGGTGTTGCGCGCGCTTGAGGAATGGATCAGGCGGCGGTTGCGCGCCATCGCCTGGAAGCAATGGAAGTGTGGACCTGCTCGCTTTGCCGAGCTGCGACGCTGCGGCGTCGGCCGGGACCTGGCGGCGCGAACCGCCGGAAGCCCGCGTGGCCCTTGGCGGCTCGCAAGCAGCCCCGCGCTCACCACTGCAATGCCAATTGCTTTCTTCGGTTCACTCGGCCTGACTTCCATCACAGAACTACGACATGCATAATCCACCGAACCGCCGTATACGGACCCGTACGTACGGTGGTGTGGGAGGGGAGGAGCCGAGAGGCTCCCCCCTATCCCGATCCATCCGGGCCCCGTTACCCCATCTACGCGTTCGTGCGTACCAAAACTAAAAAGGCGGACCCGCGGCCCGCCATTCTCCAAATTGCACCCGGAGTTGGGAGCCCGGGCAGAGCTGAGCACTCCACCCGGGCCAAAATTCACTTCTTCTTTGACTTCTTGGCTTTCTTCGCCTTGGCCTTCTTCGCCTTCTTCGCTTTCTTAGCCATAGTATCCTCTCAAGGTTTTCATGGATTGAAACGCGACACCGAGGCATGCTTGGCGGAGGGCCAGCCTCGCAACATCCTCGATGACAATCCCAGCAGATTCGCAGGCCCATGCCGCGTGCCGTCATGGCGTTGTCATCACGTTATCCACAGTTGTTATGCATTTTGATGCGATTTCGTGCCGAAAACGAGCCTCGCCACTGCCGTTCGCATCGCGCGCATCATGCTTAACGATGCGCCAACGTCGACGATCTTCATCAATTCAAAACCACGGTTTGGATTGGCCGGCGGCAGTGAGGGTCCGTTAAACGTCGCGGATGCACCTTGTCCTGCAAGACGACGGGGATCGTCGTGGGAGAAGGCGCGAGGCAGAGCCTTTGAGCGGTCGTTAGACAACAGGGGAGACGGGACGCGCGCGTCCCGGGTTCGCGATGCTGAGCGTTCCGACGCTTTGGACGGTGTTCGTCATCAATTTTCTCGCGCTGGGCCTGATCTGGGCCTACGTGATGCGCAGCTATCCGTCGTTCGAAGCCGCGCGGTTCTGGACCGGCTCGGCGTTCGTTGCGGCGGCTGGTGCTGCGATGGCGATGCTGCGCGTGATTTACACCGATACGCTGGTGCCGCTGCTGTTTGCCGGCACCGCGCTGATCCTGGCGATCTGCCTGGCCGCGATGGGGATCCGGAAATTCTTCAACCAGGCCGTTTCCTGGCCTGACACCGTGCTGACGACGGGGCTCGGCTTTGCTGGCTTGACCTTCTTCATCTTCGTCCACGACAGCGTGCCCGCGCGCATGACCGTCTTTACGATCGCCCAGGCACTGCCGATGGCGCTGAGCCTGAAGCTGTTGCTCGGCCGCCATGAGGGTCGCGCCAATCCGGGCGCGCGGCTGGCCGGCGTCGTCACCATTCTCATCATGGCCATTTTCGTCGCCAGGTGGATCGGCGCGCTGACCACCACGGGCGGCGGCTTCTCCTACATGCATTTCAGCCCGGTGCAATCGGTCGTCATCCTGGTGCTGGTGTTCCTGTCGATGTCGCTGAATTTCGGCTTCCTGCTGATGGCGATGGACCGGCTGCGCAACGAGGTCGCCGATCTCGCGCTGCTCGATGATCTCACCGGTGTCGGCAACCGCCGCTATCTGCTGCAGCGGCTGACGGAAGAATGCGCGCGCTCGGAACGCAGCGGCCAGCCTTTCGCGCTGCTGGTGACCGATCTCGACGGCTTCAAGGCCATCAACGATACCCACGGCCACGCCGCGGGCGATGCCTGCCTGCAGCATTTCACCCTGATGGCGCAAACCCGCCTGCGGCCCGGCGACATGCTGGCACGGACCGGCGGCGACGAATTCTGCATCGTGCTGCCGTCGTCTACGCTGCGCGAAGGCGCCATGATCGCGCGCCGCGTGCTGGAGGTCTGCCGTGCGGACGCCGAACAATGCGCCGGCAACGACATTCCGATCGCGGTATCAATCGGCGTCGCGCAATGGACCCGGGAGATGGGCGCCTATCCCGACCGCCTGATTGCGGCCGCCGACCATGCGCTCTACGACGCCAAGAAGGCCGGCCGCAACGGCTTTGCCACCTACGACGCGGCACCGCCGCTGGCGCCCGAACCCGTCAATCCGCCGATGTCCGGCATGCCGCTGCGCAAGCACGCCTGAAGCGTGTTATTAAGGTCCGTCACCGGGCCGTGAGACATGAACCTTCGCTCGCTTGCGCTGGCGGTTTGCGCCCTCGCATTTTCCCTATCCGCCGCCGCGCAAACGCAAGACCTCGCCGCGATCGCGCGCGGGTCGGGCACGCCGGATATTCCCGGGTTGAAAATGGTCTGGCTCGCGCCGTGGGGCGACGTTGCGAACGCCCATCCCTGGCGCAACATCATCGTACACCAGACCGAAGGGCCGGCCGGTTCGGCACGCGGCGGCGCGCAGGCGCAATCGAAGAACCCGACGCGACGCGGCGTCATGGTCTGGGTCGAGACCGACGGCACGGTGTACTGGGCGGTCGCCGAACATCTGGTTCCGACCCATGGCGACGGCGCCAACCGCAACGACAACAAGTACATCGACAACAAACCGACCTATCGGCAGGTGGTCGGCAACAATTCGGTCGGCGTCGAGTTCGCCGGCAATTTTCCGGACCTGACCCGCGGTCCGACGGACGCGCAAGTCGCCGCGTGGAAAATTCTCGTGAAGGTGCTGCGCGCGCGCTACGGCATCCCGCCCGATCGCGTCTACGCGCACAACTGGATCGACTACAAGGACGCCCGCTATTGCGAAGGCTGCGCGCTGGCGAAGATGGCGCGAGAGTGGGGCGAGTAGGGGACGTCCTCAACCGGTCGACCGGCTTCGCGGACCGTCGGCGGAAGTATTGTTGAGGCGCTCTCTCGTCGTCGCTGCGAAAGCGGGGATAACCACCGCCGCTCATTGTTGTGCGTAGACAAAGAAGGCAACGTACACTGCCTTCCTCATCAGACCCACGGCGTATGGGTCCCCGCGTTCGCGGGAACGACGGCGCTTGTGGAAACAACACCAAAAAACAAAAAGCCGGCGTTGCCGCCGGCTTTCGTCAACTGTTACCTCGGCCGCGCGATCAGTGCGCGGCTTCGAGCGCCGCTTCCTGCTTGGCTTCCTGCCGGGCGATCGTGCCCTTGACGGCCGATTGCACCTTCTCGAAAGCGCGGACCTCGATCTGCCGCACGCGTTCGCGCGAGACGCCGAACTCGGCGGCGAGGTCTTCCAGCGTCATCGGCTCTTCCGCCAGGCGCCGCGCCTCGAAGATGCGGCGTTCGCGCGGGTTGAGCACGCCGATAGCGCCGTTCAGTGCCTGACGGCGATGATCGAACTCCTCGTGCTCGGCCATCACGGCTTCCTGGTTGGGCGAGTTATCGACCAGCCAGTCCTGCCATTCGCCGGCTTCACCGTCGTCGCGGATCGGCGCGTTGAGCGACGCGTCGCCACCGAGGCGGCGGTTCATGTCGACGACGTCCTGATCCGTCACGCCGAGGCGCTTGGCAATCAGCTTCACCTGGTCGGGGCGGAGATCGCCCTCGTCCAGCGCGGAGATCTTGCTCTTCGCCTTGCGCAGGTTGAAGAACAGCTTCTTCTGGTTCGCGGTGGTTCCCATTTTCACGAGCGACCAGGAACGCAGAATGTACTCTTGTATCGACGCCTTGATCCACCACATGGCGTAGGTGGCCAGACGGAAACCCTTCTCGGGCTCGAACCGCTTGACCGCCTGCATCAGGCCGACATTGCCTTCCGAGACGACCTCGGAGATCGGCAAGCCGTAGCCGCGATAGCCCATGGCGATCTTGGCCACGAGCCGGAGATGGCTGGTGACAAGGTGATGTGCCGCGTCGCGATCGTCATGTTCGCGCCAACGCTTGGCGAACATGTATTCCTGCTGGGGCTCCAGCATCGGAAATTTGCGGATCTCGGCGAGGTATCTTGAGAGACCGGATTCTCCATTGAGAACCGGCAACGTAGCTGTACGGGCCATTTGAGCGCCCTCCAGTGGTTCAGGCCCCCGATAGCGGCGGGCCCGGCAGGTGATCGCTGTGTTAAAGCCGACCAGGCTGCGATGTTCCGCGCTGGATATTCAGCGCAGGTGCAACATAGCGGAAAACGAACAAATAGGGAAGGAATGCTGACGTCACGTCGCCGTGTGGCAGCTATAACCTATTGGTATAGCTTATCTTTTCTGAAGGGGCTGCGTCATAGCGCCGCTTCCAGCGCCCGTTGCAGGAGGAGCAAATCCTCCGGCAAAGCCGCCTCCCAATGCAAAAATTCCCCGGTTCGGGGGTGTTCAAGGGCGAGCAGGTAGGCATGGAGGGCCTGTCGGCCGAGGGCGGTGAGCGCTTCCTTACCTTGGGTGCCGAGCTGGCCGGCCTTGGTCTTGAAGTGCGGGCCATAGACGGCATCGCCCATCAGGGGATGGCCGATATGGGCGAGGTGCACCCGGATCTGATGGGTGCGCCCGGTCTCGAGCTGGCAGGCGAGAAACGAGGCGACCGGCTTGCCGTCGCGCCCCTGATACGCCGCCTGCAATTCCCAATGGGTGATCGCCTCGCGGCCGCTCTGGCGCACCGCCATTTTTTCGCGGGCAAAAGGATGCCGGTCGATCGGCGCGTCGACCGTGCCGCGCTGGCGATTGGGCACCCCCCAGACGAACGCCATGTAGCCCCGCTGCATCGGCCCGGTGCGGCCGTGATCGGCGAATTGTGCAGTGAGCGATTGATGCGCCTGGTCGTTCTTGGCGATCACCATCAGGCCTGTCGTGTCCTTGTCGAGCCGGTGCACGATGCCCGGCCGGCGGACGCCGCCGATGCCGGAAAGGCTGGCGCCGCAATGGGCGATCAGCGCGTTGACCAGCGTGCCGCTCTCATGGCCGGCGGCCGGATGCACAACGAGGCCCTTCGGCTTATTGATGACGATGATGTCGTCGTCCTCATAGACAATGTCGAGCGCGATATCTTCGCCCTTTGGCTCCGGCGCGGCCGCTTCGGGGACGTCGATTGTGATCGTATCGCCTCGCGCGACATGATAAGCGGGGTCGCGGATGGGGGCGCCTTTCGCGGTAACGGAACCGGCCAGAATCAGCGCCTTCAGCCGCGAGCGCGACAGTTCCGGGCGGAGCACCGCGAGCACGCGGTCGAGGCGGGGCGACCCCTCGTCGCCGCCGACGGTAACCTCCAGCCGTTGACCGCTGTTTGATGATCCCTGTTCCAACCAAGAGTCCTGCATGACCGATACCGTTGCGCCCGAACCGACCCCCGAGCAGGCCGCGCTGATCGCGCGGGTGCGGCGGATGATGCTGATCGCGGGCCTCACCTCGGCACTTGCGGTGGCCGTGGTTCTGATCGCCGTCGGGTACCGTCTTTACCGTGGCGAGGGAAGCCCTGCGGCAGCCACGACGGACATTATCGCAACCCTGCCCAAGGGCGCCCGCATCGTCTCGACGGCGGTGGCCGGCGAGCGGCTGGTGCTGACGCTGGATATCGACGGGGTGACCGAAATCCGCACCTTCGACGCCAGGACGCTGAAACCGGCCGGAAAGCTCAAATTCATCAGCGAGCCCTGAGGCCGGCGCGATCGCCAAAAATGCCCCTGAGCCGGCCCGGGGACGCCAGGCAACAGGTTTACCCAATTGGCAGCAGGCCCTCAGACGTGCCTTGCCGATCGCACATTTCGCGGCTATTCCCTGAGGCCGTACGCTCCCTTCGTCTAGCGGTTAGGACGCGGCCCTCTCAAGGCTGAAACAGGGGTTCGATTCCCCTAGGGAGCGCCACGGGCTTCAGGACGCCGTCGCACGGGTGTTGAAGTCGCCCCTGCCCAAATTGGTCTTCCTGAAAAAGTCGCTGGGAGAACGATTGATTTGCGAAGGGGCAGGCCCGTGAGCATTGGTCCAAAGCGTGTTGAGGTCACGTTAAGCTCCGAGCCGGCTGTCAACTTCTCGGCCGTTACATGGCAATCCTGATTCCCAGCCTCGGCTTCGCGCGCTTCGACACCCGCGGCGAGCTGAGACTCGCTGAGCGCCTCAAGGACTTCCTCGAAGAGAACGCTGTCGTTTGGCACAATCTCCCGGTAGGCCCGCGCAGCCGGCATCCGGACTTTATCATCGTTCACCCAGCAAATGGCCTGCTCGTGCTTGAGGTGAAGGACTGGCGCCTGGAGTCAATCGTCTCGGCCGACAAGGCAAAAGTCGAACTGCTGACGAGTCGCGGCATCGTGCGGGAGAGCAACCCCCTGGAGCAGGCTCGCAAGTACACGTTCGAGGTCGTGCGCACGCTGGAGCGCGATGGCCAACTACTGTTCCCGGCCGGTCACCGCTTCATGGGCAAATCGATCCTTCCGTTCGGCTTCGGGGCCGTATTCACCAATATCACGCGCAAGCAGTTCGATCAGACCAATCTCAAGGAGGTACTCGCCGAGCATCTATGTGTGTTCAAGGATGAAATGACGGAGGGCGCGGACCCTGAAGCATTCCGGTCCAGATTGTGGCGCATGGTTTATCCGCATCTCGGAGAGCCTCTGTCGATGCCGCAGTTCGACCGGCTGCGCGCGCTGCTCTTTCCCGAAATCCGCATACGACAGATTGCCCTGCCTCTGGACGAACCGATGGTGCCCGATCCATCCGACCGGACGCTTGCAGTGATGGACATGCATCAGGAGCAGATCGCACGCAGCTTGGGAGAGGGGCATCGAATTATTCGCGGCGTTGCTGGATCGGGCAAGACGCTGATCCTTGCCTTTCGGGCCGAACATCTGGCGCGTGCGGCGACAAAGCCGGTACTCATCCTGTGCTACGCCAATGGCATCGCTGGACGACTTGAGGACACCATGCAGAATCGGGGCGTGGAGGACCGTGTTCAGGTCCTTACCTTTCATGCTTGGTGTTACCGGATGCTGCGGACTTATGGGATTCCCGCCCCATCCGAGCGAGAATATCCAGACTACGCAAAGCGACTGGCTGCGAGCGTTTCAGAGGTCGTGAAGGCTGTGGATCAGGGGCATATCCCAACGGAACAGTATGACGCTGTCCTGATCGACGAGGCGCACGACTTCGAGCCGCAATGGCTCGCGCTTGCGGCCAAGATGGTGAACCCGCGCACGAAGGCGCTGATGGTCGTCTACGACGATATACAGGCCATCTACAAGGGACGTGGGCGCCCGGTGTGGAAACAGCTCGGAATTGAAGCGACGGGCAGAACGACCGTACTGAAAGTCAACTACCGCAACACGGCGCAGATCGTTGCCTTCGCGCGACGCTTCGCTTCAGACGTGATCGGCGCTCCGGGCACGACGGCCGATGATGAGCACCCCATCCTGTTGCCCGAAGATGCAGGTCGGCAGGGACTGGTGCCAGACGTGCGGCAGTGTGTGAGCATCGAAGCAGAAGCTCACTGCGTCGCCGAGTGGTTTCTTGGGCGGAAAAAGGCGGGGTACGAGTGGCCGCAAATGGCTTGCCTTTATCCGGAGCACTGGATTGGGGAGCGGGTCGCTCAGGTACTCAGCAAGCATGAAGTGCCGATCGATATGGCCAAGAACAACAGGAACAGAGTTTCGACGAAGCGTGTAGCCGTGCGGTTGTTGAGCATGCACACCGCGAAGGGGCTCGAGTTTCCGTGCGTCGCTATTGCAGGGTTGGGCTTGCTCGGCCGCCATGGCGAGGCGGTCGAGGAATGTGTTCGGCTGACATATGTTGGGGTTACCCGGGCGACTCACGAGGCGCTTTTGACCTACTCAAGTGAGTCGCCGCTGGTGCAGCGGTTGATCGCGTAGACTGCGATAGGAGGAATCCTGTGACGAAAAACTATTCTATTACGGTGACAGTGCTGGACTGCTGGACTGCACCCCTCAAGTGAGACACGATAATCTCGGTGACAGGCATTCCCAGGATGACCTGTGGCAGCAAGAGGGAAGAACCGTCAGTTTCCGACGGCTTACAAACCGAGGGCGATCAAGCGTGTCGAGCGAGGCTGCAGGCCGCCTATGAGAAGGTGATGGCGAAGAGGGCCAAAGGCTGACGTCAGCGAGGCGCAGCCCGCGATTGCCTGACGAACGTCGCGGGACAAGCAGCCTCACGCATACGCAAAAACGGCAACTGTCCCCTTCATAGGAAAGCTATTGAGCCGCCGTCACTCGCAACGGTTTCCTCAGAGCCCGTTGGGGGCTCGATTCCGGATCCGCGATCGGGCGGCGGTAGGTCGCGACGCGGCGCAGCCAGCCGACCTCGAAGACACGGTTGGATGGAAGGTTGCGAACCCTCTGCTGCAGGACGAACTGCGCCGCATCGGCGAATTCGGCGCGCACGGCCTTCGGATCGCTGGTATCACCGTTCATCTTGAGCAGCACCTGCTTGAGACCCCAACCCTGCCGCCGCCCGGTCTCCCTGTCCATGGCGGCTTCGTTCGGGTTGGTGCCCTCGCCCTTGAAGTTGATGTAGTCGATCAGCGGATAAAAATCCTCGGAGGCGCGAATGACGCGCGTGAACTGGATGACGATATGTTCGCGCTCCGTGCCGTCGGGCGTCGTCTTGAGGATCTTCTCCATCGCACCTTGCGCCCGCGTCACCATGAATTGCGTCTGCTCCGCCACGGTGTCGAGCAGAAGCTGCCTCAACTCTTTCATCTGCGGTGAGTTGGAGTTCCTCCTGAACTCAGCCCGGCTCGTCCACGGGTTGGCCGGAATTTGCGTCTGGTCCAGCCAGGCGGGCAAACGCACGTTCTTCTTGCGCATGAATTCGAGCAGGGCCGGAAAGCTCTCCTCGAAAGGCAGCCATTTGCCGACAGGAAACCAGATGAAATGACCGATGCCTAGGGAAGCGAATTCCTCGTTCGCATTCCATGACGTGATCGCATCACTTTTCCCGCCTGTTTCATTCAGCCAGATCTTCTGGCCGATCTTCTTGGCCAGATCGCCCGGCAAGACGAGCTGCGGTACAGGTAAATCCTTGGCCTCGTGGCTCGATTTCCGTGCTTCCGGCATTAGAACGGCAGCTTCCGGCGCTGGCTTCTGCACCTCAGGCTGTCGCAGGACTGTTTCGGGTTCCGACTTCTGCGTGTGGGATGCTTGCGCGATGCCAGGCCCACCCTGCTCTTTTGCATTATCAGCGACGCGTGTCGCGGCCGGCGCGGCTATTTCCGCCAATGCCGTTTGCGTCGCCATGCCAGCGACGACGACACACGAGAGCAGCAATGAGCCGCAAGCAAGCACCTTCGCGCTGTACCGTCCGGGTTTCGCTTGCCGTGCCGTTCTCCTGCCGCTACCCGCGCGCCAGTGGCCAATGAAATCACCGCCCATGTCTATGTTTCCGAAGGCTAGCCTGACGGGAAGGGTCGTGCGGGCGAACAACACGATGCGTATGGCGAAATCGTGGGGTCATAGCGGCGGCCCGGTGCCCTCGTTCGGAGCCCAAAGCGGAATGGACCCGTGCGCGGCTTCTTCTTGACAATCTGTATCCAGTTAGATACAATTGGTCATGAACACGCTCATTCGGTCATCCGTCTTTTCCGATTGGCTGAATAGCTTGAAAGATCAGAAGGCCAAGGCGCGGATACTGCACCGGCTGTCGCAAGCTTCCCTGGGTAATTTCGGGGATTGCGAGCCGGTAGGCGAAGCGTCTCGGAAATGCGTATCCACCATGGTCCGGGATTCCGTGTCTATTTCGTGCGTGATGGTGCCGCCGTCTATGTGCTGCTTTGCGGTGGCGACAAGTCCAGCCAGCGCCGCGATATCGCCAGGGCAAAGCGCATGGCGAGGGAATTGAAGGAGAGCGGGCGATGAAGAAGGCCAAAGCCAAGGAAAACGTCAAGGCAAACGCGAAGGCAAAGGTCACTTACGCGCCATTTGAGGTCGCTGACTATCTCGACAGTGAGGAAGCGATTGCGGAGTATCTTTCGCTCGCGGCCCGCGACGAAGACCCCGGCGTATTGCTCAAGGCGCTTGGTGACGTGGCCAAGGCGCGCGGCATGGCGGAGGTCGCGAAGGCGTCCGGTCTCGGCCGGGAAAGCCTCTACAAGACACTTGCGCCGGGTGCCAAGCCGCGTTTCGAAACGATTGCCACCATCATGCGGGCGCTGAATGTCGGGTTTTCAGTAAGCAGATTGCCAGTGCGAGCGAAGAAGGCGCGCAAGTTGACAGCGGCGTAGGTGGCGAGCGAGGCTGCGAAACCCAATCACTTCATCTCTTCCAGCAGCTTCTGCGCTTCACCCAGCAACGCCTGAATCCGCCTTCGCTCGTCGATCGCATCCGTGGTGAACAGGAAATTACAGTGACAGTGCATGAAACTCTCATCACCGCAGTTGAGTGCATTGTCACGGTAATCTCAGGTTTGGGGACTTCACAGCATCAGTACGCTCACAAGCCTAGGCGCCGCCGGTATGCTCGTCGCGTTTAAGCTGCTGCTGTTTGTACTCGGCTATAACTGCCGGATTGTCGTTGCTGCCGCGAACTTTATCGGCATCGCCTGTGCCGCCATCGAGGCCCTTGGTCGCTGCAATGTGCTCTTTGAGATCAGTGACTGCTGGTCGGATGTACGGTTCGAGATATTTATCGAGAATTCCCTTGCCAGGATCATCCAGCTCTTTGGTCAACGCTTGCAGATAGGCGGTTTTGTCCGTCGAGGCCCAATCGACACTGAAGCCGGCACGCTGAGCCAGGACTGAGTGGACGATCATGATGGTGCGTCCATTGCCGTCCAGGAAGGGATGGCCATGGGCGAGGTAGCCCATAACTTCGCCCGCCTTCTCTCGCATCGCTTTCGGGTCGTTGCCGAGCTTTAGCGCATGCTCGATTGCATTCTGAATATACTTTGGATGGGCGAAGAGGACGCTGCCACGGCTTACCGCAATGTTGGGCGCTGTTTGGGTGCGATCCTGCCCGGCCCACGGATACATTGCTTCGAACAGTATTTTGTGCGTGCTGAGCACGTCGGAGTAGGTGAGGGCCTTCTCCTTTTTTAGCGCTTCGAAAGCGTCGTCGATCCCGGTTGTAAAGGAGGCATGCTCCAGCCGCCTCACAATGGCAGGGTCTTTCTCTTGGGCTATATTCCTTAGATACCCGCGCGATTCAAAGTCGCCGAACGGATCGAATGTCACGGCTTGGCTTCGTGCAGGTAGCGAGCCTGGAGCTGGATCATCTCTGTGCGTGTAATGTGTTTGGCCCGCTGCAAACCAATGAGCAACTGCTCGATCTCATCAAGCTCAACCGTGTCCCCCGCCAGGCGGGAAATGTGGTGCGCCAGGCGATCATTTGGACCCTCCGTGTAGGACACGTGGAACGTCCGGGCCAGGGTCCGTATGTGCTCTGCGGTCGAAGAGGAAGTTGGCTTATTCATATCATCAACATAGCACTTTTTGACTGAAATTCCATTAACGAACAGGGGCCGGAAATCAGTGGGTTGTAGGCGCTCTGTCGTGCCGAAAGCCACTCACTTCATCTCGTCCAGCAGCTTCCGCGCTTCACCCAGCAACGCCTGAATCTGCCCTCGCTCGGCGATCGCATCCCTGGTGAACAGGCCGTGCTTGCGCGCGTTCTGGTTTGCCCTTGGCGCGCCGGATCCCGGTGCGCCGCCGTGCATGCGGCAGCGCTTCCTGCCGTGCACCGCCGGCGAGCGGCAGGCGCCACTGGCTCGGGTTTTGGCGCCACACCGCGGGCTCGCCAGTATCGGGCCGGTATTTCTGAGGTGATCGCTCATGCCTGTGCTTCCCGCTTGGCATCAGCGGAATCGCGCCTTCGCCTGGAGCCCGCGGCCTTCGGCGCATTCCGCGCCGCCGATGCCGGGTTCTTGTCGGAAACGATCACGCTGGCATGCTGCGTGACGTTGCCGACAATCGCCTTGCCGCCGTCGCCGACCGACACGTTCTGCACGGTGATGGCGGGCTCGCCTTGGCTCCGGTAACGGTTCAGCGCCTCGATCTGGGCGGGAAACGTGCGGGCGAGCCTGCCCAATGCGCGCGCGGCACTGTCGTGCTGAGCGAGATCGTCCGCATTTGCAAGGTGATGGGCGCATCGCATCGCCATCACATGAACGGAAACCATCTGCGCCACAAGCATGCCCTCGACAGAATCCCTCGGCTTGATGCTCTTCACCATCGAAATCATGAAAGAGAGATTGACCTCGTCAGGACTCTCGCCGCTCACGCTGGCCTTTACCAATTGCCTGATAATGCCATCATCGCTTCGCGATCCGCGACCCCCAGTGCGTTCGCCATGAGCTGTTCGCCGAGCTCCGGATCTGGATGGTCGATGGAGAAGCCGTGCGACAGAAGCTTTATTCGCGGGGCTGCGGCAGCTTTGGCCTGGTCCGTTGCGGCGATCGCCGTTGGCATGGCGAGGTCCGGAGCGCTGTTCATGTTGAGATTCCCCTGGCGCGCGCGGGCCGCGCGCGCGGTTCGGCCACGCGCAGGCGATCGTTCGCCGCGGCGAGGCGGTTGCAATTTCAAATGGTGGGTGAGGATTTTGAGCGGCAATCGCAACTGACGCGCCGTTGTTGCGGAGAGCGGCGGGCGTTTACAGATTGCGGGATGGTGAAGAAATGCCCCTGATTTGCCCGACGTGTCAACTTGCTTTCAAGGCATCCATGCCGGCCGCCCGCTACTTTGCATGGGGTTGTTTTCGATATTTTGGGAGCGCGCACCTTCGAAGGGGAGTTCTCCAACGTCACCCGCCGGCAAAGGCACGGGGCGATATGCAAGGTAGTGGGATAGCCGGCGGCTGCATCCGCCGAGTTTTGTCCTTTGCGCTCCTCGATTTGCTGCTTTGCGCTGTTCCGGGGGCCAGCGACGGAACTTCGGGCATCTGCGTGCCGCTTTTGCCGCGCAACCCGACCACGAATCAAGCGGCAGGCGTCCCTCATTTCCGCTATGATCAACTCATGACGATCGGGATTACCGGACCCGAACGGAAGGTGCCAAGGCAAAGCGCCGTGGTCGGGTTGATCATTGCGGCCGTCTTCGCCGGGATTTGCCTGATCCTGCTCTGGCTCACGAGCGACTTCCTGGTTGACTGGCTGTGGTTTTCTGCGATCGGCTATCCGCAGGTTTTCTGGACGACAATCGGCGCCAAAGCCGTCGTCTTTTTTGCAGTCTGGACCGGAACTGCGGTCGTCCTTTGGTTGAACGGATGGCTCGCGGTGCGCTTTGCCCGACGGCAGCCGCAGCAATCTGTCGCGGCCTTCGTGGGCAATCTTGCAGGCAATGTTCCGCCGCCCGACCTGTTCGTGGTCGTGCGCGATCGGCTGCCGTGGCGCCGCGTCATCGCGGCTGGTGCAGGTTTGCTCGCTCTGCTGGTTGCCGCGCTGGAAGTCGGCAATTGGGGTATTTTCCTGCAGTTTTTGTATTACGTTCCCTATGGCGCAGACGATCCGCTCTTCAGCAAGGACATCAGTTTCTATCTCTTCGTGCTGCCGGCCTATATCCTCGTCAAAAACTGGATGCTGCTCACACTCGTTCTGAGCGCGCTTTTCGCCGCGGCGATCTATTGGGTGCACGGCGACATCGAATACGACATTCATCATCGATCGATGTCGCCGACAGCAATCGCTCACGGCTCGGCGCTGCTTGCTCTGCTCTTTGCCGTGAAGGCCTGGTCGTACGTTCTCGACCGTTACCTGCTGCTCTATGGCGACAACGGCGTCGTCGTCGGCGCCAGCTACACCGATGTGCATGTGGGGCTACCGGGCCTGTGGCTAATGATCGGGCTGTCGATCATTGCGGCGTTTGCTGTGTTGGCAAACCTCCGGGTGAGGACCTACCGGCTTCCCGCCGCCGCGGTCATGCTTGTCGTCATCGGCTCTTTCGTGCTGTCCGGCGTAGCTCCCGTGCTGTTCCGGCAGTTCTTCGTCAAACCAAGCGAGTTGGAGCTGGAGAAGCCCTACATCGAGCGCAACATCGCGCTCACCCGGCAGGCATACAATCTCGATCAGGTCGCCGCCAAGCCGTTTGCTGCCGAACAGAAGCTTACCTTCAAGACGCTCGAAGCCAACAAGGCGACCATCGACAATATCAGGCTGTGGGACTGGCTGCCCTTGTCGGACACCTACGCGCAGCTGCAAGAGATCCGCACCTACTACAAATTCCGTCATCTTGACGTTGACCGCTACTGGCTCGATGGCTCCTACCAAAGCGTAATGATCTCGGCCCGCGAACTGCGGCCCTCCTTGCTGCCGCCGAATGCCCAGACATGGGTCAACCGCCACGTGCTGTTTACCCACGGCACCGGCGCGGTGATGAGCCCGGTCACTCGCAAGACCACCGAAGGGCTGCCATTGCTTTATTTGCGCGATATACCTCCTGTTGCGGACGGAGGCCCCCAGATCCGTGAACCGCGCATCTACTACGGCGAAGAGCACGACAGCTACGTCATCGTCAAAGGGAGCACGCCTGAGTTCGACTATCCGAAGGGAAAGGACAATGTCTACGCGGCCTATGACGGCACCGGTGGCGTTCCGATCGGAGCGATGGTGTGGAGAGGCCTGTTCGCCTATTACTTCAACGACCCGAACCTGGTGCTCTCAAGCTACATCACCGCCGACAGCCGGATCATGATCCGCCGCAATATCCAGCAACGGGTCGGAACGATCGCTCCGTTCCTCAGGCTCGATCACGATCCTTATTTGGCCATCAGCGATGGGCGGATGTTCTGGATGCAGGACGCCTATACGGTGAGTTCCTATTTCCCCTATGCAGAGCCGGCGCAAGAGCTGGGCCTCAACTACATTCGTAATTCAGTGAAGGTTATCGTCGATGCCTATAACGGAACCGTGGACTTCTATTTGATGGACGCTGCCGACCCGGTCGCCGCAACCTTCCAGCGCATCTTTCCGAGCTTGTTCAAGCCGTTCGCGGCTATGCCGGCAGACCTGCAGAGGCACATCCGCTATCCCGAGGACCTGTTCCTGATTCAGGCGCGGCTCTATCAGACCTACCACATGGAGGCGGCCGATGTTTTCTACAACCGCGAGGATCTCTGGCAGTTTCCGCGCCAGCCGGGCGGCGGCGGCGTTGCAACGATGGCCCCTTATTACATCATCATGCGGCTGCCCGGCGAGCCGCAGGCCGAGTTCTTCCTCATGCTTCCGATGGTGCCTAGCCGCCGCGACAACATGATCGCGTGGCTCGCCGCGCGCTGCGACGCGCCCGACTATGGCAAGCTGATCGTCTACGAATTTCCCAAGGAGAAGCTCGTCTATGGACCATTCCAGATCGAAGCGCGGATCAATCAGAGTACCGAGATATCACAACAAATCACGCTGTGGAATCAGATGGGCTCGCGAGTGATACGCGGTGCGAACTTGCTTGTGATCCCGATCGAGAACTCGATTCTTTATGTAACACCGCTCTATCTGCGAGCGGAGCACGGACACCTGCCGGAGCTGAAGCGCGTGATCGCGGCCTACGGCGAACATGTGGTGATGAAAGAGACGCTCGCCGAGGCCTTGTCAGCGCTGTTCACGGAGTCCGGCGCTGCGCCGGCGGTTTCAACCACGACAGGGGAGAGGCCCGCCACAGGCCCGGCGGCAAGTCAGGCACGGGAGGCGCTCGATCGCTACAATCAAGCAGTGGAGCGATTGAAGTCCGGAGATTGGAAAGGCTTCGGTACGCAGTTCGATGCAATGCGCGAGCTTCTGGAGGAAATGAACCGACGCTCCACCGGCCACTAGGGCCCCGAAACCTCCGATCCATCGCTGCCTCCGGCCCGGGACACCGGCAGCTTTTTCGTCGACCACCGCGAAGCGCGTCCCGTCACGATGGAATGCTCTCGTTTATAATTTGCGTTTTGTCGGCAAGGGGCGCCCGCTAAGGCCGCAAAATACCTCGAATGCCATCATCACCTTTGGGTGTATCGCGGCCCGCTACTGTCGCCTGGCTTGGAGATGGCCTCGATGATCTTTCGATGCACTCAATATCTTCTCGCAATTTCTTCAGCTCGAAATACGCTTTGATGAAGTTGTAGTTTGTAGAAGCAGCCGCAGCGGGACGTTTGCGCATATCCAATCCCTTCGCTCTCTCCAGGAACCTACAGGTCATCGCGCGTGCGCTCAAAAAACGGAGCATGCGGACTCGTCGAGGTCGAACCGCGATGGCCATCGACGAGTCCGCAACCGCCGCGCCGCTTTGGTTGCCCCGCAGAACACACTTATTGATGTTCTCCGCGGAGTCTGTAGCGCGGCGAACACAACAACACTGAACTCACGAATGTGGTAACGGGGTTACAGTTTGATCCCGCCGTTGGACCGGGCAACGATAAACCTCGTGCCATCTTCGCCCAGCCCGTAACGTTCAGTCCGCAGCTGAGGTCGCGGTCCGCGATGGTTTGGGAGCGTCGGGTCGGCTCAGGAGGATCACCTGGCGAAGCGATGCCGCAATATCGGCGATCGATCTGAAAAGGCTACCGTGGCGACGAACGCCAAGGATGTGCAGCAATACGCATGATGCCTCAGCCTCGGTGGAGGTGGTCGTCGGCCTGAAAATCTGTCTCTATTGGAATAGAGACGACCGGTAGGTGCCCGGGCTCGCGGAGCGCTGCCGGCCTTGACGGACCTAAATTTTCTGCGTTGAGGAGAGTGGCAATATGACTGGCTTGGTGATCAGTGGCGGCCGGGTGGTGGATCCGGCAAGCGGGATGGACGCCATTGGCGATGTGGCGGTAGAGGATGGCCGGATCTCCGCTGTCGGCACCGGGCTCGGCAGCGCCGAACGGGTGATCGACGCGACCGGGCTGGTGGTGGCGCCCGGCTTTATCGACCTGCACGCGCACGGCCAGTCGATCCCGGCCGACCGCATGCAGGCATTCGACGGCGTGACGACGACGCTCGATCTCGAGGCGGGCGTACTGCCGGTCGCATCCTGGTATCGACGCCAGGCCGCGCATGGGCGCGTGCTGAACTACGGCGCCGCCGCCAACTGGGCCTTCGCGCGCATCGGCGCGATGACCGGCTCCAACGCGGAAAGCTCGCTGGAGGCATTCGGCAATGCCATGCGCGATCGCCGCTGGATCGACAATGTGGCCAGCGACACCGAGGTCGCCGGCATCCTCGAGCGCCTTGCAAACGGACTGAACGAGGGCGGCATCGGCATCGGCATTCTCAACGCCTATGCCCCGGGCGCGGGCGTACAGGAGCTGACCGCGGTGTGCCAACTCGCGGCGGCGCATGATGTGGCGACCTTCACCCATGTCGCCTACATGTCCCGCATCGACCCGGAAAGCGCCGCCGAGGCCTATATCCGCCTGATCGGTTATGCCGGCGCCACCGGCGCGCATATGCACATCTGCCACTTCAACTCCTCCAGCAAGACGGACGTGGAACGTTGTGCCGTGCTGGTCGCCAAGGCGCAGGCGCAGGGCCTGCCAATAACGGTGGAGGCCTATCCATATGGCACCGGCTCGACGGTGCTGGCGGCGGCCTTCTTCAGCGACCCCGAATTCGAGGCGCGCAATGGGTTAGGCTACGATTCGGTGCAGCGGGTGACCGACGGGCGGCGCTTCCGCGACCGCAAGGAGTTGCTGGCGGCACAGGCGGAGGAGCCGTCCACGCTGGTGCTGTGGCATATCCTGGATACGGAGAACAATCCGCACCATCGTGACCTGCTGGACATCTCGGTGCTGTATCCCGGCGGTGCGATTGCGTCCGACGCGATGCCCTGGACGCTGTCGGACGGCAGCGCTTACACCGGCGACGCCTGGCCGCTGCCTGATGATGCCACCTCGCATCCGCGTTCGGCTGGTTGCTTCACCCGTTTCATCCGCGAGTGGGTGCGTGAGCGCAAGTCAGTATCGCTGCTGGAAGGCATCCGCAAATGCGCCCTGATCCCGGCGGAAATCCTTTCCCGCAGCACGCCCGCCATGCGCGCCAAGGGAAGGCTGCAGGTGGGCGCGGATGCCGATATTGTCGCGTTCGATTTCGACACGCTGACCGACCGGGCGACGTTCTCGGCGATGAACCGTCCGTCAGAGGGCGTGCGGCATCTGGTCGTCAGCGGCGAGCCGCTGATCACCGACGGCGTGCTGGATGTGACGGCAAGGCCCGGCCGGCCAGTGCGCCGGTCCGTTGCCGAGCATTGATTATGCCGGTCCCGATCCTGCTGGTGACCGGCTTCCTCGGGGCGGGCAAGACCACGGTCGTGAACCGTCTGCTGGCGCATGCCGAGGGGCGGCGGATCGCCGCCGTGGTCAACGATTTCGGCGCGATCAACATCGATGCGGAGCTGATCGCGGGCGCCAGCGATGGGGTGGTCAGCCTGAGCAACGGCTGCATCTGTTGCTCGCTGGAAGGCGATCTGTTGCGCACGCTCGCCGCCCTGCTGCGGCGTGACCCGCGGCCCGAGTTCATCGTGATCGAAACCAGCGGGGTCGCCGATCCCTCGGATATCGTGCGCAACCTGATGGACCCGATGATCTGGCGGGAGGCGCCGCTGGAAACGGTGCTGTGCGTGGTGGACGCGACGACAAAGGCGGAGACATTGAACGACGCGTTGCTGCGGTCTCAGCTGCGGGCGGCCGATGTGGTGGCGCTGACCAAGGTGGACCTGGCGGACGCGGCGGCTCGCGCACAGCTACGCGATGCCGTCCGGGTGCTGCGTCCGGCGGCGGTGATGGTCGATGCGCCGCATGGCGAAGTCCCCGCAGCGCTGCTGTTCCCTGCGGACGTGGAGCGCGTGCAGGCGCCGCGCGAGGTGGGGCCGCGACGGCCCGCGGCTGACCGGTTCGAGACGCTGAGCTGGACATCGGAACGGCCGGTGTCGTTCTCCCGGTTGCAGCACGCGATCGCTCGGCTGGCGCCGAAGCTCGCCCGGGCGAAGGGGTTGTTCGAGACCGTGGAGCAGCCCGGGCAACTGACGGTGTTTCAGCTTGCCGGCGGGCGCGCGACGTTGGCACCGGGCGGAGCGCTACCGGCCGACGTGCCGCGGGCGCGGATCGTATTTATTGCCGAGATCGGCGTTCTCTCGATCGCCGAGATCGATGGGATCATGGAAGAGTGTATCGCTCCTGAAACGTAGCGGCGGGGATGACGGCTCACGCCGTAGCTCTATTGCTGCAACGACGAGACGCTCGCAGCGATGTTGTCGGCAAGCGCCTTCACGAGAGGCACGTAGCGCTGGACGACGTCTGCGCGGTCGAGCGCTGATATGAAGTAAGTCATGCCGACGGTGGCGAGCACGCGCCGGTCGACGAGGATGGGAACCGCGATCGTGCCGGACGTGCGCGGCTCGACCATCGGGTCGCGTTCGGCAAAACCTTGCTTGCGGATTGTCGCCAGCAAAGACAGTGCTCGCTTGCGCTCGGTGGCGAGCTTGTCTTCGTTTTCCTGCGATCGCGTCAGCATGTCGAGCAGCATCGCCCGCTCGCTCACGGGGCAAAATGCCAGGTAGGCGCGCCCCAGCGCCCGGCCGAGCAGGCTGAGGTGCATGTTGAGGGTGCCGTGAAACGGCGAGACCGGGCTGTCGGGAATCGTGCTGAAGCGGACCACGACAGAACTCCTGTCGAGCACAGCGATGGCGATCGGCCAGTGATATTGCCGCGTAAAAGCGAGCGCCCATGGGCGCGCGGCCTCCACCACAAGCGGGTCGCCGTGAAAGCCATTGCTCAGCGATTTGACCCGCGAGGCGACCGCGTAGCCGCCTTGCCGGCGGTCGTTGGCGGCATAGCCCATCGCGCAGAGCGACTTCATCAACCGCACCACCGTCGACTTGGGCAGCCCCGTCGCCTTGTGCAGGCGATCGATCGAGGTGACGCGGTGGCGATTGAGTTCCTCCAGCAGCAGGAGCGTGCGCGAGGCGGCTTCAACTTTGTCGGACTTGAGTGGCATCCCTAAAATTCCACCTGGTGGAACACGGCGGATTAGCTATGGCCCACCGCCGCCCTCCCTGCAATGGTTTTCGCCAAGCGCCACGCCGGAGCCCGTCTTCTGAAGACGGCCCGTGCAGATGGCCGGGAGGAACAGCCGTGTCCGGAGACGTCGTCAGGCCGCATTTTTCGTCATTCCGCCGCCGCTTCTCGGCGCGGCAGGTCGTCGTCGGCTCATTCATCAAGACGCCGACCACGCACGCGACCGAGATTTTTGGCGCGCTCGGCTACGATTTCGTCGTGATCGACGAGGAGCACGCGCCGATCGATCGCGCGATGACCGATGTCATGCTGCTGGCCGCGCGCGCGAGCAACCTCGCCGGCATCGTGCGGGTGTCATCGGATGATCCGGCCAAGATGCTATCTTGTCTGGACTGCGGTGCCGCCGGTGTGCTGGTGCCCCATGTCGCAACGGTCGAGAAAGCGCACGCGGTTGCCGCGGCCGCACGATACCGCGGCGGACGGCGCGGCTACTCCGGCTCGGCCCGCGCCGGCGCCTATGGCGGCACACCGATGTGGTCCTTCGTCGATGAACAGGATGCGTCGGTCTGCGCGATCGCGATGATCGAGGATCCCGAAGCGCTGGATCACATCGATGCCATCGCCGCCGTCGACGGAATCCATGGGCTCTTCATCGGCCGTGGCGATCTCACCGTTGCGCTTGGCGCCAAGTCGTCGGCCGACGCGTCCGTAAAGGACGCGGTCATCAGGATCATTGCGGCGGCGAAGAAAGTCGCCAAGCCGGTCTGCGTGATGGTGGCGAGCGCGGCGGAAGCCAAGGATTTTGCCGGCCTCGGCGCCAGCGCCTTCATCATCTCGTCGGATCAGGGCCAGATGCGCCGGGCCGCGGCGCAGACCCTCACCGATTTCAAAACCCTTGTTCCAACCACGGATGGCTCGCATGTATCACAACTCTGATCCCCGCGCGGCGCTCGCCGCCGCTCCGGTCGGCACCAAACCCGCCGCCACCCATTTCGCAGGGGCCGAGTATGCGAAATTCTACGAAACGCCGCCGGCCGAGAATCAGAACGGCGCGCGCACCTGGTACGCCCGCGGCCAGAACTTCATCATCGCCTATAGCGACGCCGACAAGGGCGCGGTGCTGAGCCGCGCCGATCAGCCCGATGAATATGTCGTGCTGCTTCCCGACCCGGGGGCAGGCGCCGAGATCGTGTGGGGCAACGAGCGCAAGGTCGTGGGCGGTCACTCCATCAGTTTCGTGCCGGCGGGCGCTAGCTCCGTCACGCTGCTCGGCGCCGCCAAGGTAGTGCGCATGATGACGACGCGATCGGAGGATCTCGCACGGCTGTGCTCTAACGCCGCGTCCTACGCGACGCCGCATCCCAATCTGCCGCCGTTCGAGCCGTGGCCGGAGGCGGCCGCAGGTGCGAAGATCCGGACCTGCAGCCTCGACGTCGCGGCGACGCCGGGCAGGTTCGGGCGAATCTTCCGCTGCTCGACTTTCATGGTGAATTTCCTCGAGCCGAGGAACGGCCCGCGCGATCCGAGCAAGATGTCGCCGCATCACCATGACGATTTCGAGCAATGCTCGCTGGCGCTGGCCGGCACCTTCATTCATCACCTGCGCTGGCCATGGACGACCGACATGGCTCAGTGGCGCAACGACGATCACGAGAGCTGCGGATCGCCCTCCATCGCGGTGATTCCGCCGCCCTCCATTCACACCTCGCAGGCCATCGATCCAAAACTCAACATTCTCGTCGACATCTTTTGCCCGCCGCGCATGGATTTTTCGGCCAAGCCGGGCTGGGTGCTGAACGAGGACGACTATCCGATGCCCGCGCAAAGCCCCGCCGGAAAATCCGCTGCCTGATACCTGTTCAACCGAAAGGGGCCCGGACCATGGCCGACAAGCAAGCATCCTACCCGACCACTGTGCCGCTGCCGACGCTGTCTCGCGCGGCCGAAGTCGCCGAGCTCCTGGTCGGCGCGATCGACCTGCACTGCCATAGTGGTCCGGCGGCCATGCCGCGCATTCTCGACCATCACGAGGAACTGCTCGATGCGGCCGAAGCGAAATTCCGTGCCGTGCTCTACAAGGATCACTTCTATGCCGGCATGGCGCACGCGATCCTGCTGGAGAAGCTGTTCCCCGAAACCAATGTGAAGCTGTTCTCGGGTATCGTGCTGAACAATGCATCGGGCGGCATCAACCCGCATGCGGTCGACCACGCGATCAAGCTCGGCGCCAGGATCGTCTGGATGCCGACGTTATCAGCCGCAAACCATATCAAGGCCATGGCGGCGGGAAATTCGACCTTTCCGAAGACCTCGCAGAAGATGCTCGATCCGATTCCGCTTTCCGCGCTCGACGCCAATGGCAAGCTCACGGATGACACCAAAAAGGTCATCGACCTCATTGCCGAGGCGGATATCATCCTGGCCGGTGGTCACCTGCCGGCCAGCGAGCTGCACATCCTGTTCGACGAGGCGGCGCGGCGCGGCGTCAAGAAGATGATGGTCAACCACCCGACCTACATCGTCGGCTGCAGTGACACCGATATCCGGCAACTGGTCGCGATTGGCGTCAAGATGGAACATTCGATCTGCATGTTCATCGAAGGCAAATCCTTAAAATACAGCCCGGATGATCTTGCGCACCTGATCGAGGTGGCCGGCGTCGACAACACGATCCTGTCGTCCGACCTCGGGCTGCAGGGGTCGCAGCGTCCGGTCGATGGCTTCCGCAGCATCACGCAGATCCTGCTCGATCTGCAGATGCCGAGCACGGCAATCAGAAAACTCATCAGCGATAACGCCGCGCGGTTCCTAAATCTTCCGGTGAGCCGGTCGGCTGCGCAGGACGCCGCCTAGCAAAAGGCGCGCAAAGACCGCGAAAAGCGGCGCGCATTATTCGGGGAGGAGGCTGATCATGAATTGCGGTAGAAGTCCTTTGAAACGCTGGAAGCGGTTGCAGCCGTTTGCCACGGCATTGCTGGTCGCCGGACTAGGCAACCCGGGATTCGCGGAAGAGAATCGCAAACCAGCGAAGCCTCCGATCATCCTGGAATCGACCGGCGCGTATGAAGTTGGCGGTAAGATCATTGCCAAGCCCGGCGATCCCAGTCAGACGCTCTCTTGCGACCATGGCTACGTCGAATACTTCATCCCCGCGAAACGGCGCAGCGTCGGCCTGATCATGTGGCACAGCTCCAGCACGAAGGTTTGGGAAAACCGCTGGGATGGCGGTGAAGGCTACAAGAGCATTTTCTTGCGTCAGGGATATCCCGTTTACCTCTGGGATGGCCCGCGCGTCGGGCGTGCGAATTGGAGCTGCGAGCCGATCACCTATACGCCTGATTATTTCGATCAACGCAACTTTGCCGCCTGGCGTTTCGGCTTGACCTATCTCAATTGGTATCCGGGACTGCAATTCCCGACCGCCGACAAGGAAGCCTGGAATCAGGCGACGCGCGCCCGCTACGACGAGTTCGATACGCTTGAGAATGCATTGTTGCAGGCTGAGGCCGGCGGCCAGGCCATCGATAGAATCGGACCTGTCATTGCCGTCACCAATTCCGCGGGCGGCTGGCGCGCCCTGTTGTCGGCGCTGAAGGCAAAGAGCGACAACATGAAGGGCATTGTTGCCTACGAAACCCCGGGCTTCGTCTTCCCGGAGGGCGAGGGACCCGAGCCGAAGCCGGACGCGCCGTATGGCCCCAATGCCGTGCCGCTGGCGGAGTTCATGAAGCTGACGAAGTTTCCGATCCAGATGGTGTTCGGCGACTACACCGACACGCGCCCGATCTGGGCCTCTTCCGTCAAGGTGGCGCGGACCTTCTGCGATATCGTCAACCGCCACGGCGGCGATTGCGAGGTCTTGCTGCTTCCCGATGCGGGTCTGCGCGGCAACACGCACATCGCATTCGCCGATCTCAATAACGAAGCCGTTGCCGACGAATTATCCAAATGGTTGGGCCGCAAAGGCCTGGACAAGTTTGCCGGGGAATAAGCGCATGCGCCAACGCGAGCCTCGCACAAAAATCGGAGGAAACATGCGCCTGCTCACTTTGGGTCTCCTGGGCCTCGCACTTGCTGTTGCGCCATGTCACGATGCCGTCGCACAGGAGTGGCCGAACCGCCCGGTCACCATGGTGGTGCCGTTCCCGGCCGGCGCTGCCGTCGACACGCTGGCGCGCGCCGTTGCGCACGCGCTGAGCGAA
Source organism: Bradyrhizobium sp. AZCC 2176 (assembly GCF_036924645.1). Taxonomy (NCBI): domain Bacteria; kingdom Pseudomonadati; phylum Pseudomonadota; class Alphaproteobacteria; order Hyphomicrobiales; family Nitrobacteraceae; genus Bradyrhizobium; species Bradyrhizobium sp. AZCC 2176. The sequence goes on along the minus strand of NZ_JAZHRX010000001.1, from coordinate 1,240,443 downwards.
GACTTCGGCAAGCAGTTCATCGTCGAAAACCGTGCGGGCGCGGGCGGCAATCTCGGCGGAACGGCGGTCGCCAAGGCGGCGGCCGACGGCCATACGTGGCTGTTCGGGACACCCGCGCCGATCGCGCTCAACAAGTTCATGTACAAGGGCCTGGCTTACGATTCCGAGCGGGATTTCATGCCGGTCGTACTCGTCGCCAAGTCTCCATTGATCATCGCGGCGACACCAGACTTTCCGGCGAAGACGCTCCCCGAACTGATCGCCTATGCCAAACAGAACCCGGGTAAGGTCAATGTCGGCCATCCCGGCAACGGAACGCTCGGACACATCACCTCGGCGCTGATCCAGCAATTTGCCGGCGTGGAGATGACGCATGTGCCTTATCGCGGCTCAGCGCCGCTGGTCACGGACCTGCTGGGGGGACAGGTCAACGTCGCCATGGATTTTATGCCGACCTATCTGCCGCTGGTGGCCAGCGGCAAGATCCGCGCGCTCGCGGTGACGACAAGCCAGCGCGTCGTGCAACTGCCCGATGTGCCGACGGTGCAGGAAGCGGGCTTCAAGGGATTCGAGGCGACCGCGTGGTACGCGATCGTAGCTCCTACCGGTACGCCGCAGGACATCGTGAGCAAGGTGAACAATGCGGTGAACGCCTTCCTGAAGAGCGAAAAAGGCAAAACCATCCTCGAGCAAAATTCGCTGCAAGGCGTCGGGGGCGCTCCTGATGACCTCAAGGCGTTCATCGACGGCGAACGCGCCAAATGGCATCCCGTGATCGAGGCTGCAAAGATCACGATGTAAGGCCGCCATAGATGACTGCTGCTATTGAAATTCCTGCGCTGCCGATTCCGACGGTTGCGCTTGTCACCGGCGGCAACAGCGGCATCGGCAAGGCCACCGCGGCGCGCCTTGCCGCCATGGGTTCTGCCGTCGTTGTCGGCTACAACAGCCGCCGCGCGCAGGCCGAAGAGGTGATCGAGGGCTTGCAAGGCCGCGGGCATCTCGCCATGCGCATCGCGATCGACGATCCGGCTTCCATCTCCGACGCCACGGCGGCCGTGGAGAAGCAGTACGGGCGGCTCGATGTGCTGGTCAATTGCGGAGGCGCCACGACGCCTGTGCCCGCCAATGATCTCGAGGGACTGACGGACGACATCTTCGACCGCACTGTTTCGCTCAATCTGCGCGGTCCGTTCGCCATGGTTCGCGCCTTCCGTCCGTTGCTGGAGCACGGCACTAGCGCTGCCATCGTGAATATTTCGTCGATTGCGGCCCGCACCGGTTTGGGCAGCAGCCTGGCCTATCTGGCTGCAAAGGCCGGCGTCGACGCGCTCACGATTGCGCTCGCAAAAGTCCTTGCGCCGAAAATCCGCGTGTTCTCCGTCTCGCCAGCCGGTGTGGATACGGATTTTGTCGCCGGCCGGACCCGTGAAGCGCTGCAGAAGGTCGCCGAAAGACTGCCGTTGGCCCACGTCACTACGCCCGACGATGTTGCGAGGGCGGCGGTCGCCTGCATCGTCAACCTAACCAGTTCGACGGGAATTGTGGTGCCGGTGGATGAGGGCAGACACCTCTAGAAGCGAGCCGCAACCGGTAGCGCGACGTAAGGTCCGTGGGTGGGAAACAATGGAAAAATTGAAGTTCTACGTCGACGGCGCCTGGGTCGATCCCGCCGCGCCATCAACTCTCGGAATAACCAATCCTGCGACGGAGGAGACTTTCGCGCAGATCAGCCTGGGTTCGCGGCTAGACGTGGATCGAGCCGCCAAGGCAGCGCGCCGCGCTTTCGCGACCTATTCCGTAACTGATGTCGAACAGCGGCTGGCCTGGCTTCAGAAGATCATCGAGGGTTTTAGAGCACGTCTGCCGGAGCTGGCGCGGATGATGACTTTGGAGATGGGCGCGCCGATCACGTTTGCGACCCAACGCCAGGCAACCGTCGCGCTGTTTCATTTCGAGGAAGTGGCGCGCGTGCTTGCGAACTACAAGTTCGAGAAGCGAATGGGCAACGGCATCATCCGCCGCGAACCGATCGGTGTCTGCGGACTGATCACGCCGTGGAACTGGCCGCTGAACCAGGTTGCCTCCAAGGTCGCGCCGGCGCTCGCCACCGGCTGCGCCGTCGTCCTGAAACCCAGCGAGATCGCGCCGCTCAGCGCGATGTTGTTTGCGGAGATCGTCGACGACGCGGGCATTCCGGCGGGCGTCTTCAATCTCATCAACGGCGATGGACCCACGGTGGGCGAGGCGATCGCCGCCCACCCCGAGATCGACATGGTGTCGTTCACCGGATCGACGACGGCTGGCGTCAGGGTGGCCAAGCTTGCGGCGGATACGGTCAAGCGCGTCGCGCAGGAACTGGGCGGCAAATCCGCCAACATCATCCTGGCCGATGCCGACCTGAAAACCGCCGTGATCCAGGGCGTTCACGCCTGTTACACGAACGCCGGCCAAAACTGCCAGTCTCCGACGCGCATGCTTATCCCCCGCGCGCAGCGGGAAGCGGCATTCGCGGCAGCACGTGAAGCTGTCGACACCATTCGCCTGGGGGACCCGTTCGATCCGGCGTGCACCATGGGGCCGCTGGTGAGCTGGGCGCAGTTTGAGAAAGTGCAGGATCTCATCCAGTCCGGTGTCGATGAAGGGGCGACGCTGGTGGCTGGCGGAACGGGGCGGCCATCCGAGGTCAACCGTGGATACTACGTTCGCCCGACCGTCTTCGGTGATGTGACGCCACACATGAAGATTGCACGAGAGGAGATTTTTGGCCCCGTGCTGTCGATCATGAGCTACGACACCGAGGATGAGGCGATCGAAATCGCCAATGACACGCCGTTCGGATTGGCGGGCTTCGTGCAATCAAAAGACCTTGACCGCGCCCGCGCTGTCGCCAACCGCATCCGCGCAGGACGCGTCTATCTCAACGGTGCGCCGTTCGACCGCAGCCTGCCCTTCGGTGGCTACAAGCAGTCCGGCAATGGGCGTGAGTTCGGGGTTTTTGGATTTGAAGAGTATCTCGAGGTGAAAGCTATCCTGGGCTACTGAGACTGGCGGCATCGCGGGGCGAGGGAGGCGCTCAAGCGGCGGGACGGAAATGTCCGGGCGGATGTTTCGTATCGCGCCGGATCAGCCGGCGAAGCGTGGAAGGCTCTGAATATCCGACCCTCCGCGCGATCTCGTCGACCGGCAGCCGCGTCGTTTCAAGCAGCAATCGCGCAGTCTCCAGCCTGATCCGCTGCACGAACTGAATTGGTGAAATGCCACAGGTCGCCGAGACGCGCCGGGCAAATGTCCGTGGCGCCAGCGCGACGGCTTCGGCCAGCTCCTCGATCGCAAAGTCGCGCGCAATGTTGTCACGCACCCATTTCTCGGCCTTGGCAATCCTGGGGTCCTGACCCGCCAGATAGTTGATCGCCATGAACGGCGCCTGGGCGCGTCGCTCATCCAGCAGGAGATAGTTGGCGCAGGCTTTCGCGAGGCCTGGTCCGGCGAACCGGCCGACGACTGCGAGCATCAGGTCCATCTGCGCCATGGCCGCGCCACCGGTTGCGATCGGCCAATCGGCGACGACCATCTGCTCCGTCAGCAGTTCGACTGCGGGATAGCGCTGCCGGAACAGGGGCGCGAGCCACCATGTGGTGGTCGCCCGACGGCCGTCGAGCAAACCCGCCTCCGCCAGCAGGAAGGTGCTCGCGCAGGACGCGGCGAGCATGGCGCCGCTCGCGTGCGCCCGCCTCAGCATGTCGCCCGCGCGCCGGCACATTGGGCTCTTCAACTTCGTGTCCAGTTCGTCTGCCGACGCCGTTCCGAGCCCGGGGACGATGACGAGTTCGCTTCCGCGCAGATCGGCAATGTTGCGGCGGGATCCGCAACGCACCGTCGTAACCTTGAAGGGCGGAACGCGCTTCGCAGCGCTGATCCGGTTGGCGGTTGCCATGACGTCGTAGGTGATGGCCGCGCTCGAAGCCATGCATCCGTCGATCTCGATAACCGCGACTTTGGTCATGTCAAAAAATGCCTGATAAATGTCAATTTTGACACTAGTCCACAAGGCGCTAAATCGCAACGATATGCGTGAAAACATCGTCCCGTGGGGCTCTGCAGCACCTTCGGCGCCTGCGCCGCGCGTCTGCCTGAGTACCTATCGACCAACAAGGAATTGCGCCGATGCCGAAACGGTCCATGAAGCGGGACGATACGCTCGAGGATTTTACGCGCCGCGACATCACGCTCGACGGCGTCAGCAAGGTCGTCTACGTGGCCGGCGCAGGGCCAGCCGTCATCGTGATGACGGAGATGCCGGGTATCAGCCCGCATGTCGCGCGGTTTGCCCGCTGGGTCCGCGACGCCGGCTTTTCCGTTTACATGCCGTCGCTGTTCGGCCGCGACGGCGCAGTTCCCGGTGCGGAGGAGGGCGCCGCGATTTTTCAGCGCGCCTGCGTGAGCGCCGAGTTCCGTGCGCTGGCCTCCAATGAATCCAGTCCCGTGACGAAGTGGCTCCGTTCGCTGGCGCGATTTGCGCATGGCGAGTGCGGCGGTCCCGGCGTCGGCGCCATCGGGATGTGCTTTACGGGAAATTTTGCGCTCACCATGATGCTCGAACCCTCGATGCTGGCGCCGGTGCTCTCGCAGCCGTCGCTGCCGCTGAACGATCCGGCCGGCATTGAAATCGCGCCCGGCGAGGTCAAGGCCGTCCGCGAACGGCTGGAGCGGGAAGATCTGACTGTCATGGCCTATCGTTTCGCGGGCGACAGGTTCTGCATGGCGCAACGCTTCGCGGCCTATACAGAAGCGCTCGGCGATCGTTTCATCGCCCGGGTGCTTCCGGACAGCGCGGCGAATACCGATCTTGCGCCGTTTTTCGAGCGCCACGTGACGACCCCGCATAGCGTCGTCACCGCGCACCTGATCGACGAGGCGGGCCAGCCGACGATCGCAGCCCGCGATGAGATCCTGGCGTTCTTCGAACACCGTCTCAAATGAGTCCGGAACTGACTGCCCGCATTGCTTGTGTTGCGGCCCGGCGGCCGCGTCAGGAGTGCTTGTCGAGGCGACGCTTGAGCAGGGTCAGATGTTGCAGCAGATCCGACTGCGCGACGTGTGATAGTTCGCCGATCAGGGCAATCACCCATTCCTCATGCCGGCGTGCCATGCGGCCGAATTCCCTGGCGCCTTCCTGCGACAGGCGCAGGCGAAAGGTGCGGCGGTCCTCGGAATCGACCTCACGATGGATAAAGCCGTCGGCCTCCAGCTTCTGCACGAGCGCGGTGATCGCGCCGTTCGAGACCATCAGAAGTTCGGAAACCTCGGACATGGTCGCGCCGGCCGGCTTGCGCGCGAGTTGCGCCAAGAGGTCGAAGCGGGCCAGCGTGGTGTTGAACTCCTTGCGCAGCCTTGCGTTCAGCGCCTTCTCGATCCGGGTGGCGCAGGAGAGCAGCCGCAGCCAGATGCGCAATTCCAGATGCGCGCCGTCGGATTCGTGCGCCGGCTCGGCCGGCCGCAACGGTTGCGCCCGTGCGCCCTTCGGGGATCGGGCCTTTCGTTTGACTGTGGCATCCATGGCTGGGATCTCACCGGGCTAGATGGAAATCGATCCGATGCTGGCTCCGCCGCAGACATAAAGTGTCTGTCCGGTGATGAAGTCGGCATCCGGTGAACTGAAGAACGTGACCGCACGGGCAACGTCGCTTGATTTGCCGAGGCGGCCGAGCGGAATCGACTGCGCCAGCTTTTTAGCGCGTTCGGATTCCGGCGACATCACGCTCTCGAACATCTCGGTATCTCCGATCGGGCCAGGCGCGACGACATTGACGGTGATTCCAAAGGGGGCGAGTTCCAGCGCCCACGTCCGCGCCATGCCGATGATGCCGGCCTTGGTCGCCGAATAGACCGTACGTGTGGCCGTTCCCAGCGCGGCGCGGGAAGACAGCAGCACGATGCGGCCGAAGCGGGCCTGCTTCATGCCCGGCAGCGCCGCCTGCGCCAGCGCAATCGCGGCGCCGAAATGCAGTTGGGCCAATGCGCCGACATCTTCGTCAGCGACCTCTTCCAGCGGCTTGGCGCGGATCGCGCCGGCATTGTGCACGACATGAGTGATCGCAACCTTCGCAGCGATTTCCGCCGCCGCCTGCCGCGTCGCCGTCGCATCGAGCAGATCGACCTCGCGCGAGGAGAGCTTTGGATGGCTCCAGTCGGGCTTGCGCCGCGACAGCGAGATCACGTCATAGCCCTCGGCGAGCAGGCCGCGGGCGATCGCCGCACCAATGCCGGTATTGCCGCCGCTTACGATCGCCGTGTGGTGGACCACGCTCATCTTCCCTCACATAAAGAGCTGGATGTTGCCGAAGGCAGCATCGCAATTGATCAGGTCGACGCGCTTCAGCTTGATCTTCAGCCTGCCGTGCTCGACGCCCAGATGATGCGTGGCCCAGGCCGCATAGAGCGTCTGCTCGTCGAGACGGGTCTCGAGATAATGCATCGGGGTCCAGGTGACGTAGTTGTTCGTGGCGGCGTCGCGCGAATCCACCTGCGGCGTCTGCAGCACGTGATGGCAGCGGCTCTTCGGCTTCTGGCTGAAGGTCCGCGCGCCCTTGAGGCGCTCGACCCGGATCGAGAGCAACAGCTTGTCCTCATACATCAGCGAGCAGGTGAGCCGCGGATCGGTTTGATTCCATTCCAGCGGCATCCAGTAGAAGGCGTCGTCGGCGTACATATCGAGCCATTCGTCGAAACGCTGCTGGTCGATCAGCCGCGCCTCGCTGACCACGAAGTCGATCAATTCCTGGTCGGTGGGGACCGCATTCTTCAGGGGAGCGTCAGCGACCATGCTCATGTCACATCCCCATCGTCATGAACTTGGTCCACGCCCGGAACTGGTGGCGCATCGGCCATTCGCTGGTTCCGTTGACCGCCACGTTGGTCTGTCCGGCCTCGTCGGGGCTGTAGAGGCGCTGGAGGTTCACCCACTCATTGCCGTTCGAGTGCAGGCCTTCCTGTGCCCGCTCGTACATTTCGAGGTCGTCATGGCCGACGATCGAGGTCGGCGCATTGATCAGCCGGTTGTACATCAACGTGCGTTCGAGCAGCATGTCGGGCGCGTCGACGAGCTGGAACGTCCAGGATTCGACCAGCGTCTTGTTGGCCGCGATCGGCTTGAAGTGCCGCAACAACTGGATCGGCCCCTTGATCATGATGTTGGGGAAATAGACGGTGTTGTGCCGGTTCTCGTCGAGGATCGCCTTGGCGCGGGCCTCGCCATAGGCGGCTTTCATCTTCTCGAAATAACCGGGCACTGCCGAATAGTCGGAATGAATCGAGTGGTGCACGCCGGTATGGCCGTGGCCATTGTCCCAGATCCGGATGCCCATGTTTTCGAAGAACTCGTACGGGCTCATGAAGGGAGCGATGATCTCGACGGCCATCGGCTTCTTGGTGCCGGGCGGCGCCTTCTTCCAGACCTCGACCACGGTTCCGGCCGAGGACTCGTGCGCGACCATCGGATGGCAGGTGTCGGTCTGGTTTTCGACCAGCATCTTCCAATTGCAATTGTGCATGTAGCGCAGCACGCCGCCAGCGACTTTGAGCTGGCCGACCGGCGAACGGTCGATCATGTTGTCGAAGCTCGACAGGCTTTCGCCGAAGAACTCCTCGAAGTCGAGGCCGCCGTCGTTGATCTTGGCGAACACGAAGCCGCGATAGTTGCGGACATGGCGTACCGGCGCCATTCCGGGCGCTGCATGGCTCTGTTCGAAGCCGGTGTTCTCGTAGCCCTTCTTCAAGGGAATCGCGAGCAGCGAACCGTCGGTCTTGAAGCTCCAGGCATGGTAGGGGCAGCGGAAGAATTTTCCGGTGTTGCCGCAGGTCTCGGACGTGATGCGCGTGCCCTTGTGGGGGCAGCGGTTGTGCAACACGTGCACCTTGCCGTCGGTATGGCGCACGAGCAGCACCGGCTGCGTGCCGATCGTGGTGCCGAAATAGTCGCCGGGATTGGGAACCTGGCTGTCGTGGCCGACATAGACCCAGCTATTCGGGAACATGTGCTCCATCTCGAGCTGGAAAACCTCTTCGCTGACATAGACGTCGCGGTGAACCTCCTGGTCGCGGACCAGGGCTCGAAGCGCCGCGGCATTGCCGGCATATCGGATCATGCGTTCCTCCTTCACAGGTCGAGCACAAGTCGCTTGGTTTTGGCGCGCGAAATACAGATCTGCATCACCTTGTTCGACGCCTTCTCGCTTTCGCTCAAGATGTAGTCGCGATGATCGGGAATGCCCGAGATCACCGTGGTCTGGCAGATCCCGCAATCGCCGCGCTTGCAGTCATGTATCGGGTCCTCGCCGGCCTCAAGCAGCACGTCGAGGATGGTCTTGCCGGCAGGAATCTCATAGACGCGTCCGCTGCCCTTGAGTTCGACCTCGAAACTGGTATCGCCGGACTTCTCCTCGGGCGCGGTGAAGATTTCGAAATGCAGCCGTCCTTGCGGCCAGTTCATCCGCTTCGCCAGCGCGATGGCGGCTTCGATCATCGGCAGCGGTCCGCAGAGATAGAGCGGCACGTCGGGCGCGAGCCGCGTCATCAGGCCCTCGAGATCGAAGAAGCGGCCGGCCTCGTCGTCGGCGTGGATGGTCGCGCTGGCGCTGGCCAACCGCTCGATGTCGCCGAGAAAAGCGAGCTCGTTGCGGCTGCGGCCGGCGTAATAGAAGGAGAACGGCCGCTTCGCCGCGCTCAGCTCGCAGGCCATCGCGAGCAGCGGCGTCACGCCGATGCCGCCGGCGACGAGCGCGACTTCGGCTCCGCTCGTGTCGAGCGGAAAATTATTTGCCGGCTGCGAGATCGTCAGGCGATCGCCGGCCTTGAGGCTGTGCATGTGGGTCGAGCCGCCGCGACCCCTGCTTTCCTGCAGCACGGCAATTCGATAGGCGGCCGGATGTTCGGCGGCCGCGCGCGGCGAACTCGTCTCGATCAGCGAATAAGAGCGACGGCCGACGTCGGGCAGGTGGACGTCGATATGAGCGCCTGCGGCCCAGCCCGGCATCGGCGCGCCATTGGGGCGCGCCAGCACGAATTCGCGAATGCGTGGCGTGAGCGCCTCGGCCTTCGATACCACGACCTCGAATTGATCCATCCTCAGGCGTCCTCGAACAGAGTCTCGACTGTGCGCAACGCGCCGTCGAGCTCAGTGCCATCGGCGTCCTTCAGCGCGACCTTGGTCAGCCGCTGCACCCATTCGGCGGCGTCGGGCCGGCCGAACAGGCGATCGGACGCCTGCATGACCTTGTCGAATTTCGATTCGCCGCGGGAATGTGTGTCCGAATAGCCGCCGACGAGACGGCGGGCTTCGCACACCGCGGTGGCTAGCGCTGTATCACTTGCGGCGAACTTGCAGATACGTTGCGCCCATTCGTCGAGATGGCGCACCTCGCGGGCATGCCGCAGCGTGCCGCGGCGGAATCGCCGCAGGCCCGCCACGCAGTATAGCATCAGGAACGCCGACGGCGCGGTTGTGCGCAACTTTCGTCCACGATCGATGAGCCGGGCGAGCCGTTCGCTGCGCTCGAGCTTTTCGCCGAGCCGCGGCGGCAAGAGTCCCGCCATTTCCTCGATCCGCGGATGGAAGAATTCGGTGATCGCGAGGACCTGGTCGTCACCGGCTCGCACCTCGCGGCGTACCCGGTCGAATCGTCCCGCGCGCGTCTTGAGGTCTGCCACGCGGATGACGTCGTCATAGGCCATTGCGACCGCAAGATATTTGGCAAAGGCCTGCAGCAGGCCGGTTGCGTCACGCGGCATCGCTTCCAGCCGGTCGAGATATTCGCGGCCATAGGCGACGTCCTGATAATCGACCACGCGCTGCAGGCCGGCTGCGACGATACCGTGCAGAGCCTCCGGCAATAGCCGCGCCCGCGCGATCAGCGCGTCATAACCGGCATCACCGATCGGCTCCAGGCGCGGAAAGCGTTTGGCGAGCGGCGGTTTTGCCGCTGGCTTGATCTTCGGATCCTGCTTGAGCGTGGCGACGGCGCGCTCGCGGCCGGCAGTGAAGGCGCGCAGGCTGGCATCGACGCCGACCCCCGCCGCCCTGATCGTGGCTTCAAAATCCTCGGTCGTGAAGGGCAGGGCGCCGGAGCCTGCGAGCGCGCCGAACAGCACCGAGGAGACCACGCTGCCGGTGGCATCCGCAATCTCGGCCATGTCGAATGCGATGAAGCGATTGGCCGCGACATTTGCCGCCTCGTAGACCTGCGACGCGTCGGCGGTGCCGTCGCCCGGCGCGGTCTTCTCGATCACAGCAAGTGAGCGGTGCGAGGAGCCGATCAACAACGTGCGGTCGGGCGAGACCAGCCCGCGCAGGATGGCGCGGCCGGCCTCCATCAATTCGGCACCGATCACGATGTCGACCTTGCCGGGCGCCGGCATCAGCGACAGCACGGGGTGACGATCCGGCTTGCTCGCGTCGGGTGCGATCATCTCGATGTAATAGATCGTGGCGCCGGTGCGCTGCGCGACGCCGGGCACCGAGGTCGATTGCGCGAACCAGCCGCGCCGCTCGGCCAGCGCCACGATCCAGTCGACCAGCACGCCGCCGCCCTGGCCGCCCATCGCGAGCACCGCAACGGTGATCGGGCGAGCCTGACTGAGCGCGATGGAGGAGGGGGCGAACGAGACGTTCATGCCACCTCCTGCTCGAACATGATCCGCCGTCCTGCCCGCCAGCGCTGCAACGCGCCGATCATCCGTTGCCAGATGCGGTCGAGCCGCGCTTCGAACGCGGTTGGATTGGAAACGACGTCGGCGCGATAGAAGGAGGGACACAGAACAGCGGCGTCCGCGACCTCGCCGCAATGGCCGCAGCCGACGCAAGTATTGTCGACGGCGGCGACCGGATTGTCCTTCAAGGGATCGCTGGTCGGCTTCACCGACAGCGACGGACAGCCGGACAAACGGATACAGGCGTGGTCGCCGGAACACACGTCCTCGTCGACACCGAAGCGCTCGCGCACGATGCGCTCGCCGCGCCTGGCGGCGGCCGAAACCTGCGGCTTCACGCGGCGCTGCTTGTTCAGCATGCACTCCGACGAGGCGACGATGATCTTCGGACCTTTTTCCTCCGTTGTCAGCGCCTCGCGTAGCGTGTCGCGCATGCGCGTGACGTCGTAGGTGCGGTCGATCTGGCGCACCCATTTGGCGCCGACGCCCTTCACCGCTTCCACGATCGGATGCTTGGTCGAGCGCGAACGGTTGTCGGCGCGGGAGGAGGGGATGTCCTGGCCGCCGGTCGCGGCGGAATAGTAATTGTCGACCACGACGATCACGCCGTCGTGCTGGTTGAAGACGGCGTTGCCGACGCCGCTGGTCAGCCCGTTATGCCAGAAGCCGCCGTCGCCCATCATCGAGATCGAGCGCTTGCTCGCCGGAACGTTGAAGGCGGAAGCCGACGCCGGGCCGAGCCCATAGCCCATGGTAGTGGCGCCGATATTGAACGGCGGCAGGATCGAAAACAAATGGCAGCCGATATCGGCGGCGATATGATGTGGGCCGAGCTCCTTCTCCACCAGCTTCATCGCGGAAAAGATCGGCCGCTCCGGACAACCAGTGCAAAAGCCCGGCGGTCGCGGCGGCACCACGTCGGCCAGCGCACGGATCTTGTCGTCGACCTCGACACGGTCGATGTTCGGCGCGCGCGCGGCATCGGGCAGTGCGTCCGGACGCCAGCGGCGGATGAAGGCGCCGATCGCCCCGCCCATGACTTGCGCGGTGTACTCGCCGGCCATCGGGAACAGGTCCTTGCCGTGCAGCTTGGCTGGAATGTCGGCGTTGCGGAGGATCTTGTGCAGCGCCTGCTCGATGAATTCGGGCTGGCCCTCCTCGACCATCAGCACGGCCTTCTTAGCCCGACAGAAGTCGATCACCTCGCGGTCGACGATCGGATAGGTCACGTTCATCACATAGAGCGGCACCCGCGTCTCGCCCCAGACGTCGGCAAGTCCGGCATCGCGCAGCGCGGTGACGACGCCGTTATACATGCCGCCCTGCATGATGATGCCGATATCGTCGATATCGCCATCGAACGTCTCGTTCATGCCGCGCGCGTGGATGAATTCGACCGCCGCGGGCCAGCGCTGCTCGATCTTCTCCTTCTCGTGCAGGAACGAGGCTGGTGGCAGTACGATGCGGTTGGTATCGCGCGACGGCGCATCGAGCGCGTGGGCCAGCGGAAAGGCGGGGCGGACATTGTCGCGGGTAGCGAAACGTCCATGGACATGGCAGGCGCGTATCCGCACTTCCAGCATGACAGGCGTATTCGACGCCTCGGATAGCTCGAAGGAATCGTGCACGGCCTTGACGATCGACGCCACGTTGGGCCGCGGATCGACCAGCCAGAGCTGCGACTTCATCGCAAAGGCGTGCGAACGCTCCTGCATGATGGAGGAGCCTTCGCCGTAATCCTCGCCGATGATGACGAGCGCGCCGCCGGTGACGCCGCCCGAGGAGAGGTTGGCGAGCGCGTCGGAAGCGACGTTGATGCCGACCGGTGCCTTGAACGTGACCGCGCCACGGATCGGGTACATCACAGAGGCGGCCAGCGTCGCCGCTGCGGTAGCCTCACTGGCGCTGGATTCGAAATGCACGCCGAGGTCGGAAAGGATATCCTGCGCGTCCGACAGCACGTCCATCAGATGCGAGATCGGCGCGCCCTGGTAGCCAGCGACATAGCTGACGCCGCATTCGAGCAGTGCCTTGGTGATCGCGAGGATACCTTCGCCGCGAAATTCCTGGCCGGCGCCCAGCTTCAGGTCTTCCACCTCGCGCGCGAAAGAGCGTTCTGCCATGCTCGCCTCCTCGGCCCTGCGGGGAACTCCGGATGACCAAATATAATTTTAGACATCAAACAAAAATGATGTCAATCGGACTTGCGCGTTTGCGCATGGCAAAACACCTTGGGCGCATTGATGTGCAGTTTTGGAGCCTATTTCGTGAGCTACATGCACATCCGGCCGACTCCGTCGCCGGATCGGCTCGCTTGACAAGATATTTTAGCCATGAAACATTATTGGGATGCGTCGCGCCTGGCGGCGTACGCTGAAGCGGCCTTTGCGGGAGACTGACATGACCCCGGTTTCGCAGTTGCGCGGGCCGTCTCGCGAGCATCTCGAATGGCCGTTCTTCGATTCCCGCCACAGCGATTACGCTGCGGCGCTCGATGCCTTTGCAGCCAGTCTTGGCGATACGCATGGCGGCGACGTCGACGGGACCTGCCGTTCACTGGTGCGGCAGCTTGGCGCCGCGGGACTGCTGGAGGCATCGGTCGCGGGCGATCGGCCCGATGCGGTGATCGATTCCCGGCTGATCTGTCTCGCCCGCGAGACGCTGGCCTGGCACAGCGGACTCGCCGATTTCGCTTTCGCAATGCAGGGACTCGGTACCGGTGCGGTGGCGATTGCCGGTTCGCCCGAATTGCGCGCAATGGTGCTGCCGAAAGCGCGGCGTGGCGACTGGGTCGCGGCCTTCGCCCTGTCGGAGAAGGAAGCCGGTTCCGACGTTGCCGCCATGACCTGCAGCGCCCGGCGCGACGGCGACCATTATATCCTGGATGGCGAGAAGACCTGGATTTCCAACGGCGGCATCGCCGACGTCTATACGCTGTTTGCGCGAACCGGCGAGGCGCCGGGTGCGCGCGGCATTTCCGCCTTTGTGGTGCTTCCAGACGATCCTGGATTCTCGATTGCCGACCGCATCGACGTGATGGCGCCGCACCCGTTGGCGACGTTGCGTTTCGAAGGTTGCCGGATTCCGGCGGCGCGGCTGTTGGGCTCGCCGGGCGAAGGTTTCAAGATCGCGATGCGCACCCTCGATATCTTCCGCGCTTCGGTCGCAGCCGCGGCACTTGGTTTTGCCCGCCGCGCGCTGGACGAGGCAGTGGCGCATGCGCTGTCACGGCGGATGTTCGGCGGCGTGCTGGCCGACCAGCAATTGACGCAGGCAGCCCTCGGCGAGATGGCCGCAGATGTCGATGCCAGCGCGCTTCTCACCTATCGCGCAGCCTGGCGGCGCGACGTGCAGAAGGCTCCCACAACGCGCGAAGCGGCGATGGCGAAAATGGTCGCGACCGAAACCGCGCAAGAAGTGATCGACCGCGCCGTGCAGATGTTCGGCGGCCGCGGCGTCCGCTCCGGTGAGGTGGTGGAGCAACTCTATCGCGAGATACGCGCGTTGCGCATCTATGAAGGCGCGACCGAAGTCCAGAAACTCATTATCGGACGCGACGTCCTGAAGGTGGCTTAAGCCGCGCGGGCGTCCGGTTGCGTCCTGCTACGGGAGTTAAGAAATGTTCGAGTTCTTGCAGCCGCCCGGTTGGGCCAAGCCGAGCGGTTACGCGAACGGCATCGCCGCCCGCGGCAAGATGATCTTCGTCGCAGGCCAGATCGGCTGGAACGAGCAATGCAAGTTCGAGTCCGACGATCTGGTGGATCAGATCGGCCAGACCCTGAAGAACGTCGATGCGGTGGCGCGGGCCGGCGGCGCCGGGCCCGAGCATATCGTGTCGATGACCTGGTTCCTGCTCGATCGCAGGGAGTATTCGGCGCGGCTGAAGGAAATCGGCGTGGCCTATCGCGGCGTCATGGGCCGGAACTTTCCGGCCATGACGGCGCTGCAGGTATCGGGGCTGATCGAGGATCGCGCCAAGGTCGAAATCCAGGCAATCGCAATGATACCTGACGGGATGAACTGACAACGCGACGCCGAACACGGCGCCAACTCACAGGAGAGCGACATGGCAGCGAAAGCGCGTGAGAACCACCGGGAAGACGTGGCCGGACGGGCCAATGTCGAGGATACGCCTGAACTGCTCGCCTATTACGACCAACTCGAAAGGCTGGAAGCCGGCGCGCTCTGGACGGTCGCGAACAAGATCGAGCCCTGGCAGCCCAAATCGTCTTCGGTTCCAGTGTTGTGGCGCTATGAGGACCTCCGCGCGCATGTGTTGCGCTCCGTCGAACTGGTATCGCCGGAGAGGGCCGGTCGGCGCGTCATCTATCTGAACAATCCTGGTCGACGTGAGCACGCCGCCGCAGTCGGCTGGCTCTATTCCGGCCTGCAGGTCATGCACCCGGGCGAGGTCGCCACCGCCCACGCTCATTCGGCGTCCGCGCTTCGCTTCATCATGGAGGGCGAGGGCGCCTACACCATCGTCGACGGTCACAAGTTGACGCTCGGCGCCAACGACTTCGTGCTGACGCCGAACGGCACCTGGCACGAACACGGCGTCTCCGCCGACGGCACGCCCTGCATCTGGCAGGACGGCCTCGACATTCCCCTGGTCAACACGCTCGAAGCCAATTTCTACGTGGTTCATCCCGATCTGCAGCAGAGCGTCGGCTATCCCGTCGACGACATGACGCACACCTGGGGTAGTCCCGGCCTGCGTCCGGCGGGCGCGGAATGGTCCAAGGGATATTCGCCGCTATTGAAATATGAATGGGGTCCGACCTACGAGGCGCTGCAGCGCTATGGCAAGGCCTCCAATGGTTCGCCGTATGACGGAGTTCTCATGAACTACGTCAGTCCAGTGACCGGCGGGCCGGTGATGCAGACGATCGGCGCATCGATGCAGATGCTGCGGCCGGGCGAGAGTACGCGCGCGCACCGTCACACCGGTAGCTTCATCTATCAGGTCGCCAAGGGGAGCGGGCACTCGATCATCGACGGCAGGCGCTTCGACTGGAAGGAGCGCGACATCTTCTGCGTTCCGTCCTGGGCCTGGCATGAGCATGTCAACGCCTCCGCCAACGAGGACGCCTGTCTCTTCACCTTCAACGACTTGCCGGTCATGCGCGCGCTCGGGCTCTACCGCGAGGAAGCTTTTGGCGACAATGGCGGCCGGCAGCCGCTCGTATCTTAGAGCTTCGGGTCTGATTGAATCAGAACCGAAGCTCCAAATTCTTGTTTTGACGCGTTTTCTTCACGCGAACCGATATCCACTTCGCTCGAAAACGCTATAGGAGAGCAACAGTGCGTCTTGTTACCTATCGCAGTACGGTCGAAGCTGCAGCCCGTCTTGGTGCGGTTGTCGGCGACCTCGTCGTGGACGTCGAGAAAGTTGGCCAGCAGGCCGGGGCTCCCCTGCCGTCATCGATGCTCGACTTCATCGATCTCGGGCCACCGGCATTGGCTGCGCTCAAGAAGATACTTAGCGAAGGCAACGATAACTGGCCGGTCGGCGCCGCATTGCCGCTTGCGAATGTCAGGCTGCTCGCGCCGATCCCGCGTCCGCGCAAGAACATTTTTGGCATCGGCCTCAATTATGTCGAGCACGTCGCGGAATCGTCGCGCGCCCTCGACACGGCAAAGGACTTGCCGAAGCAGCCCATCATCTTCTCGAAACCGCCGACCAGCGTGATCGGGCCGGACGAGGCCATCCAACACAACAAGGCGATTACGCAGCAGCTCGACTGGGAAGTCGAGCTTGCCGTCGTAATGGGACGAACCGCACGACGGGTGTCGGAGGCGGAAGCGCTCGGCTTCGTGTTCGGCTACAGCGTAATGATCGACATCAGCGCCCGCGACAATCGCCGCGCCGGCCAATGGATCTACTCCAAGGGGCAGGACACCTACGGACCGTTCGGGCCGTGCATCGTTACTGCAGACGAAATCACGGATCCGCATGCGCTCGATCTCTGGCTGACGGTGAACGGCGTCGAGAAGCAGCGCTCCAACACGCGCCATATGCTGTTCAAGGTCCCGCTCCTGATCGCAGACATTTCGGCCGCGATGACGCTGGAGCCGGGAGATATCATCGCGACGGGGACACCCGAGGGCGTCGGCGCCGGGCGCTCGCCGCAGGAATGGCTGTGGCCAGGTGACGTGGTCGAAGCGGAAGTCACCGGCATCGGCCGGCTGCGCCACCCGGTGGTGGCGATCTGAGAGGCCGGCATGATCTTCGACATGGAGACGCTGGAGGCGCAGAGCCGCTACAAGATCCTGACCGCGACGGTGACGCCGCGGCCGATCGCCTGGATCACCACGCTCTCCGCGAACGGTGTGATCAATGCCGCGCCCTTCAGCTTTTTCAACGTGATGGGGCATGAGCCGCCCACGGTCGCGATCGGTCTGCTGGCGGGCTCGGAACGCTTCAAGGACACGGCGGCCAATATTCTCGACACCGGGGAATTCGTCGTGAACCTCGTTGGCGAAGCCAACGCCGAGGCCATGAACATCACCTGTATCGACGCGCCGCCCGAGATCGACGAATTGACGCTGGCCGGGCTGACGCAGGCTGCCTCGCAGGCGGTACGTCCGCCGCGCATTGCGGAATCGCCGGTGTCGTTCGAATGCCGGGTCCTCGCTTCGCTGGTGACGGGGCCGCGGCAGACCACCGTCATCGGCCGGGTGGTCCGCGCCCATGTCGACGATGCTGTGATCCTGGACAAGGAGCGCTGTCACATCGATACGCAGGCGCTGCGTCTGATCGCCCGCATGCACGGCAGCGGCTGGTATGCACGCTCCACCGACCTGTTCCAGATCGATCGCCCGACCTGGGCGGCATGGCAGGACGAGAACATCAAGGCGAAACCTGCGTAGCAGAATCTGAGCGGAGGACAGCTTGAAGATTGCAGTGTTGGGTGGAGGCAACGGTTCGTTCGCGGCCGCCGGCGACATCGCTTTGGCCGGTCACGAAGTCCGGCTGTGGCGGCGAAATCCCAAAGACGTGGAGGCGCATCGCGCGCAGGGCGGCACGATAACGGTCATCGACCGGACGGGCCGCCGTGAAGCTCGACCTGCGATGGTTACGTCTTGCATCGCGGAAGCCATCGAGGCCGCCGATCTCATTCTGTGTCCGGCACCGGCATTCGCGCAGCCCGCAATCGCTGATCTGGCCGCGCCGCATCTGCGCGACGGCCAGGTCGTGTTTCTGCCGCCCGGCACGTTCGGCTCTTATGTCTTTGCCCGCGCCGCGCGAGACGCGGGCAACCGCGCCGAGATCGCAACTGCGGAGACCGGGACCTTGCCGTGGCTGGCGCGCAAGCAGGGCCCTTATGCGGTGCGCATCTCGGGCAGGGGCGCGCGATTGCCGACCGGCGTATTTCCGTTACGCCTCGTACGGCACGCGCTTGATGTGATCGAGCGCGCGTTTCCAAACGCCATCGAGCCGTGCGGCGATGTACTTTCGGCCGCGCTGATGAATGCCGGTCCGATCATTCATCCGCCGCTGATCACAATGAACGCCGGTCCAATCGAACATTTCGACAAATGGGATATCCACAAGGAAGGAACCCAGCCGGCGATCCGCCGCGTGACGGATGCACTCGATGCCGAGCGCGTCGCTATCCGCGAGGCGCTGGGCTACGGAGGGCCGCATTTTCCGTTGGCCGACCATTATTCGAAGGACGGCGACCCCTGGATGTATACGCGCGACGCGCATGACCAGCTCACGGATTCCGGCGATTGGTCCGAGCGCCTCGTCCTCGTCGAGCACCGCTACATGCTGGAGGATTTGCGTCTTGGCCTGTCGTTCCTTGCTTCAGTGGCGGGCCTCGCAGGCGTGCAAACGCCGCTGGTCAAGGCGTTCCTGGCGATCGGCGCCGCCATCACCGGCGAGGATTTTACGGTGACGGGGCGGACTTTGTCTTCGCTCGGCCTTGGCGATCTCGATCGGGCGGCGCTGCAAAATCTTCTCGCGGAGGGCTTTCGATGAGGCCGGTCATCGGATGCCTCGGCGCCGGACGTATGGGCCGCGGCATTGCGGTCGTGTTCGCGTTCGCCGGCCGTCAGGTGGTCGTCGTCGACTTCAAGGAACGGGAAGCCTCAGCATTTGAGGCGCTTGCAGCCGAAGCCAAGGCGGAAATCCGCTCGACGCTCGAAATCCTCTCGCGCATCGGTCTGCTCCCGCCAGACCTCGTACCGACGATTGCCGAACGGATCACGATCGTGCGTCGGCAGGAGGCGGCTGCGGTGTTGCCGCGCTGCGATGTCATCTTCGAGGGAATGCCGGAGATTCTCGCGCTGAAGCAGGCAGCGCTGGCCGAGGCCTCGCGACTGGCGGGCGAGGGCCCGATCATCGCCTCGACCACGTCGACGATATTGGTTGACGATCTCGCGGGATCGATCGAACATCCCGACCGTTTCCTCAATGCGCATTGGCTCAATCCGGCCTATCTGGTGCCGCTGATCGAATTGTCACCCGGGCGGCTCACCGCGCCGGAAGTTACGGAGCGGATGAAGACGCTGCTCGAAGGCATCGGCAAGGTGCCGGTCGTCTGCGCGGCGCGGCCGGGCTTCATCGTTCCCAGAATCCAGTCGCTGGCGATGAACGAGGCCGCCCGCATGGTGGAGGAGGGCGTCGCCTCGGCGGAGGATATCGACAAGGCGGTGATTTACGGCTTCGGATTCCGCTTTGCGGTGCTCGGCCTGCTCGAGTTCATCGACTGGGGCGGCGGCGATATCCTGCATCATGCCAGCCACTATCTGGTCGAGTCGCTTGGCGACAGCCGTTACGCCGCGCCTGACATCATCGCGACGAATATGCGGGAGGGGCGCATCGGCATGAAGACCGGGCAGGGATTCATGAACTACGAAGGCGTCGATCTGGCTGCCTATCGCGAGAAGCGGCTGGCAGCCTTTGCCGCGGCGCTGCGGGCCATGGGGCTGGCGCGCGAACCTGTCGCGTGATGCAGGAGCCGCGCGCCTCGCGTCAGTGGCCACCGAGATAGGCCGCGATCAGCTTCGGGTCGTGGATCAGCGTGTCCGCCGGGCCGGACTGGATGATCTCGCCGGTTTCCAGCACATAACCGAAATCCGCTGTCTCGAGCGCAGCGCGGGCATTCTGCTCGACCAGAAGGACCGAGACGCCGAGGCTCCGCAGCGAGGCGATGGTGCGGAAGATTTCGCGGACGATGAGCGGCGCGAGGCCGAGACTGGGTTCATCGAGCACCAGGAGTTTCGGCTTCGCCATCAGCGCGCGGCCGAGCGCCAGCATCTGACGCTCGCCGCCCGATAGCGTGCCGGCGGCCTGCTTGCTGCGCTCTTTCAGCCGCGGGAAGCGGTCGAATACGTCGTCGAGGCTTTTGCGCGTCGTCGAGCGGTCGCGCAGGCTGTAGGTTCCGAGCAGCAGATTGTCGGCGACCGACATGTCGGCAAACAGCTCGCGCTTCTCGGGCACAAGGCAAAGGCCGCGCTCGACGCGACCCTCGACGTCGATCCGCGCAAGGTCCGCGCCCTGAAACATCATCTGCCCGGTGGACTTCAGCAGGCCGATCGCCGCCATCAGGAGCGTCGTCTTGCCGGCGCCGTTCGGGCCGATCACGGTCACGATCTGCCCCTGCTCGACGGAAAGCGAGACATTCCGCACGGCTTCCACCTTGCCGTAGGCGACCGACACATTCTCGACCGAGAACATCTGTGTCACGCGACACCTCCGAGATAGGCTTCCTGGACGCGGGCGTCGCTGCGGATCGCTGCCGGCTCGCCCTCGCAGAGCTTTAAGCCGAAATCGAGCACGACGATGCGGTCGACCAGCGCCATGACGAACTCCATGTCGTGCTCGACCAGCAGGATGGTCAGGTGATCGGCGCGCAGCGACCGCAGCAGTTCGGCGAGCTTGAGCTTTTCCTGGCGCCGCAGGCCGGCCGCCGGCTCGTCGAGCACGAGCAGCGTCGGATCGGCGGCGAGCGCGCGGGCGATTTCGAGCACGCGCTGATTGCCGAGCGGCAGGTTGCCGGCGAGTTCGAAAGGCTTGTCGCCGAGGCCTACCCGTTCGAGTTGCTGCAGCGCCTCGTAGCGCGCGCTGGCCTCTTCCGCCTGGTTGAGGCGCAGCGCGCCGGCGAACAGGCCGGTCCGGGTGCGCGAATAGGTGCCGAGTAGCACATTATCCAGCAGCGTCATGCGCGGACGCAGCTTGACGTGCTGGAAGGTGCGCGAGATGCCGGCGCGGGCGATATGGAATTGCTGGTCGCGGGTGATCGAGCGGCCCGCGAATGCGATCTCGCCGCTATTGGCGCGCAGCGCCCCTGTGAGCAGGTTGAACATCGTGGTCTTGCCGGCGCCGTTCGGCCCGATCAGCCCGAGGATTTCGCCGGACCTCACCTCGAAGCTGACATTATTGACGGCGACGAGGCCGCCAAACCGCCGCTGCGCGCCGCTGACCTTGAGAAGCAGCGTACCAGGCGCCGGTTGCTCGCGGCGCGGCAATGGCGTCGCCGCTTGCGGACGGGACTGTTTCAGCTCCGGCAGAAAACCGAAGAGGAACGGCACGATGCCCTGCCGGGCGCGCTGCAGGAACAGGATGAACAGCGCCGAGAACGCCACGATCTCGAGCTGGCCCGAGGCGCCCTTTGCGATCAGCGGCAGGTAGTCCTGCACGCTGTTCTTCAGGAGCGTCACGATTGCCGCGCCGACCACGCCGCCTAAAATGCTGCCGGCACCACCGACCATCGCCATCATCAGATATTCGATGCCCATGCTGGCATCGAACGGTCCGGGGCTGACGAAACGGCCAAGATGAGCATAGAGCCATCCGGACAGCGCGCCGAGGAACGCGGCGATCACGAATGTCACCAGCTTGATCTGGAATGCGCTGATCCCGAGGCTTTCGACCAGCGTATTGCCGCCGCGAAGCGCCCGCATCGCCCGCCCGATGCGGGAGTCGAGCAGGTTGTAGCAAACGAAAAGAACGGCCACGACGATCGCCCAGATCAGGAAGAAGATCTGCCGGCTTTCGACCAAAGCGACCGGGCCGATCGAAATCGGCGGAATGCCGGAGATGCCGTTATGTTGACCGAGGCCATCGATGTTGCCGAACAGGAACGCGATAGCCAATCCCCAGGCCACCGTGCTCAGGGAGAGGAAGTGGCCGCCCAGGCGCAGTGTCACGAAACCGAGGATCGCTGCGATGCTGCAGGTCAAGACGATCGCCAGCACCAGTCCGAGCCATGGCGAATAGCCGTTCATCGCCGTGACCCAGGCGGTTGAGTAGGCTGCTACACCGACGAAGGCCGCCTGGCCGAACGAGACAATGCCGCCGACGCCGGTCAGCAGCGCCAGCCCGATGGCGGCAAGCGAGTAGATGCCGATGTAGTTCAGCAAGGTGATGCTGAACGGATTGAGCACGAAGGGTGCCGCCACGAGGCAGCCGACCGCCGCGGCGATGATGAGACGGATCTGCTGCGGTGTCATTCCTCGACTTCCTCTTCGGAATGCTGCGAGGCGAGCGAGCGCCAGAGCAGGACAGGGATCAGCAGCGAGAAGACGATGACGTCCTTCAAGGTGCTGCTCTGGAACGAAGCGAAGCTCTCGATAATGCCGACGCCGAACGCGCCGAGCGCCGCGCCTGGATAGCTGGCCATGCCGCCGACGATGGCGCCGACAAAGGCCTTCAGGCCGAGCAGGAATCCGGAATCGTAGAAGATGGTATTCACGGGCGCGATCAGGATGCCGGAGACGCCCGCCATCAGCGACCCCAGGAGGTAGGCGATGGTCCCGGCGCGCGCCGGTCTGATACCCATCAGCCGGGCGCCGGTCCGATTCAGGGCGGTCGCGCGCAGCGCCTTGCCGATCAGCGTGAAGTCGAAGAACAGAAACAGCAGGCCGCTGAACACCAGCGCCGCGGCGAGTATCAGCACCGTCTGACCGGAAACGTGCACGCCGGCGATCTCCATCGCCATCGACGTCAGCGGCTCGGTCCGGACGCCTTCAGGACCGAAGAACAGCAAGCCAAGTCCGACCAGCGCGAAGTGAAGCGCGACCGACACCGTCAGCAACAGCAGAACCGAGGCGTCAGCGATCGGGCGAAACACAATCCGGTCCAGCAGCGGCGAGATCGGCATGATCAAGAGCAGCGCCAGCAGGATACGGACCGGCATCGGCGGATTGAAGCGCATCGTCAGCCAGACGATCGCGACGACAATCAAGGGCAACACGAGATAGCCGAGGACGGCCTTCGGCACCGCGCGAAGCTCGCCTGTGCGCGCCAGCGAGACGGCCTCCATCGCGCACGCCAGGCACGCCAGCACGACAACCAGCCCGACCGTTCCGGGAAGCTGTTTGGCGTCGAGCGCCGCCAGCGTCAGCGCCGTGAAGGCCGCGATGTCGCCGAACGGAATGAAGATCACCCGCGTCACGGTGAAGATCAACACGGTCCCGATCGCCACCAGGGCGTAGACCGCCCCGGTCGCTATTCCGTCGATCGCAAGGATCGCTGCGATATCTGCCGTCATGCTGTCGGCCGTCCTTCCGTGTTACCCGCAGGTATCGCTCAGGGCTCGTAGGTCCAGGCGCCGTTGTTCAGGCGGACAATCACCAGCGCGCGCTCGTCCACGCCGTGGTAAGCGCCGGCCTTGAAGTTGTAGACCGCGTGCACGCCCGAGAGTTCCTTGGTGTTGAGGATCTCGTCGCGCAGCGCCTTGCGGAATTCGATGGTGCCGGGTTTCGCGATCTTTAGCGCGCGCGCCGCGGCTGACGTGAAGATCATCCAGCCGTCGAATGAATAGGCCGAGAAACCGTCCGTGGTCGGGACATTGTTGGCCTTCAGGAAGGCGGCGCGGAACTCGAGTGCAAGCTTCTTCGCGAAATGGTTGTCGGGAAGCTGCTCGGCGACGATGACCGGGCCGGCGGAGACCTGAATTCCATCCGCGGCCTTGCCGCCGACACGAACGAAATCGGGATTGACCAGTGCGACCGTACCGTAGGTCTTGCCCTTGAAGCCGCGTTCGCCGAGCGCCAGCAGCGGCAGCGCTCCCTGCGTGCCCGATCCGCCGATCAGCACGGCATCCGGGCGCACCGCAAGAACTTTAAGGATCTGGCCCGTGACCGACGTATCGACGCGCGCATAGCGTTCGTTGGTCAGCACCTTGATGCCGTCCTCGGCCTCCACCGCCTTGGCTCCGTTGTAGACGAGGTCGCCCCAGGCGTCAGAGAAGCCGATATAGCCGATGTTCTTCATGGCATCGCGCTTCATGCGATCGGCAACGACCTTGACCAGCAGCGAGGCTGGTTGCGGAACGGAAA
This sequence comes from Bradyrhizobium sp. AZCC 2176, assembly GCF_036924645.1. Lineage (NCBI taxonomy): Bacteria > Pseudomonadati > Pseudomonadota > Alphaproteobacteria > Hyphomicrobiales > Nitrobacteraceae > Bradyrhizobium > Bradyrhizobium sp. AZCC 2176. Next base: position 1,216,443 of record NZ_JAZHRX010000001.1, on the reverse strand, counting down.
TGCCCCACTGGTCGGCCGGGTTGGGCTGTCCGATCACCGGGGAGACCGCGATCATCGGCACCTTCAGTTCGGTCGCGACCGCCAGCATTGCGATGGTCGAAGGAGCGGTTGCGGTGCCGATCAGGAGATCGACCTTTTCTTCCTCGATGAGCTTGCGCGCGTTGCGCGTTGCAGCGGAGGGATCGGAGCCGTCATCGAGCTGGATCAGCTTGATCTTCTCGCCGTTGACCTCCTTCTTGTATTCCATGGCCGCCTGAATGCCGCGCCCGTACGGGATGCCGATCGAGGAGCCGGGTCCACTGAGCGACGTCACGAATCCGATCGTGATATCCGCCTGTGCGGTCGAGGCCGCGACGAGGCCGCCGATGAGTGCAGTCAAACTCAACATCTTGCGCATTGCATTCCCCTTGGTTGAAATCAGCCGCGACCTGAGCGAGATGTCAGCATGGATCGAGGTCGGACCAGCACGATCGATGCCGTAATTGTTGCCGAAAGCCGGGACGGGCCTGGTCCCCGCATCCGGATGGAGTTATGAAATGAGTGCCAGCAGAACCGGTTCCAACGTCGAGCGCCGCTTCGTCACGACGCGCTTGGGCCGCATCCACGTCGCCATGGCGGGAACCGGTTTTCCCGTTCTCCTGCTGCATCAGACGCCGCGGTCGTGGGACGAGTACCGTGATGTGCTGCCGCTGCTCGGCCGCGATTTCCGCACGATCGCGATGGATACGCTCGGCTTCGGGGATTCCGATCGGCCTCCCGGCGATCCTTCGATTGAACTGTGGGCCGAGGGCGCGTTCGCGCTGCTTGATGCGCTGGAAGAACCGCACGCCGCGATCGTGGGCCATCATACCGGTGCGGTGATCGCGGTCGAAATGGCAGCCTCCGTGCCTGCGCGCGTGAGCGCGCTGGTGCTCTCGGCCTGTCCTTTCGTCGATGCGGCGCGCCGGGCCAAACATCACGGCACGCGCGTCATCGACGATGTGAAAGCGCGTACCGATGGCGCCCATCTCGCTGAGCTCTGGGCGCGCCGGCAGCCATTCTATCCGGCTGACGATATCGATCTGCTGCAGCGCTTCATGATCGACGCGCTGCGGGCCGGCGAGATGGCGGCGGAAGGCCATCGGGTGGTGAATCGCTATCGGATGGAGGACCGTCTGGGGCAGATCCACTGTCCCACGCTGGTCATTGCTCCGACGGGCGATCCGCATGTTCATCCGGTGGCTCCGAAGGTCGCTGAAGCTATCGAAGGCAGCATCTTGCGTGAGCTCTCAGGAGGCATGGTGCCGCTTCCCGATCAGATGCCGGAGGCTTTCGCCGGCCTGGTCCGCGAGTTCATCGCTGCCCGGATGCCCTGAAACTGAAATGCCCCGCTCGACCGGCGCGAATGGCAATTCGCCGGCAGCGCCTGCTGTTCCGAGGTTGATGATCTCAGCCACGATTGATGAGCCTTTATCAACGCAACTACCAATGCGACGTCCGTCCGCCCAGGCGCCGATGCTGTCAATTGTTTAAAGCCTAAAGTATTTCTCGACCGAAGGTCAATACACCAGTTTCGTGCCTCGCGGAAAAAGTTTGCGGCAGCGCGCGCCGGCGCGAAGGCTGAATTCGCCTGTGCAAAAGGGTGAGGCGCTACCTGCCTGTCGTTTCGGCACTCGACCGTGTCGCGCGCAGAACGCTTCGGCGCGCGGTTCAATTGACGCCAAAATTATTTTGTGGTTGAAATATTTCGGTCGATGGAATGGCGCCACGCTGTGGCGTGTGTTCGCAGCGACCGGCATGTGCGTGTCGTCAGGCCTCTCAATGACGCGAAGGTTCGAGGACCGGCACGCTTAGCCTGTGAACAGGATACCCGCTGTGCGCATCTTCTGGCAGAGCTTCGTCGACCAGGCCACGAGCGCGCCCTACATGGCGCGGCTTGCGGCCTATCTGAACGAGATCGCGGCGCCCGGCACCAGCGTCCATGTTGAGGGCATCACGCCCGCTGATCGTGATTTCGGCCGCCTGAGCGAATTCCGTTGTGCGATCCAGGCGGTCGACAATGGGCTCGCGGCGCAGGAGAACGGTTTCGACGCCTATGTCATGGGCCACTTCCAGGATCCAGGATTGTACGAACTGCGCTCCGCGCTCACGATTCCGGTCGTCGGGACGGGCGAGGCGACGCTGCTCGCGGCCTCGCAGCTTGGGCGCCGCCTCGGCCTCGTCACGCTCGATACCGCCTTCGAGGTCTGGCATTACGAGCAGGCCGATCGTTACGGACTCTCCGGCCGCGTGATGCATGTCACCGGGATGGGCTGCCGTCCGGAGGATTTCAGTGCCGCATTCGCGGGAGATGCGGCGGCAAAGGCGCGCATGCTGACCGAGTTTGCGGCCTGCGCCCAGCCGCTCGTCGATCGCGGCGCCGATGTCATCATTCCGGCTGGCGTGTTGCCCGGTCTCCTTATTGCGAGCGAGCATGGCTTCAAGATCGGTCATGCGCCGGTGGTCAACTGTGCGGCGGTGGCGTTGAAGAGCGCCGAGATGTGGGTGCAGTTGCAGCGCCTCAACGGTACCGAGCCGAGCCGCGGACCGAGCTTCGCGCTGGCCAACGACCGCGCCCGCCAGGATTTCCGCGCCACCGTGGCGCGCACGCAGGCCGACAGACCAAAGAGCCCTTGAGGACAAGACATGCTGCAGCCAGACAAGATTCTGTATGAAGCCGAAGTGACGGCGACCGGCGGGCGCGACGGCAAGGCCGCGAGCGACGACGGGTTGTTGTCGGTGTCGCTGTCGCTGCCGAAATCTCTGGGCGGGCCAGGCGGACCGGGAACCAATCCGGAGCAGCTTTTTGCTGCCGGTTATGCGGCGTGCTTCCTCGGCGCGGTAAAACTCGTCGCGCGCACCCGTAACATCACGCCGTCGGCGGAGCCGACCATCACCGCGAAGGTCGGTATGGGACCGGTCGCGGTCGGCTACGCGCTCACCGTCGAGCTCAAGGTGCTGCTCCCCGGACTGGAGAAATCCGTCGCCGAGGAAATCGTTGCCGGCGCCCACGAGCGCTGCCCTTATTCCAACGCGACGCGCGGCAATATCGACGTCAAGTTGACCGTGCTCTGAACGGCTCACAGGAACCCGGTAGTCCGATGCAGAGCTCCATCCGAACACCATATGATCGGGTCGTGATGGCGGTTCCGGTGACGATCCCCTATGTGCGCTATTCGATCGAGAGCGCGCAGTGGTGGATCGGCCGCGCGCTGAAGGCGCTGGTGGATGGCGCCGGGATCACGCCGCGCGATATCGACGGGTTCTGTGTTTCGAGTTTCACGGCGGGGCTCGACAGCGGGATCGGTCTCACCCAGCATTTCGGACTGTGCGTGCGATGGCTCGACACCATTCCGCTTGGGGGCGCGAGCGCGATTGCCGCGCTCCGGCGCGCCGCGCGGGCGGTGCAGGCGGGCGACGCCCGCATCGTGGCCTGCGTGGCGGGCGATACCAACCACGTCGATTCCTTCCGCTACACGCTCGAGAATTTCTCGCGCTTCAACCAGGATGCCGTCTATCCCTACGGCGCCGGCGGCGCCAATGCGAGCTTTGCGCTGATCGCACGCAATTACATGCGCACGTTCGGCGCGCGGCGCGAGGACTTTGGCAAGATCGCCGTCGCCCAGCGCCACAACGCGCTTCGCAATCCCCATGCGCTGATGAAAGCGCCGCTGACGATCGAGCAATACATGTCGGCGCGGCCGATCGCCGACCCGATCCATTTGTTCGATTGCGTGATGCCGTGCGCCGGCGCGGAGGCCTTCCTGGTGATGAGCGAGGACGTCGCCACTTCGCTGAAGCTGCCCGCCGCCAAAATTCTCGCCACGATCGAGCGCCACAATGCGTTCGGCGACGATCCCGTTCAGGTGCGGGGCGGTTGGGCGATGGACATCGACGAGCTTTATGCGATGGCCGGCGTCAAGCCGGATGATCTCGACTTCGTCGAGACCTATGACGACTATCCCGTCATTTCGATGATGCAGTTCGAGGATCTCGGCTTCTGCCGCAAGGGTGAGGGGCCGGATTTCGTCCGGCAGCATGATCTCACGATCGACGGCAGCTTCCCGCACAACACATCCGGCGGGCAGCTCTCGGTCGGGCAGGCCGGCGCGGGCGGCGCCTATCTCGGCGTGGTCGAGGCGCTGCGCCAGGTGCTTGGTCAGGCCGGTCCGACGCAGGTCAGGGATGCGCGCGTCGGATTGGCGTCGGGTTTTGGTATGATCAATTATGATCGCGGCCTCGCCTCGGGCGCGGCGATTCTCGCAGGACCGGGCGCATGATCGAGCCGATAGCAAAGCCGCGCCGAAAGAATCCGCTGAAGCGGACGCGGCTGCCGACGTCGCCGCCACGCGCGCGCAGCCGCGCGTCGCACGGTTTTACGCGGGCAGCCGCCGAAGGCCGCTTCATGCTGCAGCGCTGCGGCGCCTGCGGCACGTTCTGCTATCCCGCGCGCGACGCCTGTCCGGCGTGCCTGTCCGCCGATCTCGTCTTTGCGGACGCGCCGCGGCGCGGCACGCTCCTGAGCGAAACCACGCTGCATATTCCGGCCGACGTGCATTTCCGCGAGCGCGCGCCATGGCGCGTCGGGCTGGTCGCGATGGAATGCGGACCCAAGCTGGTGACGCACCTGCACGCGGATTGCGAAGAAGGGCGGCCGGTCGTGATGTCGTTTCAATTGGACAAGAGCGGGCAGGCCGTGGCCTTCGCGTACCCCGAACGTGAGACCCCCAACATGACGGACGACAGGCAGTGGCGTGAGATGACCGCCGATCCGAAATTCCGGCGCGTTCTGGTGACAAACGGGCGGAGCATCGTCGGTCAGGAAGCGGTGGCCGCGTTGAAGGCGGCCGGCGCTTCGATCGTGTTCGTCGGTGTCGCCGAACCGTGGAAGCCGTTTCCCGGCGAGGACGCGTTGCAGGCGCTGGAGGGAGTCGAGATCGTGCCGCTCGATATCGGCGACGAAAAATCCGTCGCGGATCTCGCGGCCGATATCGGCGGCAAGGTCGATATCCTCGTGAATACCGCCGAGCATGTCCGCGCCGGCGGCCTGCTCGATCGTCAGGGCACCAGCGTCGTGCGCGACGAGATCGACCAGAGCTATCTCGGCTTCGTGCATCTGGCGCAGGCGTTTGGACCCGCGATGCGAATGCGGGGCTCCGATGGCGTCAACAGCGCCGCCGCCTGGGTCAATATCCTCTCTGTCTATGCGCTCGCAAACTGGCCGGTGTTCGGTGCGTATTCGGCGTCGCAGGCTGCTTGCCTCTCCCTGTCGCACTGCCTGCGGGCGGAGCTTCGCCCCGGCGGCGTCAAGGTGGTGAACGTGTTTACCGGGCCGCTCGATATCGAGTGGTTCCAGACGGTGCCGCCGCCGAAGGTCGCGCCCCGCGCGGTCGCGAGCGCGATCGTGTCGGCGCTCAAGCGCGGACTTGAAGATGTGTTCGTAGGCGATGTCGCCGAGGATATTCGTCAGCGCCTTGCGGCCAACCCCAAGGCGGTCGAGCGTGAACTCGGGGCGTAGGCGGGTTTGCTAGAAACGGGAGAAGCGCAATGGACAGCAATGGTCTCACGCAATTTGCCGGCGCGGTTGCATCCGGCGCGGTGCGCATCGTCGACCTGACGTTTACGCTCAGCCCGGACTTCCCCGTCATCGTACTGCCGCCCGAGTTCGGCCAGGCCGCGCCCGTCCGCATCCAGCAGATTTCGCGCTATGACGCGAGTGGTCCTGCCTGGTACTGGAACAACCTGACCTTCGGCGAGCACACCGGCACGCATTTCGACGCGCCGATCCACTGGTTTACCGGCAAGGATCTGCCGAACAATTCGGTCGATACGCTGCCGGTGCGCGACATGATCGCGCCGGCCTGCGTGATCGATTGCTCGGCGCAGGCCGCAAAGGACGCGGATTTCCTTTTGACGATACCGGTCATTGAAGCCTGGGAAAAAAGCCACGGGCGGATTCCGGAACGGCACTGGGTATTGCTGCGCACCGACTGGTCGAAGAAAGGCTGGCGCGACTACGCCAATTTGAAGGACGACGGCGCGCACACGCCCGGGCCGGATGCCACCGTGATGCGCTGGCTGGTCGAGGAGCGCGGCATCATCGGCCTCGGCACCGAGACGATCGGGACTGATGCCGGACAGGCCGGTCATCTCGATCCGCCCTATCCGGCGCACCATTTCCTGCACGGCGGCGGGCGTTACGGCCTGCAATGCCTGTGCAATCTCGATCAGCTTCCGCCGACCGGCGCGGTGATCGTGGCCGCGCCGCTCAAGATCCAGAACGGCTCCGGCAGTCCGCTGCGCGTGCTTGCGCTGGTGCCCGGGCAGGGTTGAGCCTCCATCTCCCACATCGAGTGACATCATGAAAAGCAAGACTTTGTTGATCGGCGCCGCGCTTCTGCTCGGCGCGGTCGCGCCGGTGCGCGCCGAAATTATCGTCGGTTTCATCACCGGCCTGAGCGGGCCGGTGTCCTCGATCGGCGTGCCGAACGCCAAGGGATTGGCCGCAGGCCAAGCGTATATCGGCGAGATCGACGGCGAGAAAGTTCGCGTCATCCAGCTCGACGACGGCTCCGACCCGGCCGCGTCGACGCGCAACGCCCGCAAGCTGGTCGAGCAGGAAAAGGTCGACTTCCTGATCGGCACATCAGGTGCGCCGCAGACGCTTGCGATGGCCACCGCGGCGATCGAGATGAAGGTGCCGATGGTGGCGGTTTCGCCGATCGCGCCGGTGCCGGCCGGAGAGGGCGGGCCATGGGTCGTGCAAACGCCGCAGCCGATGCCGCTTCTCATTCAAGGCATCGTCGATCACATGAAGAGCCGCAACGTGAAAACGGTGGCGTTTCTCGGCTTCTCCGACGCCCTCGGCGATCTGTTCTATAACGCCCTGCTGCAAACTGCTGAAGCGGCCAATATCAAGGTGGTTGCGAATGAGCGCTACGCGCGTTCCGACAATTCAGTCACCGCGCAGGTGCTGCGTGCGATCTCGGCGCGACCCGATGCGATCATGCTGGGTGGGACCGGGACGCCGGGCGCGTTGCCGGTGATTACGCTGTCCGAGCGTGGCTACAAGGGACCGCTCTATGGCAACAATGGGATGATCAGCGCCGACTTGCTGCGGCTTGCCGGCAAATCGGCCGAGGGCATCATCTGCCCGACCGGGCCGATAACGGCAGCCGAGCAGCTTCCCGAGAGCAATCCGACCCGCAAGGTCGGGCTTGCGTTCCGCGCCGCCTATGAGAAGGCCAACGGCGAGGCGCCGACCGACGGGTTTTCGCCCTATGCCTTTGATGGCTGGCTGGTGTTCATGGATGCCGCCAGGCGTGCAAAAGCGACAGGGGCGACGCCGGGCACGCCGGCCTTCCGTAACGCATTGCGCGAGGCGCTGTTTACGACCAAGGACGTTGTCGGCACGCACGGCATCTACAGCTTCACGCCGGCCGACCGCCACGGCGTCGACAGCCGCGCACGCATTCTGGTCCAGATCAAAAACGGAGCATACAAGCTGCTGCCGTGATGGCGGCAGCCAGCGAGATCGCTCAGGCGTGGCGCAGCTTCGCCTTGAGCGCGCGAATGTCGATCGCGCGTTTGTTGCTGACGGCCGCAGCGGCGAGCGCCTTGATCTCGCCCCTGGCGAGCTTGCGCGTTGACGATAGCGGAAGCTCGTCGACGATGGCGATGTAGCCGGGTACCTTGTGGTAGGCGAGACGCTCAGCGCAGGTCTTTACGATCGAGACCGCGAGCGCGTCGGCGTCATCGATCTCCGCGTTCGGCACGATGAACGCGAAAACCTCCTCGCCGCGGATGTCGTCGGGAACGGGTGTTACCGCGCAGCCGCCGACACGGGTGTCCATGTAAAGCGCGCTTTCGACCTCGAGCACACCGATGTTCTCACCGCTGCGCCGCACGATGGTCTTCTTGCGATCGAAGAAATACATCAGCCCGTCTTCATCGGCGAAGACCAGGTCTCCGGTGTGGAACCAGCCGTCCTGCCACGCCGCTTCAGTGGCTTCCTCGTCCTTCAGATAGCCGCTGAAGAAACCGGCTCTGATATCCTCGCCCTTGGCGCGGACCAGCAGTTCGCCGGGTTTTCCAGGCGCGACATCGGCGCCCTGGTCGTCAACGAGGCGATACTCCATGCCTTTAGATGGTCGGCCGACGCAACGCGCGCCAAACCCGGCCGGCTCGCGCGCGGTGGTGGTAGCCGCCGCTCCGCCGGTTTCGGTCATCGCCCAGGCCTCGACGATCGGGATGCGGTAGCGCTCCTCAAAGGTGGCGCGGTGGCGGACATCGACGCCGGGCGCAAACGCGAAGCGCACGCGATGCTGCCGTTCCACCTCGGTCACCGGCAGTTGCAGCAGGATGGCGGGGATGACGCCCAGACAATGCACGACGGTCGCGCCGCTGTCGGCCACGCACTGCCACCAGCGGTTGGCGTGAAAGCGGTCGAGCGGCACCACGGCGCCGCCGAGCACCATCATGCCGACGGCGCTGCAGCCGAGCGCGTTCATGTGAAACATCGGCAGCGGCGTCAGGTTGATCTCGCGGTCCGGCTGCAGCCCGGCCACGCCACCTTGCGCGAGGTACCAATCGGCGACCTGTAGAAAATAGCGGTTCGAGAGCATGCAGCCCTTTGGCTTGCCGGTGCTGCCTGAAGTAAACAGCAGCGCGCATTCGCCGTTGAATTCACCGTCCTGGGCGGCGACATCCATCTGGCACGGCGGGATGCGGCTGTCGGTATCGATCAAGCGGGCGCGCCCGAGTGCCGCCCCTTTCGTCACCTGCATGCGATCCGGCGTCGCCACCAGCAGATCGGCATGCGACAGCTCAAGCTGGAAGGACAATTCGTCGGGCCGGACGTCGGGGTTGATCGGAACGATCGAAACCCCGAGCGCATTGAGCGCAAGCCAATGGAGGAAGAAGACCGGACGATTTTCGAGCAGCAACGCAACCCGCGCCCCGCGCCCATAGCCAGCGGCCGCGTATTCCGCGCGCAGCCGATCAACCTCGGTCTTGAATGCCCCGTATTCGATCTTGAATCCTTCCAGCGCATAGGGCAGTCCTGCGCTTGCAGGCGCCAGCAGGAATGGCGCGTCCGGCCGCCTTGCAGCCGTGGCCGCGAAGGCATCGGACGGCGATCGATACGGCGTGTCGAGGCTCATTGCAGACGTCGCTCCTGTTCGTCGGCTGCGGCCACCGCCGGAGGGATGACAGCCGGAACCCGCGCGCAGCCCCTTGCTGCGGCGGCAACTTTCGTGAATACTTTAAGCCTAAACTATCTCGTCGGCCAAGTGCGATCTGTCGCAGATCAGCCCGGCGAAACCCAGGAGGTGCGTGTGCAGGCAGGTGATAGCAGCGCGGCCAGGCAGCGGCGGGGCGCGTCGATCTGGTCGCTGGCGGCTGAACGTTTCCCGCCGGCGGATCGCATACTCTCGACCATCCTGACGCGGCAGGCCGCGCAATACCGCGATCGTACGCTGTTTGTCTTCGGCGAAACACGATGGAGCTATGCGGAGACGGCCGCAATCGCCGCCGCATCCGCGGCGCGCCTGATGCGCGCCGGAATTCGGGCCGGCGACCGCGTCGCGCTGATGTGCTCGAACCGGCCGGAATTCCTGGAGGTCTATCTCGGCTGCGCCTGGATGGGTGCCGTGACCGTGCCGATCAACACCGCGCTGCGCGGCATTCAGCTCGGCCACATCCTGCGCAACTCCACGCCGAAACTGCTGGTGATCGAGTCTGGCTTTGTGCCGGCGATCGAAACGCTGGAACGCGATATCGCGCCGCCGGATCTTATCTGGATGATCGGGGAAAGCGCCGCGCTGTTGGTCGCGCCGCAATCGATCTTGCCCCTGCCTGCGCTTGGCGAGGGAGTTGCGCCGGCGCCCGTACGGCCCGGCGACACGGTCGCGATCCTCTATACGTCGGGCACCACGGGTCCTTCCAAGGGTGTCTGCTGCCCGCAGGCGCAGATGTTCTGGTGGGGCGTCTATTCGGCGCGCGCGCTCGGCATCCGCGAGGGTGATGTACTGTTCACGACGCTGCCGCTGTTCCACACCAATGCGCTGAACGCTTTCTATCAGGCGCTCCTGAACGGCTGCACCTTTGCGCTCGAGCCGAAATTCTCCGCTTCCGGTTTCTGGGCATCTGCGCGACAGCACCAGGCAACCGTCGGCTATCTCCTCGGTGCGATGGCCGTGATGCTGCTGGCGCAGCCGAAATCCGACGAGGACACCGCGCATTTCCTGCGGGTCGCGCTCGGCGGCGGCGTCCCCGGTCAATTTCACGGGCCGTTTCTCGAACGCTTCGGCGTGCCGCTGCTCGATGGCTACGGTTCGACCGAAACGAATTTCGTGTTCGCGGGCACGATCCCGTCCGATCGCCCCGGCACCATGGGCCATCTCGTCGAGGGCATCGAGGCCTGCATCGTCGGTCCTGGCGATGAACCTCTGCCTGACGGGGAGGCCGGCGAGCTGCTGCTACGATCGCGCGAGCCGCTCGCGTTCGCGACGGGCTATTTCGGAATGGCGGACAAGACGGCCGAAGCGTGGCGAAATCTCTGGTTTCATACTGGCGACCGGGTGGTGCGCGATGCGGACGGCCACTACCGCTTCGTCGACCGGATCAAGGATTCAATCCGCCGGCGCGGCGAGAATGTTTCGTCCTGGGAGGTGGAGCAGGTGCTGCTGAAGCATCCGGCGATCGCTGCCTGCGCCATCTATCCGCTGCCCTCCGAGCTCGGCGAGGATGAAGTTGCGGCGGCCGTCCAGCTCGAACCCGGGCATGCGCTGGAGCCGATTGATGTGGTCAGGCATTGCGAGGGCAAGATGGCCTATTTCGCGGTTCCGCGGTTCGTCCGGATCGTCTCCGAAATGCCGCTGACCGAGAACGGCAAAATACGAAAGGTTGCGCTGCGCGAGGCCGGGAGGATTCCCGGCATCTGGGATCGCGATGCGGCGGGATACAAGCTGCGTCGCTAGCCTTGCGGCGCGCGGGATCAGGCGCGGGCCTGCTCCGTCGCGCGCTTCACGGCGTTCTTCAGGTCGTCGAGCTCCTTGACCAATCCGTCGAGCCGCCCTTTCGGAACCTCGGCAAGCAGCGAAGCCAGCCAAAGCCCATGCTTCTTCGCCATCCGCCTGAACGCCTTCCTGCCCTCGGCCGTCATGCAGACGATCTGCACGCGACGGTCGAGCGGTGACGGCGACCGCGTGATGAAGCCGTCTTCGACCAGGCGATCCACGATCGGGGTCAGATTTCCGGCGGTGACCATCAACCGCTTTGGCAGCTCACCCAGCACCAGCCCAACGGGCTCACGATCGAGCTGCGCCAGCACGTCAAAGCGCGGCATTGTGAAGTCGAACTCTTCCCGGAACTGACGGCGAAGCTCGGTGCCGATCAACGACGTACAGGCGAGGAGGCGAAGCCATAACCTGACCTGGGCGCGGTTATCGGTGTCTTCGCCCGTCATGTTCTCTTCGTCGATCAGCGCGATTTCCTTGCCGGCCATCAACCCCATGCCTCCCGACGTTCCCCGTGGTGCAGCCGAGCGGATCGGCGCAAAGGTTCTGAAATGAACGTGCAAATCCTTTAGGACCAAATCAAGTGCCCGACGCAAGAGGGGCCTGAACGATTCTGCTCTCGGTTCGGTTGCCTGCGCCACCCACGACCGTAGTAGAGGACATCGTGGCGAGGCAAGCGGCGCGGCCCCCCGTCCATGCAGAAAACCACCTGAATTTCCGGAAAAATGCAGTGCTGTGCCTCAACGCGGAATCGCCGATTGAGAGTCGGGACGCGGCGTGCGGAGACTTCAAATGCTCGACTCTGCGAGCCGGCCCGGCTATAAAAACAATGCTTTAGGCCTAAACTAAATGAGCGCCTTGTGTATGGCCCGTTTTGAACCCTTGACGCTTTCCGAGCTGCCGAGCGGCATTTGGCGCACGCGCCTGCGGGTGCGCTTCGGCTGTGTGCCGAGTATGAACGACAGCTTGGAGGTGGAAGTCCTCTGTCTAGCCTGATGACGGCGAAGGACTAGCGAAGCGCAAGGGCGTCACCGCGAGGTGGGGTCTGAAGAAAGCGTGGAGCAAAGCCGCGGCCCGATGGACAAACACCGGATAACGAGGCCTGCCCGGCCGGACGAGCGAGCAGCCAATCGCGAAGTCCATGGTCATCAAAGGTCGGGGTGGTAGATCCGGCGGGCGTGCGGTGAAGGCGGTCGGTCTTACCTCGGGAGGTCTGCGCTGCGTCCCAGCTTTGGGACTGAGGCCGCCGCAAGGCGGCCTGACCGCAGCGCAGAAGTCAGCAGAGGGCGTAGTAGGCGGCAGCGCGCCGCCGAAGGCCTGAACGGTGGAAGCGGTTAGTAGAGCGGCGATCTCGTGCGAGCCATGCGGCAGAAGAACCAGGTCGAGCTGAACTTGGGCACCGGAGCGGAGGGTGAAGCCCGAAGCGCCGCCGCCCGAGAGCCCGAAGCGCGCCCGGCGAGAGCCTGTCCCGAACGCCCGGCGGTTGCGGGACCGTCGATGGAAGACGTGGTTGAGCGTGAGAACCTGAAGAAAGCGTTGGCGCGAGTGAAGCGCAACAAAGGTACGGCAGGCATTGACGGTATGAATGTCGATGACTTGTCGGCCTACCTGAAGGAGCACTGGCCTACGGTTCGGGTCCAGTTGCTTGAAGGCATCTACAAGCCGCAGCCGGTGTGGCGCGTCGAGATACCGAAGCCGTCGGGTGGCATGCGGCTGCTCGGCATTCCGACGGTGCTCGACCGCTTTATCCAGCAGGCGGTGATGCAGGTGCTGCAAGCCGACTGGGACGGAACGTTCTCCGAGACGAGCTTCGGCTTCCGGCCGAAGCGCTCGGCGCATCAGGCGGTAGAGCGGGCGCAGACGTATATTGCGTCCGGACACGCCATCGTCGTGGACATCGACCTGGAGAAGTTCTTCGACCGGGTCAACCACGATATCCTGATGGGGCTTGTTGCCAAGCGGGTTGCCGACAAACGCATCCTGAAGCTGATCCGCGGCTTTCTGACCGCGGGTGCGATGGAAGGAGGCCTTGTCAGCCCGACGGAGGAAGGCACGCCGCAGGGTGGGCCGCTCTCGCCGCTGTTGTCGAACCTGATGCTGGATGTGCTGGACAAGGAACTGGAGAAACGCGGCCATCGCTTCGTGCGCTACGCCGACGATTGCAACATCTATGTGCGCAGTCAGAAGGCGGGCGAGCGGGTGCTGGCCGGGATCGAGCGGTTCATCGAGAAGCGCCTCAAGCTCAAGGTCAACAAAGCCAAGAGTGCGGTTGCCAAACCGAGCGTTCGCAAGTTCCTGGGCTTCAGCTACACGAGTGGACGAAAGCCGCGACGGCGCGTTGCGCCGCAGGCCATCGCCCGCTTCAAGGCGAGAATTCGGGAGCTGACGCGGCGCACGCGTGGACGAAGCCTTGCGCAGATCGTCAAGGAGCTGTCGGTCTACCTCATCGGGTGGCGGGGTTACTTCGGCTTCTGCCAAACCCCGTCGGTGTTGCGCGCGCTTGAGGAATGGATCAGGCGGCGGTTGCGCGCCATCGCCTGGAAGCAATGGAAGTGTGGACCTGCTCGCTTTGCCGAGCTGCGACGCTGCGGCGTCGGCCGGGACCTGGCGGCGCGAACCGCCGGAAGCCCGCGTGGCCCTTGGCGGCTCGCAAGCAGCCCCGCGCTCACCACTGCAATGCCAATTGCTTTCTTCGGTTCACTCGGCCTGACTTCCATCACAGAACTACGACATGCATAATCCACCGAACCGCCGTATACGGACCCGTACGTACGGTGGTGTGGGAGGGGAGGAGCCGAGAGGCTCCCCCCTATCCCGATCCTGCGATCCGGCCGGAATCGTCTACACGCCGGAATATCTCAATTTGTTCAACGGCGTGATCGAGGATTGGTACGGCGACGCGCTGGCAATTCCCTATCATGAGCTGGTTGGAACACGCAGGACCGGCCTCGGCTATGCGCACGTCTCGGCGGATTTCGCCAAGCCCAGCAGCATGGGTGACGTTCTCGACGTCGCGGTCATCGTGCGCGATATCGGACGCAGCTCGGTGAAGCTTACGGTTCACGCGTTCAAGGATGGCGCCGAGTGCGTACGCGCCACCTTCGTGACGGTGACGACTTCGCTGGTGGATCACAAATCGATTGGGTTGCCCGAGGACATGCGCCTCGCTTTGCAAACTTACCAGGCGAGTTGCGGCGAATCGGCCGGTCCTGCTCCAACAAATCTGAGATACGGAGCGAGCACCCTGCCGGCGTAGCAGCCGTCCACAAACTGCTGAACGCCCCGGAGCGTACAGTTCACGAGGGGCCGCTGAACACGATATCGCGGAGCTTCCGATCTGCCCGAGAGCGCCAAGCGAGCGACTCTTTGAGGTGGCTGATTTTCTATTAGCTCCTATCTGTTTGCGGATGTAGCCAAGTTCCCCGTTGTCTTGTTCACTTGTCCCGAAGGATCCCCAATGCGCCCATTGGCTTCCGCAATTCTAACAGTCGGAACGATGCTGGTCGTCGCGCCCGCGCGCGCCCAGACCTATGATCCAAGCTACCCGGTTTGCCTGCAAACCTACGGCATTGACGGCAATTATATCGACTGCAGCTTTACTTCGCTGGCGCAGTGCGCGGCATCTGCATCGGGCCGCGCGGCGCAGTGCCTGAACAACCCATATTTCGCGCACGGCGACAGGAAACTGTCTCGGCAGCGCAACGTTTACTAGAGGTGGCTGCATCGGCTTGCGTCGGAGGTGCCATGCTCAACTTTGCCCATGCCATCGCTTCTACGTATAGTCAGGCGAAACCACTTATTCCGTGAGGTCATGTGACTGCCCCCAATCCTGCTGCCGGCAAACCGGTCGATCCAGCCTCCCTCGTCAACGTGCCGCAGTTGGTCACGGCCTATTTCGCGTCGAAACCGGACCCGTCCGATCCCACGCAGCGCGTTGCCTTCGGAACCTCGGGGCATCGCGGGACCTCGCTGAAGAACTCGTTCAACGAAAATCATATCCTGGCGACGACGCAGGCGATCTGCGACCACCGCCGTGAAACCGGGCTGACCGGCCCGCTGTTCGTCGGCATCGATACCCACGCGCTCGCCGAGCCCGCGCTGGCGAGCGCCGTGGAAGTGTTTGCGGCCAACGGTGTCGACATCATGGTCGACGCGCACGGCGGTTACACGCCGACGCCCGTTATCTCGCATGCGATCCTGAGCTACAACAAGGGTCGCACGAGCGGATTTGCCGATGGCGTTGTCATCACGCCCTCGCACAATCCGCCCGAGGATGGCGGCTACAAATACAATCCGCAGCATGGCGGCCCGGCCGACACCGACGTGACGGCCAAGGTCGAAAAGGCCGCCAACGCCTACATGGAAGCCGACATGAAGGGCGTTGCGCGGATGCCGTATGCGCGCGCCCGCAAGGCGCCCACGACGCATCGGCACGACTACGTCAGTCCCTACATCGCCGATCTCGGCAATGCCTTGGACATGGCGCTGATCAAGTCCTCCGGCGTCAAGATCGGCATCGATCCGCTCGGCGGCGCGGCCGTTCACTACTGGGCGCCGCTGATCGAGCGTTATGGAATCGATGCGACCATCGTCAATGACGCCGTCGATCCGACGTTCCGTTTCATGACGGCGGACTGGGATGGAAAAATCCGCATGGATTGTTCCTCGCCGTTCGCGATGGCGAGCCTCATTGCGATGCGCGACAGATTCGACGTCGCCTTTGCCAACGACACCGATGCCGATCGGCACGGCATCGTGACGCGCACCGGCGGCTTGATGAACCCGAATCATTTTCTTGCGGCTGCGATCGCCTATCTGTTCGAGCATCGGCCGCAATGGGGCAGCGAGGCTGCGATCGGCAAAACCATCGTCTCCAGCTCGATCATCGACCGTGTCGCAAGGAAGTTGAACCGCAAGCTGGTCGAAACCCCGGTCGGCTTCAAATGGTTCGTCGAAGGCCTCGGCACCGGTGCGTTCGGATTGGCCGGTGAGGAAAGCGCCGGCGCGTCGTTCCTCAAGCGCGACGGCTCGGTCTGGACGACCGACAAGGACGGCATGGTGATGGGACTGCTCGCCGCCGAAATCCTGGCGCGCACCGGCCGCGACCCAAGCCAGTTGTTCGCCACCCTCACAGCCGAACTCGGCGTGCCCCACTACGAGCGGATCGACGTGCCGGCGACGCCGAAACAGAAAAGCGCACTGAAGGCGCTCGCGCCGGAGCAACTCGACATGCGCCAGCTCGCCGGCGATCCGGTCAGCGCGATCAGGACCCGGGCACCGGGTAACGATCAGTCGTTTGGCGGCATCAAGGTTGAATCCGAGGCGGGATGGTTCGCCGCGCGTCCATCGGGCACCGAAGACGTCTACAAGATCTACGCCGAGAGTTTCCGGGACCAGAGCCATCTGAAGGCGATTCAGCAGGACGCGCAGCGCGCCATCGCGAAGGTCTTCTAACTTCGGGGTTAGGCGGTTGGGGGCAACGGAAAACCCCGGTGGCGGTCGTGCGGCGGAAGAATACTGCGCCAGGCTGCACCTGACTGACTGCACCGGTTCGGCACACTCCCAGGCGGGAACTGCGGAATTGAGTTTCGTGCGCTGCCGCGTTTGCGATCACGCTGAAATCACGAAGGCCCAAGCAATGTTAGGCTCGGGAGTTAGCTGCCAGAAAGCCGTCCGGGAGCGGGGGGCCTGTGGGCTATCGAGGTACCGGGGGATGAAATGAGTGCGGAATCGGTTGTCTACTATCTGAATCGCGTGCCTGAGAGCGATCCGAATGACCAAACCGAATGGCTTTTGACGGCATTGGGACAATATACCGGCGCGGAATTGCGCGAACTGCTCTATGTGGCGGAAGAACCGGGATTCTTTGAATTGATGCGCGGGCTGTTTGCGCTTTCGGACGAGAGCCGTGCCGTCCTGCAGCACTTTCTCGAAACCGGCCACCCGCCGGCCATGAAGGCGGCGATCGACCCGAAAGGCCGGCTGACGATTGACCACGTCGAGATCGAGCAGCGCGTAAAAGCGCTTCCTGTGATCGCAAATTAGCGCCCGCAGGTCCCTGAGGTTGTGTTAGGCTCCCAGCTTGAACAGTTGGGAGCCTGCCCATGGCGACGAGGACGTGTGGCCCGCTCGATGCGATGGTGGGCGCGAGGATTCGCATATTTCGGGTCGACCGCGGCATGAGCCAAACCATGCTTGCGGAACGAATCGGCGTTACCTTTCAACATGTGCAGAAGTATGAGCGGGGCACGAACCGGGTTGGCGCCAGCCGTTTGTCGCAAATCGCTTCCGTGCTGGGCGTTTCGGTCGGCGAGTTGTTCGAATCTTCCCGAGCTGAATCTCCCGGCTTGAATTCACCGGTTCACTTGCTCGCCGAGCCTGGCGCCTTGCGCGTTCTCAAGGCTTATGCGCGAACGACCAGTCCGCGCGTGCGGCTTTGCATCGCAAGGCTGGTTGAAAGCATCGCCGGTCGAACTCTCAGGGCGAAGGCCACGGTTGCGCGTCTCAATATCGTCGATCGTGGTGAGCAGCGGAGGTTACCTAGCGAGGATAGTCTTCCGCAGGAAGACGAGCGGCAATCCCATGCCGCCCCATTTCCCGGTGGTGCGATCACAGGCGTCAACCGGTCGCGCGAATCGCAAGCCGCTCCGGCGGCCTGCTGCCGGGAATGAACTCGCCGATCCAGTCGCGTCGCGTCGCTTCGATATGCCAGCACATTGCCTCGGCCGAATAGGGGGCCGGATCGGGAATGTCCTTGCGGATCTCCTTGCCGTCGAGCCAGCCGCAGCTATGTGAATAGCGCGCCTTGCAGACGAGATGGATATCGCCGTGGTCCTGCAACAGCACGTAGCCATCGGCCGGAAAAAATGTGCCGGCAAGCTCGATCGCAGCAGGCAACTGGCGCACCAACAGAAACGTGCTGGTGGATTGCGATTCCGATTCGGAAACCAGCACGCCGACCAGGCTATGGATCGGTGCGATCATTTGCGGTGCAACCAGTGCGAGAGGCTCCGTGATCGGGCCAGCCGTCGCGATCGAGAGATATTCGCCCTCCGGTCCCCAACGGCAGGCGATCAGCCACTCGCGGCTGCGGCTGCGAATCAAGGTCGGCTTGGCATAATCTGAACGGGCAATATCTGCTGCCATGGCTATGACTAAGGCTTTCGCGAGCATAAGTTCCTCCGGGGCGAGGGCGGGCTGGCCTCTCGTCCGGAGTCTGCGCGTCAAGTCGTGAGGTCACCGTGAGCGGTACCGAAAATTCGATGCAGGAATTGTTTGCACGCGCGGCATCGTTGCTTCTCGGCAACGAAGTAGACGCCGCGAGTGATGGCGATGCCGGACATATCCTGCGCGCGCTGGAATATGCCGCGGAATCCGGCAACCGGATTGATTCGGAGACCGCGAATCGCGCTCATTTGCTGATCGCGGCTTCCCGGTTTGCGCGGGTGTTCGAACTGGCCGCGCCCGACGCGCCCGGCCTGCTCAGCTTTGGTGCGCAATTCGATCCGGCGCTCGCCGATCCGTTGCACGACGGAAGCCCGATGGTCGGCGTCTCAGGTGTCGGCCTGACGTTGCGGGAAGCATTTCAGGGCTGCATCGGCGAGGGGGTCGAGTATCTTTCTCAATTGCAGACTGGCACCGACCTGTTGCTCAAACCCGGCGTCGACGACTGGGCCGGAAAACTCGGTCCGAAGGCGCTGGAGTTGGTGGCTGCCGTTTCGGAACGCCGCATGCAACCGGAGCGAGCGCTTTCCTGGTGTCGCGCAACGAGGCTGACCGACGGAGGCGAAGTGTGGCTTCCGGCGGACATTTGCCTGCGGCGTCCGCTGGCGCAGCGCGACTTCGCGCCGCCATTTCCCTTGAGCATCGGATCGGCCGCCGGTCCGTCGCGTGACGCTGCAGCGCTGCACGGCCTGCTGGAATTGATCGAGCGTGATGCGGCCAGCCTGTGGTGGCGGGGCGGCCAATTGGCCCGATCGATTCCGCCGCAGCATGAAGCCGGCATCGTGGCGGAAGGTTTGTTGCGGCAGCTCCGGCACGGCGCATCGGTGCAGCGCCGGACATGGCTGCTCGATATCACGACGGATATCGGCGTGCCCTGCGTCGCGGCCGTCTCCTGCCGGGCGGACGGTTCCGGTTTTGCCTTCGGCCTTGCCGCGCGGCCGGCGCTCGAGGCCGCCGCCCGCTCGGCTACGCTCGAAATGTGTCAGCTCGAACTGGCCGACGCCGTCGTCATGACCAAACGAAGTGAGCGCGGCGATGACGCGCTCAACGCCCAGGATCGCATCCACCTGCAGCGCGCGGCGATCGATGCCGGTCAGTGCAGACTGCTGCAGCCGGTCGCGGAGCACGCTTCCCATCTGCCGCTTCACGCAACTGAAGCGAGCGTCATGTTTGGATTGATCGTACAGCGTTTGGAGAAGCTGGGAATCGAGACATTTTGCCTTGATCTCACGCGCCAGCGCTTTGCCGTTCCGGTGGTCCGCGTCATCGCCCCAGGCCTGCAACTCGAGCCATCCGAAATCATCACGGCCAGACTGCACGATGCGATTGCGGCAACCGGAGGCGGCGCAACCTATACCGGCGGTGTTTCTTTGATATAGACTGGCTGGAATTAACCAACCGGTTCCGGAACCGTTGCATGCCGGCCAGTGCAAACGCCATCACAGCAGACAACGCCACGGCGGCGCCGGAAGGCGCCCCGCGTCTGTCGGTATCGCTGGTCGGGCGGCTGGGCGTGCGGTTCAACGGCCGGCCGATTGAACTGCGAACCCGTAAAGCGGGTGCGGTCCTGAGCTACCTCGCATTGTTGGAGGCGAAGCAGGAAAGCCGTGAGCGGCTGGTCGGCCTGTTCTGGAGTCGTTCGGACGAGGAAAAAGCGCGTGCCTCGCTGCGCCAGGTCGTTCGCGAGTTGCGGTCGATGCTGGAGGAGGCCGGATATGACGGCTTCGTCGCGGAGCGGCTGATGATCGGCATCGACGTCGGACGGATCGAAGTCGATATCGAAAACGTGATTCAACTCGCCGAAGGCGGACGCGTTCACCCGCTGCTGCTCGATACGCCGCAACTCGACGGGCGGCTGCTCGAAGGCATGGACGATCTCGACCCGTCATTCCGGGTTTGGGTTCTGGCCAAGCGCCAGACCATCCATGAACGGTTGATGCGAAACCTTGATGAAGGCTTGACCTCCGCAAGCGTTCCCGCCGACGCCAAGAAGCGGATCGCGGCCGCGATCGTCAATCTCGATCCGACCCACGAATATGCCTGCCGCTATCTGATGCGGGCGCATGCGGAAGAGGGCGATGTCGCCGGTGCGCTACGCATTTACAAGGCGCTGTGGGATCTGCTGGACCGTGACTACGCGATGGAGCCGTCGTCAGCCACCGAAGAACTCGTCGCCAACATCAAGCTCGGCATTCTGGAGCGCGCGCCGGCCGATCGGGCCGCGTCGGCAGCGAATGACGAATTCGCCGTCAGGATGGTCAGGGGGAGCGCCCCGCAGCCGGTGGTCCCGATCACGCCAGCGGCCAATCCGCCCGCGAAGACGCGCCTCGTGCTGCGCCCCTTTGCGATGCACGGCGTCGATGAAGACCATAGCCATCTGGTGCAGGGGTTCTCCCAGCATCTTGCCGCCTGTCTCGTACGCTTCCGCGAATGGAGCGTCGTCGACCGTCCGCCGGCCGCCGTCGTGCTTCCCGCGCCCGATTCGGCGCCGCAATACTGCATCGAAACCACCGCTTACCAGGCGGGGCCCGAGATCAACATTGTAATGGTGCTGCGCGACGATACCACCGGGATCTACGTCTGGAGCGAGAGCTTCCGGCTCGGCCTGGGCAACTGGTTCGAAACGCAACAGCGTATCATCCGCCGCATCGCGACCGCGCTGAACGTGCAGCTCTCGACCGAACGCCTGATGCGGCTCGCCGGCGAGCCTGACGTGTCGCTCGACCTGCACGACCGCTGGCTGCGCGGACAGAATCTCATGTCGAAATTCGATCCCGAAAGCTGGCGGCGGGCGGTCGCCATCTTCCGCGATGCGATCCGCGACAATCCGGGGTTCTCTCCCTGCTACAGCAGCCTCGTGCAAATGAATAATATCGAGCATCTAGTGCATCCTGGAATCTTCCGCGATCTCGACAAGGCGAAGGCTACCCTCGAACTGGCGAAGACCGCCGTTCAACTGGACCCGGTCGATTCCAGGGCGCATCTGTGCTGCGGCTGGTCTTATGTAATGGCGCTTCGCGAAGCGGAAGCCGCGCCACATATGGCGCTCGCCTGCGAACTCAACGACAACGATCCATGGACGTTGCTATCCAGTGCGCACTACTCGGCAATCTGCGGATCGATCGACGATGCCCGCGTTCGCGCCGAGCGGTCGCTCGCACTTTCACCCGCGCCCTCCTATCTGGAATGGGCCTATCATGGCACTGTGCGCTTCTTCTGCGGCGACTACGAGGGAACTATCGAAGCGTGCGATCGCGCGCAAGGCATCAACAAGGTGCTGCCGGCATGGCGGGCCGCCGCGCTGTTCCAGCTCGGGGAGCGCGTGCGAGCGCAGCAGGAAGTCCAGCGCTTCGTGAACGGCCTGCGTTCATTCTGGGTCGGCTCCTCCACCCCGACAGACGAGGCGGCGGCGCGCTGGGTTATGCAGGCGCATCCCATCAGCGTGAAGGAGCGGTGGGAAGCCCTGCGCCAAAGTTTGCGTGGCGGAGGGCTTCCTGTCGATGGCATCACGTACCTAACGCGGAGCTAGATCATCAGGCACAGTAGCTGATGGTGTAGTCCCCGACGCGTTCGGCATGCACGCGGAACTTGTCGCTTTCCGGAATCACCGGGTCCAGGCCGTTGAACAGGCGCTTGTAGAACGGCGGAAGCGGATAGGTCGCGCCTGGCTTTTTGAGGCTTTCTTCGGAATCCGCGATCATCACGGCCGGCGGCAGACGCACCACGATCGTGTCCATCTCCTGTTCGACGAACTTTACCTTCTTGAACCGTTCCGGCACCGTCATGAACACTTGGGCCTTGGCAAGCTGCTCCTTGAATTCGTCGACGGTGGTCGGGATCGGGTACTCGTTGTCGTCGTCGAGGTAGTTCTTGCCGGTGGACCATGTCTTCACCAGATTGCCCCAGCGCTCATGGTTGGTCACTTGCATTCTTTCGATTGCCATAGCTTCACTCTCCGGGTTGCGTGAAGCGGAGGATTCCGCTTCACAAGAATGCAGGCACGGCATGCTGCAGCTCGGCTATTTCGGTGGTGAACTCCACCAGCTGCGCCATGCTTGAGATATCGGGAATGCCCTGAAGTACGTTTGCCGGATAAAATTCGCTGGAAATAGCCGCCAGTTGTCCGGCAAGCGAGCCGCTGTCCGCGCGCCGCGGGTCGCCCGCGAGCGCGCCAAAGATGACTTCCGAGACGATAATTGAACCGAGCGGGCCGAGGCGCAGGCCCTCGGCGTTCGGTTGCCGCATCGCTTCAAACAGGATGAAGAAAGGCAGCGGCGGCTCGTTCGAAAGCGTTTCGATGTCCTCAGCCGTCAGCGCGCCATATGCAGGCGCGGCGGCCAGCCATTCGCGAAGTTGATCGACACGATAGGCGCGGTCGGCAAGCAGGCGCGACATGGCGATGAGATGCGGCCGTCTGCGACCGATCTCGGCAATCAGTGCGTCTACCGACCACATGCCGGCGAGGCCGGCGCCGAGCAGGTCACGATAGAGCAGGCCTACGCGTTCGGTTTCGTCGAACGCGGGAAACATCTGGTCGTTGCCGAGACCGTCGCTCAGATAGGGTCCGATGCGCCGGCTGAAATTCGGCTTCGATCCGTTGATCTCGAAGAAGCGCGACCACTGGACCATCCACGTCTCGTCGAGCGGCATGTTGACAGGATCGTTCAGGGAGGATTTTTCAAGCGTGTTATTGAGGTCGTGGAGGGACAGGTCATTGATCTGGTATTCGTGCCGCACCATGGCATGGCCGAAGCGAAACGCGCCGTGCGAGAACTCGAAGGGGACTTCCCAGTCGCCGGTCGCAAAGCCTCCGGTGGAATGGGGGCGCTCGATAAAGTCGGGGCTAGGTCCGTGATAAACCGCGTAGATCGCCGGATGGATCACCCGCCGCATCAGGTCGTTGCGGATGATGTTGTGATAGATGGCCGTCAGTGCGCCGCGGGCGCACAAGAAGCGCTTGTAGGCGGCACCGAACTGACCATTTGGCCCCGCGTTGCCTTCATTACGGCGAATGATATCAATGAGCCCGTTGTGCAGCAGTGCGAACAGCGCGGTGAGCTGCGACATGACGGCGTGATCGTCATTGCGCGGATCGGCGACCAGCGCCTCGGTGAGGGCAACGCGGACACCTGCGATGCTGCGGTCGATCCCCGTCACATTCTCCGCAGGGGTCCGCGCGATGTCGCGGAATGGGCATCCGGTTGCGGGCTCGTTCTCCTTCCAGCGCATTCGCCCGAGCCGCAGCTTGGTGCGGCGGTCGTCATTCGGTGCGTCGAGTGCATAGATGTGCGGGGATCCGACCGGGCCGCTGCCATACAGCGTCTCCAGCCGAAGCGGTGTGCGGCGCGCGTTCGCGGTCCCGCCGCCGAGACCTCCCGCGACCGAAAGCGGGATCGCCGAATGAACCAGATCATGCGCCACGAATTGCAGCAGATAGGTATACCCGGAAGGTATCAACGGGTTCTCCCAGTGCTCCGCGGATCCGTAGCCATGTGAAGGCCAGCGTATGGCGGCGTCCATCCGGCGTGACAGACGCTGCATCAGCCTCCGCAGGTCGGGGAGGACCGCAGGCGAACTCAGTGGGTCGGCACCGAATGCGCGAAAGCGCTGCGAGGCGGCCGGACTGCCAAGGAAATGACGAAAGCCGGGGGCTGTCGGCGATCGAGCAGAGTCGCGCGTATCCAACTCGGAAGTTCGGAAAGAGGATGCGTCAGCGACGTTCTGCAGAGCCATAAAACTACTCTCGCGCTTGGCTGGGGCAGCGAGACTGCGGAGAAAGTCGTGAAATTATCGTGAGTTAAATCGTTAGAACCTGTGAACTTCTGTGGACATCTTTGGGCCAATGTGCGGCAGCCGGAAACTGCGCGACGCGGCGTTTTTCCCGGCTGTTCCGCGGCAGGCGATGCAGCTATATGATCCGGCACCTCATTGTGCCGGCTGGCAATAGGAGCTTTGCGTGAAGCTTACCGAGACGGCACCCTTGACGCGTCGTTTCGGCGCAATGCTCGTACTGATGCTAGTTATTTCAGGCGCCGCTCGAGCCGAGCCGGTGTTTTCTTTCGACTCCACGCCGGGCAAGCTGCCGAAGACGGTCGTTCCAATCAACTATTCAATCGAGCTGAGACCCGACGCCGAGAGCCTTGCGCTTCCCGGCGTCGAAGTGATCGACATCGAGGTGCGCGAACCGACCGCACGGCTGACGCTCAACGCCGTCAACACGACGTTTGCTTCCGTTACCGTGGATGACGGCGCAGCACGCGCCGATGTCGCGCTCGATGCGGCCGCCGAGACGGCGACGTTCACGTTCGCACAGCCGCTCGCGGTGGGCGCTCATCGGCTGCGCATCGAGTTTGCGGCACGGATCAACAAGTTCGACCGCGGTTTCTTCCTGGTCGACTATCCGACCGACGGCGGCATGAAGCGGCTGTTGACGAGCAAACTCGAGCCGGCGGACGCGCGGCGGATATTTCCATGCTGGGACGAGCCGGCTTTCAAGGCGAGTTTTGCCCTGACCGTAGGCGTGCCGCGCCATTTCCTCGCGGTCGGCAACATGCCGGTGGTGCGCGAAGAGCCGCTGGAGCCGAACCTGAAGAACGTCGCCTTCGCCCCCACGCCGAAAATGTCGACCTACCTTTTCGTGCTGACGGTGGGCGAACTGGAGCGCATCACAGTGGAAGCGGAAGGCGTGACGATCGGCGTCGTCGCCACCATCGGCAAGGCTGCGAAAGGGCAATTCGCACTCGATAGCGCAGCGAAACTGCTTGGCTGGTTCAACGATTATTTCGGCGTCAAGTATCCGCTGCCCAAGCTCGATCTGATCGCGGTGCCCGGCGGCTTCGGCGGCGCGATGGAGAACTGGGGCGGCATCACCTTCTTCGAGAGCCGGCTGTTGTTCGATCCCGCAACAAGTCCGGACAGCGCGCGGCGCGGCATCTTTTCCATCATCGCGCACGAGATGGCGCATCAATGGTTCGGCGATCTCGTCACGATGGCGTGGTGGGACAATCTCTGGCTCAACGAAGGCTTTGCGACCTGGATGGCGACGAAAGCCGCGGAGCAATTTTATCCGCAATGGCAAAGCTGGCTGAACGGTTACGGCCAGAAGCAGTTCGCCATGGCGCTCGACGCTCGGCGCACCACGCACCCGATCCAGCAGCCGGTCGCCAACGAGAGCGAGGCCATGATCGCGTTCGACGCCATTACCTACAACAAGGGCCAGGCGCTGATCCGCATGCTGGAAAATTACCTCGGCGAAGCGGCGTTCCGTGACGGCATCCGCGCCTACATGGCCGCGCATGCCTATGGCAACACCACCACGGCCGATCTCTGGCGGGCGCTGGAGCGCGCGGGTCACAAGCCCGTGACCGATATCGCGGTTTCCTTTACCGAGCAGGATGGCGTGCCGTTGATATCGGCCGAAACCGCCTGCAACGGCGATGCTCAGCGGCTGACGCTGCGGCAGGGCCGTTTCGTGATCGCGCCGGCGCGCGCCGGCGACGCATCCCTGCCGTCTCGCACCTGGCAAGTACCGGTCGCGGTCGGGCCGGTGGATGCGACACGATCGCCGGATGTCGTGCTGCTGCAAGGCTCCACCGAGATTCCGGCCGGATCCTGCGATAAGGCGATCAAGGTCAATCTCGGCGACATCGGCTATTTCCGCGTCGAGTACGGACCGGGGAGCAGGGCGGCGTTGGCGAAGTCGCTGCCGCAGATGTCACCGGCCGACCGCGTCAATTTCCTGGCCGATAGCTGGGCGATGGTGCAGGGGCGCCGCGCCGAGCCGCCATCCTACCTTGAACTGGCCGAGGCCATCAGCATCGATGACCGCCGCGCGGTTTGGGATCAGGTCATTGCGGTATTCTCCTCGCTCAATCGTCTGTCGCGCGGCCGTACCGAGCGCCCGGCCGTGCAGCGCTACATCAGCGCCCGATTGCGGCCGGTGCTCGACCGGCTCGGCTGGGATGGCGGCGGCTCCGGTGATGACGACGCCACCCTGCTGCGCGGCAGCCTGATCCGGATGCTCGGCGAACTCGGCGACGAGCAGGCCATCGCCGAAGCGAGGCGGCGGTTCGCCGGTTTCCTCCGCGAGCCGCAATCCTTATCCGGCGCGTTGCGCGATTCCGTCACCCATGTCGTCGGCATCGCGGCTGATCGAGCGACCTACGATGCGCTGCTGGCGCTGGCGCGCAAGAGCACCGTCACCAATGAGCGGCTGCGCTATTACTACGCTGCAGCCAGCGCGCGCGACGCCGCGCTGGCGAATGCCACGCTGGAGCTGACTCTGACGGATGAAGTGCCGGGAACGATCGTCGTCGGGCTGATCAATTCGGTTGCGTCATCGGGAGAGCAGCCGGATCTGGCCTGGGACTTCCTGCAGAAGAACTACGCGGCGTTGTTCGCAAAGCTTGGGCCTCAGTTCCGCGACCAGTTCGTTGCGAACTTCATGACGAACTTCAACGATGACGCTCATGCCGCCGAACTCGCCGCCTTTGCACCGGTTCAGGCGACCTCGGGCGGGCGCGTGATGGCGGCCCGCGCGCAGGAGACGATCGCGATTTCGGCCGACCTCAAGGGCCGTGCGCTGCCGGTGATCGATGCGTGGATCAAGGCGCGCAAACGATAGAGCCGTTCGCACGATTCGTGCGGAGCGTTGCCTTGCACCGGCATTCCGGATAGCCATGGCTATCAGGACTTTCCCGCTTGAGGCATTTTCCTCCCATGGCTGATTTCCACGGCGTCTTTCCCTATCTGGTCTCACCCATCGATGCGTCAGGCCAGATCCGTACCGCAGTGCTGGGCCGGTTGTGCGACGACCTCATCAAGGAGGGCGTGCACGGGTTGACGCCGCTCGGATCGACCGGCGAATTCGCCTATCTCAACCAGGCGCAGCGCGCGGCCGTCGTGCAAGCCACGATCGAAGCCGCAAGGGGGCGCGTGCCCGTGATCGCCGGCGTCGCTTCGACGTCGACGGCGGATGCGGTGGCGCAGGCAAAGGCGCATCAAAAACTCGGCGCCGATGGCATTCTCGCGATCATGGAAGCCTATTTCCCGGTGGCCGACGCGCAGGTCGAGTGCTATTTCCGTGCCATTGCCGACGCCGTCGACATTCCCGTCGTGATCTACACCAACCCGCAATTCCAGCGCTCCGACCTGACGCTCGATGTGATCGCGCGGCTCGCGACCCATCCACGCATCGGCCACATCAAGGATGCCTCCACCAATACCGGCCGGCTGCTGTCGATCATGAACCGCTGCGGCGACAGCATCAAAGTGTTCTCGGCATCCGCCCATATCCCGGCGGCGGTGATGCTGATCGGCGGTTTGGGCTGGATGGCCGGCCCCGCCTGCATCATCCCGCGGCAGAGCGTCGAGCTCTATAACCTCTGCAAGGCGGCGCGCTGGGATGAGGCGATGGCGCTGCAACGTAAGCTGTGGCGCATCAATGAAGCGTTTGCGCGTTTCAATCTCGCCGCCTGTATCAAGGCAGGCCTCGAAATTCAGGGCTACGCCGTTGGCGACCCGGTCCCGCCGCAGGCACCTCTGACTGCCGAGGAGCGCAAGGCCGTCGAGGTGGCGCTGCGCGATCTCGCATAAGCCTAAATGGCCCGCAGCGCCTCTTTCGGCGTTTCGCGGATCAATGCCTCGAGATCGCTCTGCTCCAAGGTCTCCTTCTCCAATAGTTTCTTCGCTGCCCGATCCAGGATCGCGCGTCGCGCTTTCAGGATGCCCTGCGCGCGCTCGAACACCCGATCGACGATCGATCGGACCTCTTCGTCGACGGAAGCGGCGGTCTCGTCGGCATATTCGCGCTCGCGAACCGGGTAGGGCCGGTCGGCGCCCGCGAGAAAATTGCCTGGGTCGCGCTCATAGGCGACGCCGCCGAGCTTTTCCGACATGCCGTAGCGCGTCACCATGCTGCGGGCGATATCGGTGACGCGGCGCAAGTCGTCGGCGGCACCGGTGGACAAATGATTGAACACGATCAATTCCGCCGCGCGCCCGCCGAGCAGCACGGCCATCTTGTTCTCCAGCTCCTCCTTGGTCATCAGGAAGCGATCTTCGATCGGGCGCTGGATGGTATAGCCGAGCGCGCCGACGCCCCTTGGAATGATCGACACCTTGTGCACGGCATCGACACCGGGCAGCGACAGCGCAATCAGAGCGTGGCCCATCTCGTGATAGGCGACGATCTCGCGCTCCTTCGGATTGAGAAGCCGGTTTCGCTTCTCTAATCCGGCAACCATACGCTCGACCGCGTTGTTGAAATCGGCCATCGCGACCGCGCTGGCGCCGCGACGTGTCGCGAGCAGGGCTGCTTCATTGACCAGGTTGGCGAGATCGGCACCCGTGAAACCTGGCGTGAGCGCCGCAACGGCCTCGGCATCGACGTCTGGATCAAGCTGCACTTTTTTCGCATGCACCTTGAGGATTTCAACGCGGCCCTTCTTGTCAGGGCGGTCGACCAGCACCTGGCGATCGAAGCGGCCGGCACGCAGCAGTGCGGGATCGAGGATTTCCGGCCGGTTGGTCGCGGCCAGGATGATGAGCCCCGACCGCGAGTCGAAGCCGTCGAGTTCGACCAGGAGCTGATTGAGCGTCTGTTCCTTTTCATCGTGTCCGCCTGCAAAGGGCCCAATGCCGCGGGCGCGTCCCAGCGCATCGAGTTCGTCGATGAAGATGATCGCTGGAGCTTTCTGGTGCGCCTGCTGAAACAGATCGCGTACGCGCGCTGCGCCGACGCCGACGAACATCTCGACGAACTCTGAACCGGATATCGAGAAGAATGGTACCTTGGCTTCGCCGGCGACAGCCTTGGCCAGCAGGGTCTTGCCGGTGCCGGGCGGACCGACCAGCAACACGCCCTTGGGCATGCGTCCGCCGAGCCGCCCGTAGTCGGTCGGGTTTTTCAGGAAGTCGACGACCTCGCGCAGTTCGTCCTTGGCTTCGTCGACGCCGGCAACATCGGAAAAGTTCACGCCGGTATCGGACTCGACGTAGATTTTGGCCTTGCTCTTGCCGATCGCCATCAGGCCGCCGCCGAGGCCGCTACCTTCTGCGGCGCGTCTGGCGATGTACCACCACAGGCCGAAGAACAGCAGCACCGGCATGACCCATGACAGCAGGTCACGCAGGAACGTGCTCTCGATCTGGCCGGTGAAGCGGACGTTGTATTTCTCGAGCTCTTGCGCGGTTTCCTGGTCGACCCGCGTGGTGACGAACTGCTTTTGTCCGCCCGACAGCGGCTCCTTCAGGGTGCCCTGCACCGTGCGGTCGGAGATGCCGACGGTCGCGACTTTCCCCTGTTTCAGCAATTGTTGATATTCGCTGTAGGGAATAATAGCGATCTGGCTCGCCGCGGAGATGAAGTACTGGATCACGAAGACGGCAAAGATTGCAGCGATCGCGTATCCGACGTTGAAACGCATCTTGTTGTTCATGATTGAACTCCGGGCGCACACCCTCTCACGGGAAGCCGCGTCGGCACATTCGCCCGATCCAGGAAAGCCCGTGGCGACACCTGGATTGCGGCCCTCTGACAATGGGAACAGGGAGGTTTGGTTTCAATGGCGGGGCAGCCTGCGCGGCAAATCGGCGCTCCCGGGATCATCCAGGCCGGCAGCTTTGGTGCGCCAACAAGCCTCCGAAACGGCAGAAACTTTGTGCCAGCCGGGGCGTTTGGTTACGCGAACACTTCCAAGGGCTGAAAAGCCCGCCCCCCGCTTTCGTTCATCGCAAGCGAGCGGCATTGCCGGGTGAGTAATCCATGAACCGTCGCTTTGTGCTTTTCGCAGCCATTGTCGCGGGCGTTTTGGCCGCGCTGACCATCTCCAATATCCGCTACAGCCCGTGGACCAACACGGTCGCGCGGACCGTCGACCAGCGCGGCCCGCTGTCCGAGGCCGAGCGTGCCAATATTGAACTGTTCGAGCGGGTGTCGCCGTCGGTGGTACAGGTGGCGGCACGATCTGCCGCCGGCAATCCTCTGGCCGAAGACGAAGGCGGAGAAGCCGCGGCTGGGGCGGCTTCCGGCACCGGCTTCGTCTGGGACAATGCCGGCCACGTGGTGACCAACAATCATGTCGTCCAGAACGGCAGGGAGGTTGCGGTTCGCTTCGCTTCTGGCGAGGTGGCGCAGGCTGAAGTCATCGGGGTCGCGCCCAACTATGACGTTGCGGTGTTGCGGATCAGGAGTGCGCGCAAGTTGCCGCCGCCGGTGGCGCTTGGCAGTTCGACCGAACTCAAGGTCGGTCAATCCGCGTTTGCGATCGGCAATCCCTTCGGTCTCGACCAGTCGCTGACCAGTGGAATCATCAGTGCACTCAAGCGCCGGCTGCCGACCAGCAGCGGCCGCGAAATCGCCAACGTGATCCAGACCGACACTGCGATCAATCCCGGTAATTCGGGCGGGCCGCTTTTGGATTCGGCGGGGCGGCTGATCGGCGTCAACACGGCGATCATCTCGCCTTCGGGCTCCAGCGCCGGCATCGGCTTTGCGATCCCCGTCGACATCGTCAATCGCGTGGTCCCTGAACTCATCAAGAATGGCCGCGTGCCGACGCCCGGGATCGGCATTGTCGCCGCCAGCGAGGCCGTTTCGACCAGATTAGGTGTCGAAGGGGTGATCATCGTGCGCACCGCGCCCGGAAGTCCGGCCGAGCGCGCCGGCATCCGCGGCGTCGATTTCGGCTCTGGTGCACTCGGCGACGTCATTGTCCAGGTCGACGGCAAGCCGGTGCACCGCTTGTCCGACCTGACCGATCAGATCGAGCAGGTCGGCGCCGGCAAGAGCATCCGGATCAGCCTGAAACGCGGTTCGCAGACGCGCGACATCGACATTGACATCGTGGATATCGGCCGCAGCTAATACTTCCCTTCTTGCAGCAGGATCATACCCGTTTGCGGCCGGCCGCGCCCTGTGCGCTGGCGCATTTATTGCAACGAGTTGAATGAGTTGTGTCGGCCGGAAAAACCGCTAAAACCCGCCCGATCCGACAGGAAGCTCGAAGGACAAACTGATGAACATTCTTCCCGGCAATATGCGTTTTGGTGCAGGCCAGCCGGTCAAGCGTTTGGAAGACCAGAGACTGCTTACCGGGAAGGGGCAGTTCATCGACGACAAGCCCGAGGAAGGCGCGCTGTGGCTCTATGTGCTTCGCTCGCCACATGCCCACGCGAAGATCGTCTCGATTGACACCGGCGCAGCCGCCCAAATGCCGGGCGTCGAGGCCGTCTATACCGGTGCTGACCTGATCAAGGACGATATCGGCACTCTGCCGACGCTTGCGATCTTTCAGCGGCCGGACGGCAAGCCGATGACGGTGCCGCCGCGGCGGCTGCTGGCCCATGAAGTCGTGCGCTATGCCGGCGAGGCGGTGGCGGCCGTGGTGGCGACATCGCGGGTGCTGGCACAGACGGCGGCCGAGGCGATCGAAATCGACTACGAGGTGTTGCCCTCGGTGGTAGATCCGGTCGAGGCGGTGAAGCCCGGTGCACCGGTGGTGTGGCCCGAGGCGCCCGACAACATCGTGGCCGCCATGAGCTATGGCGACGCCGCCAAGGTCGAAGAAGCGTTTGCCAAGGCGGCGCACACGGTTTCGCTCGATCTGGTCAGCCAGCGGCTGGTGCCATCGGCGATGGAGCCGCGCTCGACGATCGCCGAGATCGAGAAGAAGACCGGCCGGTTGATCCTGCATGTGCAGTCGCAAACCCCCGGCTCGACCCGTGACCTGCTCGCGGAATCCATTCTGAAGCGGCCGAAGGACAGCGTGCGCGTGCTGGTCGGCGATATCGGCGGCGGCTTTGGCCAGAAGACGAGCCTCTATCCTGAGGACGGCATCGTCGCTTACGCCGCGACCAAGCTGAACAGGAGGATTCGCTGGCGCGGTGACCGCACCGATGAATTCGTCGGCGGCACCCATGGCCGCGATCTCACTTCGACCGGCGAATTCGCGCTTGACGCCAAGGGCCGCGTGCTCGCCTATCGCGTGCGCTCGATCGGCGGCACCGGGGCGTATTCGTCGGGGACCGCGAACATCATTCCGCTGGTGCTCGGACCGTTCGTGCAGACTGGCGTCTACGATTTGCCGCTGGTGCATTTCGAAGTGAAGTCGGTGATGACCAACACCGCGCCGGTCGGCGCCTATCGCGGGGCAGGGCGGCCCGAGGCGGTATTTATCGTCGAGCGGCTGATGGATGCCGCCGCGCGGGAGATCGGCATGGATCCGCGCACCATCCGCAAGGTGAACTACATCAAGCCCGCGCAACTGCCTTACACCAACGCGGTCGGCCAGGTGTACGATTCCGGCGCCTTCGCGCACATGCTGTCGCGCGCCTCCGAGCTTGCGGACTGGGACGGCTTTGCCGCGCGCAAGAAGACGGCGAAGAAGAAGGGCCTGCTCTATGGGCGCGGCCTCACCAGTTACATCGAATGGACCGGCGGGCGCGCGCATACCGAAAAGGTCAGCCTGCATGCCACGGCCGAGGGCCGCATCATCCTGCATTCCGGCACCATGGCGATGGGGCAGGGCCTGCAGACCACCTACACGCAAATGGTATCCGATACGCTCGGCATTGCCATGGACAAGATCGACGTGGTGCAGGGCGATACTGACCTTGCCATCGGATTCGGCAGCGTCGGCTCGCGTTCGCTGTTCGTCGGCGGCACGGCGGTCGCGGTCTCTAGCAATGACATGATCCAGAAAGCGCGCGAGAAAGCCTCGAACGTGCTGGAAACCTCCGTCGAGGATATCGAATATCGCGATGGCTGGCTCAGTGTGGTCGGCACCGACAAGCGCATCAGCCTGTTTGAGATCGCCATGAAGGAAGACGGCGCGCGGCTTTCCGTCGACAGTGAAGGCGAAGTCGACGGCCCGAGCTGGCCGAACGGCACGCATATCTGCGAAGTCGAGATCGATCCGGAAACCGGCGTTAGCAAGGTGGTGCGCTACACCACGGTCGACGACGTCGGCATCGCCGTCAATCCGATGCTGGTGACCGGTCAGGTGCATGGCGGCGTTGCCCAAGGCATCGGGCAGGCGCTCTACGAGGGCGTCGCTTACAACGAGGAAGGCCAGCTATTGACCGCGAGCTACCAGGATTACTGCGTGCCGCGCGCCGATGACATTCCGCCAATCGTTGTGACGCTCGATGATTCCGCGCCCTGCCGCACTAATCCGCTTGGCGCCAAGGGCTGCGGCGAGTCCGGGGCCATTGGCGGCCCGCCCTGCGTCACCAACGGCGTGATGGATGCGTTGAGCGAGCTCGGCATCAAGCAGCTCAACACCCCGCTGACGCCGGCCAAGGTGTGGCAGGCGATCCGGGACGCGAGGGCGGCGGGATAGCTCGTCATTCCGGGATGCGCCGTCAGGCGCAGGCCCGGAATCCATCGGGCCGCATGCGTAGTGAAATGGATTCCGGGCTCAGCCCTACGGGCCGCCCCGGAATGACGGGAGGTAAGTGGTCTACAACCCCAACACCATCTTCGCTACGATATCCCGCTGGATCTCCGACGAGCCGCCGAAGATCGTATACGCCCGGCCGTTGAGATATTCCGGCACCACCGGCAGCAATTCCTCCGCAATGCCGGGCGCTTCGTTCAGCCGGTAAAGCGGCCGCACCGGCTCGACATAGAGGCCGTCATTGCCGATGACGTCGACCCCGAGCCGCGTCACCGCCTGGCGGATTTCGCTGACGCGCAATTTCAGCAGCGACGACACCGCGCCGGGATTCTGCCCGGTCTGCAGCGCCGACAGCACGCGCAGTTCGGTCATCTCGAGCGTATCGATGTCGACCTCGATCTCGGACATCCGCACTGCGATATCGGGATCGTCAATGGCGCGGCCGGTGGCGTCGGATTCGGCAAGATCGGAAATCGTCTTCAGTGCGTCGCGCAGTTTGGCCGAGGCGATGCCGGCGCCGCGTTCGAACTCGAGCAGATATTTGCCGTAGGTCCAGCCCTTGCCTTCCTCGCCGACGCGGTTGGCGACGGGTACGCGGACATCGTCGAAGAACACCTGGTTGACCTCATGGTCGCCGCCGATAGTCAGGATCGGCCGCGTCGTGATACCCGCGCTCTTCATGTCGATCAGGATGAAGGAGATGCCGTCCTGCTGTCGCTCGGTCTCGTTGGTGCGCACCAGCGCGAACATGCGGTTGGCGTGATGGGCATGCGTGGTCCAGATCTTGGTGCCGTTGATGATGTAGTCGTCGCCGTCACGTACCGCGCGGGTTTTCAGCGACGAGAGGTCGGAGCCGGAGCCCGGCTCGGAATAGCCCTGGCACCAGTAATCCTCGCCGGAGAGAATTCGCGGCAGGTAGAAATTCTTCTGGTCGGGCGAGCCGAAGCCGATGATGACGGGGCCGACCATCTTGACGCCCATCACATTCACATTCGGCGCGCCGGCGCGGGCGCATTCGGCCTCGAAGATCCAGCGCTGTGCCGGGGTCCAGTCCGGTCCGCCATGCTCCACCGGCCAGCCCGGCGCGCCCCAGCCCTTCTTGTGGAGCGCGCGCTGCCAGGCCATGCCGATGTCGGGGTCGGAAAACACGGAGGGCGTCAGCGTGGTGGCGCGTTTCATTTCCGGTGTGAGGTTGGCCGCGATGAAGTCGCGCACCTCTTTCTCGAAAGCGCGCTCTTCGGCGTTGAAAGCAAGATCCATGATGCGCTCCTTTCAGGCTTGAACGGCGCGGCCGCCGAGAGCGGCGTGCCGGCGATAGTGATGAGCGCTGCCGCCGAACAGCGTGTCGAAGGCAAGCAGCCGCTTGAAGTAGGCCCCGATGTCGAGCTCCTCGGTGACGCCCATGGCGCCATGAAGCTGGACCGACTGCTCGGCGACAAAGCGCGCGCATTTGCCGATCTTGGCCTTCGCCCCTGACGCCGCGCGGCTGCGCGCGACCGGCTCGGCGTCAACCATCAGCGCGGCGCGCAACGCCATCGAGCGCGCCTCGTCGCATTGCATCGCCATGTCGGCGAGGTGATGCCGGATCACCTGGTTGGCGGACAGCGGCCGTCCGAACTGCTTTCGGATTTTGGTATATTCCAGCGTCTGGTCGAGCAGCATTTGCATGATGCCGACGGCCTCCGCGCCGAGCGCTGCCATGGCGCGATCGACCACGGCTTCGATCGCGGGCAGGGCGTCGCTGCCGTCACCGAGCAGGGCATCCGCGGGAAGCTGCACGTCGCGTAGATCGAGATTGCAAGCGCGCCCGCCGCCAAGCCGCGGAAAATCGCGCGAGGTGAGGCCGCGCGTGCCTTGCGGTACGAGGAACAGGCAGAGCTTGCCGGGCTTGTGAGAGCCGTCATCGACGCGGGCCGAGACGATGATCTGTCCGGCGGCGTTGCCGTCGAGCACCGCTGTCTTGTGTCCGTCGAGGCGCCAGCCGTCAGGCGTCTTCTTTGCCGTGGTCGCGACATCAGCCAAATCGTAGCGCGCCTGACGTTCCGAATGCGCGAATGCCAGAACCAGCGAGCCGCCGGCGATATCAGGCAGCAGCGCCTGCTTCTGCGCCTCCGTGCCGCATTTCGAGATCAGCGATGCGCCGATCACGACGGTGGAAAGATACGGTTCGGAGACCAGGCCGCGCCCGAACGCTTCCATCAGGATGCCGATCTCGATGGCACCGCCGCCGAGCCCGCCATGGGCCTCCGAAATCGGCAGCGCCAGCCAGCCGAGATCGGCGAACTGCTTCCAGATATCGGCGCTGAAGCCGAGTGGTTCGTTTGCGACCTTGCGGCGATGATCGGCGGTGTAGGTCTCGCTGACGAAGCGATCGGCACTTTCGCGCAGCAACCGCTGCTCGTCACTTGGGGTAAGGTCCATCTGATCTACTTTGCTTGTTCTATTTTGCCTGTGCCGGTTTTCTGACGGAGGGGTGCAGGCCTGTGGGATCTACGATCATTCCGAATTCCTGAAGGTTGTGCGCGTGGCAAAGCTGATGCAGCGCAAACGCTTGCTCGATCGCCGCCGGCTGCCCCATCACGTCGACCGAGCGATTGACGGCCTCTTTGGTCAGCTTCAGCGCGAAGGAGGGTTTCGCCGCGATGCTTTCGGCGAGCTTCATTACGAAGGAGGAAAGTTCGCCCCGCGGCACCACGTGATTGACCATGCCGAGCCGGTGCGCTTCCTCAGCGCTCCAGACGTCTGATGTGAACAGCAATTCCTTGGCCTTGCGCGGACCGAGCTCCCAGGGATGCACGAACCATTCGACACCGCAGACGCCCATCGTGACCACGGGATCGCAGAACTCTGCATCGTCGCTGGCCACGATGAGGTCGCAGGCCCAGGCCAGCATCAGGCCGCCGGCGATGCATTTGCCGTGCACTTCCGCGATCGTCGGTTTTGCAAGATTGCGCCAGCGCCGTGTGATCTGCAGGTAGATTTCCTGCTCGCGCGCAAAGCGGCCGTGGGCGTTGGGCTCGGCGAAGCGCCCCAATTTCCGACCGGCGGAAAATCAGCGCCAGCAGTATTCTTAGGCGCAGGGCGCAAATCATGCCCGGACGAAAAATGCGGACCGTTGCCGGCGAGGATGATGACCTTGACTGTGTCGTCCTGCACCGCCTGGTCGAAGGCGGCATTGAGGTCGTAAGTCATCTGCAGGTTCTGCGCGTTGCGCGCCTCGGGCCGGTTCATCACGATCCGCGCGATGCGCGGCTCCGGCCGCTCCACGACGATGGTCTCAAACTCCATGACGTCCTCGCGTTTCCCTTATTCTTGTCGAGCCATGTTGTTATTTCGGCAAATCATACGCAAGGGCCATCGGCAGCGAAATGGAACGGGAACGGCTTTGGGCGCTTATTTGAGGCGGCTATTCTGATACCGTGCGCCGGAAATAACAGCGGGAGAGCCCAATGCGCAGATTTTGGACCGTGCTGGCGGCGCTGGCGACACTGAGCCTGACCAATTGCGGTTACAATGCGATCCAGACCAACGACGAGCAGGTCAAGTCGGGCTGGTCGGAAGTGATCAACCAGTATCAGCGCCGCACTGATCTCGTACCCAACCTCGTCAATTCGGTGAAGGGCTTTGCGCAGCAGGAAAAGGACGTTCTGCTCGGGGTCACCAATGCGCGCGCCAAAGTTGGCAGCATCCAGGCGACGCCGGAGGTGCTGAACGATCCCGCCGCATTCCAGAAATTCCAGGCCGCCCAGAGCGAACTCACGAGCGCGCTGTCGCGGCTATTGGTGGTGACCGAAAACTATCCGCAGCTCAAATCGGACGCGCTGTTTCGCGATTTGATGTCACAGCTCGAAGGCACCGAGAACCGCATCACCGTGGCACGCAACCGCTACATCAAGGCCGTGCAGGACTATAATGTCGGCATCCGCACCTTCCCGAACAATCTGACGGCAATGGCCTTCGGCTACAAGGAGAAGCCGAGCTTCACGGTCGAGAACGAGAAGGCCATCTCGACGGCGCCGAAGGTGGACTTCAACCCGACGCTGGCGCCCGCCAAGTAGCGGCCAAAAAAGACAAACGCGATGGACGCTGCAAGAGCCCCCATTCTTGCGCTGCTCGTGTGCTGGGCCTGTTCGGCGCTGGCGCTCGTCGCGGTGCCGCCTTTGAGCGGACGGGTGGTCGACCAGACCGGCACGCTGGGTAGCATCGACATCGTCTCGCTGACGCGGCAACTGAAGGATCTGGAGACGCGAAAGGGCAGCGAGATCGCCGTACTGATCGTGCCGACGACGGACGGCGAGGCGATCGAGCAATTTTCGCTCCGGGTTGCGGAAGCCTGGAAGATCGGCCGCAAGAAGATCGACGACGGCGCGCTGCTCGTCATCGCCAAAAACGATCGCCGCCTGCGTATCGAGGTCGGCTATGGCCTCGAAGGCGCGCTGACCGATGTCACCACGAAGCGCATCATCGACGAAGACATCACGCCGAAGTTCAAGGCCGGAGATTTCGCCGGCGGCGTTTCTGCCGGGATCACCCGTATAATTCGGGTCGCCGATGGCGAAAAATTGCCCGAGCCGGAGCCACCGCATTGGCAAAGTCCCGGCTTGTTCAATACGATCGACCCGTTCAATCCCTTCGTCCTCGCCTTCGTGTTCATTGTCGGCGGCGTGCTAAGGGCGTCGCTTGGCCGGTTGGTCGGTTCGGCTGCGACCGGCGGTTTCGTCGGAGTTTTGACGTGGCTCCTCGTCGGCAGTCTCGGGGCGGCTGCGGCCATCGGCGTGCTCGTCTTTCTCATTTCTGCGTTCATCGATCTGATACCCTCCGGTGGCAGCCGCGGCACGCGCGGCGGCTGGTCGAGTGGCGGCAGCAGCGATTGGAGCAGCAGTGGCAGCAGTGGCAGTTCGAGCGGCGGCTTCAGTGGCAGCGGCGGCAATTTTGGCGGCGGTGGCGCATCGGGGAACTGGTAGCATGAGCATCAGGCGCATCGGCAGGCATCTCCTCGAACACCGCTGGCGACTGCGGCGCATCTTTCCGCCACAAGCGCTGGCGAGGATCGAGCAGGCGATCAAGTCAGGCGAAGCCACCCATTCCGGACAGGTGCGTTTCGTGGTCGAAGGCGCGCTCGACGGCGCGCCGCTGTTTCGCAATCAGTCGGCGCGTGAGCGGGCGCTGGATATTTTTTCGCAGTTGCGGATCTGGGACACTGCGCACAACAACGGCGTCTTGATCTACCTGCTGCTGGCCGACCACGACTTCGAGATCGTTGCCGACCGTGGCATAGACGCCAGGGTCGGCCGCGCCGGCTGGGAAAAAATCTGCGTCGAGATGGAGACGCAGTTCAGGGCCGGAAATTTTGAAGGAGGCGTGATCGAGGGAATCGAGGCGGTGTCGCGCGAGCTGGCGACGCACTTTCCGGCGCAGGGGGCGGGGCGGAATGAATTGCCGGATGCGCCGGTGGTGATGTAACTCACCACCACCTAAACCAATGGATAGTTGGCTCCATCCGCTTCAATGGTGTGGGCCTACCTCGGTACGGCTCGGCAATACCTGCGTGCAATGGCGTCAGTCGGCACTGGGCGCTAATGATCAAAACAGTTCTAGCAACCGGAATGCAAGCAACGGAACCGGACCCCCGAGCCGGCAGTTGCAGGACAAGGTCGGCGGCGTAACGCCCGCCGGCCTTTCTCTTGATCGGGGGCGACTGCTTCGCTGTTGCTCGCAATGACTGATCAATCGTCGAGTTTGTTGAGGTCGCGCACCGACTGCATGATCGGTTCGAAGTTCGCCCGCGCATCGAGTGCGTCGAACAATTGCGCGGTGTCCGACAATAATCCGTGCGAACGCTGGATCGCGATCCGCACGTCCTCCTGCGGCGTGTCGGACAGCCGCCCATGCCCCGACAGCAGGATCTTCGAGTTCAGGCCCTTCAGCCGCTCCAGCGACTGGATGTAGTCAGAGATGCTGCCGGAGCCGAACACGCCGCCCATCACCCCGCCGGGCATCAGCGTGTCGGAGGCGAACAACAATCCCTTGTCCGGTTCGAACAGCGTGATGCAGGCGGAGGTGTGTCCCGGCGTGTACATCACGGTGAGGCGGAAATTGCCGAGGTCGATCAGATTGCCTTCTTCCAGCCAGAGATCGATATTGATCGGCACGTTCGGCTCGTTGAACATCTTGCGCAGCATCGAGAAGTCGTCGCGCAGCATGATCTTGTTAGCGGCCAGCCGATGGGCGGCGATGAAGGCGCGGCCGTGGAAATGATAGGCCGCGCCGATGTGGTCGAGGTGCTCGTGGCTCAGCACCACCATGTCGATCTTCTCGAGCGGACAGTCGAGGTGCTCGAGGCATTTCACGAGATGCGGATAGTTCGACGACAGTCCGACATCGATCATGATGGTGCGCGAGCTGCCGCGCACCAGATAAGCGTTCGCCGCGCGGTTCTTGAAACGGATCTGATAGACGTCTTCGGCAGCCTGGATCAGCGTGCAGACTTCGGTCTCGAACAGCGTCTTGAATGGGCTCGGCTTCCGGTCGCTCATGAATTGGCTGCGGCTCTGAAGGTGACAGCGTTTGACGCGCGCAACCGTTTACTGAGCGCATCCATGATCATCAGCGCAAACGCCGGCTGCTGGCTCACCAGGTAAACAAAGCGGGCGTGGTTGATCCGCATCACGCGGGTGTTTGGGGCGGCCGCAATGGCGGTTGCCGAACGGGACGAGCCGTCGATGACCGCCATCTCGCCGAAGAACTCACCCTTGCCGAGCGTGACGATGACCGTCTTGCTGGCGCCGTTCATCTTGGCGATCTCGACCTGGCCGTCGAGCACCACGAACAGTTCCCGCCCGGACGAGCCTTCCTCAAAAATGACGTCATCTACATCAAACTCGTTGATGCATTTTTCGATGGTCATGGTGGTCCCTGCCTTTCTGGCTGGTCGGTCCATGTTAATCGGGAAACAGACCGGCGCAAACGGAACCGGCACGAGATCGATACCGATGCCGCAGGGCAGCATAGGGACCCGGGGCCGGGACGGCCGACAAGTGGCCGCTCAAACCGGGGCGGATGAGTTCCTAAAATTTCGGTAAGGCCGAGGCCGGTAACGATTTGGCAAGCAATAAAAGTTACCAAATGGTCAATCAATTCTGGAGAATCCAACGTGAGCGATCAACAAACCCAGCCCACCAACGGTGAAACCGGAACCCTTGGCGCCGGGCCGGCCGCTCCCGACATACCTGCGCCGGGCGCGCCGGTAACGGCTGCGGTGGAGGTCGAGGCGGCAAAACTCGCGCCCGAGCAGGAAGAGACCTCGCCGAAGGCCGACGCGGCCAAGGACGGTCCCAAGGTGGACGCCGTCAGCATGGACGCACCGAAGGTCGAGGCGCCAAAGATTGAAGCGCCGAAGGCTGAGCCTCCCAAGATCGACGCCGTGAAGCCGGAAGCGCCGCGCTTCCCCGGCAACGTGACGATCATGTCGCCCGGCGAGCGCGGCGGCGCTGATGCGAAGGCCGCACCGGCGGAGGGAGTGTCCGGCAAACGAAGAATCGGGGCGATGGCCGCCGTGGTGGCGCTGGCGACAGTGGCGGGCGCGCTGGGTGGCGCGCTGGCAACCGGGGGAATTGGCAAGCTGATGGCCGGAGATTCGGCCCAGGCCTCTGCGCAGACTTCGGCAAAGGATAGCGCGCTCGAAGCCGCCGTGGCGCGGATCGATGCCGACATCGTCGCGTTGAAGGCGAGCCTCGAACATACCGCCAAGGCCGGCACGACCCAGTTCAACAAGGCCAGCGACCGCCTCGACAAGGTCGAGAAGGCGCAGGCCGAGCCCGCCGCAAAGCTCGCCAAGCTCAGCGAGACCGTCGACAAGCTCCGTGCCGCCCAGGCGTCCGCGACGACCGCTGCCGCCGCGCCGGCTCCCGCGAAGGAGGTCACAGGCACGATACCGCAGCAGGCCGCGGCCGCGCCTGCGGCTCCGCCTGCGTCTTCGGCGCCACCCAAGCCCGAGGTTACCCGGATGCCGACCGTCGAAGGCTGGGTATTGCGGGACGTCGCCAATGGCAGCGCGCTGATCGAGAGCCGCCGCGGCATGTATGAGGTCTATGCCGGCGACCCCATTCCCGGTCTCGGCCGTGTCGACGCCATTCGCAAGCAGGACGGCCGCTGGGTGGTCGTGACCAGCAAGGGCCTGATCGTCGCGCGCTGACGGAACGGCATGCGAACAGGAAGGCGTTTCACGGCGACGTGAAGCGCCTTTTTCCTTGAATAGACCTCTTTGCGCGGTGTTAGTTGGGACATGAGCTGCGTGCCCCGATTTCTCGCCATCGTATTTGCTCTACTGTGCGCTGCTTTGCCGGCGCGTGCGGCACAGGACGCAGCCCTGGAGCGCGGCACTGCCATCACCGATCCTGCGACGCTGCGCGAGCTCGATGGCGGAAAATTTCGTCTCGATCGCACGCTGTTGCCGGAGCGGTCGGCGGATATCCCGCTCGCCAACAGCGCGTTGTTCGCCCTGCCATCAATGGCGCCGATTCGACAGGCCATCGATGGCGAGTTCGATCGCTATGTCGCGCGGCACCGGGTGAACCTACCGAAGGAGACGATCGGCGTCGGCGAGGGCCATGATTTCCAATTGTTCGATCGCACGCTGCTGTATTCGGCAGAGACGCGGTTCGTGCTGGCCGGCATCGTCAACCGCATGGACCGCGCTTACGCCGCGCAAGCAAGCTGCGGGGAGATCCGCCTGATCTACCGCCTGACGCGGATGAACAAGGTGGCCGGCGACGACGCATCGCCGCCGCGGCTACCGATGACGCTGAACCTCGTGCTGAGGGCGAAAGGCGAAGGCTCCACGATTACCTGTTCCGAGATTGCCAACCGCTGGCTCGCCGCGCCGCCCGGCGAGATGCCGTCGGCAAAGGATGGCCCGCTCGACCTGATCAGCCACGAGAATGTCGATCGCATTGAGACCAACCTCCAGATCGCGCACGCGCCGAAATCTGCGGTTCGCGATTTCCGCACCGACTACCTGTTGAAGGTGTTTCGCTACGATCGGGACGCGCGGGTCTTCGCGGAAGCGCCGATGGAAAACCAGGTCGACCGCGCGCGCCTCCTGGCGGACGACGCCCTCAAGCGCGAGTTCAGGGCATGGCTGCTCGATCCCGTCAATCTCGCAGCGTTCGATCGCGGCACCGTGCTGATCCCGGAAAAATTCCTCGCCAGAGGCGCGATTGCGCCAACGCCGGCCGGGTTCGATCCGTCGGACCTGGAGCCGGAATTCGGGCTGGTGCAAGGCGAGGGCGCTGCGTTCAGCGAGGCTGACGTGGTGGCTGCGCTCAGGAAGGCTGCGGAAGGTGGCGTGAAGCTGCAGAACATCCGCTCGCCTGCCGGGTTCGAACGGCGGCTCAACGACGTCACCTGTTCCGGCTGCCACCAGACGCGCGGCATTGGCGGCTTTCACTTCGCCGGCGTCGACTGGATGGCGGATAAGCCGTCGAATTCGACCGTCGTGCCGGCGTCACCGCATTTCTTCGGCGATCAGATCCGCCGCCGCGATATTCTCGCAAGCCTGCGCGACGGCAAGCCGCCGGATTACTCGCGCGGGTTTGCCAGCCGTCCGCAGTTGCGCGGCAGCGCCGAACTCGCCGGCACCAATTATTACGACGGCTGGGGCGCGCATTGCTATGTGCAG
The DNA here is from genome assembly GCF_036924645.1 of Bradyrhizobium sp. AZCC 2176. Lineage (NCBI taxonomy): Bacteria > Pseudomonadati > Pseudomonadota > Alphaproteobacteria > Hyphomicrobiales > Nitrobacteraceae > Bradyrhizobium > Bradyrhizobium sp. AZCC 2176. Next base: position 1,173,106 of record NZ_JAZHRX010000001.1, on the reverse strand, counting down.
GGCAAGCCGGCCGCCAACAACGACGGAAGTTTCCGCGACTGGACCTGCGCCGAGGGCCTGACCTGTCAGGCCGCCGGCAAGATATCACGCGTCGGCATGTGCTTCGTCAAAAGCCGCTAGCGATGCGGCTCGGTCGTTGGCGCCAGATCACTTGGCGTAATGCGTCAGGCGTTCGCCGGGCAGCAGATCATAGGCCGATTTCCAGCCCGGCAATTGGGCCATGCGTCCCAGCCAGGCGTTGATCGCGGGATGGCTCGTTGCCAGATCATACCCGGTCTCGTCGGCGGGGTAATGCAGATAGGCCATCATTGATATGTCTGCCACCGTCGGCCGTTCGCCGATGGCGAATGCGTTCGTCTGCATGTGCTGCTCGAGGATGGAAAGGAAATCGTCGAGCCGCCTGCGGAAATGCTTCAGCACATGCTCGTCCGGTGACGGCGTGAATGTGCGGAAGTAACGGTAGGTCGCCATGTAGCCGGTGAGCTTGTGGTTGTCCCAGAACAGCCAGCGCAGCAGTTCGAATTGCTCCTGTTCGGTCTCGCCGCCGAACCGGCCGAATCGCTTTGCCAGCATGAGCAGGATCGGCGCAGTCTGTGTCAGGCGTTCGCCGTCGACCTCGAGCACCGGAATTTCACCCATCTCGTTGACCTCGCGCCGCCATTCCGCTGTCCGCGTGACGCCGCCGCCGAAATCGGTCCACACCGGCTCGAAGCGTTCGCCGCACAAAGTGAGCATCAGTGCGAGCTTGTAGCTGTTTCCCGACTCCGGGAAGTAATGCAGGCGATAGCTGGGCATGGCTTGCTGCCTCACGCCACCGCGCCGGCTGCGCGCAGCTTGCCGATCGCGGCTTCGTCATAGCCCGCATTGCGCAAGATCTCGTCGCTGTGCTCGCCGATGCCGGGCGGCTTGCGCGGCTGCACCTTCTTGCTGCCATTCACCCAGATCGGGCTGGAGATCGTCAGCATGGTATCGTTCTCGAACGGCACCAGCACCTCGTTCTCGATCATCTGCTTGTCGTTCGGAATGTCGTCGAGGATGCCGACCACGCCGAACACCAGGCCGTTGCCGTCGAGGATCTTGCGCCACTCGGCAAGGTCCCTGGTCGCAAAGGTCTCGTCAAATATCCTGATCAGCTCCAGCGAGCGCGCATGGCGCTCCTTCTTGGTCTCGAAGCGGGGATCGTTGACGAGGTCCTCGCGGCCGAGGCAGCGCGCCAGTGTCGGCCATTGCCGCTCCTCATTGAGCAGCGACAGGATCAGCCAGCGTCCGTCCTTGCACTGATAGTGGTTGGTGACCGCGTTGAGCGCGCGCTCGCGCGGGCGGCGTTCGCCGAACTTCGCGCCGACCAGTTTTGCTTGCGCCAGCACCGATGCGGCCCAGACGCCGTTAGCCATCAAATTGGAGCTGACATGCGAACCCTTGCCGGTGCGCTCGCGCTTGTAGAGCGCGGTGACGATCGCGCCGTAAAACGCCATCGCGCAGGGGTGATCGCCCATGCCGGCGATCGATCGCGCCGGCGTGGTGTGTTCATCCGCCCGCACCAGATCCATCAGACCGGAACGCGCCCAATAGGCGTTGCTATCGAAGCCGGGCTTATTGGCTTCCTCGCCCTTCTCACCGTAGCCTGTGAAGGACGCGTAGATCAGCCGGTCGTTGTGGGGCGCCAGATGCTCGTGGGTGATGCCAAGCCGTTGGCGCACCTGCGGCGGATAATTGGTGATGAAGACGTCGGCCTGGGCGGCGAGGTGATGCAGCACGGCCTGGCCCTCGGGTTTTGAGAGGTCGAGCGCGAGGCTCTTCTTGTTGCGGGCTTCCAGCATCCACGCGAAATTGTGCTCGCTATGCGGGTAGCCGGGCAGATTGGGTAGATTGCGATAGGGATCGCCGGAGCCGGGCGGCTCGATCTTGATTACATCGGCGCCGAAGTCCGACAGCACCGTGGCGGCTGCAGGTGCTGCGATGAAACTCGCGCAGTCCAGAACCTTGAGGCCGTCGAAAATACCCTTATCCATCGTAGCGTCGCTCCGTGACGTTGTTGTTTTTGTCGAGATATCGCTGATGGGCGATCCCGTTCAAACGCCATTTGGCCCATCTTGGAGGGTCGATGCAACTACTCCTCACCCGACATCAGCGCTGCATTTCCGCCGGCTGCAGCCGTATTGACGGTCACCGTTTGTTCGGTTGCAAAACGCGTCAGATAATGCGGCCCACCGGCCTTGGGCCCGGTGCCGGATAGCCCATGGCCGCCGAACGGCTGCACGCCAACGACCGCGCCGATCATGTTGCGGTTGACATAGATGTTGCCGACCTGGAGCCGCTCGATCGCGTCCTCCACCGTATCGTCGATCCTGGAATGAATGCCGAGCGTCAGTCCGTAGCCGGAACGTTCGACCGCCTGCAGCACCTCGTCGAACCGCTCAGCGCGGTAGCGCACCACATGCAGCACCGGGCCGAATACTTCTTCCGTGAGAAGGACGGCATCGGACAATTCGAAAATATGCGGCGCGACATAATTGCCTTGTGGTGCGCTACCCGCAAAGTGCACCCGGGCCTCTTTCTTCATCCGTTCGATATGCGCGTCGAGCCGCTGCTTGGCCTCGGCGTCGATTACCGGGCCGATATGGGTGGCGGGATCGGAGGGATCGCCGATGACAAGTTCGCGCGCTGTGCCTGCAATCATCTCGATCATGCGGTCGGCTACGTCGTCCTGCAGGAACAGCAATCGCAGCGCCGAGCAGCGCTGGCCCGCGGAGCGGAAAGCCGAGGTCACGACGTCGTCGGCGACCTGTTCGGGCAGCGCGGTAGCATCGACGATCATGGCATTGATGCCGCCGGTCTCGGCGATCAGCGGCACGATCGGTCCATCCTTGGCGGCGAGCGCGCGGTTGATCGTGCGGGCGACTTCGGTCGAGCCGGTGAAGACGACGCCGGCGATATCGGGATGCGCCACCAGCACGCCGCCGATCCGGCCGTCGCCTGCCACCAGATGCAGCGCTGACGCCGGCACGCCGGCTTCATGCAGCAGGCGGGTGGCTTCAGCCGCAATCAGCGGCGTCTGCTCGGCCGGCTTCGCAACGACCGTATTGCCCGCCATCAAGGCCGCCGTGACCTGGCCCAGAAAGATCGCCAGCGGAAAATTCCACGGCGAGATCGCGACGAAGACGCCGCGGCCGCGCAGGCGGAGCATGTTGCTCTCGCCCGTCGGTCCCGGCATCGCCTTGCCTTCGCCGAACAATTCGCGTCCTTGCGCAGCATAGTAACGGCAGAAATCCGCGGCTTCGCGGACTTCGGAAACCGCGTCATCCAATGTCTTGCCGCCTTCGCGTTGCAGCAGCGCGATGAAATGCGCCGCGCGCCGTTCCAGCAGATCGGCGGCCTTCTCTAATATGGCCGCGCGCACCTCGGCAGACGTCCTGCCCCAATGCTGGAAGCCGTCGCGCGCAGCCACGATCACTGCATTGGCTTCGCTCGCAGTTGTCTCGGCGATGCTCCCCGCCGCGGGCAATGGTGCGGCGGCGACGGCCGACACGAGTTGCTCCAGCGCTGCGCGTTCGCCGAATTCGATCCCGCGGGAATTTTTCCGGTTGGGTCCATAGAGATCGCGCGGCAGCGCAATGTTCGGATGCGCAGCGTTTTCGGCGCTGCCGATAATGTCGGCCGGACGTCGCAGCAATTGCGACACCGGCACCGCTTCGTCGGCGGCGAGCGCGACAAAGGATGAATTGGCGCCATTCTCCAACAATCGCCGCACCAGATAGGCCAGCAGATCGCGGTGGCTGCCGACCGGCGCGTAGGTGCGATGGGCTATGTCGGGACGGTCTTCGCCAAGTTTTGCGTAGAGCGCCTCGCCCATGCCGTGCAGGCGCTGGAATTCGAATCCGCTTTGATCCGTTGCCAGTTCGAGGATGGTCGCGACCGTCAGCGCGTTGTGGGTGGCGAATTGCGGAAAGATCCGTGGCCGCAGCGCCAGCAATTGTTTTGCGCAGGCGAGGTAGTTCAGATCAGTCATCGCCTTGCGGGTGAACACGGGATAACCGTCGAGCCCGCGTTCCTGCGCGCGCTTGATCTCGGTGTCCCAATAGGCGCCCTTCACCAGCCGCACCATTATTTTGCGGTCGAGGCTGCGCGCGAGACCATCGACGTAATCGATCACATCGGAAGCGCGCTTCTGGTAGGCCTGGATCGCCAGGCCAAAGCCGTCCCAGCCTGCAAGCGATGAATCGCCGACCGCTGCGGCTATCACGTCGAGCGACAATTCCAGCCGGTCGGCTTCCTCGGCATCGACAGTGAAATTGAGGTTGTAGGATTTGGCTTGCCGGGCGAGATCGATCAGCCGTGGCACCAGTTCGCGCATCACCCGTGCTCGGCTCACCGCCTCGAAGCGCGGATGCAATGCCGAGAGCTTGACCGAGATACCGGGCCGGTCGGGCAGGGGGCGGTCATCGGCCGTGCGTCCGATCGCCTCGATGGCGCTTGAATAGGATTTGAAATAACGCACGGCGTCGTCGGCGGTGCGGGCACCTTCGCCGAGCATGTCGAAGGAGTAGCGTTGATGGCGCGAGGAATGCGGCTGCGCCCGCGACAGCGCGGCTTCGATGGTCTCGCCGAGCACGAAATGGTTGCCCATCAGCCGCATCGCCTGCCGGGTCGCCGCCCGCACGGCAGGTGCGCCCAGCCGCTTGGTCAACCGTCCGATGGTCCCCTGCGGCGTCTCGCCGGGCTGGATCACGCGGGCCGACATGCCGAGCGCCCAGGCCGACGCATTCACCAGGAACGCGCTCGATCTGGTTTCGTGATGGATGAAGTCGCCCTGGGCGAGCTTGTCCTCGATGAACTGGTCGGCAGTGCGGGCATCCGGCACGCGCAGCAGCGCTTCCGCCAGCACCATCAGCGCCAGGCCTTCCTTGGTCGATAGTGCGAACTCGCGGAGCATGTCCTCGACGCCGCCGAGCGGATCGTCATTGGCTCTGATGGCCTCGATCAGCCACGTCGCCATGCGATCGATGCGCGCCTCCTGCGTCGGCTCAAGCGGCGCGGCCCGGAATAGGCGATTGGCCATGGCACGATCGTCGGGCGCATAGGGCGCGCTGAAGGGCGGAAGGGGCGACTTGGGAATCAGCATAGGATTCTCTTGGCTTCAGCCAGCTTAGCGGGGCCGGGTTCGACAGAACAGGGCGCAAATTCTCCCAATTTTCCAGGGAGATGGCCGGATCGCCAAGGCCCGACCAAGGACGGAATGGTGTGCGAGCGGTACCAACTGGCGCACGGAAAACACAGCAGGCGGAATTTCCGCGGCGCAATCCACAGATTGCGGGCTTGCCGGTTGGCAGCGTCAGGGAGCCGCGCTAATCGTCAGGCTCGTCGCGTGGGAATTGCAGCTTATGAGAGACGGCGGCCGGCTGAAGTTGGGAAGGCAGATGCGAGCGGGATGCGCGGCTGTCATCGGCCTCATGCTCACTTCGCTGTGCTACGTTGGCCCGGCAACGGCCATCGAGATGAGTGCCGAGGTCGCCAACCTCTACAGTTCGGTTTCGATCTATCCGCCGTCGGCCAAATCCATGACCGTCTGCTATGGCTTCGTCTGCCGGCGCCGCGAGATCCTCGACTTCACGGCCGGCGACCGCAGCGCGCTGACGCAGATCATGGCGGCAGGCCGCGCCTCGGCCGCGGCCGAACGCGCCGCGGTGCAGAAGGCGGTGGTGTGGTTCGACCGGCGTATGGGACCGATCCTCGGCACCAACATGCGCGTGGCGAAGGCGGATTTCCGCTACTTCGACGACAAGCACAATTACGATTGCTGGGACACGACGCGTAACACGACCAGCCTGTTGCTGGTGCTGCAGGAGTGGGGCCTCTTGAAGCATCACGCGATCGGCGATCCGAAGTATCGCGGCAATACGCTGGTGCTGCAGACGCCGCACAACACCGCGGTGCTGGTCGATCGCGCCACCAAGGTCGAGTGGGTCGTCGATCTCTGGCCGCGCGGCTATCTGCAGCCACCCGACGTGATGACGGTCCAGAAATGGGTTACGGAAGATTGAGCGGCCGGTTCTCGCGTACGATTTAACCATCGCACGTGCAGAAGCGGTGCCCGCTCCGCCGAACGCTCACAGTTGTTGAAAATTTTTTTAGCCCCACTCCCGGATGTTAAGTCCGAGAGCGCGCCGTTGCCGATCGCGCGTTCGCGCTAAACCTTGAGGTTCTCGGCCGAAGTCTTGCCCCGGTTGGCGATCTCTTCGTATTCGACGGTCTGCCCTTCATTGAGTGTCGAAAGACCAGCTTTCTCAACTGCCGAAATATGAACGAACACGTCCTTGCCGCCGCTCGAGGGTTGGATGAATCCGTAACCCTTGGTTGGATTGAACCACTTCACCGTACCTTTAGCCATTCACGTCGTCTCCGCGGAATCAAAAAAACGAAAACGAGCCGCCGGTCCCCGCACTAACCGGCATGCCCGAGGCATCAGGATACGCGGGTTGGGGCGGGCTGGGTAGCGCAAACGGAATGGCCATTTTGGCAGAAAAGCGCCGATTCGCCGCCGATTTCCGCCGTTTTGCCGGTTTCGTGTTCATTTGGCACGGCCGGGCGGAGCTGGCGGCAGCCTCCGGCATGGCACAATCGGAGGCGGAAACCCCGGCCGCGCGAGCGACTGGGGCTACCGAACGGACGTCTGCGACTGCGATCAGTAGCAGACGTTCACGGTCCGCCAGCGGAAGCCATACGGCGTCAGCACGCGGCGGGTCACGTAGCAGCCGTCATAGCCGCCACCGCCGAAGCCGATCCTCAGGCTCCAAACGCTATCACCGCAGTGGTTTCAGGCCGCGGCGCTTTGCTCTTCGTTAACCAGCGCCGGCAACGTTCGCGCATCCGCAACCGCGCGCACGATCAACGGTTCATTGCGTCCGCGAATCTCGACATCATGCTGCGGCAATGCATCGGCGGCGAGGCCGGCGGTTGCGCGAACTTCATCCGACACGACGACCTCGCATGCAAGGCTCTTGGTCATGTCCTGCAGCCGTGCCGCGACATTGACGGCGTCGCCGAGCGCGGTGAACACCATGTGGTCGCGATAGCCGATGTCGCCGACGATCACTTCGCCGCCATTGATGCCGATGCCGAAGCGGATCGGCTCGCGCAGATCATGCTCGAGAAATTTATTCAACTCGTCGACATTGGCGGCGATCATCGCCGCCGCGCGCAGCGCCTGGCGGCAGGCCTCCTGCCTGGAGGTCGAAAGCCCGAACAGCGCCAGCATGCCGTCGCCGACGAACTGGTTCGGCATGCCGCCGCTCGCCAGCACCGCCTGCGACACCGCGCCGAGGAAGCGATTGACGATGAATACGGTGTCGAACGGCAGCCGCTTTTCGGCAAGCTGCGTCGAGCCGCGCATGTCGACGAACATGTTGACGAGGTAGCGCTCCTGTCCGATTCGCGTCGGGTTCGAGCCGTGGCCGTCGGCGGCCGTGTGCGGCAGGAAGAGCTGGAAGAACGACAGATCGGTCGCCGGCCGCAACTGACACGCAAGGCGGATGGACGGATCCGACGTGCCGACCCGGCCGAGCACGAAGGCCTCGCGCTGCGAGGGCTCGGGCAGGTCGCCGCAATCGCCGATGATGCGGATACGGCAGGTCGAGCAGCGCGCCCGGCCGCCGCAGACGCTGGCGTGGGGAACGTTGTTGCGCAGGCTCGCCTCGAGCACGCTGAGGCCCCTGGGAACGCGCACCGTGCGGCCGTTGCCGTAGGAGAGATTGATCATGCCGCGGCGGCGCTCGTTGATGGCGCGGGCGCCGCGGGCCAGCAATGCGACCCCGATCAGGCCGAAATAGCCGAACAGGAAATAGTCGGTGATGCGATCGAGCGCCTGCGCCTCGGTGCGGGTGCCGATCTGGCGCACCGACTGGGTCTCCGCGCGCCATTCCGCGCTGTCATTATCGATCACCATGCGCCCGCTCTGATAGAAACCCAGCATGGAGAGCGTCGGAACCAGCACCGCCGCGGCGAGCAGGAACGGCGCGGCGCGTTTGTAGAACGAGCGCATCCGCAGCCAGAGATACAGCCCGATGCAGCCATGGACCCACGCGATGGTCATGACCGCGAGCATCAGCGGGATCCGGTATGGCGCCCAGATCCAGTACAGGAACAGCACCTGCGGATAGAGCTTTTCATGTCCGTACAGCGTCTGGCCGAGCCGGACGCCGATGATATGGGCGATGATCAGCATCGGCACGCTGAGGCCGAGTGCGAGCTGCAGCGGCTCGATCGCCTTCCAGCGGAATTGCCGGCGTTCGTAGAGCGCCCAGATGCCGAGCGCGGTATGCACCAGGCACGCGGTGTAGAACAGGATCGTGACCGGGAGGAATTGCCAGAACGCGGTGTGGAGGTAGACCCCACTCGCCAGCGCCTCCAGCGAGATGTTGCCCAGCGCATGGTTGAGGAAATGGCTGACCAGATAGGTGAACAGAATCACGCCGCTGACAAGGCGGACCTGCCGGAGGCTGATGCCGCGAACGAAGGTTGTGATCAGTTCTCGGGATGAGGTGGCCATGCGATCCACAGGGTCAATATGGGGTGATACTAATGCCTAATTCCAACGGTGAATACTCTAGTCATCCCGGCCTCACCGTACCGTCACTCCGGGATGCGCCCCCTGGGCGCAGGCCCGGAATCCATTTGGCGGCGTCACCGGTGTCACGATGGATTCCGGGCTCTCGCTTCGCGAGCCCCGGAATGACGGCGGCGCGAAGGTCCACCGCCTGCTGCCAGAGGATCGCCGGTGATCGTAGGGCAGTTTTTTCCCGCGGCACGTTGACACTACCGGCGCTGTCGAGGAGAAAGCGCCGTGACGATTGCCCAGCCCCATAAGCGCAAAACCAGTCCCGCCGCGCTGCCATGGTTTGCAGCGCCCTGGCTTGCTGTTGTCTTGCTGATCGCTGCGTTGACGGCAATGCGGCTGGTCTATGCCGGCGTGCTCGATCTGCGTACCGACGAGGCCTATTACTGGACCTGGTCGAAGGAGAGCGCGCTCGCCTTTCTCGATCATCCGCCGGGCATCGCCTGGCTGATCCGCTTCGGCACCGCGATCTTTGGCGACACCACCCTCGGCGCGCGGTTCGGCGGCATCGTCGCGATGCTGGTCACGCAACTCTTGCTGGCCGACATCGTCCGGCGCGTGACCCATGATGTGCGCGCTGTCATCCTCGCGATGCTGTTGCCGGAAGCGGCGCTGTATTACGGGCTGTTGATGGCAAAGGTCGCGCCCGACACCGCGATGATCCCCTGTGCGGTCGCGATGCTGTGGTCGCTGGTGCGGCTGCACGAGAGCGGCAATCCGCGCTGGTGGCTGGCGGCGGGTCTGTTCGCCGGGCTGGCGCTGCTGTCGAAATTCACTGCGATCATGCTGCTGCCGGCGGTCGCGGCGTTCGCGCTGGTGCCGGATTGGCGGCGGCGGTGGCTGTTCAGCCCGTATCCGTGGCTGGCGGCGCTGATTGCGGTGATCGTGTTTCTGCCGGTGCTGATCTGGAATGCCGAGCATGACTGGGCGTCGTTCCGCTTCCAGTTCGTGCGCGCGGTCGCGACGCATCACGTATCGTTCCGCACGGTCGGCGAATTCATTGGGCTTCAATTCGGCCTCGTCGGCTTCGTGCTGCTGCCGGTGGTACTCTCCGGCGTGACGCTGACCGCGTGGCGCGGTTATCGCACCCGCGAACCGGTCGCGATCCTGCTGTCGACCGCCGTGCTGGTGCCGTTCCTGTATTTCCTTTGGAAATCGCTGACGCTCCGTGTCGGCGACACCTGGCCGATGTTCCTGTGGCCCGCCGGCTTTGCCGCGACCGCCATCAATCTCGTCATGCTGCCGCGCGAAGGTTTTCCGGAATGGATCGTGAAGTCGACGTTCCGGTGGGCGAGGGTTGCCGTGATCTCCGGCATCGCCTTCGTGGTCGGCGTGTTCTTCTATTACGTCGTAGCGCCCTGGAATCTGATTGGCCGGACCGATCCGGTCGGCGGCGAGGCTGGCTACGAACAGGTCGCGGCGCGCGCGCGCGAGCAGTTGCGAACGACCGGCGCGAGCTGGATCGCGACGTCGGATTATCGCACCTACGCGATGCTGCGCTGGCATTTCAACGGCGAGGTGCCCGTCGTCCAGATCAACGAGCGCGGCAGATTCCAGGGATTTGGCGATCCCGGCATGAACCGCATCAAGGATCATCCCGGCCTCTACGTCGCGCGCGAACCGGACAATCGCCTGCCGCTGTGGGATCTCACGCCAGCAAAGCGCCAGCCGCTGGAGCGGGTCGAACGCGTCTGGCGCGGCATGGTGATGGATACCTACGCGCTGGAAAAATTGACCGGCTGGACGCCCGAGTTGTCCCCGCCACCGGACTCGCCGCTGTTCCGCTGGCGCGTGCTGGCGGGGGTACTGCGCTTCGATGCAGTAGTTTCGTAGCATTTTCGCTCGCGTGATCCGCTGTAGGATGGGTGGAGCGAAGCGATACCCATCAATGCTGCGTGTGACGAGCGACGATGGGTTTCGCTTCGCTCTACCCATCCTGTGGCAGACATACTTTCGCGTTCTCGCGGCGCAATTCGCCCGAGGTTTGATCTTCGTTTGGCCCTCTTCGAAATAGAGGGCGCAGGGAAGACCGGGTGCTTGCTGCACCCGCGGTCTCGCGTGCGATTTGCGCAAACAAAACTGCACACGAGCATACAGGGCAGCGGGAGCATTCCGGCCTTCCCTGCGCAATGGCTTTACGGCTTACTTCGTGCTCTCCCTGGTGAACGGCTCTTTTGCCACCATCGTTACGCAGAACTTCCGCGCAACTTAACGCCAGCACCGCGGCGTCCAGACCACACGACTTCGCCGTACGCGTCCGGCGCGTACGTCTAGCGCGCCATCAGCGTCCATCGCATCTCACCGCACGTTCGTGACGATGGCCAACGCCCCTCATCTGCCGTGAGACGGGCGGAGTTATGTCGCTGATTTGGGTGAGAACGAAAGCAGAATATTTTTGCCAAGAGGGCTGGACAGGTTTTGACTGATTTGCCCGTCATGCCAGTTTGTCGCGGTTGTGCATCAAGATTGCGCTTGCGCGCGAAGCAAATCAGTCCGCAGTCCGCAGGGTGGGCAAAGCGACAGCGTGCCCACCATCAAACCGCGCGCTCGATGATAGATGGTGGGCACGTCGCTACGCTCCTTTGCCCACCCTACGAGTGCTGCCTCTGCTTCATATCAAGCCTGACCCATCAGCTCACGCAAGGCTCTGGCGTCGGCAGGTGCTGCGCTTTTCTGGTCGTTGTCGAAATAGACGAACACGTCGCAGCCTTGCCGCTTCCAGGACCTGATATGGCGTGCCCATTCCGACAGAGTCTGCGGACTGTAATGACCTTTGTAGCGGCCGGTCGGTCCGTGTCCGCGCACGTAGACAAAGTCGGCGGTGCGCTTCCAGGGGGCGGGCGCATCATGATGATCGGATATGCATAGCGAGATGTTTTGCGCCCGGAGCAGACGGAATATCTGCGGTGTGTACCAGCTTGGATGGCGGAATTCGAAGCTGTAGCGGCGCTTCTTCGGCAGCAGCTCGAAGAAGGACACGAGCCGGTCGGCATCAACCTGGAAGGAAGGCGGTAGCTGAAACAGGATCGGTCCCGCTTTGGTGCCGAGCAGCGACAGGCGGTCTTCCAGCAGTTCGAGGCTGTTGACCGAATTGTGCGAAAGCCGTTTCCAATGGGTGATGAATTTGGATGCCTTCCAGGCAAAGATGAAATCGCGCCGGGTCTGGTTTCGCCAGCTCGTCACCGCTTCCGGCGTGGGCGTTCGGTAAAACACGCCGTTGAGTTCGGTCGTCGAAAACTGGCGGCTGTAATACGGCAACTCCTCCTTGTGGCGCAGGCCCTTGGGGAAAAATGGCCCGCGCCAGGAATCGTAGTGCCAGCCGGAGGTACCGATCAGGACCCGCGCCATGAGGTCACGGCCTCACCATGCCAACTTTCATCGTCGAGCTTCTCCGCATTGGTCGCTGAAGAGAAGATCGGGAAGGATGAGTTGTTCCTGTCGACGGGCGGCAGTGAACGTTACCCGGCAGCCCGTAGGGTAGCAAAGCGAACCCACCGTGCACGGGGCAGTTATTGCGGATAGATGGTGGGCACGGCGCGAGCGCCTTTGCGCACCCTACGTAAGAGCATCATCGTCGCGCTTGCGCAGCAAGTCCTTGGCGAGATCGGCAAGCGCAGGCCGCGGCAATGCGGTGAACGGCAATGGACGCGTCACGTCGATCGCGGCAAGTCCCAGCCGAGCCGTCAGCAGGCCGTTAAGCACGCCTTCGCCAAGGCGCTGCGAGAGCTTTGCCGCGATGCCGTGGCCGAGCATCTGCTGCACCAGGCTGTCGCCGACCGCCATGCCGCCGGTAATGGCGAGGTGGCCGATGACGTGGCGGAGCAGGCTGATCATGCCGAGCGTGCCGGGCCGGCCGCCATAGAGCCGCGCCAGTTGCCGGATCAGCCGCATCGCGGCGACGAACACGAACAGCACGTCGATCAGCGCGCGCGGGCTGACCGCCGTGACCACCGAGACGCGTTGCGCGGCCGCCGAAACCAGCCGGCGCGCTTCTTCGTCGAGCGGCGCCAACAATTCGCGCTCGGCCAGCTTGATCATGTCGGCGCCATCGATGATGTCGTCGGCATGACTCACCAGCGTGGCGCGGGCGCGCGCCAGTTGCGGGTTCTGATGCGCGAGCTTGAGCAGATCGTTCACGACGGCGCGGCTGGCGACGCGGTCGTCGCTGCGCAGCACTTCCGTGGCGCGTTGATGCAGCTTTTCGATGGCCGCCAGCCGCGCCAGCCCGAAGGCTTCGCGCCCGATCACGACCGCCAGCGCCAGCGCGGCGGCGGCAGCGAAGGCCAGCGCGACATAGCCCAGGGTTTCGCTGCGCGCGAACAGGTCCTCGATCAAATTGACGACGCCGAGGCCTGAGGCCAGCAGCACGAGGCCACCGACCGCGGACCAGAACAGCGTGCCCCAGCGAAAGCCGCGGCGCGCCGGAACCAGCGGCGCATCGATCGGCACAGGCAGGTTCGCAGGATCGGCCTCGGGCGTGATGTGCACGGCGCCGCGGGGAGGGCGTCCGGTTTCATCCGGACCCATCACGATCACGCCGGGATCGTCGAGCTTGAACGTGGCCGGCCGCCGATGCGGCGTTTTCTCGCTCATTGCAGTCGGTCTCCGATCAGGAACTGGAGCGCGCGGTCGAGGCGGATGTGAGGCAGCGCGGGCTCGTCGTTGGCGGTGCGCTCCAGCACCGGCGGCCGGAAGCGCAGGAAGCGGAAATCGGCCTGTTCGGAAGCCGCGCTGGAGAGGCCGCGAAAGCCGTTGAACAGTTGCTCGGGATCGGCGGGCAGGTCGCCCGGAAAGGTCGCCACTTCGGTCTCGCCATCGAAGGCCTCGCCATTGGCCCTCTCGCCGGGCGCGGGCGTGCCGATTATGGACGGCAGCTTCTCCCGGCCGCGCGCCACCTGCGCCTCGCGCGTGGCGCGCACTGCCGATAGCGCGACCACGTCGATGGCAGCACCGGCATATTCGGCGCGGTCGGCCGCCTTGGCGACCGCCCGCCGCAGCACCGCTTCCAGCCGGTCATGGCTCTGATGGTGCAGATGGTCGGCCTTGGTGGCGGCGAACAGAATGCGATCGATCCGGGGCCGAAACAGGCTGCTCAGGATCGTGCCACGGCCGATGCGGAAGCAATCGAGAATGCCCGACAGCGCGGCTTCGAGATCATGCAGCGCCTCGGGCCCGGCGTTGAACGCGGCAAGCGCATCGACCAGCACAATCTGGCGGTCGAGCCGCGCAAAATGATCGCGGAAGAACGGACGCACCACGACATCCTTGTAGGCCTCGTAGCGCCGCCGCATCATCGCCCATAGCGAACCGTCGGGCGCGCTGCCGTCGGCCGCGACATCGAGCGGCGCAAATGTGAGTGCCGGCGTATCAGCCAGATTGCCCGGCATCAGGAAGCGCCCGGGCGGCAGCAGGCTCATGGCAAAACGTTCGTCGCGGCAGGCGCGCAAATAGTCGGTGAACAGTTTGGCCGCCGCGAGGGTCGCCTGTTCGTTTTCGCGGTCCTCGGGTTGAAGCGTCTTCAGATGCTTGTGCCATGGCGTCGCGAGTTTTGCGCGCGGGCCCTCGCGCGACAGCGCAAGGCTCTCGGCAGACCATTGCTCAAAACTCTTGTTGAGCAGCGGCAGGTCGAGCAGCCACTCGCCGGGGTAGTCGACGATGTCGATGGTGAGCGTTCGGTCGGCGCCGTTCTGCCGCTGGTAGTCGATGACGAGGCGCAGTTCGCTGATATCAGTGGTCGAGCTCGGCCAGCACCGCTCCTCGATCAGGGTACGGACGTGGTTTTCATAGGCGAATCGCGGCACGGCGTCGTCCGGCTGTGGCGCCAGCCGGGCGCGGGCGATCCGGCCCGTGGCATAGGGCTCGAAGATGGGAAACCTCCCGCCGCGGGTCAGGCCGTGGATCAGCGCCGTGATGAACACGGTCTTGCCGGCGCGCGACAGGCCTGTGACGCCGAGCCGCACGGTGGGATTGAAAAAGCTGTCGCCGTAGTCCAGCAGCGCCCGCGCCGACAGGCGCGCTTCCTCGAAAATGTCTGAAAAACTGGGGGCCATGCGGGCGTGGAAGGCTCGAAACAAGCGTTGGTGGGCGATGTCAGGAAAGTGGCGATTGGCGGGTCAAAATCAAGCGCTTGTGATCGCCCAACCGGTGTCGTGATGGCCGGGCTTGTCCCGGCCATCCACGTCTTTTTAGCCGCAGGGTCGCAAGACGTGCCCGGGACAAGCCCGGGCATGACGGAACATGAATGCGGCCAGTTTCCGGTACGGGATATCGGCTGCGATCGGCTACACGAAAATGCCACGCCGCTCGGATACTGGGATCATCCGCTTCGCGAGGTGATGACGGCTGGCTTTGAACGGTTGGTTGTCCCCGCGATACCTATGTTATACCGCTCCCTCACAGTTTCTCGCGGGCCTGCATGACTATCTTCAGACTGAAACAACTCGCTTCGACATCCATCCATGCGGCGGCTGACGCCATGCACTGGAACTACGACCGCGCCGAACTGATTGCCGACGGCGTCGTGCATATCGTCGGCGTCTGTCTGGGGCTTGTCGCCGCCACCGCCTTGATCGTGCTGACCGCGATCTATGCCAGCGCGTTCGAAATCGCGGTGGTATCGGTCTATGTCGCCGGCCTGCTCGCGATGCTGACGCTGTCGGCGATGTATAATCTCTGGCCGGTGTCGCGCGCCAAATGGGTACTGCGCCGCTTCGATCATTCGGCGATCTATCTCCTGATCGCCGCCACCTACACCCCGTTCATCGTGGCGCTGAAGGAGAGCTATCTGGCGATCGCGCTGCTGATCGGGGTGTGGTGCGTCGCGATCGTAGGCGTAGTGCTGAAGCTGGCGCGTCCGGGGCGCTACGATCGTTTGGCCGTGGGGTTCTATCTCGCGTTAGGCTGGAGCGGCGTCATGATTTACGATTCGGTGGTGAAGGCGGTGCCGCCGCTGGCGCTGGGCTTCGTTGTGGCGGGCGGCGTGCTCTATAGCCTCGGCGTGATCTTCCACGCCTGGCAGCGGCTGCGCTTCCAGAACGCGATCTGGCACGGCTTCGTCTTGCTCGGCGCGGCGTGCCATTATACGGCTGTTCTCGATATGATGGTCCTGACGTAACGATACCCGAGGGGGAGCGCGGCCATGCAGGTGACCGGCAAAGTCGTGGTTGTCACCGGTGGCGCCAACGGCATCGGCAAGGCGATGTGCGAGGCCTTTCACCGCGCCGGCGCCGCCAAGGTGGTAGTCGCCGATATCGATCCCGACGGCGCGCGCGCCGTCTCCACGCCGATCGGCGGGGCCGCCTTCAAATGCGATGTCGGAAAGGAAAAGGACATCCTTCACGTCATCGAGGAGACCGAACATCAATTCGGTCCGATCGCATTGTTCTGCTCCAATGCCGGCATCGGCGGCGGCTTCGATCCGCTGTCCGTCAACGCCGGCGGAACCTCCGACGAACCCTGGTCGCGAAGCTGGGCCGTGCATGTCATGGCCCATGTCTATGCGGCGCGGCATCTGATCCCGCGCATGAAGGCGCGCGGCGGCGGCTATTTCCTCAACACGATTTCGGCGGCCGGCTTGCTGTCGCAGGTCGGCAGCCCGGCCTATTCGACCACCAAGCATGCCGCGGTCGGCTTTGCCGAAAACCTCGCGATCTCGCACAAGGCCGACAACATCAAGGTATCGATCCTGTGTCCGCAGGGCGTCGACACCAACATGCTGCGCTCGATCCCGAAGGGTCCGCAATCCGGCGACGGCGACCTGTCGCCGGAACAGGTGGCGCAGGACGTGCTGAAGGGACTGGAACAGGAAACCTTTGTGATCCTGCCGCACCCGCAGGTGCTCGGCTACATGCGCAAGAAGACCGAGAACTACGACCGCTGGATATCAGGCATGGCGAAGATCCAGGCGAAGATGCGGGAAGCCTACGGGAAGTAAGAACGCCCGGATGCAGCGAAGCGCACTCCGGGATAGTCTATCCACGGATGCACTGACCCCGGATTGCGCTGCGCTCCATCCGGGCCCGTTACCCCATCTACGAATTTTCTCATAGAGTTGCGAATGAGAGCGGCGGCCGCTCGGCCGCCGTTCCCGACAGCCTCTCTTACTGGCAGCGGTGCATCAGGCCGTCCTCGAGGCGGACCGTTGTTCCGGGCTGGCAGATGATGCCGTTGCGCGCTGCGTAGCCCTGGCTCCATGCGCCCGGGCCGCCGTAATAGCCATTGGGACCGCCGCCAGCGTCGCCGCCGTAATAGGCATAGGGGCCGCCGCCGCCGTAGTAGGCGGCGGTCGCTCCGGCTGCGACGGCACCGGCACCCACCGCGGCGGCACGGGCTGCGGCGCGTCGCGCCCGCCGTTGGTCAGCGCCCGGAGTGTACGGATCAACGATCTGTGCCTGCGCGCGCTCGATCGACAGCGAAGCGCCTTTCGGTTCGCTCCAGTCAAACGACAGCATGGTCGCGCATGTGAAAACGGCGACGGCGAGGGCGGCTTTTCCGAGACTTGTCTTACTCATAAGATTCACTCCACGGTTGCCCCATGCCGAATTCTCGTGCGAGCGTAGAGCACCGTCAAGTAACTGCCGCGTGCGAACGGGCAGGCGAATTGTCGAACCTTTGAATCAAATGAGGTGCCATGAGCTGGCGTGGCTGGCGATTTGGAAAAGTTCCGGCGGTGGATGGAATCGCGTTTCAACTCCTCTGCGCGTAGAGCAGCGGCACGGCCGAATCCACCATCACTTCGATCAGGCTGGTGCCGTCATGCGACAGCCCCCGCTTAAGCGCGCCCGCGAGTTCGGATGATTTCGTCACCCGCACGGCGTCGCAGCCCATGCCCTCGGCGAGTTTGACGAAATCGATGCCGGGCAGTTCGAGCCCTGGCACGTTGCGCACCTGCATCACCTGGCTGAACGAGCGCATCGCGCCATAGCCGGCATTGTTGATGACCACCACCGTCAGCGGCAGCTTGCGCCGCGCCGCGGTCCACAGCGCCTGGATCGAATACATCGCCGAGCCGTCGCCGATCAGGCAGACCGTGCGCGTAGCCGGGCGTCCCAGCGCCATGCCGACGGCGGCGGGCAGGCTGTAGCCGAGGCCGCCGCTCGCCATGGTGTAAAAGCTGTCCTGGCCGCGCATCGGCATGAACTTTTGCATCG
This sequence comes from Bradyrhizobium sp. AZCC 2176, assembly GCF_036924645.1. Lineage (NCBI taxonomy): Bacteria > Pseudomonadati > Pseudomonadota > Alphaproteobacteria > Hyphomicrobiales > Nitrobacteraceae > Bradyrhizobium > Bradyrhizobium sp. AZCC 2176. The sequence continues at coordinate 1,155,346 of NZ_JAZHRX010000001.1, read as the reverse complement.
CCGGGCGATGCGAGGGCGCTTCTTCCACCAGCGCCGCATTGGCTGGCATGGCTTCGGACAGCGAATGCAGCAGGAATTCGACCGGAAGCGGATCGGCGGCTGACGGCGCCGGCGGCAGCACACGGCCCGCAGGCATTGCGCGCGTGGTTTCGGGCAATAGGTCGAGCAGCATTGCGAGCGCCGGCTTCATGGTCGCGACGATGCTGGCGCCCGACGGCGTGACGGCGGCCGCGTCCGGGTCGTCGGTGATCTGGAAGATCGTGGTGGCGCCGTCGAAGATCGCGGCATGGCCCTCGACATGGAAGGTGAACACCGGCGCGCCGATCACCACCACGAGGTCATGCTCGCGCAACGCGTCCGATAGCTGTCCCGGCGAGGCGTGCAGGAAGCCGGAGAACTGCGGATGCCGTTCCGGGAACGCGCAGCGCGCCGAGAACGGGCTGACCCACACCGCAGCCTTGGCTTTTTCCGCGACCTGCACCATCAGATCGACGGCCGCCGCACGATCGACGGCGGGGCCGACGACGAGGGCAGGGCGCTTGCTGGCCACGAGCGCGGCGACCAGCGCCTTCATCGCCTCCGGATCGGGGCCGAGCTCGCGGCTGACGCGACGGGCCTCGACCGGCTGCGTCGGGCGCGTCCAGTCGTCGATCGGAATCGAGACGAAGGTCGGCCCGCAGGGCGGCTGCATCGCGACGTAATAGGCGCGCGCGATCGCCGCCGGCACGTCTTCAGGCCTTGCCGGCTCGACGCTGTATTTGACATAGGGCCGCGGAAATTCGGAAGCGCGCTCGGCGTAGAGAAAGGCCTGCAGCGGCAGGATCGAGCGCGCCTGCTGGCCGGCGGTGATGACGAGCGGCGTCTGGTTGCGGTGAGCCGTATAGATATTGCCGAGCGCGTTGCCGACGCCGGCGCCGGAATGCAAATTGACGAAGCCGGCGTTGCGGGTCGCCTGCGCGTAGCCGTCGGCCATGCCGACGACGGAGGCCTCTTGCAGGCCGAGCACGTAATCGATGTCATCGGGCCAGTCGCTGAGGAACGGCAGTTCGGTCGAGCCGGGATTGCCGAACACGCGCTTGATGCCGAACGCGCGCAGCAGGCCGAAGGTGGCGTCCTTGACGGTGAGCGAGGTGGTAGCGGGTTTGGCTGATTTACGGGACGACATCGGGACTCCCAGAGCTAGCTGCATACTCCGTCATTCCGGGATGGTGCGTTAGCACCAGACCCGGAATCTCGAGATTCCGGGTTCGATGCTTTGCATCGCCCCGGAATGACGGTGAAAATCACCACGTCGCGGTGCCCTTCATCGTCGGCTGTCCCTCGGCATTGGCGATCCACAGCTCCATGCCGGCGCTGGTTTCGTTGGCGTTGATCGAGAACTCGCCGCCTTCGAACAAGGGCTGCACGCCGCGATAGCTGAACTTGTTCGGCGCCGAGTCGCCGTGAAGTTTTGCGGCGAACTCGACGATCAGCGCCGCCTGCAGCGGGCCGTGGAAGATCAGGCCCGGATAGCCCTCGACCTTGGTGACGTAGTCGCGGTCGTAATGGATGCGGTGGCCGTTGAAGGTCAGCGCCGAATAACGAAACAGCAGCACGGGATCGCTGACATGGGTTTCGCGATGTCTTGCGACGGGCGGCGGCGGAGGGGCCTTGGGCGGTGCGGCCGGGGCTGCGCCGCCCATGCCGCGATAGACGATGTCCTGACGTTCCTGGATAGCTGTGCCGCGCGGCGTCGTGATCGTGTGTTCGACGGAAACGAAGCAGAGCGCGCCGGTCGAACCGGTCTTCATCGTCACGTCTGATATCCTGGAGGTCCGCGTCGCCTCGTCGCCGACGCGCAAGGCTTCGAGGAACTGAATCTCGCCGCCGGCCCACATCCGGCGCGGCAGCGGCACCGGCGGCAGGAAGCCGCCGCGGGTCGGGTGGCCGTCGGGGCCGAGCTGCGACATCGGAAACACCGGTTGCGCCAGGCACCAATGCGTGGTCCACGGCGCGGCCTCGCCGGTCTTCGGCTCGCCGATGTCCTGAAACAGCGTTGCGCGCAAACCCTTCACCAGTTGGGCGGTGACGATGTCAGAGGCCTCCGTGCTGCGGCCGATCCATTGGCGCAGATGGTCGAGATCGAGGGCGTCGGTCATGACTTAAGGCTCCGCGCGCGAGGCGCCTTGGGAAGTTCGACGTGGTCGCCAATGGCGGGCACCGCGCCGTAATGCCGTGGCTCGCCGACGAAGATCGCGGCGGGCGCGGCATAGCTCACCTTGCCCCTTGGCGTATCGACCTCGATCCGGCGCAGATGCGGATGCACGGCGAGGTCGGCCATCGTGTTGACCTCGGCGAACGCGATGTCGGCATCCGCGAGGCGCTTCAACAGTTCGACGCGCGTCATGGCCGCAAAACTGTCGGCCACCGTCTTGTCGGTGAGTGAGCGGTTGCGCACGCGCTCGACCATGTTGGCGAATCTGGGATCGTTCGGCAGATCGGGTTGATCCAGCACCTCGGCGCAAAGCTTCTTCCATTCGCGCTCGCTCTGGATCGAGATCAAAATGCCCTTGCCGTCCCTGGAATTGAACACGCCGTAGGGCGCGATCGAGGGATGGGCCAGCGCCATCCGCTTCGGCGGATTGCCGGCCTCCGAATTGATCAGCGGCACCGCCATCCAGTCGGCCATCACGTCGAACATCGAGATCCTGATATCGGCGCCCACGCCCGTGCGGCCGCGGGCGATCAGCGCTTCGAGGATTGACGCATGCGCGGTGGCGCCGGTCGCGATATCGACGACGGAGATGCCGACGCGCGACGGGCCTTCCGGGCCGCCGGTGATCGAGGCAAGCCCGCTCTCGGCCTGGATAAGCAGATCGTAGGCCTTGCGGTCCGCATAAGGTCCTTCGTCGCCATAGCCCGAGATGGTGCAGCAGATCAGTGCCGGATAATCCTTTCGCAACCGCTCCAGCGAAAAGCCGAGCTTGTCCATAGAGCCGGGCTTGAGGTTTTGCAACAGCACGTCGGCGCTCCCGATCAGCTCTTCGAGCGCGGCGCGGCCTTCCTTGGTCGCGAGATCGATCACCACGGAATTCTTGCCGCGGTTGAGCCAGACGAAATAGCTGCTCTGCCCCTTCGCCGCCGCATCATAGCCGCGGGCAAAGTCGCCCTCGGGGCGTTCGACCTTGACGACATGCGCGCCGGCATCCGCCAGCCTGGAGCTGCAGAACGGCGCGGCAACCGCCTGTTCGACGGAGACGACGATCAATCCTTCCAATGGCAGCATCTGATGTTCTCAGTACGAGCGGGGCAGACCGAGCACATGCTCGGCGACGAATGACAGGATCAGATTGGTCGAGATCGGCGCAACTTGATACAGCCGCGTTTCGCGGAACTTGCGCTCGACATCGTATTCTTCGGCAAAGCCGAACCCGCCATGGGTCTGCACGCAGGCATTGGCCGCCTCCCAAGAGGCATCCGCTGCCAGCATCTTGGCCATGTTGGCCTCGGCGCCGCAATCGAGCGCGGCCTCGTATTTGCGGGTGGCTTCCTTCACCATCAGTTCGGCCGCGCGCATCGCGGCGTAGGCCTTTGCGATCGGGAACTGAATGCCTTGATTCTGGCCGATCGGCCGGCCGAACACGGCGCGCTCCTTGGCGTAGGCGGTAGCTTTCGCGATGAACCATTTGGCATCGCCGATGCATTCGGCCGCAATGAGAATGCGCTCGGCATTCATGCCGGACAGGATGTAGCGAAAACCCTTGCCCTCGTCGCCGATCAGGTTTTCGGCGGGCACCCGCATGTCCGTGAAGAACACTTCGGTGGTGGCGTGATTCATCATGGTGCGGATCGGGCGGATTTCGAGGCCCTTGCCCTTGACCTCGCGCATGTCGACGATGAACACCGACAAACCATCCGTGCGCTTCTTCGCCTGTTCCTTCGGCGTGGTGCGCGCGAGCAGGATCATCAGGTCGGAATGCTCGGCACGGCTGGTCCAGATCTTCTGGCCGTTGACGATGTAGTGGTCGCCGTCGCGCTTGGCGACGGTCTTCAGCGAGGAGGTGTCGGTGCCGCTGGTCGGCTCGGTGACGCCGAACGCCTGCAGCCGCAATTTGCCGCTGGCGATGCCGGGCAGGTATTTCGCCTTCTGGGCGTCGTTGCCGTGCCGCAGCACGGTGCCCATCGTGTACATCTGGGCGTGGCAGCCGCCGCCGTTGCAGCCCGCCCGCTGGATCTCTTCCAGGATCGCGGCCGCCGCCGAAAGCTTCAGCCCGGAGCCGCCATATTCCTCGGGGATCAAGACCGAGAGGTAGCCGGCTTCGGTCAGCGCGTCGACGAACTCCTTCGGGTACGCCATCTGGCGGTCGAGCTTGCGCCAGTATTCGCCCGGGAACTGGGCGCAGAGTTTGGCGACGGCATCGCGGATGTCGTGGAATTCGTCTTGTTGTTCTTGTGCGGTCATTTGATTTTCTGGCGATGGATGGTGGGTGATGTTAATTGCCGGATCGCGGGCGGTTGTGAAACCACAGCCGGTCTCCTATGCTGAATTGTTATAGCGTATGAACCTGCCTTCGAAGATTGGCAAGCGATGGATATCAGGCAGCTCAGGACCTTCAGCAGCGTGGCGGAGCTCGGCAGCCTCAGCAAGGCCTCCGACACGCTGCGGGTGGCGCAGCCGGCACTGAGCCGCCAGATCAAGCTGCTCGAGCATGAACTGCGGGCCGAGTTGTTCACGCGGAACGGCCGCGGCATGGTGCTGACCGACGCCGGCCGCCTTCTGCTCGCGCGCACCTCCGGCATCGTCCGGCAGATCGACCAGGTGCGCGACGAGATCCAGTCCGCCGGCGGACCGCCGTCGGGCCGGGTCGTGCTCGGGCTGGTGCCGACCGTAAGCTGCGTGATTTCGGCGCGGCTCGCCCGGCGCACCGTCGAGAAATATCCGGGCATTTCGCTCTGCATCGTCGAAAGCTACAGCGGCCATCTGATGGAATGGCTGCACCGCGGCGAGATGGATCTGGCGCTGATCTACGGGCCGTCGAGCGACCTGCATCTGGCCGTGCAGAGTCTCGGCCGCGATCCCATCGTCGCCGTGGGGCCGCGCGGCAGCGGACTGTCGCAGAAGAAACAGGTCGACATCGGCTGGCTGCTGCGCCAGCGCCTCGTGCTGCCCAGTCATTCGCACGGGCTCCGGGCGCTGATCGAGCAAGCGGCGGCGAAGAAGAAACTGAAGCTCGACGTCACGCTGGAAGCGGATTCGTTTCGGGTGCTGACCAGCCTGGTCGAGGAAGGGTTGGGATACACGCTGTTGCCGCCTTCCTCGGTGCGCCACGAAGTGGCCTCCGGCCGGCTGGAAACGGCGGCGATATCAAAACCGTCGCCGATGCGCGAACTGACGCTTGCGTCTCCCATCGATCATCCCGGCTCGACTGCCATCACGCTGGTGAGCGAGCTGCTTCGCAGCGAACTTGTCGCCTGCCGCGAAGCGGGCCTCTGGGACATCAAGCTCGCCTGAGCCGATGTGAGGGCCTTGCGGATTGGCTTAGAACAAAACGGTCCGGCGTTGCATTCTCATCTGGCTACAGCAGCCATGCCGCAATTGTATAGGACGGTGCGGCATTGCCGGAACAATGGCCGTCGGCCCGAAGCTGCCGATATGCGACGTCTGCTATCCGGTCGCTGCGAGGGGTAAACCGAACATCGGCGGCGAGGTTCAATCTGGCTCGCGAATGACGCATACGGGAACCCGAAGTTGTGGCCGAGATCACATCGATCGCGCGACTTCTGGCGCATTGTGCCGCCGCTATAGATATCCGTTGAGGTCCGGATGCACTGTACGAATTGCGCAGCCGAAGTCCCGGAGCAAAGCAAATTTTGTGGGCGGTGTGGAGCGGCGGTAGCGCGGCGCTGTCCGGCCTGCGGTGCGGCAAACCCAGTCCTGTACAAGTTCTGCGGCGACTGCGGGAACAAATTGCGCGTGGACTCTCCCGCGGTGGTACCGGCGGCTCGGGACTCGCGCCCGATCGAGCGCCGGCAGCTTACAGTCCTGTTTTGTGATCTGGTCGGATCGACTGCGCTCTCCGCGAGGCTCGATCCCGAAGACTTCAGCGCAATCATCGCCGGCTACCGGCGCTGCATAACTGAAACCGTCGCCCGCTTCGACGGCTTTGTCGCGCGACATCATGGGGACGGCGCGGTCGTATGCTTTGGCTATCCTCTGGCGCACGAAGACGACACGGAGCGTGCCGTTCAAGCCAGCCTCGCATTGGTGCAGGCGATCGCCGCCTTACCGGCGAAAGAAAAATTGAGCGCGCGTGTCGGTGTTGCAACGGGCGTCGCGCTGGTCGGCGATATGTCGGACAGCGCGATTTCCGAGGAGCATGGCATCCTCGGCCACACCCCGAATCTTGCCGCCCGACTGCAATCGCTCGCACAACCCGGCAGCGTTGTTATCTCGGGTCGCACAAAGACGATCGCAGGACCGCAATTCGAGTATCTCGATCTCGGTAAAGTCGAGATCAAGGGTTTCGCAAAACCAGTCGCTGCTTGGCAAGTCGCCGGCAAGACAACGGTGACCAGCCGATCGCACGCTCTTCAAAGCTGCGCTGTACTGCCGCTGATCGGTCGTGATGAAGAAATGGAGCTAATTCTGAGCCGATGGAAGCGGGCCAAGTGTGGGGACGGTCAGGTGGTGCTGCTTTCCGGTGAAGCGGGGATCGGCAAATCACGGCTCACCATCGCGCTGCTGGAGCAGCTTGCTCGCGAGCCACACATACGCCTGCGGTTCTTCTGCTCGCCGCAGCATACCGACAGTACGCTCTATCCGGTGATCGGCGAGATGTGGCGCGCCGCCGGCTTTGCTCACGATGACAGCCAGCAAGCGAAAATGGACAAGCTTGACGCGCTGCTGGCGCAAAGCTCGTCTCCATCGGAGGATGCGGCGCTGTTTGCCGAAATGCTGTCGCTGCCCAACGATGGACGCTACCCTCCGGTTGAAGTTGAGCCGCAGCTCCGTCGTCAGAGAACGCTGAAAGCGCTTGGTTCGCACCTCGATGTGCTGGTGCGGATCAATCCCGTGCTGATGATTTTCGAAGATGCGCATTGGAGCGATCCAACCAGCCTCGAATTGTTCGCTTGGGCGGTGGACTGGGCCGTGAGCCACCGGCTCCTGTTAGTTGTCACCTTCAGGCCGGAATTCAGCCCGCCCTGGATCGGACGGCCGCACGTGACTGAGCTGACCCTCCATCGGTTGGCGCCGTGCGACATCAATTCCCTGATCGAACGGGTCGTCGGCAGTCGATCGCTGCCGGCGGGCATCCGACACGACATCATCGAGCGCACCGACGGCATTCCACTGTTCGCCGAGGAGATGACCAAGGCGGTGCTGGACGCGGAGGGTGAGAGTGATGTGCAGCGGGCCTTCGCAGGGGCGCCAACGCCTGTCGTGGCGGTTCCGGCAAGCCTGCAGGCTTCGCTGATGTCGCGGCTCGACCGGCTCGGCCCCGCGAAGGACGTGGCGCAGGTCGGCGCGGCGATCGGCCGGGAATTTCCCCACATGTTGCTGGCTGCGCTGGTGCGAAAGCCGAAGGCAGAATTGGACTCCGACCTCGATCGCCTCATTGCGGCGGGTTTGCTGTTTCGACGGGGCACCCCGCCACATGCGAGCTACCTGTTCAAGCATGCGCTGGTGCAGGACGCGGCCTACAGTACGCTGCTGCGGGAGCCGAGGCGCGCGCTGCATGCGCGCATCGCCGAAATTCTCGAAAGTCGGTTCGCAGAAATCGCCGAGAGCCAGCCCGAACTGCTGGCGCGCCACTACACAAAGGCCGACCTGATTGAGAAGTCAGCGCGCCTGTGGGGCAAGGCGGGACAGCGATCACAGGAGCGTTCGGCGCTGGTCGAAGCCGCAGAACAACTCAGCCACGCCCTGGAACAAATCGCAACCTTGCCCAGCACACCCGACCTGCGGCGCGAGCAGATCGTTTTACACGTCGCGCTCTTGAACACGCTCATGCATGTCAAAGGATATGGCGCGCCCGAAACGAAGGCTGCCGTAGCTCAGGTGAGAGCGTTGATCGAGCAAGCGGAACGGCTCGGCGAACCTCCCGATGACCCTTCGTTGCTACTCTCAGCCCTCTTTGGCCAGTGGATCGTCAATTTCATAAACTTCAATGGTGACGTTGCGCGAGAGCTCGCAGCGCGGTTTCTGGCGCTTGGCGAGAAGGAGGGAGCGGTGGTACCGCTCATGATTGGACATCGTACCATGGCGAGTACGCTGGCGCTTATGGGAGACCTCGTTGATGCCAAAGCGCATTACGATGAAGCGCTCGCCCTTTACCGCCCCGCTGAGCACCGGCGATTGATGACGCGATTTGGCCAGGACCTCCGAGTGACGTGCCTGGCCTTTCGTTCAATGGCCTCGTGGCTGCTCGGCTATCCCGAGGCTGCGCTCAAAGATGCAGACTGTGCGCTCGCGGAAGCGCGCCAGATTGAACATGCTGCGACTTTGATGTTTACGCTGAATTTCCCCATTCTTGTTAATACCTACTGCGGGAATTACGACGCGGCAAACGAGCACCTCAAAGAGCTTGTCGCGTTAGCCGAGGAGAAAGGCGCCCCGTTCCGAAAGGCCGAAGGCGTGTTACGGCGGGGCTATATCCTGACCCTCACGGGAACTGCGAAAGCGGTCGAGATCGTCACGTCGGGCATTGATCTATGGCGATCCGCCGGATCGACGATATTTACGCCGGAGCAGGAGTTCATGCTGGCAATCGCCCATGCCAATTCGGGCCAATTCGATGATGCCTGGCGCTGCATCGGTGAGGCAATGACGGCGATGCACGCAACCAAGGAAAGGTGGTGCGAGGCTGAAGCTCATCGCGTTGCCGGTGAAATCGCCCTCAAGTTGCCGCAGCGAGACGTGGCGAAAGCGCAAGCGCATTTCGAGCATTCCCTGACCGTTGCACGAGCACAGCAGGCAAGGTCGTGGGAGTTGCGCGCGGCCATGAGCCTGGCGCGACTCTTGAGCGATCAGGGAAAACGGCAAACGGCACGTGACCTTCTCGCTCCCGTCTACGATTGGTTCATCGAAGGCTTTGACACGAGCGACCTTCGAAAGGCCAAGGCGTTGCTCGGCGAGCTTCATTGAAAAGGCCCCAGCCGGGCTCGCGATCGGTGGCGCCCGGCTGAAGGAATGCTCAACGCGCGTCCACTACCGAGGTGGGTTTCAGCCGTGATACGCAAACAGCTCGATCGGGTCGTTGAAGCCGCGGACCGGGTGTTCGCCGACGCGTTCGAGGTCGAAATCGCGTTCGACGAAGTCGGCGAACGCGCGGGACAGCAGCACCGTTCGGCCCAATTGTTTGGTGAGGGTTTCGAGGCGTGAGGCCATGTTGACCGCAGGACCGATGACCGTGAAGTCGAGCCGGCTGCGCGAGCCGATATTGCCGTACATGACGTCTCCGACGTGGACGCCGATGCCGTAATTCAGCGGCGCACGGCCGGTTTGGCCGTTCCTTTCGTTCAGGGCAACCATGGCCTGGCGCGCTTCGGCCACGGCATGCAGCAGATTGGCGCAGGCCGTGGGCTGGCTGAGCGGAAAAATGGCGAGCAGGCCGTCGCCGATGAACTTCAGGATTTCCCCGCCATGTCGCGCAATCGGCTCCGACATCGCATCGAAATAGTCGTTGAGAAGATCAATGACGTCGTCGCGCGGCCAGTTGTCGGAGATCCGGGTGAAATCACGCAGGTCGCAGATCATGATCGCGGCGCGCACCGTCGTCCCGCTTCCGCGCCGGGTGGCGCCGGCCAGAATCAGCTCGCCGGCATGCGACCCGACATAGGTTTCGAGCAACGTCCGCGCCAGCCGGTTCTTCATCCGGATTTCGCTGACCAGCGCCAGAATCGGCAACAGTCTCGACAGGCGGACGATATGCGCGTCGCCGAAACCTCCTGGCCGGTCGGTCGCAAAAGTCACGATATGCCGCTTGCCGAGCGTATGGTACAGCGGCCACGCCACATAGTCGGTCAGGCCTTTCGCCCGCATCTCGTCATAGATGGCGTGCTTGCGGCCCAGCGAGGGATCGCGTTCGAGATTCTCGCGCACCTCGGTGGCACCGTCATGGATTTCGTTGGCGGGACTGCCGATATATTCGGATCGCTCCCTGACATCGTAGTCGACTCTCGCAAGCTCGGCCTCGCGCATCCCGTCGGCCCACATGATCCGGGCGCCAAGCCATTGCGGATGGTGGATCAGGAGATGAAGCGACGCCCGCTTGACGGGAATGCCCGCCCGCTGGAGCCGGAGACACAGCTCAGCGAAAATATTGTCAATGAAGCGCTCGTCGCGCGTGTCGTTTGTCAGCCAATGCACAATGTCGCCGTCGGAATGCGCGGGGACGGGATCGATGTTTGGCGGCGCGTTCATATCTTGCTCCCGAGCAGTGACCTGGATCGACGGTACGGGATATGTCGTGTCTCCGATCGACAACGTCAACGGGAGGCCGCCACAATCTGCTTGCGCGCATCGAAGCGATCTTGACCTCGGTGTTCAACAAGCCGGTCCTGATAAAGGAGAGCAGACCCAGCGTCAGCCAACCAAGGTCAGAACGTTTCGGGCAGGGTCTTTGAAATGGGCGAGCGTGCCACCCCATCATCCCGGTGAAGTCTGCTTTTGGACCCACAGCGGAGGTGCGGCGTGCAAAGCATTGCCGAGAGCCAGCGGCAAGGAGCCAAACCAGCTTTCGACTACGTTGGCCGCATCGCAACGGACTGCTGCAACCGTCTCAAGCCGCCGCGCGGCCTGCCTGCCATAACGTGAGCACCTCCTGGCGCGCGATGCCGCGGGTAATGAACACGATGCGCGAGCGGCGGTCGGCGTTGGGCCATTCGGGGAGCGCCACCGGCGGATGGAAGACATGGTGGACGCCATGGATCACTACCGGCGTCTGCTCCCCGCGGAGATTGAGAATGCCTTTGACCCGCAGCAGATCCTCGCCGCGCGTGCCGCGAAGATACGCGAGCCAGTGCGAAACGGCCATCCAGTCGAGCGGTTCGTCGAACGCAAGCATAAAGTTGGTGATCGATGCATCGTGGCTGTGATGGGCATGACCGTGGTGCTCGTGTGCCACCTCGCGGGATCCTGCGAACGCCTGCTCGTTGAGCCAGCGCCCGACGTCGACCGCTTTTTTCTCGGGATCGACCAGGCCGGCACCGAATAGCCCCGCCGGATCGATCTCGCCATGCATCACGCTTTCGATCCTGGCACCGGGATTGAGCCGACGGAGACGCGACTCCAATTCGGCAATATTGCTGACCAAATCACACTTGGTGATCAACAGCCGATCGGCAAGCGCCACCTGCTTCACCGCTTCATATTGATGGTCGAGCTGATGAACTGCATTGGCGGCATCCACCGTCGTCAAGACGGTATCGAGCCGCAGGAAATGCGAGACCAATGGATTGTTCAGCAGGAGCTGCAAGATCGGCGCAGGATCTGCCAGACCCGTGGTCTCGACGAGAATACGACGAAATGGCGGCACCTCGCCGCGATCGCGTCTCACCAGGAGTGTGCGCAGCGTCTCCTCGAGGTCGCTGCGGATTGTGCAGCAAATACAGCCGCTCGCGAGCACAGCCACCTCGCCATCGACGCGCTCGACGAGGAGATGGTCGAGACTGACTTCCCCGTATTCGTTGATAATGACGGCGCTGTCCGTCATGGCGTCGTGGCGCAGCACGCGATTGAGCAGCGTGGTCTTGCCGCTGCCGAGAAAGCCGGTGATCAACGATACCGGCAGCCGCTCGGCTGACTTGTCGTTCTCGAAGAGGCCCATCGGCGCCCTCACTTCAATCATCTTATTTTTGTCGCTGGACAGCAGCCTAGCGGAGGAGGAGCATGCCGAAAATAATTTTTTAAGCCCAGCTTCTGGGCACAACCCTGGGAGGGAACGATGGACGACGAATTCAGGGGCGAAGAGCAGAAAGGCGGGATGGCGGCAACCGATCGCCGGACGTTACTCCGCACAGCCGGCCTGGCCGGCGCTGCGGGGGCGGCGCTCGCGGGCGCGATGCATGGCAAGTTCTCGCTCGCGCCGGTCACCGCAGCGCAGGCGCAGACCACCGCCGCCATGCCCAAGGGTGTCGACAAGCCATGGTGGCCCTCGAAATGGGGCAAGGACGACGAGGCCGGCGCATCCAACCACATTACGCCGGCGAAGGTCCTCGATGCGGCGAAATGGATCAAGGACGGCAGGATCTACAAGATCGGCCGGGTCTACGAGCAGGGCATGCCGCTGTTCGGCGCGCGTGTGTTCGCGCTGCGCATTCCCGGGGGGCCGACCGGCGGCCCGTTCGGCGACAACAAGCTTGTGTATCATGACGAGTTTCTCGCCACCGAGATCAGCCAGACCGGCACGCAATTCGACGGCCTCGGTCATATCGGCATCCAGATGGGCAAGGACGGCGACAAAAGCGAGATGCGGTTCTACAACGGCTTCACCGCCGCAGAGATCAGCGACGCATATGGTCTCAAGAAGCTCGGCACTGAGAAGCTGAAGCCGCTCTTCACCCGCGCTCATCTGATCGACATGGTCGCGCTCAAGGGCGGGATGATGGACGCCGGCCAGGAGATCACCTCGGCCGATATCAAGGCGGCGCTGCAGAAGCAGAACATTCCAGAGAGCGACATCAAGCCGGGCGACGCGATTATGTTCCATACCGGCTGGGGCTCGCTGTGGATGAAGAACAATGATCGCTTCAACAGCGGAGAGCCGGGCATCGGCCTCGACGCCGCCAAATGGGTGATCGAAAAGGACCTCGCGCTGACCGCGGCGGACACCTGGGCGGTCGAAGTAGTGCCCAATCCCGACAAGTCGCTCGCCTTTGCGGTCCATGCCGAGTTGCAGACCAAGCACGGGATACACAACCACGAGAACCTGATCTTCGACGAACTCATCGCCGACAAGAAATACCAGTTCGTCTATTGCTTCACCCCGGCCCCGATCAAGGGCGCCACGGGAAGCAACGGCTGTCCGATCGCGATCACGTGACCAGGGCGCATCGGCGCGTGGGCCGGCGGACCGCCCACGCGCCGGTACCCCGGGGCTTCGGTATCGAAGCGGCCGTCCAATGAGTGTTGCCCGGACACGGGCTCAACGCCAGAACGAGTAGCTGCCGGGCAAAAAAGGATCAGGAAAGCTTGTCTGGAGAACGCCAGTTCTCAATAGCCGACCAGAAAAGGTCCGCCTTTCCGTAGCGGCGTGTGAAGCAACGCGACTGATATTGGAGCTTTACCTTCCCTCGATCATTTCGACGAGTTGGATGAGATTGCCGCATGTATCATCAAAGACGGCCATTCTGACCGTGCCCGCATCCATGGGCTCTACTGTGAATTCGACACCAAGCTGGCGCAGTCTCTCGAACTCCTTCTTGAGGTCATCCACTTTGAAAGACGCGGCAGGAATCCCATCGTTCGCGAGCGCAGATTTAAATGGCCCGGCGGCAGGGTGCTCACTCGGCTCAAGCAGGAGTTCGGTTCCTTCCGGTGCCTCCTTCGACACAACGGTCAACCAGCGATGCGCTCCAAGCGGGATATCGTGTTTGACGATGAAGCCCAGCTTCTCCGTGTAGAAGTCCAGGGCTTTGGCCTGATCGTCAACCAAAACGCTCATGACATAGATCCTCATGTCGCACTCCCTTTTTTCAGATGCCTGTTGAGCCGGGCTGCGGCTGCCTTTTCGCAAAGGCGCATTGTCGAAGGTGCGTAATTTTACTGCATCTCAAGCTGCGCGGGAAACCTGTGCGGCTACGCCGCGGCAGGTGGTCCGAACCAAGTGGTGAGCGCGTCAGCGAGTCCCGACTTAGTTGAGTCCCCCACCCAAGCAACATATCCGTCGGGCCGAATTAGCACGGCGTCGGGAGCGGTGACCGCGCCAAGCACCGGAAGCTCCCACGTATCGACACATCTGGCCTCGACCAACTGAACCCGATCCGCCCATGGCGTGATGTCGAGGCGGCCGGGCTCACCGAAGTTGAGCAGCACCGGCCGCGCATTGTGCAGCAGGGTGAAGACCCGCCGCGGCCCATTGGCGGTGACGAGGTCGAGATCGGGCATGCGGCGTCCGAGCAGCTTGTGTCCGTCGCCGAGGTCGTAATGAATGCCGAGACCGGACATGTCAGCGGCGACCCGCTTGCGTGGCTCGTCCATGCCCAGCAGACCGGTGATGGTCTCGCGCAGGGCGTTGGTGCGATCATCGGTGCGGAGCAGCGCAACTTGCGCCATCGTGTTGCGCAACACGGTGGCGGCGACCGGGTGACGCTCGGCATGGTAGGTATCGAGCAGGCTTTCCGGCGACGTCTTCTTGACGATTTGGGCCAGCTTCCATCCCAGGTTCACCGCATCCTGCACACCGAGGTTGAGGCCCTGTCCGCCCGCCGGGTAATGCACGTGCGCGGCGTCGCCAGCCAGCAGCACCCGTCCCCTGCGGTAGGAAGCTGCCTGCCGAGCCATATCGGTGAACCGCGAAATCCAGGTCGGACTGTGGATCCCGTAATCGGTCCCGTAGACGGCGATGAGCGCCTCGCTGAGATCGCGCAAAGTGGGCTCGTCGGCAGGCCCGACGTGCCGTTCGGTCACCATGACCCGTGCCGGTCCCCCATCCATGTAGACCACATCGCCATCGCGGATCTCGTACTTCAACTTGCCGAAACCATGGACGCCAACGGCATTGCGGTGGATGCCCCATTTCGGCTCCTCGGCCACCTCGACTTCAGCGATCAGGTTGCTGACGGTCGGATCCCATCCCGGGAAATCGATGCCGGCTGCCTTGCGGATCAGGCTGCGCCCTCCGTCACAGCCTGCGACATACTCCGCCCGCAGCTTCTCTCCGTCGGACAGTGCGACATCCACGCCGGTGTCGTCCTGCGCGATACCGGTCACCTCGATTCCGCGATGGATTGTGACCGCCAGCTCCCCGACCCAGCCGGCCAGGATGCGCTCGATATGGTTCTGCCACAGCCCGAGCCCGTAATTGTGCCTGGTGGGAAAGTCGCTGATGTCCAAAGCGACCCCGGCGAACGCCGCCACCTGCGCTACCTGTCCCTCCGAGAGGAACCGATCGGCGATGCCACGCTGATCGAGCACCTCGATGGTGCGCGCGTGCAGACCGCCCGCGCGCGAGCCGGCGAGCTCCTGGCTGGCGCGCCGCTCGACAATGGCGACATCGACACCCGCCAACGCCAACTCGCCTGCCAACATCAGTCCGGTCGGACCTCCGCCGACGATAACCACCGCATGCCTGCTCTTTGCCGCACCCATTTCGTCCCTCCGTTGCCATTGGCTTCGGCCGGCGTTTTACGGGATGCCCGGGGTCTTGAAGCAAGCCCCTTGCGCGCTACATATCAGAGTGGGGAGAGGTATTCTGCTTTCCGGTTATTCGCAGAGAGGGCGGTTGGCTAGACCGGAAGTCGGCGGTGCCCGACCAAACCTGCGCGAACGATCCAAAGCGGTCCTGGTTTTCAGGCGGCATGCGCCAACGCTTCGACAATCCTTTTAACGCAATCATTCGCGGATAGCTTGCTGGTATCCAGCACCACGCGAGTCTCGGTCCAGTCTTCGTAGTCGCGGCTTTGAACGCGTTTCCAATCGGGCAGATCAAGTCCAACGATATCGCTGCGACGCTCCTCTACCCGGCGCTTGTGTTGAGCGCGATCCGAGCAGACAATCTCCACGTTCAACAATCGTGCATCGCAGGCTCTTGCAGCCTCGCCCCACCACCTTCTTGTCAGCTCGATGGGATTCACCGTGTCTGCAACGACATCGAGGCCGTGTACCAGGTTGTCTTTCGTGACCGCAATGGCCGCAAGGTACCCGGCATCCTCGGCCGGATGGATCTGCAGGCTACTGTTTTTCAAGGCCACCTCGATCGAGTCGACGCGTATGTAAACGGCGCCGATTTCCTGCGCCAGCGCGCGGGCCACAGTCGTTTTGCCGACTCCCGGCAGACCAGAGAATGAGATTAAAACGGGCATGCAAGATCAGGTGGATTGAGCTCGCCGCTCACCCGGGAATGCGGACCGGAAGCTGCTCGATGCCGCGCACGAAGCTGGAATAGACCCGCTTCGGCTCGCCGACCACTTCGATACGGTCGAAGCGCTTGAGCATTTCCTGCCACACGATCTTGAGCTGCAGCTCGGCGAGCCGCATGCCGACGCAGCGGTGAATGCCGAAGCCGAACGAAAGATGGGTGCGCGGCCGGGCGCGGTCGATGATGAATTCGTCGGGCGTCTCGATGCCTTCCTCGTCACGGTTGCCGGAGACGTACCACATCACGACGCGGTCACCCTTCCTGATCTTCTTGCCGCCGATCTCGGTGTCGACCAAAGCGGTACGGCGCATATGGGCGAGCGGCGTCTGCCAGCGGATCACTTCCGGCACCATGGAATCGATCAGCGCGGGATTGTCGCGCAGCTTCTGGTATTGATCCGGATGCTCGTTCAGCGCCAGCACCGAGCCGCTCATGGTGTTGCGTGTGGTGTCGTTGCCGCCGACGATCAACAGGATGATGTTGCCCATCAGGTTGTCGGGGTCCATGTGCCGCGTCGCATCGCTATGGGCCATCATCGACAGCAAATCGTTGCGCGGCGGCGCATTGACGCGCTCGTTCCAGAGCTTTGAGAAATAGGCGTAGCACTCGTCCATCTCCCGGCGCCGCTGCTCGGGCGATTCCACGACGCCGCTCTTGGGCAGCGCGGTCGAGACGTCGGACCAGCGCGTCAGCTTGCGCCGCTCCTCCCAGGGGAAATCGAACAACGTCGCCAGCATCTGCGTGGTCAGTTCGATCGAGACGCGCTCGACGAAGTTGAAGGTCTCGTTGCGCGGCAGATTGTCCAGCACCTTTTGCGAGCGCTCGCGGATCAGTCTTGCCAGCTCATCCAGATGCGTCGGCGTGAACATCGGCGACACCGTCTTGCGCTGCGCCGAGTGCCGCGGCTGATCCATCGCGATGAAGCTCGGATAGTCGTAGCCGGGCGGCACGTCACGGATCGAGATGCCGCCGAGTGTCGAGTCGGAAGAGAACATGCCGTGGTTGGTGTCGACATGCATGATGTCGTTGTACTTGGTGACCGACCAATAGGGCTCGATCGGCGAGTTGGTGCAGTAGTGCACCGGCTCTTCCTTGCGCAGCCGCTCGAACCACGGCCACAGGGTGTCGTTCTGGAACAGTTTTGGCGCACCGGGATGAAAATCCTTCAGCGGCGTCGAATAGGCCTCTTCACGGGCGGCGCGCAGAAGCTCTTTCTTGTCGGCTCTGACGGCGGTCTGGACGTTCATTGTCGATCATCCCGAATGGGTTCAGATGAAAGCGGCTAGCCGGCGATGCGGACCGGCAGGGTTTCATAACCCTTGACGAAACTCGAATATACCCGCTTCGGTTCGCCGACCACCTCAATATTATCGTACCGCTTGAGGATTTCTTCCCAGATAATCCTGAGTTGCAGCTCGGCCAGCCGGATTCCGACGCAGCGGTGGATGCCGAAGCCGAAGGAGAGGTGGGTGCGGGGGCGGGCGCGGTCGATGATGAAGTCGTAGGGACGCTCGATCACGTCCTCGTCGCGGTTGCCGGAGACGTACCACATCACGACCTTGTCGCCCTTCTTGATCTGACGCCCACGGAATTCGATGTCAGCGAGTGCGGTGCGGCGCATATGCGCCAGCGGCGTCTGCCAGCGGATCACCTCGGGGACGAAACTGTCGATCAGTTCAGGGTTGTCGCGCAATTTGCGATACTGGTCCGGATTCTTGTTCAGCGCATAGACGCTGCCCGACAGCGTGTTGCGGGTGGTGTCATTGCCGCCGACGATCAGCAGGATCAGGTTGCCGAGAAAATTCTTCGGATCCATGTCGCGGGTGGCGTCGCCATGCGCCATCATCGACAGCAGGTCGCTCTTCGGCGGCTGGCTGATGCGCTCCTTCCAGAGCCTGGCAAAATAGGTCGCGCATTCCATCAGCTCGGCCTGGCGTTCTTCCTCTGACGCGACGAGGCCGCCGGGGCCGGGAAGGGTGGTCGCAACATCGGACCATCGCGTCAGCTTGCGGCGGTCCTCCCAGGGGAAGTCGAACAGCACGGCTAGCATCTGCGTGGTGAGCTCGATCGAGACCTGGTCGACCCAGTCGAACACCTCGTTGGCAGGCAGATTGTCGAGGCATTCCGCCGAACGCTTGCGGATGTTGATCGCGAGCTGATCGAGATGCGTCGGCGTGAACATCGGCGCCACGGTCTTGCGTTGCGCGGAATGGCGCGGCTGGTCCATGGCGATGAAACTCTCGCGGCGCAGGTCCGGCGGGACGTCGCGGATGGTGATGCCGCCAAGCGAAGCCGCCGAGGAGAACACCGCATGATTGGTCTCGATGTCCATGATGTCGTTGTATTTGGTCACCGACCAATACGGCCCGAACATGCTGTCCTTGCAGTAATGCACCGGCTCTTCCCGGCGCAGCCGGTCGAAATACGGCCAGAACGAATCCGTGGTGAACAGCTCGGGATTGCTGACGTCGAAATCACCAAGCGGAATCGACTGAGCCCTTTCGCGCGCGGCGTGCTGATGCGAATCTCCGGCGAGGTCGATGGTTCCGTGCATGGGCCGCTCTCCCTGACTGTTCCCTGCCGAAGCATGCGGAGGGACGATGTTTTACCCTATTACATCCCTAGCCGTACGCCGGCGCAAGGACGAGTTGGGTGCATTTGGCCGCAGCGGCACCGATCCGGGCCTTGGGGAAAACGGGCGCATTTCGCCGCGTGACAAGCGCATTCCCGGAGAATAAGTCTGTTTGAAACAACGTTTAAATTCGCCGGGAGGCGACCATGATCCCCAACGCCCATCGGATGCTCAACTTCGATCTCGGCGAGACCGCGGATGCGATCCGCGAGACGGTGCAAGCGTTTTCGCAGAACGAAATCGCGCCGCGCGCCGCCGAAATCGACCGCAGCAACCAATTCCCCAGGGATCTCTGGCCCAAAATTGGATCGCTCGGCCTGCACGGCATCACCGTCGAGGAGGAGTATGGCGGCTCGGGTTTGGGCTATCTCGAGCACTGCATCGCGCTCGAGGAAATGTCGCGGGCGTCGGCGGCGGTCGGTCTGTCCTATGGCGCGCATTCCAACCTCTGCGTCAACCAGATCCGCCGCAACGGCAGCGAGGCGCAGAAGCGGAAATACCTGCCAAAACTGATCTCGGGCGAACATGTCGGCTCGCTGGCGATGTCGGAGCCTGGCGCCGGCAGTGACGTGGTGTCGATGAAGACCCGCGCCGACAAGAAGGGCGACCGCTTTGTGCTCAACGGCAACAAGATGTGGATCACCAACGGCCCGGAGGCCGATACGCTGGTGGTCTACGCCAAGACCGACGCCAATGCCGGCCCGCGCGGCATGACCGCCTTCATCATCGAAAAGGGCATGAAGGGATTTTCCACCGCACAGAAGCTCGACAAGCTCGGCATGCGCGGCTCCGACACCTGCGAACTGCTGTTCGAGGATTGCGAGGTGCCGGAAGAAAACGTGCTCAGCGAAGTCGGCCGCGGCGTCAACGTGCTGATGTCGGGCCTCGACTACGAGCGCGCGGTGCTGGCGGCGGGGCCGATCGGCATCATGCAGGCCTGCATGGACGTGGTGCTGCCCTATGTGCACGAGCGCAAGCAGTTCGGCGAGCCGATCGGCACGTTCCAACTGGTGCAAGGCAAGATCGCCGACATGTACACGACGATGAATGCCTCGCGCGCCTATGTCTACGCGGTGGCCAAAGCCTGCGACCGTGGCGAGACCACGCGCGAGGACGCGGCGGGCGCCATTCTTTACGCCGCCGAGAAGGCGACGCAATGCGCGCTCGACGCCATCCAGTTGCTCGGCGGCAACGGCTATATCAACGACTACCCGACCGGGCGATTGCTGCGTGACGCCAAACTCTACGAGATCGGCGCCGGCACCAGCGAAATCCGCCGCATGCTGATCGGGCGGGAGCTGTTCGAAAAATCGGCATAAGAAAAATCGGCGCAAAGAGTGGGACTTGGGTCACACAACGGCCGCCAAATTTGTGGTTTGATCCGCCACCCTCGCGCCGGAGTTGAACCATGAACGAGATGAGCTGGCCCCCGCAGGTGCCGCCTTCGCCCGTCCCGCCGCCGATGCCGGTGGCGTTTTCCGGCGGCCGCGGCGAATTCTTCGATCTGGCCAAGCGCGGCGCCGCGCTGGAACTCGTCACCCTCGGCTTCTATCGGTTCTGGCTCCTCACCGACATCCGCCGCCATCTCTGGTCCAACACCTTGGTCGACGGCGATGCCGCCGAATATACCGGTCGCGGCAAGGAGTTGCTGATCGGGTTTCTGGTCGCGCTCGCGATCCTGGTACCGATCTATCTCGGCTACTTTCTGATCGGTCTCGAGGCCGAGCACTATCAGGCGTTCGCCAGTATTCCGCTGATCGCCTTCTTCTATCTGTTCGGGCAGTTCGCGATCTACCGCGCGCGGCGCTACCGCCTGACGCGAACGGTGTGGCGCGGCGTGCGCTTCTGGATGACCGGCTCAGGCTGGATCTATGCCTTGCAGGCCTCGCTGTGGGGCCCGCTGATGATTGTCACCGTCGGGCTGATCCTACCATGGCGGGCTGCGGCGCTCGAACGCTACAAGATGCGCCATTCCCATTACGGCGACCTGCAGGGCAGTTTTGAGGGGCGCGGCTGGGAGTTCTTCAAGCGCGGCTGGTGGCTATGGCTGCTGACGCCGATCGCCCTCTATATAAGCCCGATCGCCCCCTTCATTTACGCCGGCTACAAGGCCATCGAATGGCGGTGGTGGCTGTCCGGCATCCGGTTCGGTGGCGTGCGCCTGGAATCGTCGTTGCCGAAGAGCGCCTTGATCGGGCTGTACTGGAAAGTGATCGGCTGGATGGTCCTGCTCGGGCTGGTCTTCGCTATGTATCTGGCCCTGTGCGCGGTGCTGGTCGCCAGCATGAGCGGCGCGGGCTTGACGGAGTTTTTCAAGACGCCGGATTTGATGCGGAGCATTCCGCTGCTGGTGCTGACGGGTCTCGGCTATCTGGTATTGGCGCTGGCGCTCAACGTGGTGATCCGGGTCTACCTGACGCGCGATCTCTGGGTGACCGTGCTGGGCTCGGTCAATATCAGCGGTATCGAGGCCGCCGCCAACGTCGCCGCGCGGGGCGATCTGGCCAACGCGCTCGGCGAGGGGTTTGCCGACGGTCTCGACGTCGGCGGATTCTAGCGGCAGAGCGTGATGACCATGGATAGCGACGCGCCGGAGATTTCGAAAACGCCGCCGGCCAATGCGGCGACCTTTTTCGACGGGACGTCGAGCCGGCGGCGCGCGGTTGTGCTGCATTTCTCTGACCGGCTCGAAATCATCGAAGGCGAACAGACTTTGGCGGCATGGGCCTATGACGACATCCGCCGCGCCGACAGCCCTTCGGGCATGCTGCGCCTTGGCTGCCTGACCGCGCCTGCGCTGGCGCGGCTGGAGGTTCGCGATGACGCGCTTGCGGCCGAACTGGTCTCACGCTGCGCCAAATTGGATGAAAACACGCCCGGCCGCCGCGGCGTTGCCGTCATCGTCGGCTGGTCGCTCGCGGCCGCGGTTTCGATCGTTGCCGTGGTGCTGTTCGGACTTCCGCTGATCGCCGATCGCCTCACGCCGCTGGTGCCCGAAGCGTTCGAACGGCGGCTCGGCGACGTCGCCGATAGCCAGATCAAGACGATGTTCAATGCCAGGGTTTGCGAAAATGCCGCCGGGCAGAAGGCTTTCGTCAAGCTGGTCACTGCGATTCGCGAATCCGCCGGCCTCGACACCTCGGTGCAGTCGGGCGTGCTGTCGAGTCCGATTCCCAATGCTTTCGCGCTGCCGGGCGGCAAGGTCTATTTGTTCGACGGCTTGCTGGCGAAGGCCGAGAACGCCGACGAGATCGCGGGCGTGCTGGCCCATGAGCTTGGCCATCTCAAGCATCGCGACAGCATGCGCGGATTGATCCGCGACGGCAGCACGTCGTTCCTGATCGGACTGCTGTTCGGCGACATTACCGGCTCCAGCGCGCTGATCTTCGGCTCGCGCACGCTGGTGACGTCGTCCCATTCGCGCGAGGCCGAGACCAATGCCGACGGTTTCGCCATCGACGTCATGCACCGGCTCGGCCGGCCGGCGAAGCCGACCGGTGAATTGCTGCTTCGGGTCACTGGAAAGGAGGGCAAGGGCCTCTCCATCATCTCCACCCATCCCCTGAGCGAGGAACGGCTGGCGCGGATGAGCCGGGAAGACCGGCAGGCCGGCGGGCCGCCGCTGTTGACATCAGAGGAATGGCGATCCCTGAAATCGATCTGCGATCGCAAGTCTGACCCGGCCAAATCTAACCCGGCTAAATCTAACCCGGTCAAGCCTCAGCCGGGCAAGTCTGACCCAGCCAAAATTTGAGCCGGTCGGCTACCTCCGGGCGCTTTTCCGCGATCTTGCCGCTTCGATCGGCGCAGGCGCTGCGCCGCCCGCCTTTAGGTCCCATACCGCCTGCATGGCCGAGAAGGCCTGCGAGATGATCGGCTCGTGACGCCGCGACGTCAGGCAGGCGAAACTGAGGTCGCAGGTCAGCGCCAGCTTGTCGGCAATCACGAAATTCCGTTGGCGCGTGATGCGGTTGAGCACGCAATCGCGGGCGAGGCTGAGGCCGTTGCCGGATTCGACGAACTCGATCATGGCGTCTTCCTGATCGGCGAAGGCGACGCGCTTCGGCAATAGCCCCAGCGTCCGGAACACGTCGTCGATCAGCCGCCGATGCGCCGAGTCGTGCGGCGTCGCGATCCAGGGCAGGTCGGTGAGGTCGGCCCAGTCCTTTCCCAGCACCTTGTCGCTCCATTCGCGAGGGGCGATCACGCGGTAGTCGTAGCGCATCAGTGCCGTGAGCTGGAACCTTCCATCGTCGATGGTGCGTTCGGGCAGCATCCCCGATACCAGGCATTCGGGCGGCGTGGCATCGACATAGTATCCGACGTCGAGGTCGCCCCTGCCGATCTGCGCCAGCACGTCGTCGCTCATGCCGTAGCGGAGGAAGACTTCGGTCTTCTTCGAGGACGTGGCGAGGCTTCGCACGAACGGGCCGAGCCGGATCGATTCGGGATCCAGGATCGTGCCGACGCGCAGCGTTGCCCGCAGCGATTCGCGCAATGAATCTGCTGCCGTCCTGAAATCCGCCGAGGCCGATACCGTCCGGTGCGCCAGCGGCAGCAAGGCGGCGCCCGCTTCGGTCAGGGTAAAGCCGCCCGGCGTACGGTTGAAAAGCTGCAGACCGGTGCTTTCCTCCAGCCCCTTCAATTGCAGGCTGACGGCAGGCTGGGTCAGATGCATCAAGGTGGCCGCGCGCGAAACCGTGCCCTCGCGGGCCACGGTGATGAAGCAGCGCAAGGCCTGGATGCGCGGCAGGTCGTTCATTTGGAAAACTTATAGGAGGCGCCCATAGACCTCATTAAACAGGATTTGCTTCCGGAAGTCACAATCTTTCATCAATAAAACTCTGCGTTGTCGTTGGAAAAAGGTGGATAGCGCCGTCGCCGCGCCGTCAACTGTGGCGCAAAGGGCGCGCGCGGCGCGTTGCGAAGGGTTTATGGCAGGTTGTTGACCTTGCGCACCCAGGCACGCACGTCGGCCATCACATCCGGCAGCACCGCCTTGACCTCCTGCACGGTCATGCCGGGCTTGATCCGGGGATCATAGAGCAGGTTCAGGAGATACTGATCGTAGACGTCGAAATATCCCATCGAGACATTGTCGTTGAACATGGTCCAGGGCACGCTCGCCGTATCGTTGATCGGTCCCAGCGATTGCAGCAATTCCTCGTAGGCGCAGTCGAAAAAGACGAAGTCGCCATTGTCGACGGTGAGGATCACGTCGGAATGCTCGATCTCGAACTTCTCGTTCTTGCGAAAGCCCGACAGGCATTGCGGGTCGAGCGAAGATTTAATCTCGCGCGCCCGTTCGCTGCCGTAGAAGGTCGCGATGGTGCGCTGCAGATCGCGGTCGCGCACCAGCTTGACCTGCACGTTGGCGTCTTCGAGGCCTTCTGCCATGGCGATGTCGAGATGCTGGACGCGCGCGGCAATGTCGGCCACGATTTTCGCAAGCTGTGCCTTGCGGTCGGCCCGGTTGCCGTCGGCAAACACCCGCACCGGCCCGTCGTATTTGCGGATGCGGTCGACGCGGCCGGCGAGGTGATATTCGGCGCCGAACGCGATCTTGAGAAAGCCTTCGACGATCTCGCCGTCGGTGAAGACTTTTTTCTCGGTGCGCTGGCGCTGCGCGATGGCGGGAATGTCCGCAGATGCCGTGCATGGCAGCAAGATTTCGCCGAGCGCAACGGCGCAGAGGACCGCCGCGAGCGTCCATGGATACAGGGATCGGCGGGGCGTGCGCATTCAAACGACGCTGCAGCAATCAGCGCGTGCGTGCAAGGGTTGAAAGCCTCGATCACGCGCTTGCGTATAGTCGCCCCCAGTTCCGGGACGATGGCAGCCTAGTTCTTGACGATGACCGGGGTGCCGACGGACACGCGGCTATAGAGATCGGTCACGTCCTCATTGGTCATGCGGAAGCATCCGGACGATACCGCCTGTCCGATCGTCTCGGGCTCGTTGGAGCCGTGGATGCGGTAGAGCGTCGATCCCAGATACATCGCCCGCGCGCCGAGCGGATTGTCGATGCCGCCCGCCATGTGGCGCGGCAGGTCGGGCCGCCGCCGCAGCATCTGGGACGGCGGCGTCCAGCTCGGCCATTCCCTCTTCGCGGAAATGCGGTGGGTTCCACTCCAGCGGAAGCCGTCGCGGCCGACGCCGATGCCGTAGCGGATCGCCTGGCCATTACCGAGCACGAGATAGAGCCGGCGCTCGGCGGTGTTGATGTAGATCGTGCCGGGCGGGTAACCGCCGGCAAAGCTCACGGTGGTGCGCGGGATCGGGCTCGATCCGCTGGGCATGCCGGGTCGGAAGAAACCGGGGCCGCCGCCCATGATGTCGCGCGAGTCCTCAAAAATGAAAAGTTGGGCCTGTGCCCGGCCGGCCCCTGCCAGCATGGTGAGCGCCGCAAGCAGGAAAGCAAAAGCGCGGATCATTCTTTCTTCCTCGCGAAAAAATCTGAATATGAAAAGGACACAGGCCATAATTGCGGCGATCCTGCAAGCAACGAGCATGTGACCACAGCCATTTTCAAACGCGGCGGTTAAAAAAGGCAACATGCCCTAAGCGATGGCTGCATTGTGCGGCTAAACCTTTGACGAAACGTGTGAAGAATGATTGATCGTGAGCAGCTCACGAAAACGTCGCGAAGGGGAATGAGACGATGAACGGTGCGGAAAGTCTGGTGCGGACATTGGTCGCAGGCGGCGTGAACGTCTGCTTTACCAATCCCGGCACCTCGGAGATGCATTTCGTCGCCGCGCTGGATCGGGTCGAGGGGATGCGCTGCGTGCTCGGCCTGTTCGAGGGCGTGGTGACGGGCGCCGCCGACGGCTATTACCGCATGAAGGGCACGCCGGCGTCGACGCTGCTGCATCTCGGCCCCGGCCTCGCCAACGGCCTGGCCAACCTGCACAACGCCAAGAAGGCGAATTCCGGCATCGTCAACATCGTCGGCCAGCACGCGACCTACCACATCGGCTACAACGCCCCGCTGACATCAGACATTGAAGGCCTGGCGCGGCCGATGTCGTCCTGGGTACGGACCTCGCCGGATGCGAAATCCGTTTCCGCCGACGGCGCCGCCGCGATTGCCGCGGCCAAAAGCGCGCCGGCGCAGATCGCAACGCTGATCCTGCCCGCCGATACCGCCTGGAACGAGGCCGACGGCATTGCGCCGATGCCTGCGGAAAGCCAGCGCGCCAATTATTCCGCGCAGGCCGTGGACCATGCCGCCAAGGTGCTGCGCAACGGTGGGGCGTCGACGCTGCTGCTGATGACCGGCAGCGCGCTGACCGAGCACGGTCTGGCGCTGGCCGCCCAGATCGCCGGCAAGACCGGCTGCAAGGTGATGGGCCAGACGTACAACCCGCGGATGGCGCGCGGCAAGGGCCGCTTCGCGATCGACCGCATCCCTTACGTGATCGAGCAGGCGCTGCCGATCCTGAAGGATTTCAAGAACATCGTGCTGGTCGAGGCCAACGACCCCGTGGCGTTCTTCGCCTATCCGAACAAGCCGAGCATGCTGAAGCCGCAAGGCTGCGAGGTGCACCGCATGACCTCGGGCGCCGAAAATTCCGTCGCCGCGCTGGAGGCACTGGCAGGTGCGCTGCACGCGCAGCCGGCCGACCGGCAGCCGCAGAAGCTGGTCGAGCTCGCCAAACCGACGGGCGCGTTGACGCATGCCTCGATCGCGCAGGCGATCGCGATGGCGATCCCGGAAAACGCTATCGTGGTCGATGAATCCATCACCACCGGCCGCGGTTTCTTTCCGCCGACGGCGGCCGCCGCCCCGCACGACTGGCTGCAGAACATGGGCGGCTCGATCGGCTTCTCGACGCCGGTCGCGACCGGTGCTGCGGTGGCATGCCCGGACCGCAAGGTGATCTGCATGGTCGGCGACGGCAGCGCGATGTACACGCTGCAATCGCTGTGGACGCAGGCGCGCGAAGGCCTCAACGTCGTCACGATTGTTTTTGCCAATCGAATCTACCAGATATTGCGTGGTGAGTTCGACGGCGTCGGCGCCGGCGAGCCGGGCCAGCGCGCGCTCGACATGCTCAAGATCGACCGCCCGACCGTCGACTTCGTCGCCCTCGCCAAAGGCATGGGCGTGCCCGGCCGCGCGGTCGACAATGTCGACGATTTCGTCAAGACGCTGGCGGAAGCCATTGCCGAACCGGGACCGCGGCTGATCGAAGTGCAGATGTAGGGCGGCGCTATGTTTTTGATTTGAGCATGATCTCCGGGCAAAACGCTCTGCGTTTTGTCCTGAGGGAAAACCGGTGGCCACTTTTCCGGATCTTGCTCCAGCCTTCGTGGGAGGCGTCATGCAGACCGAACTGACCAAGGTCGTCACCGCACTTCACGAGTTCTATGCGCACGAGGCCTTTCTGCTCGAAAAGGAGGCCGGCGAGCGCGCGCTGACGCACCGGCTGGCGGTGCATTTCGAAAAGCAGTTCCCGGGCTGGGAAATCGACTGCGAGTTTGACCGGCTGGGCGATCGGACGCTGCGGCTGCCGCGCGGAACGACCGTCTCCAGCGACGATCATCTCGCCAAATCAATCTACCCCGACATCGTGGTGCACCAGCGCGCCATTCCCAACAATCTGCTCGCGGTCGAGGTACGGAAATCTACCAATCACCAGCCGCTCGAGCATGACCAGCACAAGCTGCGCGCGCTGACCGATCCGCATTTGTGGTTCGCCTACTGGATCGGTGTGCTGCTGACGCTGGACAAGAAGCAGGTCACGGTAACGGAAGTCTATACCAGCGGCGTTCTCGACCACGCCCTGTCCGCCTGGTTTGCGGGGCGGCTGAAGGATGCGGGATTAAGCGCGCGATAGGCATGGGATACGGAGATTTTTGATGACACTCACGCGATCGATCCTGGCCATTGCTTTTGTCGCCGTCGCGCAGCATGCGCTGGTGCAGCGGGCTCTGGCGCAGGCGGCTCCCGCGCCTGACCTGGAAGCCATTCTCGCCCATCCCAAAATCGTCAAGACGCTCGACGACATCAAGGCCGACGACGAGCGGAGCTTTGCCGAGCAGAAGCGCATCACCGAAATCCCGGCGCCGCCGTTCAAGGAAAAAGTCCGCGCCGAATATTATCAGAAGCGGATGCAGGAGCTCGGCTTCAAGGATGCAGCCATCGACGGCGAAGGCAATGTGATCGCGCTGCGCAAGGGCAGTGGTGGCGGCCGGCCCAAGCTCGTCGTGTCGGCGCATCTCGACACAGTGTTTCCCGACGGCACCGACGTTACCGTGAAGGAGAAGGACGGCGCCATTGTCGCGCCCGGCATCGGCGACGATTCGCGCGGGCTTGCGGCGATGCTGTCGCTGATCAAGGTCATGAACGAAAGCCAGATCGCGACCACAGGCGATATCCTGTTCGTCGGCACGGTCGGCGAGGAAGAGCTTGGCAATCTCCGCGGCGTGAAGGCGCTGTTCCGCGATCACACCGATATCGACGGCTTCATCTCGATCGACGGGCTCGGAATTACGCGCGTTGTCAACCAGGCGACCGGCAGCCATCGCTACGAGTTCACCTTCAAGGGCCCCGGCGGGCACTCGTTCCAGGAGTTCGGATTGCCGAGCGCGACCCATGCCATGGGCCGGGCGATTGCGAAAATCTCCGAATTGCAACCGCCGTCCGATCCCAAGACCACGTTCACCGTTGGCACCGTCAGCGGCGGCACCTCGGTCAATGCCATCGCCGCCGAAGCGCGGATGGCCGTCGACATGCGCTCGAACTCGACCGACGAGCTGCTCAAGCTCGAGGCGCGGCTGCTCGAACTGGTCAAGGAAGCGGTGGCGGATGAAAACGCGCGCTGGAAGTCGGACAAGATGACGGTGGAGGCCAAGCTGATCGGCGACCGTCCCGCCGGCATCGTCGCGATGGATTCGCCGATCGTACAGGCCACCCAGCACGCGGTTGCGGCTGTGACAAAGCGTGCGCGCCCGACCTTCGGCGGTGCCTCCACCGATTCCAACGTCGCGATGTCGCTCGGCATCCCCGCCGTCACCATCGGCGGCGGCGGGGAGGGCGGCAACTGGCACTCGCGCAACGAATGGTACAAGCCCGTTAACGCCTGGTACGGCCCACAGAACGCGCTTTTGACGGTTTTGATCCTGACCGGGCTCGATGGCGTCACCAAACCGGCGCTTGTTGTGCGGAAAGCCGCCAAATAGGGGCCAAAAGACCCCCGCTGGCGTTAACCTGACGTTAACCATGCCCCCGATTGGACAAATTGTCGGCCCATTGCGGCCAAAGCGGTAACGGAACATCGTTCCCCAGTAGTTCGATGTGCGTAGGGGGTGTGGCATGGCGTACAGGATCGTGGCGGAACGCAAGGACGAGACCGTCAGGATGGACCGAAGCAGCATGCTGGTGGCGGTTGCCAAAGCGCGGGTCTGGGCCAGCGAAGGGTGGAAAGTCACCATCATCGTCGGCGACGAAAACGAAATCGCGCCGGCCGACGCCCGCCGGCTTTCCTTCGTCTGATCTCAGTATCGT
The DNA here is from genome assembly GCF_036924645.1 of Bradyrhizobium sp. AZCC 2176. Taxonomy (NCBI): domain Bacteria; kingdom Pseudomonadati; phylum Pseudomonadota; class Alphaproteobacteria; order Hyphomicrobiales; family Nitrobacteraceae; genus Bradyrhizobium; species Bradyrhizobium sp. AZCC 2176. The sequence goes on along the minus strand of NZ_JAZHRX010000001.1, from coordinate 1,126,143 downwards.
GGGCCGTCGCTCCGGCGGCCCCTAAATAGAGCGGAACCGGGAACCCGGGCCGACGTTATTGCTGCAGGCAGGCTTTCGGGAGCAATGCCATGCAGTGGCGGTCAGCAAGCACCGGCCCCGACGCAATGCGCGGCACCGGCGACGACGACAACATTTCCTACGCAACCGGATGGACCATCAGCGGCCTCGCAACGCTAGGCACCATCGTCGCGATCTGGCTGCTGGGGATCTGATCTAAACCCTATCTCTGCGCGACCCGCGTGCCGCCGGTCACGCGCGGTCCTGCGCTGTGCCCGATCAAGAGGCCGAACATCACGAGCAGGCACCACACCGGAATGTCGCTTGGCTCAAGGGCAACGCCGCCGTTAGAACATTTCTATGGAACCAAATCAGGCATCGGAACTAACCCTCTCGACAAGACCAATTGAGTTCTGGGGGGAGTAACGCGTGTCTGAGTTGCCCCTAATTCTCGTCATTGAAGACGAGTACCCAATTCAGGGCGTCGTGGAGGATGCACTTACCGACGGCGGGTTCGAAACGGATATTTTGTCGTCGGGTGAAGAAGCGCTGACCTTGTTCAAAGGCGGGACCAAAGACTACAAGGCGGTTGTCACCGACGTCAGCTTAAAGGGTCGGATGAGCGGCTGGGACGTCGCGAGACAGGTCAGGGAAATCAACCCCGGGTGTCCCGTCATCTACATGACCGGCGCGCCTTCAGATGAATGGGCATCACACGGCGTTCCGAACAGTATCCTTCTGGCGAAGCCGTTTGCGCCTGCACAGCTTGTAACAGCGGTCGCGCAGTTGCTGAACGCCGGTTCCCGAACATGACAACGCTCGCAAACCTCCTGGCGCGCAAGCAGCAACTGCTGGAGCGGATGCAGGAAGATGTGGGGCCGAACGAGCGCGAAGAGCTAGAGCGCTTGCTGCAGCAAATCGACACAGCGTTGAACCTGCTCGAAGACGACGGCGGGACGCCCGACGAGCAATAAAAAGCATGCCGGCCGCTGCCAACTCGCTTGCTGTTCAATACAACTCGGTTGGGCGATGCGGTCAAATTGAGCCGTTGTCTTCAACGGGCACATGTCAGCCTGTGCCTTGCAGAAACTTCGTGCGCGGCCGTCCTGCGTTTTCGTCGGCGTCTCGTTTCCGTAAATTGTTCCGCTGAGGCATGATCGTCTTGCGAGGAGAGCCTCTAATCGTGCTCCTGCCAGTTCGGGAACAGGCGTGTGAAGCGTTTGCGGAGGACGCCGTAGCACTCGCATGCCCGGCTCCGCAAAGTCTCCACATGCAAGATCGTGATATGGCCGCGGCTGGTGTCGATGATGCCTTCGTGACTCAGATCGACGCAGATTTGGTTGATCGTCGTCCGTTGAACTCCCAGCATTCGAGCAAGGAAATCCTGCGTAAGTTGGAGATCATCTACGCCAGATTGGTCGCGAGCGTTCGCCAGCCAACGGCATAAGCGTTGGCTGACGTGATGGATCGCATTGCATGCCGCCGATTGACGACCCTCGGCGATGAACATCGCATGATGCCGGTTCACGATGGTGCGCAGTTTTTCGTTGGAACGATATGCGCGGATGAATGATTCCGAAGTCATGCAGGACGCAGTGGCGCCAACTTCAACTGTTGCCTGATCGATGGCGTCTTGAATGTCCAGAACGATCCCGGAGCAAACGAGTCCTTCACGGCCGATCAACGATACCTCGGCGGTTTGACCTGACTCCATCATAACAACGAGCGAGATCAGTCCCCCGTGAGGAAAAAACACATGCGTGACCGGTTCATCAATCCGATAGAGCAGTTGGCCTTTTGGAAGCTGGATAACCTCCAGGTCCCTTTCAAGGAGCTCCCGCGCATCTGCCGGCAGTGAGGCGATAAAGCGGCTCATCTTGCCTCCTGAGCCTTGCCACAAGGATCAGCTTTCTTCCCTTTTGCATGCCTTCTTTCCGTTAGCCGACGAGAAGCCGCTTCCAAGCCGGTGCGCCGGATTGAACCGGGCGCATAATAGGTCTCGGGGCGCTGCCTGCTGAGGCTCTTCTCGCGTTCAAGCAAACAGCTTAATCCCGGAACATGGCGCGGCAAGCCCCCGGGACTTTCCCCACCTGTTGCCGCTTCGTTCTGCCCGTTCCTGCCGACATTGCCGAATGAGATCCGGCCCAAAAATGCAAAAGCCCCGGCACGGCGGGGCTTTGAATGGTGGACGCACAAGGGATCGAACCTTGGACCTCTCCCGTGTGAAGGGAACGCTCTCCCGCTGAGCTATGCGTCCGGGATTTTGGGCGAACAACAAGCCCCGTCAGAGCCCGCGATTTACGAAGTACGGGCCTATAGTGTCAAGCGATCAGTCGGGCCGTGACGTCGCGTTTTCACGAGAGGTCGGGGGAATTACGCCCCCTGCTGGCGGGCGCGGGAAGCGTGGGATTGCAGCGCGCGGATGCGCTCGGCGAGCGTCCCGCCGCCTTCCGAGACGGCTGCGGTACCTGCGACGTCGTTGGCAGGCTTGGCCGGGGTTGGTTCCGCCGCCAGCATCGCTTCGATCGCCGAATTCGGACCTTCGAGCTGCATGGCGAGTTTTGCCACTTCGGCGGCGATGTCGTTGATGCGCTCGCGCAGCAGCGCGTTTTCCATCCGCTCGGTCGCCCAGGAGCTTTCAGCCTGCTGCTGCATCGCGTTGATGTCACGCTGCAGTTTTGCGCGCTCGTCGCGGGCGACACGAAGCTGCTCCTCGACCGCGGCCTTCTCGCTGCGCAATTTCTCGACGACCGGCGACTTGCCGCCGCTCATCGCCGCGATCTCCTCGCGCAGTTCGCGCGCGGCGCGTTCGGCATTTTCGTTCGCCTGCCGGAGCTGGTTGTTTTCGTATTCGCGTTCGGCAAGGATCTTGCCTTGCGTCGCCAGCCGCGTTTCGAGGTCGCTGACGCGGGTGCCGAGCATCTCGGCTTCCTTGACCTGGACGATCAATTGCCGGTCGAGATCGGTGACGCGCTGGCTCAAATTTTCGACGCGGCTGCGCGCTTCGGTCAGTTCGCGTGTCGCGTGCTCGGAGTCGGCGCGCTCTTGGGCGAGGCGGGCCTGCGTCGCCGAAAATTCCTTTTCGGCGTCGCCGACGCGGCCTCTCAGTTGCTCGATCTGCGTGCGCACCGCGACCAGTTCGACCTGGCGGCTGTCCGCCGTCATCGAACGGTCGTTCAATTCGTGATTGATCCTGGCGAGCTCGCCCTGCTTGTCGGTCAGCGCCGCTTCGGCGTTACGCAACAGTTCGGTCTTGGCCGCGAATTCCTCTTCGGTGGCGCGCAACTGCTCTTTCATCGCCTTCTCGCGTGCTTCGAGCGAGAAGATCGTGGCGTTCTTTTCGCCGAGCTCGATCTTCATGCGGTTGATCGCGTCGCTCTTCTTGCCGAGTTCGGCGAGCTGGCTGGTGGTCTTGTTCTTGAGCTGCTCGACGCTCATTTCGAGCCGCCGCGCCGACATGGCGAATTCCGCGCGCAACTGATCCTTGTCGGCCTGGATCTCGGCCATCGACAGCGGGGTTGCCGCCTCGAGCCGCCGCGTCGTCAGCCGCACCGCACGGTTATGCACCAGCGGCACGATCATCAGACCGAACAGCATGGAGACCAGAAAACCGATCGCCAGATACATGATCGGTTCGATCATGGATGGTCACTCCGCACAGACAAGGAATCGTTAATCACAATGCCACGCCGCGCCGGGGCAACGCCAGCCCATTGCCGCGTTAACCTGAATCTACCGGACGAGACGCGTGTGGATATCCGGAAACCGGCTCAGAACGGGTTCCAGGTCGCGCGCGGCGTGTATTTGAGATAGCCGACATTGGCGCCGAGCCGCAGGCCGATGCCGGAGCGGATCGGCACCAGCACGATGTTGTTGGCGGTGAGCGCGGTCATGCCGAAGCCGCCGACGATATAGGCGGAGCCGTCGATGCCGACGAAGCGCTGATAGATCGCGTTGGTGGCGGGCAGGTTGTAGACCAGCGTCATGGTGCGCGCGCCGTCGCCGCCCCAGTCGAAGCCGACCGACGGCCCCTGCCAGTAGACCCTGAGGTCGCCAGCGTTCTTGGTGTAGAGCGTGCCTTCGCCATACCGCAGGCCGGCCACAAAAGCGCCTGAGCCTTCCTCGCCGAGCACATAGCCGTTGGGCAGCCCCCATTGGCTGACCGCGCGCTCGATGACCGACGCCAGCCCCCGCGAGACGTTGCCGAAGAACTTGTGCCCGGCCGAAACCAGTTCGTCGGGTCCAAAGGTCTCGGGCCCCGGCTGGCGCTGCGGCGGCGGCAACGGCGCCGGCTGAACCTGTTGTGCCGGCTGCACCTGCTGTGCAGAAGCCGGCACGGTCCAGCACATCAGCGCGGCGAACGTCACCGCGGCAAGGCGTGAAGCAAACGTCATGAAAGAACCCCTGGCATCGAATTCTGGCCGCCGCCTTAACCTGACGCCAACAAGCATGGCTCTAGGTTGCGCCCAGTGTCCCCTCGACTCGCAATGTTATCGGCATCAACTATGACGGCACAACGGCATTTTCGGCGCTTCGATATGACGACACAAATCCACCCTTTCAGGCTTCCTGCCATCGGCCAAGGAAAATCAGCGGTGCAATTGGTACCAATTCAGACAACGACGGCACAACGGCAGGAAAGATACGGGTGGCGCCCCGGAATAGCCCTTTTTGCCTTATTGGCAGGCTTTTTTGCTGCGCTCAGCCTTGATTTTGCCGCGTGCGCCTCGACCACCGAACGGGTGGTGGTGAACCGCTATTCCGGCCTCGCCATCGGAGGCTTCGATCCCGTCGCCTATTTTACCGAGTCCATGGCGATTCAGGGGTTGCCCGACTTCGAGGCCCGCGAAGCCGGCGCCGTCTGGCGTTTCCGCAACGAAGGCAATCGCGCCTCCTTCGTGGCGCATCCGGAAATCTACGGGCCCCAGTTCGGCGGCTACGACCCGGTCGATCTGGGACGAGGGGTCACGTACGCGGGCAATCCGCGCTTTTGGGTGGTCGTGGGTCAGCGGCTCTATCTGTTCGGCCGCGAGCAAAACCGCGATGCGTTCGCCGCCGAGCCGGCACGTTTCCTGAAAGATGCCACCGCGCGCTGGCCGATGCTGGAGCAGGGGCTGGCGCAGTAATTGCGAGCGGCTACGAAGCTCAAACGGCCGCGTTCGGATCGCCCCAGGCGATGAATTCCGGCACGATGAAATCCTTCCGCCCCGTGCCGAAGACCAGCGCCGCGCCGCTTGAATCCGTGATCCGGCCGCCGGCGGCCGTGACGACCGCATGGCCCGCGGCCACATCCCATTCCGAGGTCGGCGACAGCCGCGGATAGATATCGACCGCGCCTTCGGCCACCCGGCCGAATTTGACCGCCGAGCCGAGTTCGCACCGTACCGCGCCCGGCCTTGCCGCAATGAAGGCTTCGGTCCTGGCATCGCCATGCAGCCGGCTGACCGCCACGGTCCACGGTTCTCCCCGCGGCGGGCAGGGCCGGGTGCGCACCGGTTCGATCAGCGGTTTGCCCTGCCCAAGTTTGCCCTGCCCAAGTTTGCCCTGCCCAAGTGTCAGCCGTTCCGCGCCGCGGCCGACAAGACCGCGCCAGACCAGCCCGAGGGCCGGAGCGCTGACGATGCCGAGCAATGGCGCGCCGTGGGTTACCAGCGCCAGATTGACGGTAAATTCCTTGCGGCCGGCGACGAATTCCTTGGTGCCGTCGAGTGGGTCGATCAGGAAGAAGCTTTCCTTGTGGGGCAGCATACCGGGCTGGACGCGCTCTTCCGACAACGACGGTATTGTTGGCGCTACCTGCGTCAGGCCCTCGGCAATGATGCGGTCGGCCGCCAAATCCGCTTCCGTTATCGGCGATCCGTCGCTCTTGCCGCCGACCTTCATGGCGGAACGATTGATGGCAAGGATGGCGATGCCGGCCCGGATCACGATCTCGGTCAGCGGTTCGATCAGGGCCGCGGCAGCGTCGCGATCAAGTACGGGGCGTGCCTCATTCATGAGCTTGGCCTATTTGCTGTTCGTCCTGCCTTACCATTGCCGCCCCGTGCTGGCAGCAGGGGGCTGCGCAGTGTATCAACCGATAAGCACGCGTGATTCGTAACTGCCCGCCAGCAATTTGCGAGCCGGTGGCTTTCCAGGAACCCATGATGTCTGGCATTTCGTCTCCCGGTCCGGCTCCCGACACCCTCGAACTTGCGGCGCTGTTGTGTTCGCGCGTCTGTCACGATCTCATCAGCCCGGTTGGCGCCATCGTCAATGGGCTTGAGGTGCTCGATGACAATCCGAAACCCGAAGACCGCGATTTCGCGCTCGATCTGATCCGCAAGAGCGCCAAGACCGCGTCCGCCCGATTGCAGTTCTGCCGCCTGGCGTTCGGCGCGGCGGGATCGGCGGGCGCGCAGATCGATCTCGGCGATGCCCAGACCATGGCGCGGGGCCACATCGAGGACGGCAAGATCACCATCACCTGGAATCTGCCGCGCCTCCTGCTGCCGAAGAACCGCGTCAAGCTGCTGCTGAACATGCTGATCATCGCGCAGCAGACGATCCCGCGCGGCGGCACGCTGACGATCGATCCGATCGGCGACGGCGAGACGATGAGTTTTCGCGTCACGTCTTCGGGGCTGAACGCCCGCCTGCCGCAGAACATCGCCGATCTCTTGAGCGTGAATTCGACGGCGTCCGTCGATGCGCACGCAGTGCAGCCTTACTATACGCGGCTGTTGGCGCAGGCCTGCGGACTCAGCGTGACGCTTGCGCCCGACGGCGAAAAGGTGGTCGTCACCGCGGCCTAAAGCGCGCCAACGCGCAAACATGGTTAACCAACGGTTGAAATCGGGCGGCAGAATCCATTTCGGCCGTCTTATCTCTTTGTTGATCCCGTTCTTTTCCATTTGCTCAACCAATATTAAACGCTTTGCATAGAAGCTGGCCTCGTTCCGTAGGGCGCGTCGATGTCGCGTGCCGGTGCGTACGAAGGCCAGTTTCATGGATGATCTGTTGCGGGAGTTCCTGACCGAAACCAGCGAGAGCCTGGATACGGTCGACAATCAGTTGGTGCGGTTCGAGCAGGACCCGAGCGACGCGAAGATTCTCGATAACATCTTCCGGCTGGTCCACACCATCAAGGGCACCTGCGGCTTTCTAGGCCTGCCGCGGCTCGAGGCGCTCGCCCATGCCGGCGAGACCTTGATGGGCAAATTCCGCGACGGCATGCCGGTCAAGGCCGAGGCCGTGACGCTGATCCTGTCCTCGATCGACCGCATCAAGGAAATCCTCGCCGGGCTGGAGGCCACCGAGACCGAGCCCGAAGGCACCGACGAAGACCTGATCGAGAAGCTGCATGCGATGGCCGAAGGCGCCCGGCATGCCGAAGCCGTGGCTGAGGCCGCGCCCGTGGTCGCCGCGCCGCCGGCTCCGCCCGCGGTGACGGCAGGCACGCTGGTCGACCAGGTGCTGGAACGCCCCTTACGTCCCGGCGAAGTCTCGCTCGACGACCTCGAGCGCGCCTTCCGCGAGACCGAAACCGACGTCGCGCCGAAGCCCGCGCCGGTTGCGCAACAGCCCGAGCCGGAAGTCAAGGAAGGCGCCAAGGAAGTCGCCAAAGAAATCGTCAAGCCCAAGCCGGCCAAGCGCGCCGCGGCCATGGAGGCCGACGGCGAGGTCGCCGACAAGATCGCCAACCAGTCGATCCGCGTCAACGTCGACACGCTCGAACATCTGATGACGATGGTCTCCGAGCTGGTGCTGACCCGCAACCAGCTGCTGGAGATCTCCCGCCGCAACGAGGACACCGAGTTCAAGGTGCCGCTGCAGCGGCTCTCCAACGTCACCGCCGAACTGCAGGAAGGCGTCATGAAGACGCGGATGCAGCCGATCGGCAATGCCTGGCAGAAGCTGCCCAGGATCGTGCGCGACCTCTCCGGCGAACTCGGCAAGCAGATCGATCTGGAGATGCACGGCGCCGACACCGAGCTCGACCGCCAGGTGCTCGACCTGATCAAGGATCCGCTGACCCACATGGTGCGCAACTCCGCCGACCATGGCCTGGAGACCCCGGCCGAGCGGCTGGCCAGCGGCAAGGGCGAGCAGGGCACCATCCGGCTGTCGGCCTATCACGAGGGCGGCCACATCATCATCTGCATCGCCGACAACGGCCGCGGGCTCAACACCGAGCGGATCAAGGCCAAGGCGCTGCAGAACGGTCTCGTCAGCGAGGCCGAGCTGGAGAAGATGACCGAGGCCCAGATCCACAAGTTCATCTTCGCGCCGGGCTTCTCCACCGCGGCCACCGTCACCTCGGTCTCCGGCCGCGGCGTCGGCATGGACGTGGTGCGCACCAATATCGACCAGATCGGCGGTACCATCGACATCAAGAGCGTGGCCGGCGAGGGCTCCTCCGTCACCATCAAGATCCCGCTGACGCTGGCGATCGTCTCGGCGCTGATCGTCGAGGCCGCCGGCGACCGCTTTGCGATCCCGCAGCTCTCGGTGGTCGAGCTGGTGCGCGCCCGCGCCAACTCCGAACACCGCATCGAGCGCATCAAGGACACCGCGGTCCTGCGGCTGCGCAACAAGCTGCTGCCGCTGATGCACCTGAAGAAGCTCCTGAAGATCGATGACGGCTCCTCCAGCGACCCCGAGAACGGCTTTATCGTGGTGACGCAGGTCGGCAGCCAGACCTTCGGCATCGTGGTCGACGGCGTGTTCCACACCGAAGAAATCGTGGTCAAGCCGATGTCGACCAAGCTGCGGCACATCGACATGTTCTCCGGCAACACCATTCTGGGCGATGGCGCGGTCATCATGATCATCGACCCCAACGGCATTGCCAAGGCGCTCGGCGCCTCCGGTTCCTCGGCCCATGAGATGGCCGATGAAGCCTCCGCCGCGCATGCGATGTCCGGCGAACAGCTCACCTCGCTGTTGGTGTTCCGCGCCGGTTCCGCGCAGCCCAAGGCGGTGCCGCTCGGCCTCGTCACCCGGCTGGAGGAGATCGCCACCGACAAGATCGAGCTCAGTAACGGCCGCTACATGGTGCAGTACCGCGAGCAGCTGATGCCGCTGGTGCAGATGAACGGGGTCACCGTCCAGACCTCCGGCTCGCAGCCGATCCTGGTGTTCGCCGACGACGGCCGCTCGATGGGGCTCGTGGTCGACGAGATCATCGACATCGTCGAGGAGCGGCTGCACATCGAGGTCGCCGGCCAGCAGGACGGCATCCTGGGTTCCGCGGTGATCAAGGGCCAGGCCACCGAGGTGATCGACGTCGGCCATTTCCTGCCGATGGCGTTTGCCGACTGGTTCTCGCGCAAGGAGATGCGGGCGTCATCGACGGCGCAGTCGGTGCTCTTGGTCGACGACAGTGCCTTCTTCCGCAACATGCTGGCCCCGGTCTTGAAGGCGGCCGGCTACAAGGTGCGGGTCGCGGTCAACGCGCAGGAGGGGCTTTCCGCGCTGCGCTCGGGCCACAGCTTCGACGTGGTGCTGACCGACATCGAGATGCCGGACATGAACGGCTTCGAGTTCGCCGAGGTGATCCGCGCCGACAACAATCTGAGCACGATGCCGATCATCGCGCTGTCCTCGCTGGTGTCGCCGGCGGCGATCGAGCGCGGGCGGCAGGCCGGCTTCCACGACTACGTCGCCAAGTTCGACCGTCCCGGCCTGATCGCGGCGCTGAAGGAACAGACCGCCGAGACCCGGCACGCGGCGTAAGCGGGCTTGGCCGGGGCATAAGGAAGCAAGACCATGACAACCAAGACCGAGACCATCGAGGGCACCGTGGCCGAATACGTCACCGCCGTGATCGGCGGGCAATTGTTCGGCCTGCCGATCTCGCGGGTGCAGGACGTGTTCATGCCGGAACGGCTGACCCGGGTGCCGCTGTCCTCCGCCGAGATCGCCGGCGTGCTCAACCTGCGCGGCCGCATCGTCACCGTGGTCAACATGCGCGCCCGCCTCGGCCTGCCCAGGAACGACGACGGCAAGCCGCCGATGGCGGTCGGCGTCGATCTGCGCGGCGAGTCCTACGGCCTCCTGATCGACCAGATCGGCGAGGTCCTGAAACTCCACGATAACGGCCGCGAGGAAAACCCCGTCAACCTCGATCCCCGCATGGCCAAGCTCGCCGGCGGCGTCCACCGTCTCGACGGCCAGCTCATGGTCGTCCTCGACGTCGATCGCGTTCTCGAAATCGTGCCGGACCTGATGGTGGCATGAAGACCGAACCTGGAATGGAAACGTCCCTCTTGGGATCTGGTGCAATTGGAGACCTAAAATGAAAACATGTCTGGTCGTTGATGACTCGAGCGTCATCCGAAAGGTCGCGCGGCGCATTCTCGAAGGTCTCGACTTTCAAATCGTCGAGGCCGAGGACGGCGAGAAGGCGCTTGAAGTCTGCAAGCGCGCGATGCCTGAGGCGGTTCTGCTCGACTGGAACATGCCTGTAATGGACGGCTACGAATTCCTCGGTAATCTGCGCCGCATGCCCGGCGGTGATGCGCCCAAGGTGGTGTTCTGCACCACCGAAAACGACGTCGCACACATTGCGCGTGCGCTGCATGCCGGCGCCAACGAGTACATCATGAAGCCGTTCGACAAGGACATCGTGACCGCGAAGTTCCAGGAAGTCGGCCTGCTCTGATCCTCGCGTATGCGATCCCGGCGGCTCAACGGCCTTCGGCGTTGTTTTGTAAGTGTGCCGTTTGAGTTGGGTCGGGTGAAGTAATGAGTGTTGCGTTAACGAAGTCTCCACCGCCAATCCCGACACGGCAGGACAAGCTGCGCGTCATGGTGGTCGACGACTCCGTCGTGATCCGCGGGATGATCTCACGCTGGATCGGCGCCGAACCGGACATGGAGGTCTCGGCCTCGTTGCGAACCGGTCTCGACGCTGTCAACCAGATCGAACGCATCAAGCCCGACGTTGCCGTGCTCGATATCGAAATGCCGGAGCTCGACGGCATTTCGGCGCTGCCGCAACTGCTGGCGAAAAAGCGCGACCTCGTCATCATCATGGCGTCGACGCTGACCCGCCGCAACGCGGAGATCAGCTTCAAGGCGCTTTCGCTAGGTGCGTCCGACTACATTCCAAAGCCGGAAAGCACGCGCGAGGCCTCCGCCGCCGAGACCTTCCACCACGATCTGATTCAGAAGATTCGTCATCTGGGCGCCAGGGCCCGCCGGCGTGCGTCGCCTGCCGCGAGCCCGTCGATGGCGCCGGCCCCCGAGCGGGCACGCGAAGTGTCGGTCCATCCGGTTGCGCAACTGCAACTGGCGCGCCGGCCCTTCAGCATGCTGGCGCCGCGGGTGCTCCTGATCGGCTCGTCGACCGGTGGCCCGCAGGCCCTGATGACGCTGGTCGCCGACATCGGCCCGGTGATCGATCGTTTTCCGGTGCTGATCACCCAGCATATGCCGCCGACCTTCACCACAATTCTCGCCGAGCACCTGGCGCGCGCGAGCCGCCGGCCGGCGCATGAGGCCATCGATGGCGAGATCGTCAAGCCCGGCCGGATCTATCTTGCACCGGGCGGCCGCCACATGCGCGTGGTACGCCACGGCACCGATACTGCGATCGCGCTCGACGACGGGCCGCCGGTGAATTTCTGCAAGCCCGCGGTCGATCCGCTGTTCAATTCCGCCATCGACGTCTGGCAGGGCGGCATCATGTCGGTGATTCTGACCGGCATGGGCTCCGACGGCATGCGCGGCGGCAAGGACATCGTCGCTGCCGGCGGCAGCGTGATTGCCCAGGACGAAGCGTCAAGCGTGGTGTGGGGCATGCCGGGCGCGGCTGCCAATGCAGGTATTTGCGCGGCGGTCCTGCCGCTCAATCAGATCGCGCCAAAACTGGTTCGGTTGTTTTCGGGAGATCGTTCGTGACGCCTTCAGACTATGAGTATCTGCGTAAGCTTCTGAAAGAGCGCTCCGGGCTCGATCTGTCCGCCGACAAGCAATATCTGGTCGAAAGCCGATTGCTGCCGCTGGCGCGCAAGTCCAGCCTGCCGGGAATTTCCGAACTCGTCGCGAAGATGAAGAGCGGGGCGGAAGCGCTGACGGCGGAGGTGGTCGAGGCGATGACCACCAATGAGACGTTCTTCTTCCGCGACAAGATTCCGTTCGATCATTTGCGGGAGGCCGTCATCCCGGCGATGGTGCAGGCGCGTGCGTCCCGCCGCTCGTTGCGCATCTGGTGCGCGGCATCCTCCACCGGACAGGAGCCGTATTCGATCGCAATGTGCCTGAAGGAGGCCGGACCATTGCTGTCGGGCTGGCGCACCGAGATCGTCGCGACCGACCTGTCGCAGGCGGTGCTGGAAAAATCGAAGGCAGGAATCTTCAGCCAGTTCGAGGTGCAGCGCGGACTGCCGATCGGGTTGCTGGTGAAGTATTTCACCCAGAACGGCGAACTCTGGCAGATCAACGCCGAGATCCGCAGCATGGTGCAGCATCGTCAGCTCAATTTGCTGCAGGACTTCTCCCATCTCGGCGTGTTCGACATCATCTTCTGCCGCAACGTGCTGATCTATTTCGATCAGAATACCAAGACCAATATCTTCGAGCGGCTCTCCCGGATGCTGGAGCCCGATGGCGTGCTGGCGCTGGGCGCGGCCGAATCCGTGGTCGGCATCACCAACACCTTCAAGCCCTATCCGGAGCGCCGCGGACTTTATCGTCCGAACATCGCGCCGGTGATTCGGGTGGGGGCGTCGACCCTGGTGCCGCAAACCATGCGGGCCGTCGCCGCGGCGCGCTGAGCCCGTTCTTCGCCCCGTCTGCCGGCACGCCGCGCTACACGATCGCGTGTGGCAGAAAGCGTGACGTGTTGCCGGTAATCGGGTTCTCGTCCTCGCGGATCGATAGGCCGCATGGCGTGTGATCAACCAGCCAGCTTCCGATCACCGGGTATTGCTCGGCGAAGCTCGGCAGCGGCGCGAAAGCCTGCCGGATAAATCCTTCCGCCCCGTACGGGCCTTGCTGTTCCATCAGCGTGGTGCCGGCGCTGACGAGCGCGACGTTGGCGCCTTCGCGCGAATAGAGCGGCTTGCGCACGAACGAGGAGCCGAGCATGGCCGCCTTCGGATCGTCCTCGAAATAGGCCGGCAGCAGATTGGGGTGCTTCGGAAACATCTCCCATAGCAGCGGCAGAATGCCCTTGTTGGAAAGGATCGCTTTCCAGGGCGGCTCGATCCAGCGTGTCGGCGCGGTCGCGAGTTTTGCACCGAACTTGTCGCGGAACATCCATTCCCAGGGATAGAGCTTGAAGGCGAGCTCAATTCCGCGATCGTCGAGATCGACGAAGCGGCCATCACCGCCCAGTCCAACGTCCTTGATATCCATCAGCGTGGTCAGCAATCCGGCCTGGCTCGCGGTGTCCTCCAGATAGGCCAGCGTGCCGGCATCCTCGGAATTGTCGGTCATCCCGGCGAGATGCAGATGCTTCGCGCCGCTGCGTTTTTTCCAGGCGTCGATCAGACGCTGATGGATTGAATTGAACTGATCGGCGCGCTTCGGGATGATGTTGCGCTCCATCGCCTGTTCGAGCCAGGTCCACTGGAAAACCGCCGCTTCGAAGATCGAGGTCGGGGTGTCGGCGTTGTACTCCAGCAGTTTCGCCGGGCTCCAGCCGTCGTAGCTCAGGTCGAGCCGGCCATAGAGGCTGGCGTCGCGGCGCCGCCAGCTCTCGGACAGCAGCGGCCAGAAGGCTTCGGGTATTTTCAACCGGCGCAGATGTTTTTCATCGTTGATCACGCGGCTGACCAGTTCGAGGCACATCGCCTCGATCTCGCCGGTGGGCGCCTCGATCCGCCGTTCGATCTCGTTCAGCGTGAACGCGTAATAGGCGCTTTCGTCCCAATAGCGCTCGCCGTTGATGGTGTGAAAAGTGAAGCCTATGCTTTCGGCGGTGGCACGCCAGTCGTCGCGTTCGGGGCAGGAGATGCGCTGCATGAATTCAGCCGCCGGAGAAGCCGACGGCGTGGCCGAACGAGCCGAAGCCGCCGCGCTGCGCGCTGTGCGAGCCGGAATCGGAGGTGCCCGAGGATGAATGGCTCGAGGATGAATCGCTCGAATAGTAGCTGCTGCGCGACGAGCCGCCGCTGGAGCCGCCGTGGCTGCTGGATGAAGAACTGCGCGACGAGCATTCGGTATTGCTTTGCTGGTACGACGGCGAGGCCGCGTTCGGCGATGGCTCGCAATTGCGGCTCGGCATCAGCGTGTAGGCGGCGCTGCCGACCGCAAACGTGCCCATCAGCAGCAGCGCAACGTGGCCCGAACGTTTCGCCGGCGGCTGAGCGGGACGCGGCGATGCCGGCACCGAGACCGGCTTGCGCTTGCCGAATTCGTGCTCTGAATTGTGGGCCATGATCAGTAGATCATGCAGGCGGCGTTGAGGGCGCCGGCGGCGAGCGAGGCCAGCCCGAGCCAGATCGCGGCGGCGAGTTCGCCGGAAGCGATCCGCTTCGACAGGTTCGGCACCGGAACCCTGACGAGATAATAGACAATGATCTGCACGATCAGCGCGATCCCGGCCCAGATCAGGCAATCCCAGACATTGGCGGAATGGGCGATGGCGCTGACCAGCGGCAACACGAAACCGAGCAGACTCAGGCCCAGCGCAATGGCGGCGGCCGGCTCATTGGCCCGGATCAGATCGAACTCGTTGTGCGCCGTGACGCGGGTATAGACGAAGAGGTAGGCCACCACGGCTGTGATTGCCGTGCAGAAATAGGCCAGGAACGCCGGCAGCCCGGCAAGGGATTGAAGGATCATCGAAACTGCCCCGACTCGCGCGTTCCGAAAGGTTCGCACGATCTGTCAGTCGGCGCATAGGACCAGGCGGTTCAATCCCAATAAAAACTCCGCCCAAAACAAAAAACGGCGGGGTCCAGTCGGGAGGAGTGAGCCGTGCGGCTCGTCACAAGCCGTGGGTCAGGCGGGGATATGAACGCCGTTCCAAGTCGTTCTCCCAAATCGTCGCAGCTTTTGTGGAACCCGGCAAGGTTGTAATATAAGGTGATTAAACTTTGGAGACACAATTCAGGCTGGACGAACTACCTGAGAAAATACCTGCACTCTGCTCAGGAGGATCGCCATGGTCACGAATTTGGTCTCTGTAGTGATGCAATGCCTTACGCCGGACATGATAGCGAAGATCGCTTCTGCTCTGGGTCTTGATCGCAATGTTGCGCAAAAAGCCATCGCGGGTGCGATTCCCGCGCTTCTTGCAAGCTTCGCTGACGTTGCCTCCACTCCCAATGGGGCACGCCAGCTCACCAACACGCTGACACAGCAGTCAGGGGCGCTTGAGAGCCTCAAGAATCTTATCGGCGGTTCCGGCCAGAACTCGCTAGCGGAAACAGGATCGAACATGCTTTCGGACCTGTTCGGAGGCGGAACGCTGGACACAATGGCACAGACGATAGGCAAGTTTGCCGGGATAGGTGAGGACACCAGCAAATCGATGCTCAGCATGCTTGGCCCCCTGGTCCTTGGTGCGTTAGGTCAGCAGCAACGCACCGCGGGTCTCGACGCAAGCGGGCTGGTGTCTCTTCTCACTTCACAGAAGGATCAGATCGCTGCGGCAATACCGTCCGGTCTCGCCGGCCAGTGGAGTGCCGCTGGTCTCATTGACGGAGCGACTGGAAGCTTGCGCAGCGGCCTGGCGGCAGCCAGCGCGGCTGGCGGCCGAGTTGCAGAGGCTTCGGAGCGGACCATTTCCGGGGCTGGTCAGGCGGCTTCTGCGATGGCCAGCAGATCAGTGGTACCGCAATGGCCCTACTGGTTGGTCGCCGCGGTGGTGTTGGGTGGTCTGATCTGGTTCGCCCTTGGCCGTTCAGGGGAAGACACAGTCGCTCAGGTGTCGCCTCCCTCCACGACGCGGACCGCGACCGGAACCGTTGGGGTGGCGCCGACGGATTTGACGGTCGGAGGAATGAATCTGGCGAACCAGATCAACGCGTCGGTTGTGTCCATCAGGACCGTGCTTCCCGGCATCACCGATGCCGCATCGGCCCAGGCTGCCCTACCCAAGCTGAGGGAGGCAGCAGCTCAATTGAATGACGTCAGCTCCCGCGCGACGCAGCTTTCTCCTGAAGGAAAGAGCACCATCGTAAAGCTGATTGTGGCCGCAACCCCCACGATCAACCAGATGTGTGACAAGGTGCTGGCGACGCCCGGCGCTGGCGATGTTGCGAAGCCGGCGATTGATGAGCTTCGAGGCAAGCTCGACGCGCTCGCGCGGTCCTGAATTTCAGAACGTCGTACCGTCCGGCCTGCGCGGACCGCTGGCAACAAGCGGCGGCTTTGCGCACTCGTAAGATCAATGTCTGCCAAGACAAGTCTCAAAGGATCAGTGGACGCTGCTGCTGGAGAACCCGATGATCGTCGGTATGGCCATCACCGCGGCCGAGCCCAGCGGCCTCCGGGGAGCTGGAGTCAAGGTGAGCGACGCCGAGAAGGCCACCCTCGGCGAGATATCAACCGCGTCGGGCGCTTAGACTAGGACTTCGGAGCCGCAATCATCCCGACGGGCCACAAAGCCATCTGCCCAAACAAAAACCCCGCCATTTGCGGCGGGGTCCTCGGGAGGAGTGAGCCGTGTGGCTCGCTTTGAACCCTGATCAGGCGGGGATGCGCTCGTCCGCCTCGTGCGGCTCGCGCAGCACGTAGCCGCGGCCCCACACGGTTTCGATGAAGTTGCGGCCTTCGGAGGCGTTGGCGAGCTTCTTGCGCAGCTTGCAGATGAAGACGTCGATGATCTTCAGCTCGGGCTCGTCCATGCCGCCATAGAGGTGGTTGAGGAACATTTCCTTGGTGAGGGTGGTTCCCTTGCGGAGCGAGAGCAGCTCCAGCATCTGGTATTCCTTGCCGGTCAGGTGCACGCGCTGGCCGCCGACTTCGACCGTCTTGGTGTCGAGGTTGACGACGAGATCGCCGGTCTGGATGACCGACTGGGCATGACCCTTGGAACGGCGCACGATGGCGTGGATGCGGGCGACCAGTTCGTCCTTGTGGAAGGGCTTGGTCATGTAGTCGTCGGCGCCGACGCCGAGACCCTTGACCTTGTCCTCGATGCCGGCGAGGCCGGAGAGGATCAGAATGGGGGTCTTGATCTTGGATACCCGGAGCTGCTTGAGCACGTCGTAGCCGGACATGTCGGGCAGATTCAGGTCGAGAAGGATAATGTCGTAATCGTAGAGCTTACCGAGGTCGACGCCTTCCTCTCCGAGGTCCGTCGTATAGACGTTGAAACTCTCGGATTTGAGCATCAGCTCGATCGACTGCGCGACAGCGCTGTCATCTTCAATCAGCAAAACGCGCATGCCAGTCCCCTTTAGTCCGCCGCTCCGGGCGTCAGGTCGGCCGCACTTGCGGCACTCAAAACGCCTTTAACAACTGATTCGGATCCTGACAGACATATGGTTAACAAAATCTGATTCCGGTTCGCAAGCTCTTTAAGTGCAATTTTTAGCGAATCGCCCTAAGATATTGCTTGGAAGCAGCTTTTCTCCACCATGTCTACTCAAGCTCCAGATTAAGAGACGGACCTAACCGACTCCCGCGTTTCGCCCTTCTTCTGACGGGCAAGCGCTCTCAGTCACCAAAAGACAGTGACGCAATGATTAATGATGCGGGTAAACACGAGGTTAAGCGGGACCGGCTAAAACGCGGAAACTTAAGGTTTTCGCAATGAAGGCGCTCGCGGAGCAGATCGGCGATATCGACGGCGTCAATATATATGGCCGCGTTGTGGGCGTGCGCGGGCTGATGGTGGAGATCGCGGGGCCCATCCATGCGATGTCGGTCGGCGCCCGCATCGTGATCGACACTGGCGGCAACCGTTTCATCCCGGCCGAGGTGATCGGCTTTTCCGGCAGCAATGCCGTCGTCATGCCGTTCGGCGGGCTCGACGGTGTCAGGCGCGGCTGCCGGGCGGTCATTGCCACGGCGGCCAGCCAGGTGCGGCCGTCACCGGCTTGGCTCGGCCGCGTCATCAACGCCATGGGGGAACCGATCGACGGCAAGGGGCCCTTGCTGCAGGGCCCGTCGCCGATGCAGTACCGCAACTCGCCGCCGCCGGCGCATTCGCGCAAGCGCGTAGGCCTCCCGCTCGATCTCGGGGTGCGCGCGCTCAACACCTTCCTGACCTGCTGCCGCGGCCAGCGGCTCGGCATCTTCGCCGGTTCCGGCGTCGGCAAATCGGTCCTGCTGTCAATGCTGGCGCGCAATGTCGATGCCGACATCACCATCATCGGCCTGATCGGCGAACGCGGCCGCGAGGTGCAGGAATTTCTGCAGGAGGATCTCGGCGACGAGGGTCTGGCGCGCTCGGTCGTGGTGGTGGCGACGTCGGATGAACCCGCCTTGATGCGGCGGCAGGCAGCCTATCTGACGCTGGCGATCGCGGAGTATTTCCGCGACGAGGACAAGGACGTGCTGTGCCTGATGGACTCGGTCACGCGCTTTGCGATGGCGCAACGCGAGATCGGGCTGTCGGCCGGCGAGCCGCCGACGGCGAAAGGCTATACGCCGACCGTGTTCACCGAATTGCCGAAGCTTCTGGAGCGGGCAGGGCCAGGCACCGGAAGTGGAACCATCACCGGCATTTTCACGGTGCTGGTCGACGGCGACGACCATAATGAGCCAATCGCGGATGCGGTCCGCGGCATTCTGGACGGCCATGTCGTGATGCAACGCTCGATTGCGGAGCGCGGACGGTTTCCCGCCATCAACATCCTCAAATCGGTCTCCCGCACCATGCCGCGATCGGCCAATCCCGACTATCTGCCCGTGATCATGCGGGGCCGCCAGGTAATGGCGACCTATGCCGACATGGAAGAACTGATCCGGCTCGGCGCCTATCGGGCGGGTTCGAGCCCCGAAGTCGACGAGGCAATCCGGCTGCATGAGCCGCTGGAAGCCTTCCTGCGCCAGGCCAAGGACGAAAAATCGAGCCTGGATGACGGCTATCGCCTATTGGCGCAAATCCTCACCAATTTGGAAACGGAACGCTAACTTTGTCAGGCCATCATCCCCGGCACATGATTAATGACGCCGGTGGGCCCCCCGAGGGAGCCGGCTCCGTCCCGCGTTCAGATTGGGACTTCTGGGGAGTATGAGTCGATGAAGTCACGAGAAACGCTGATCCGCCTGAAGAAATTTCAGGTCGACGAGAAGCGCCGAAGGGTTACCCAGATCGAAGGCATGATCGCCGACTTCCAGCGCATGTCGGTCGATCTCGAGCGCGAAATCCAGACCGAGCAGGAGCGGGCCGGGATCAACGACCCCTCCCATTTCGCCTACCCGACCTACGCCAAGGCCGCGATCCAGCGCCGGGAAAACCTGACCCGCTCCGCCGACGAACTCCGCATCCAGCTTGAGGACGCCAAGAGCCTGCTCAGCGAAGCGTTCGAGGAGCTGAAGAAGGTCGAGCTGCTCGACGAGCGCGACCAGGCGCGCGAGCGCGCCGAGGAGAGCGCAAGGGAGCAGGCCGATATGGACAGTATCGGCCTGATGCGCGCCCGGCTTGGCGTCGCCTGACGCGTTCCCATTCGTCGGTTGAAGATCGAAACCCGGGCCTCACGGCCCGGGTTTTTCTTTGCCGGTCGGGGCAGAATCGGGCGACTTGGTGCCTCCTTTGACGCAGGGTATGCTACGAAACTTCTCGTCGGCTCCGGCGTAGGACGCGATGAAGGATTGGGATTTTGGGGGACGCTGAATGCTGACGCCAGCGGAGCTGGTATGGCTGATTGCCGCGGTGGCGAAGGGGGATGAGGCTGCTTTTGAGCGCCTTTACGCCGCCACGCGCGCGAAACTCTTCGGAGTCGTGCTCCGTATCTTGCGCCGTCAGGACCTCGCGGAGGAGGTCATTCAGGAGGCTTACGTCAAGATCTGGAATAGCGCCGGAAAATTCAACCCGGCGCTCGCTTCGCCGATTACATGGATGGCCTCGATCGCGCGCAACCGGGCGATCGACGTGGTGCGCAAGAGGGGCGAAAGCTCGATCGAGGAGGAGCCTGCCGCGATGGAAGTGGCGGCCGATTCGCCCGATCCGCTGGCGCGGCGCGAGATGACGGAAGAGTTGAAGCGTTTGCTGGAATGCGTCGGCCGTCTGGAGCCGGATCGGCAGAAGCTCGTGCTGCTCGCCTATTACAATGGCTGGAGCCGGGAACAGCTTGCCGCCAAGTTCGAGACGCCGGTGAATACGGTGAAGACATGGCTGCGCCGCAGCATGATGGAAATAAGGGAGTGTCTCGGGCTGTGAGGCCCGGATCTTGAACGATGGCTTACAGTGAAGACCATATCGCGCTCGCCGCGGAATATGCGCTCGGCACCCTCGATGCCGACGAACGCGCGCAGGTCGAGACCATGATGGCCGTCGACACCGAATTCACTGCGATCGTCCACGCCTGGGAGCACCGGCTCGGCGTGCTGAACCAGATGGTCGGCTCCATCGAGCCGCGGCCGATCGTGTGGGAGAACATCAAGGCCGCGATCGGACACTCCGCCGAGCAGCAGGCGCCCCTGGTGCTGCCCGGGGCCGCGCCGCCGGCTCCGCCGCCGACTGAACCCGTGGCCGAGCCCGTGGTGACCGAAGCGCCAGCGGCCGTCGAAGCGCCGCCGGCTGCCGTGCCGCCGACTGCCGTAGATAATTCGAACGTCATTCAGTTGACGGGCCGGGTCCGGCGCTTGCGCAGCGTCGCGTCGATTGCCACAGCACTGGCTGCAGCGCTGGTCGCGATGCTGGCCGTGCAGGTGTATCGGCCGGAACTGCTGCCGGAGGCGCTGCGGCCGAAGCCGCGCATCCAGACGGTCGAGGTCAAGACGCCGGCGCCATCGCCTGTGCCCTCGGCCCAATACGTCGCGCTATTGCAGCGTGACGGCGGTGCGCCCGCGTTCATCCTGACGGTCGATGCCGCGACCAAGAATTTCACGGTCCGCAAGGTCGGGGCCGATGCCGAGCCCGGCAAGAGCTTTGAGCTTTGGCTGATCTCCGACAAGCTGCCGCAGCCGCGTTCGCTCGGCGTGATCGGCGGCAGCGATTTTACCGCGCGTCCGGCGCTCGCCGACTACGACGCCGGCACGATCAATGCCGCGACCTATGCGGTCACCGTCGAGCCGGCCGGCGGATCGCCGACCGGCAGGCCGACCTCGGCGCCGATCTATGCCGGCAAGCTGATCGAGACGGTGCCCGCTACACGCTAGTGCCTGCTTCCACATCATGGTGAGGAGGCGCGAAGCGCCGTCTCGAACCATGAGGTCACCGATCTTTCCCGACGCCATCCTTCGAGACGCAGGCTTTGCCCGCTCCTCAGGATGACGTCTGTGGGTGTGTCAGGATGAGGTTTGGTGGGGTAGGAGAATCCGCGCGCGCCGACAAAAAGAAAACGCCCGTGGGGAGCGGGCGTTTTCGTAGTCAACTTGGGGGTAGTTGGGGTCTTATATATCCACGTGGCGACTTTGGGGGGCTGTAAAGAGCCGCGTGAATTCGTGAATTCTCCTTTAGCGTACGACTCCTAGCGTACGATAGAGTTGCCTGAACTGGTGATCACAACCGGCTTACCGGCCTTCATCACGCGCGTACTCGCGGTCTGAGTCAGGCCTTCATCCGAGGTATCGCGCGCGGAGATGCTGAAACCGGCGACCACGATTCCCGCAACCAAAGCCACGACCACGATCTTGAGATGGGTCGTGCGATCTGCGCTGTAGATCGAATGGTTCATGGAAGTCTCCTGCCGCCTTCCGTCCTGCAAATTCGTCGATGCCGTTCACAGGCCGGTTCAACGTCTCGCGTGACGAAACGTAGGAATCCAGGGAATAGTTCCCAAGTGGCGATCACAAGCCGGTGAAAAGACTTGAACGGCCGCGACTGGAATGGCCGTGCCGATCGCCAGAAATGAATAAATATTCAACTTCTATAATAGCTTAAATGGATTTTATGCTTCCCGACGCCGAATGGTCCCGGATCGGCCGTTTTCGACAAATCGTTTGCATGTGACGAAAAAGCTTCGCCTTTTTCGCCGCCGATTTGCGCCGGGCACCCTTGTGTCCGCCTAGACGCTGCCCACCGTTTTCAGCCGCGCACGCGGGTGGATTTCGGCCTGCGACAACACGGTGGTCTGCGAGCGGAAGCGCTCGACCAGCGAGCGCACGAACGGCCGGATCGCCGCCGACGTCACCAGCACCGGCGCCTCGCCTTCGCGGGCGGCCTGCTCGAAGGCGTTGCGGGTCGCGGTCATGAACTCCGACAGTTTCGAGGGCTGCATGGCGAGGCTGCGGTCCTCGCCCTGGCCCACGATCGATTCCGCAAACGCCTGCTCCCAGCGCGCCGACAGCGCGATCAGCGGCAAATAGCCGTTGTAGGTGGTGTTCTGCGCGCAGATCTGCCGCGCCAGCCGGGCGCGGACGTGCTCGACCATGGTGGCGGGGTTGCGCGAGAAGGCGAGCGCGTCGGCGATGCCTTCGAGGATGGTCGAGAGGTCGCGGATCGAGATCCGCTCGGCGAGCAGCAATTGCAGCACGCGCTGGATGCCCGAGACCGTGACCTGGCTCGGCACGATGTCCTTGACCAGCTCGCCCTGTTCCTTCGGCAGGTCCTTCAAGAGCTTCTGCACCTCGCCATAGGACAGCAAATCGCTCATGTTGTTCTTGAGCAGCTCGGTCAGATGCGTCGACAGCACGGTGGCGGCATCGACCACCGTATAGCCCTTCAGCGACGCCTCTTCCTTCAGCGCGGCGTCGACCCAGGTTGCGGGCAATCCAAACGTCGGCTCGATGGTATGGATGCCGGGCACGCCGACCTGGTTGCCGGCGGGGTCCATGACCATGAACTGGTTCGGCCAGATCTTGCCGGTGCCGGCGTCCACTTCCTTGATCTTGATGACATAGGTGTTGGCCTCGAGCTGGACGTTGTCGAGGATGCGCACCGCCGGCATCACAAAGCCCATTTCGATCGCCAGTGAGCGGCGCAGCGCCTTGATCTGCTCGGTGAGGCGGTCGGTGCCGTCGGGGCCGTTGACCAGCGGCAACAGCGCGTAGCCGAGTTCGATCTTGAGGTCGTCGATCTTGAGCGCCGTGGCGATCGGCTCTTCCGCTGCGGCGCTGGCGGCCGCCGCCGCGAGTTCGGGCGCGGCGGCTGCGGCAGCTTCCGCCGCCCTGGTGACGCGGTTGTGGTTGCGGGCCTTCCAGGCCAGTGCTGCGGCGCCGCCGCCGAGCGCCAGGAACGGAAGCATCGGAATGCCCGGCAGCAGCGCCAGCACCAGCATGACGCCGGCCGACATGCCGAGCGCCTGCGGATAACCCGAAAGCTGCTTCATCAGCGCCTTGTCGGCCGCGCCGGTGATGCCGGCCTTCGACACCAGGAGGCCCGCCGCGGTCGAGACGATCAGCGCCGGCACCTGCGTGACGAGACCGTCGCCGACGGTCAGCACGGTATAGGTGCGGGCGGCGTCGCCAAAGCTCATGCCCTGCTGCGCGACGCCGATGATGATGCCGCCGACGACGTTGATGAAGACGATGAGGAGCCCTGCGATGGCGTCGCCGCGGACGAATTTCGAGGCGCCGTCCATGGCGCCGAAGAAGCCGCTTTCGTCTTCCAGCGCCTTGCGGCGGGACTTGGCGGTGGCTTCGTCGATCAGGCCGGCGGAGAGGTCGGCGTCGATCGCCATCTGCTTGCCGGGCATCGAGTCCAACTGGAAGCGCGCGGCGACTTCGGCGATGCGGCCCGAACCCTTGGTGATGACGACGAAGTTCACGATGACGAGAATCGCGAACACGATAATTCCGATGACGAAATTACCGCTCATCACGAAATTGCCGAAGGCCTCGATGACGTGGCCGGCCGCCGCCGTGCCCTCATGGCCATGCGACAGGATCAGTCGGGTCGAGGCCATGTTCAGCGACAGCCGCAGCATGGTCGAGATCAGCAGCACGGTCGGAAACGCCGAGAATTCCAGCGGCGCCTGGATGAACAGCGACGTCATCAGGATCAGGATCGACACCGTGATCGAGATCGCCAGAAACAGATCCAGCACCAGCGAGGGCAGCGGCAGGATCAGCACCACCAGGATGACGAGGACGCCGAACGCCAGCGCCAGATCGCCGCGCTTCAGGACCTCGCCGATTTCGCTGAGACTCGGAAACTTGCCGCCTTCGCCTGCGCCGCCCTGACCCGCCGTGACATCGACCATGGTAGCCGCTTCCCCCCGCGTATGGCGCCGGGCGCCAAACGTCTGCGCGGCGGCCGAAGGGCCGCCGGTCCGAAAGTGAGGCACCGCACTGGCGTCCACGGGGTTCCTCCCGTTTTACGCGGCCGACGACACTCGACTTCACCCGGCAATTCTTGCCGGGTGTATGGTTAGCAAAGGGTTAACGGGGGCTATCTGGATCGTCATTCCAGGGCGCGAAGCGCCGAACCCGGAATCTCGCGCTACATGCAGCGTCGTACCCCGCGGCCAGTCACGCGAGAAGCCTTGCGGCCGATGACCGCGGCCTTCGAGCAGTGGCCTTCACCGCGCCTCAAGGACGGCAGCTATTTCGGCTGGATGCTCGAGGACGCGGGTGTTGTGACTTGGATTGGTGTGAACCTTCTCAGATGCTGCCAACGCGGACCATCGGACTACCGCCTCAACGGCATCCGATCGATCGTCGTCGTCCCGCCTGCAGAGAACAGCCTGTCCGTTTGCACAAGCTCGAGTTCTTCTACGCCGAAGCTGCCGAAGTCGGTCGTGCGATGGCGCGCGATTTCGCGGATGAAGAGAAGGGATACCGGGCCCGAAAAGCGGATCAGGTTCGCGAAAGCGAGCCTGCGAAACAGGAGATCGCGCAACGGGTTCGAGTCCCCTGCGCGTTTTCGCGTGCGAGGAATGTCTTGGGTCGACAGCGAGAGCTTGCGTCTGAGGTCCGACAGTGAGCAGTCTTCGGGAAATAGCTGCACAAAAACTGAATTGGGGGAAACGCCGAGTCCTCGTGCCGTCAAGCTAAAGGGGCGGAGCGAGCCGATGCAATGGCGGAGTTGGGCGATCAACTGCGAGCGATCGACGCCCTTCATGCTGTCGAAATTTCGGATCGTCACGTGAACGGTGTCGGCGGGGTAGTAGTGGTGCGAAGGGCCACGCCGCTTGAGGTCTGACAAGATTTCGTCGATGCCGGAGGTGGCCTGTTGAGGGAGCCGGGCCACCAGGGTCAGATGCACGGCGGCGGCCTGGCCCGATGGCGGCAGTACGTGTTGCTGGCGTCGAACCGCAGACAGGCCGAGCGTGGCGATGCCAATCGCCCACAGCGAGCCGAAGCGTATTGTGTCACTCAAGAACGGGTTGGGATTCACGATATACTCTCCGGCCCACTCCTAACGGTAGCAGGGCTTCGTCGTTCGTAGAAACTTGGTCCTTGGGCGGATTAGTTAGCCAACTTGTCCGCCGTAGCTCGAAGAGCGAAGGCGGAAGGCGTAATCCGCCATTTTGCCAGTCGGACGGCGGATTACGCTATTCGCCCTACGGTCCCTGATTTGCGAGCACCGCGAGCGAATGAGTCTTCTTTTCGCGTATGGGATCCTGATCGACCGCAATCTCCATGCGGTTTCGCGTTCCTCGGCTTAAAGCCGCCGCCGCTGCCGTGCTCACAGCAACAGTGGTTGAACTGGAACGATGTCCGGGCCGGAGAACTACGGGGGGTTCTCGTCGCCTACTTGGCACCCCGCTTGCTCTACGCAGGAATGTGCGTGAGCGCGTCCCGAAACTGACCGGCGGAGGCTATCAATGGCAAACTCATCTCTAATTGAAACGCTTCGGGGAACCGCAGCGGTGAACAGGTTTCGAATCGCGACACTGATCGAAGGCCTATTGCGATCGGTCGAGCTACTCACCGTTGACATCGAGCACGAAGAGACGCGCGCGGGTGTTCGCGACTTGTCTGACCCAATGTACCCGGTGTTGGCGCGGAGTCTCAGGTCGCGGAGAGATAACATTCGGGCTACCTTGGCATCGTTGGGGGCGTTGGTTCATGCATCCGAGGCGGCCTAAGACTGCGTGACGGCAGTTGCACAAGCAGCAGGCCCGCCATACAAGCCGTTTCACCGTCGCGTCGCCCGGAAAGACCACTTGGGCGCGTCCAAATCGTGGTCCATTCGACCGATGTGCGGCTGGAACTCAACGCGAGCGATCACGAAGGTCGCGGTCGCGCGGTCTAGTCGATAAGTGCTCTGTGCCAAGAGGAGACATTGCGATCGGATAATCCCCCTTCTGCTCGATCAGGACTTCCCCTTGAGTTTAAAGGATCCGAAGAATCTATCTTTCTTTTCTGCCACCACGTCGCGATATGCAGTGGGGCATTCAATCGTTAGAATGTAGAGCGTACCTTTCATCCTGATGTAGCGGAAATGCGCAGTCGTTGCCGAGCTGGCGACTGAGAAAAAGAGATTATCGACATCATCTGTGGTATTGCGGCTTACATCGGTCACTTTGTTAGCTGGATTGGATGAGAACGATTTGGGGATCGCCGCGAGGTCGACAGGCGTCTTGGCAGTTGCCGGCAGTTCAACCGCCGTAAACTTGATTCCCTCAGAACTCTTGCCACCGACGACATGGCTCACTTCGTCCGTGCCCGGGTCGCGAGTCGTGAAATCATTGAAGGGAATTGGCAGGAGCATCGAGAACGAGCCCTTGGTCGAAACAGCCGGATACCATCCCGAGCCATCGTGTACGTTAACGCCGACACGATGCATTTCAAGTTTCGGTTCTGCAGTCGCGGATGCGGAGACTATGAGCGCCAGCAAAAGGGCGCTCGCGAGCGGCCGCAGAATCGAGATGGGCATGGATGGTCTCCTGCCGTTGCAGTCGGCAGGGGATGTCCGTTGTTTGTTGAAAGAAAGGCATGGTGGTGCCGCCGGCGGCGGGCGCTACGTGTCTGTGGTCCTGGCACAACAATTGGACCTCGCGAATTCAGTCTTGAAAGGGCGTTGTATGCTGAGCGGAAGGCCGGGTCCGAACGTATCAACAGGTCAGTAGGGCGGTAGTTAGCCAAAGGCGTAATCCGCCATTTTTCCAGTGGGACGGCGGATTACGCTATCGCTAATTCGCCCTACGCTCCCCTTCTGTTCTTCAGCGTCGCGATCGCCGCCCCGCGCGGAGATCCGCGCGAGGCCTTGTCGTTCGGCGGGTTCGCGGGCCGACCGGCCGCCGCGGCGATCCCTTACGGATTGGTGTTTGCTTCGCTGCCTCGTGGAGGACGCGCGCGCTTCTTCGGGCGCGGGGAGTTTGGTTGATAGGCGAAGGCATCGCGGCTGTCCTTCAGGAACGGATCGCGGAAGCAGTCGCCGCCGATGCCTGCCGATGCCGCCTTGCATTGCTCCATCGTGTCATATCCGCAGCCAGTCATGTGGCCGGTTACATCCTGCCGGCAAAACTCCTTCGCGTCTGCCTGATTTCCGGTCATCGCGCCAAGCGCAACAATGGCGAACATTGCTGCAACAGGGGCGCCAACTTTCAAGAATGCATTCATCATCGTCTCTTCATGCTGTTGGTTAGGTTAGCTCCGGACCGCAAGCTATGTCGTCCGAGACGGCTGTGCGAGCGCGTTCAACGGGTCTTGAAGGCATGACAGTGATGTGAAGCTTCGCTTGCAACGACACGAGGCGCCGCAGCCCCGGATGGAGCCAACGGGTCGCGCGAATGCGCGCCCGATGACAGGCTCCGCGCAATTCGGAATAAGTCTATCCGCTGCTGGATCGTCCCCGGATCTCGCTTCGCTTCATCCGGGTTACGAAGAGACGTATCTCGCCGCCGGCTTCACGGATTCCATCCGCCGCTGCCATACGGGCGGGTGATGACTTCAAGAAGATGACCGTTGAGATCCTCGAAGTAGACGCCGCGTCCACCGTCGTGGTGATTGATCTCGCCTCGTTGCTTGCGCGCCGGATCGGCCCAGTAGGCGAGCTTGCGCTCGCGAACCCGGCCGAAGATCTCGTCGAACTCGGCTTCGCTGACCAGAAAGGCGTAGTGCTGCGGCGCGATTTCGTCGGTGTCCATGTAGTCGAGATAGGCGCCGTTCTCGGTGGCGACCATCTCGAATGGCCCCCAGTGCTTCGCGGCCGGAAGGTTCAACATCTCGGTCAGGAATTTCGCCGAGGCCTTGCTGTCGCGCGCCGACAGGATGGTGTGATTGAAATGGACCGCCATGTCGTTCTCCCTGGATGAGCGTTCTTGCCAATGGCTCCAACGCTTAACCAGCGCAACTTCAGGTGAGTTCCGGAAAGGCGCTCAAATGACTTTGATTGCCGGCAGCATGTGACGACGACGATGCGTGCAGCGCCGATCGGGTGCGCTGTCACCGCAACAGGTCCGTAGGGTGGATCGGTCGGACGGCGGATTACGCTATCGCCAATCCGCCCTGCGATTCGCAATGCCGGCGGCTTTAATCGCAGTAGCCCCACCTGCCATAACCGTCATCGCATCGCGCTCGCGCACGGTAGGGCACGGGCAGCGGCGGCCTCGGCGCATATTCATAATCGTACTCCTGCGCGGAGTAACGTTCGCGAGCGTAGTAACGCTCGGGATACGCGGGCGCGCGGTCGGCATAGACCGGCTGTGCGGTGTCGGCCGGTCCGTACTCGCCATAGACCGCTGCCGGTGCGCGGTATGCAGGCCCCGGCGTTCCGTAATAGGAGGGTTGCCGATATCCGTAACCGGGTTCCGCGTAGGGCGGTTGCCGATAGGCAGGTCCCGGACGCACATAGACGTTTGCGGAAGGCGCGTAGATTCCGCCTGGCGCCACGTAGACGGATGACAGGTCGCTGGCTGCGCCAGCCGCCGAGTACAGCACAACAAAGGCCAGCGTGAGCGATGATCGGTACATGTGTGTCGCCTCCAATGCAGCCCCGCCAGCCAGCATATGATTAATTTTCGCTAAACAATCCGCACGGCGCAATGATATTCTGCGCGAAGAAGTGTGCCATTTCTGGACTGTGCTGCCGCATCTGCATCGCAAAATCGAGGACGCAGGCGGAACGCAATCAAATACACAGTCGCGCCCTTGTAATTTCCGCGGCTGGCTTCCGCCTTCGCTCCGGCAAGCTACGGCGGACAAGTCGTTCTTCGTTGTGACGGCTGAAGTTACACCTTCAGAAGGACCGCCCGCCATGGATGCGCTCACCATTCGAACGATGCGGCCGGACGAAATCTCGTTGGCGGTGGACTGGGCGGCGGCCGAGGGCTGGAATCCAGGCCTTGGCGACGACGCGTGCTTTGCTTCCGTCGATCCGGACGGCTTTTTGATCGCAGAGCTCGACGGCGCGCCGGCGGCGACTGTCTCCTGTGTCAATTACGATGCGAGGTTTTCCTTTCTCGGTTTCTACATCGTGCGGCCGGATCTGCGCGGCAAAGGCTACGGACTGCGGATATGGAATGCGGCGATCGCGCACGCGGGGGCGCGCGTGATCGGGCTCGATGGCGTGGTGGCGCAGCAGGATAATTACAGGAAGTCCGGCTTTCAGCTCGCTTACGCCAACGTGCGCTACGGCGGCACGGTTGCGGCGCCGAGTGCGCCGCGGGCTGATGTCATTGCGTTGAGCGAGGTGCCGTTCGCGGCGGTGGAGGCGGACGACGCCACCGTGTTTCCGGCGCCGCGGCCGGCGTTCCTGCGGGCCTGGATTGGCGCGCCCGGACATAACGGTTGCGCGATCATGCGCGATGGACGTCTTGCCGGCTGGGGCGTGATCCGTCCGTGCCGGAAGGGTTTTAAGATCGGCCCGCTGGTGACCAACGACCGCGCTATCGCCGAACCGGTGCTGTCGGCCTTGCTCGCCAGGGTCGGTGGCGGCGAAATTTTTCTGGACGTGCCTGATATCAACCGCGAGGCGCTCGCGCTTGCGCAGGATTTTGGGCTCGCACCGGTGTTTGAGACGGCGCGGATGTATACCGGCGCGATTCCGCCGCTGCGGCTGGAGCGGGTGTTCGGCGTCACCAGCTTTGAGCTGGGGTAGGTGGCCCGCGCCGTAACCGTGTCATTGCGAGGAGCCAACGGGTCGCGCGGATGCGCGCCCGATGACAGGCTCCGCGACGAAGCAATCCATTCCTCCGCAAGCGGCGACATGGATGGCTTCGCTTCGCTAGCAATGACGGCGCGGCGGATGCTACGCGTTGCTCGCCGGCTCGTCCCGCCGCGATACCACGAATATTTCCCAGCTCACCATGAACATCGCCGCGACCAGCGGGCCGATGACAAAGCCGTTGAGGCCAAAAACTTCGATGCCGCCGAGCGTCGAGATCAGCACGATATAGTCCGGCAGCTTGGAGCCCTTGCCGACCAGGAAGGGGCGCAGCAAATTGTCCACGAGGCCAATGACGAGCACGCCATAGAGGATCAGCCCGATGCCCTGCCAGATCGCCCCGGTGGCGAGGAAGTAGATCGCAACCGGAAGCCAGACCAGCGTGGCGCCGACGGCAGGGATCAGCGACAGGAACGCCATCAGCACGGCCCATAGCAGCGCCGCGTGGATTCCCAAGAACCAGAACGCGATGCCGCCGAGCGTGCCTTGCGCGATCGCGACGAGGATGCCGCCTTTCACGGTGGCGCGGACGACGTCGGCGAACCTGCCGAACAGCGCCACCTTCTGATCGCCGCGCAGTGGAATGGCCTCCCGGATAGATTCAGCCAGCGCTTTGCCGTCACGCAACAGGAAGAACAGCAGATAAAGCATGATGCCGAGGCGGATCACGAAATCGAACGTGTTCATCCCGATGCTCAGTGCCTGCGGGGCGAGAACCTGCCCGCCCTTCATGAGGCCGGAAGCGAGCTTTTCGCGCAGCGCCGAAAAATCGGAGAGGTTGAGCCGCTCGAGCAATCCGGTGGCCCAGGCCGGCAGGGCGTCGAATATCCGCTGCAGGTAGCCGCCGAAATCGTACTCGCCGGACTGGATTCTCGCGAACAGGCTTGAGGCTTCCTGCGCCAGCGATGTCGCGATCATCCCCAGCGGCAGCAGGACGATGGCGATGATGATCAGAACGGTGACCGCGGCCGAAAGGCTCGGCCTGCCTGGCATCGACTGCAGCAGCCGTCGATGGACCGGTGCGAACAGCACCGCCACGACGACCGCCCAGAGAACGGCGCCGTAGAAGGGGTATAGCACCCAGGCAAACGCCAGCGTGACGGCCGCAAGCAGCAGCAGAAAACCTTGATGTTCGATCCTTCGCACCGGCGTCTCGTTTTCTTTGGCTACATCGAGGCTGCTTCGGCACGATGTGTCGACCCCGTCCTCGCGCGGACTTCTATAGAGGACTTCGATCCGGGAAGCCCACCCCTATCACAAACGCATGCCCAATATCGCGGCAATGTGGCTTGACGTTAGGCGATTATGCCCCGAAGTTGCGCCGGCCGTGGCAATTTCTTCTGAACTCACCCGAGATTCCGACCTGTTCGTTCCCGACTCGCGCCGGGCATGGATCCGGCTTGCCGTCGCCGTGCTGATCGGTTCGCTCGGCAGCGTGGGTATGTGGTCGGTGGTGGTCGCACTTCCCGTGGTGCAGACCGAGTTCGCTGCGAGCCGCGGCACCGCCTCGCTGGCGTTCACGATGATCATGCTCGGATTCGGTTCCGGCGCGGTGCTGACCGGCAAGATCACCGACCGCTACGGCATCGTCACCGCGATCGGGCTCGGCATCGGCATTTTGGGCCTGGGCTATGTCGTCGCGGGGATGTCATCTTCGATCTGGCAATTCATCCTGGTGCATTTCGCGATCGGGCTGTCTTCGTCGGCCACGTTCGGTCCGCTGATGGCGGAGGCCTCGCACTGGTTCGACCGCTACCGCGGGCTCGCGGTCGCCGTCGCCGCCAGCGGCAATTACATCGGCGGCGCGATCTGGCCGCCACTGGTCAACCACGGCATTGAGACGATGGGCTGGCGCACCACCCACATCGCGCTCGGCGTCTTCACGGCGGTGGCGATGACGCTGGCGCTGATCGGCTTGCGGATGCTGATGGGGGCGGGAGCGCAGCGCAACCACGACAACGCGCCGCCGCCGCGCATCGACTTGCGCCTCTCCACCAATGCGCTGACAGCGATGCTGTCGCTCGCGGCGATTGCCTGCTGCGTGGCGATGTCGATGCCGCAGGTTCATATCGTGGCCTATTGCGGCGATCTCGGCTATGGCGTGGCGCGCGGCGCCGAAATGCTGTCGCTGATGCTGGGTTTCGGCATCATCAGCCGGATCGGCTCGGGCTTTCTCGCCGACAAGATCGGCGGCATCCGCACGCTGCTGATCGGTTCGGTGGCGCAGGGCACTGCGCTGTTGTTCTATCTGTTCTTCGACAGCCTGACCTCGCTCTACATCATCTCGGCAATGTTCGGCCTGTTCCAGGGCGGCATCGTGCCGAGCTACGCGATCATCGTGCGCGAGGCGATGCCGGCGTCGGAAGCCGCGACACGCGTCGGCATCGTGATCTTCGCGTCCGTGTTCGGCATGTCGTTCGGCGGCTGGATCTCGGGTGCGATCTTCGACGCCACCGGCTCCTACAGCGCCGCCTTCGCCAACGGGTTGGCATGGAACGCGCTGAATATCGGCATCATGCTGCTGCTGTTGATGCGCGCGCGGCAGCGGCTGGCGCTGGCATGATATTCAAGCGGCCTGCCCTGCCTTCAGCAGCGAACACCCCGTGATCTCCAGGCTGCCGTCCGGCTGCTGCTCCAGCGTGTAGATCGCTTCCCAGGCTTCGCCATTGTCGTCGACAATGTGGACGCGCTGGGCGATGTGGCCGCCTGCGGCGCGCGCCTCGCCGAATTCGAAGCTCTTGTGGCGATAGACCGGCGCATAACCCTGCCGGACCATTTGCATGAAAATGTCGGCCCGCGGAAAGATTTGCCTAATCTCCGGCGCGGCATGGGAATAGGCCGCCGCCGCGTCGTCGCGGCCGAACGCCTGCTCCTGCGCGCGGATCACGCTCTGCGCGGCGGCGACATCGTCGGCGACGGCCGGTGAAGCAAGCCCGATCAGGAATGCGATAACCAGAGCGAGCGCGCGCATGCAAAGGCCCTCCGATCGACGCTGGTTGCGACGGTGCGGCTATTGGGAATTTAGACCCGCGGAGTTTCGGGTGGAAGCAGCTGCCTGTTCGAAAATGGCCGGGACCGCCGCCTTTGGCTAGCTGCACGAGCCGATCCAATGACGGCACGGCGGGCGATGTTCTTTTGGAACCAGGGAACCGCCCAGTCACTTATCCGCTTGCTTCAAAGCGCCTGAACGGGCGCCCGATGCTCTTAATGGCACTTCCATGCGGAAACCGGAGCCGAAGGGGAGGCCGCACCCGAGGAGCAACAACATGACCGCACACATGTCAGAGGATTTTTCAACCAAGCTGATCGACGGGAGTCTCTTCGCGATCGTGGACGACACGATACCCCCGCGGGATCCTGAAGACGACGACGAGGACGAAGATGAAGAAGACGAAGACGAAGAGGACGAACCGCCGGTCGTGCGCGAGCCGGACGAAGACTAGGCATAATGCTTTTGGGATTGGGCGTAGCCTGACTTTTTCTCCGGAGGATAGTCCGATGACGCTCGCGCGCGGCAACATCGGAGGTGATGAATTCGACCGCATGGTGCTGCCGTTCTCCATGATGGACGGGGCCCAAGAGCAGCATCGATTTTCGGAGTTAGTGTCCGGCGTCAGAGATCGATCATGATCTCGATCATCGCCGCCTCGCCGAGACGCGCGCGAACATGGTGGCCGCCGAGCGAGCCCGATGTCGGCTCGGCGAGCCAACCTGACCCGGCGCGATTCTCCTCTAGTGCGACATCATGTCGAGGAACGGCGTGTCGTTGGCGCTGACGTAGAAAATGACGACCTTGGTCATGTCGGTGGTGCTGCGGTTATAGCCGGTCATCGGCACCTTGGGCGGCTCGACCATCGCTTCGCCGGCCTTGACCGTGAGCGGCGGGCGCCCTTCGAGCTCGAGGGTGAAGGTGCCTTCGAGCACATAGACCGTCACCGGAAAACGGTGGGTGTGGTAGACGGTCTTGTCGCCCGGCTTGAACGTTGCGGTCATGACCCGCACGGTCTGCTTGTCGTCCCTGGGCAATCCCTCGACGACCTGCTGCAGCACCAGATTGGGCTTGGCGGTACCGGGCGCCGCGGCGCCATGCTGTTGCGCCCATGCCAGATCGCCGGCACCGAGGCCGGCAAGCAGGGCGATGCCCGGGACGAGATTGCTGCGCATTTTGTTGCTCCGTGTGTTGGCTAGTCGCGACGCTGTTTCGACGCCAAAAGCCTAGGCGGCACGGCGCCGCCGCGGGAGCCGCAAGATTGCGCGGGCCCGCTCCAGAAGTGCATAGTGGGTGCATGTTCGACTGGAATGATTTGAAGTACTTCCTCGCCGTTGCGCGCCATGGCAGCACGATTGCCGCCGGCAAGGCGCTCGGCACCAGCCAATCGACCGTGCACCGCCGGCTCGAGGAGCTCGAGCGCCGGCTCGGGCAGGCGCTGGTGACCCGGCAGGCGAGCGGCTATCGCCTGACCGAATACGGCACCGCGCTGTTGCCTTTTGCTGAACGCATCGAGGCCACGGTCGGGGATTTTCAGCGGAGGGCAACCGATGTCGAGCAGGACATGAAGGGCGCGATCCGCGTCACGTGTCCGGAGCCGATCGTCATCCGCATGACGCAGTCGGGCCTGATCGAGCGGTTTCACGCCCGCTATCCGCATCTGCGCGTCGAATTCATCACCAGCGACCGCTATCTCGACCTGTCGAAGGGGGAGGTGGACATAGCCTTCCGCTCCGGCGATACCGACGATGAGCTGATCGGCCGCAAGATCGCGGATTCCCTCTGGGCGGTCTATGCCAGCCGTGACTATATCGAGCGCCACGGCAAGCCCGACCGTGTCGAGGACTTGTCGCAACATCTTCTCATAGGCTTCGACGAGACGCTGGCTGGTCACCGCGCCGCGAAGTGGCTGAAGGACGTCGCACCCGAGGCCAGAATGCCCGTGCGCAACAACAGCGTGCTCGGCCTGGTCTCCGCGGTAAAATCTGGCGCCGGGTTAGGGCCGCTGCCGACGGCGCTCGGCGACGCGGAGCCGGATCTGGTCCGCGTGCTCGGGCCTGTTCCGGAGCTGACGCGAAGCTGGCGGTTGTTGACGCATCCCGATATCCGCCGCGTGCCGCGCATTGCTGCGTTCTTCGATTACATTATCGAGCAGCGCGATGCGCTGAAATCGATTTTGACCGGATGAGGATTCAAGGTGTGCGCGCCTGCCGGATCGATTCGCCCGACCCAAGTCGCATGCCCTGACGATTGGGTTCAGGTGCCGTCCTGTAAGAAGCCGCGTCAGAGATCGATCGTGATCTCGATCGTTGCCATCTCGCCGAACCGCGCCCGGACGTGCTGGCCGCCGCGGATCGGCAGCATGCCGGTCATCGAGCCGGTAGAGATCGTCTCGCCGGCGCGAAGCCCGTCGCCCCATTGGCGGCGCTGTTCGGCCAGCCACCACAACGGCCGCAGCGGATCGCCCATGACGTCGGCGCCCACGCCCTCGCGCCGCAAGACCCCATCGATCTCAAGCCGGACCGGCATGGATGCAAGTCCCTCGCGCCAAGTCTCGATCCTGTCGCCAAAGACGTAGCGTCCTGACGCGCTGCCGTCGGCGAGAATGGCAGGCAGCGGCGGCAGGGCCTTTCTCGGATAGCGGCACTCCGCCACCTCGATCCCGGCGTGAACCTCGGCGATCGCGTCGATCGTCTCGGCAAGCGTCCAGGATTCGTCTCGCGGCGGCAGGTCGCGCGCGAGCGTGACGAAGAACTCGCATTCGATCAGCGGATCGAGCAATTCCGCCGCCGTGAAACGCGCGGGCGAGGTGCAGGCAAAGCGACGGAAGGTCCTGCCGTAGATCGGTCCGTCCAACTGAAGCTTGCCGCGCACGGCGTCCGTCGTGCCGGCGATCTTCCAGCCCAGCGGCTCCCAGCCGAGCCGTTCCGCCACGATCTGGTTGACGGCATAGGCGTCAAGGGCCGTATCCGGCACGAGGCCGTCGGGTGGGGAAAATTGGCTGGCGTTGCGTCGCGCGTGTGTGAGCAGGCTTGCCAGTTCTTCTTGCTTTCCGGAGATTGATCTCACGTTCGCCCTACCGTCCGTGAAAGACCGCGGCGCGCCGCTCGATGAAGGACTGAATGCCCTCGCGCGCGTCGGCGCTGTTCAGCACGCGTTCGCGAACGGTTGGAATGTAGGCGATGGCCGCCGCCTCTCCATGCTCGACATATTTCGCGGCAGCCTCCTTGGTCACCTGAATGCCGAGCGGCGCATTTTGCGCAATGATCGCGGCGAGCGCCATCGCGCGCTCGACCTGCTGCCCCGCCGGCACCACCTCCTGAACCAGGCCGATCTCGCGGGCGCGCGATGCGCTGAATTCATCGCACAGGAACAGATGATACATCGCGTTGCCCCAGCCGGTGCGCGACAGGAAGCGGAAATGCGCGCCGCCGAACGGCGCAATGCCGCGCCTGGATTCCATCTGGCAGAAGCGCGCGTCATCGGCGGCAACGACGATATCGCCCGCCAGCATCAGCTCGATGCCGATGGTGAAGACGATGCCCTGGACTGCGGTGACGATCGGCTTGCTGCAGCGCTTTTGCAGGCCGAATACGTCGACATTGCCTTCTTTGACGTTCCGCTTCTCGGCGGTTGGGCCGAAGAATTTTGGCATGTCGAGGCCGGCGGTGAAATCCTTGCCCTCGGCGCAGATGACGCCAACCCAAAGGCTGTCGGTGTTGTGCAGCTCGGTCAGCGCGTCCGACAATTGCTCCATCATCGCTGGCGAGAACGCGTTCTTCTTCGCCGGATTGTCGATGATGATCTTGAAAATGCGATCATTGGTCTCGGTGCGGATTTTTCCTTCGGTGCTCATGATGTTCGTTTCCTCTCCGGATGTATCGGATGCCATCGTGCGCAATTATCGCTCGTACTTCACCGCAAGCGCGGTGCGGATCGCCGCGGCGCGTTCCGGCGAAAAATGCGGTGCGCCATGTTCGAGCAGGTCGAGGAACGACAGCACGCCGCCGCGTGAGCCCCAGCTGCCTTCCTCGATGATGCGGAAATTGATCCACCAGCCCGGCGACGGCGCCTTCATTCCGCACGCGTCGGCAAGTGCAGCATGGATGTTGCGGATGACGGTGGCGCGGTCCTCGCGCGTCCAGCAGCAGTCCATCACCACCACATCAAGCACCATGACGTCGCTTGGCTTGTCCGACAGCAGTTCGCCGCCGTGCGCGATCATGTCCAGCGGCCGCTCGGCAAAATGCACCTGATAGCCGCGGCGTGCCTCCGGCGTGAGCTTGCCGACTTCGGGCACCAGCACGGCGTCGGTCAGGGTTTTCGCCAGCAGGCGACGCTGATCGCAGGTCAACCGCCCCTGCGGCGTCATCACATGGATAAACGTCATCGATCGTTGCCTCCCCGTTGCCGGTTATGACAATTGGCATAGTGTGCTCCGACTGGCTATGTCAAGCGTCATATTCTACAATGGCGCGACTCAAGGGGGAGTTCCGATGTCGTCCAATACCCGTGCAAAAATGGTGGCAGGCGCCGCCGACCTGATGAGCCGGCGTGGCGTCAATGCCACCAGCATGCGCGATGTGGTCCGCCATACCGGGACGCCGCGCGGCTCGATTGGCCATCATTTTCCGCGCGGCAAGCAGCAATTGATCGAGGACGCGCTGGTCTTTGCAGGCAACCAAGTCAGCGGACCGCTCAGGCACTTGACGCAGGAACACGGCGCGATCAGCGGGCTCCGTGCCTTCATCGCGCTGTGGCGGCAGACGCTGGAGCGATCAAAATTCCAGGCCGGATGTCCGGTGCTCGCGGTCGCGGTCGAGCAGTATGTCAACGATGCGACGGAGAAGGACGGCGAACGGGATGAAGCGGCGCAACAGCGCCTGCTCGATCTGGCCGAAGGCGTGTTCGCCGACTGGCAGGGAATCATGATCGCGGCGATGCGGCGCGAGGGCGTTACCGCCGCGCGCGCCCGGCGGCTTGCGGCACTCGTTATCGCGTCGCTGGAAGGCACGGTCGCCATGTGCCGGGCCGCGCGCAGCGTCCAGCCGCTCGACGATGTCAGGCAGGAACTGGAGCTGGTGCTTTCGGGCGCGCTGGCGAAGTGAATCGGTGGCTGCGGTCAACGTCGCGCGGCGTCATAGCCTCACCCCCGCCATGACGGAATAAATGCCGTCGCTTTGTCGGCTGGATCATCAAAACGTCGGCGGTGTGCAAGCACTTATCACTTCGCAGGCTTTGCCGCCGACGCAGCGAAACCGGTGCGGGCGGCGGCTTTCGAAATAGTAGGCGTCGCCGGGGTCGAGAATACGGCGCTCGTCGTCGACCGTCACTTCCAGCCGGCCGCTTACCACGATGCCGCCTTCCTCGCCGTCATGGGTCAGCGGCACCCGGCCGGTGTCGCTGCCGGGCTCGTAGCGTTCTTTCAGGATCTGCAGGCTTCGGCCGAACATGGTGTCGCCGACCTGGCGATACGAGATCGGCTGCTTGCCGATCTCGGTCAGTTCGTCGGACCGGTAGAACGCCTTGCGCGGCCGCTCCGGTTCGATGGCGAAGAATTCGGCGAGCCCCATCGGCAGCCCGTCGAGGATACGCTTGAGCGCGCCGACGGACGGGTTCATCTGGTTCGATTCGATCAGCGAGATCGTCGAATTGGTTACCCCGGAGCGTTTCGCCAGTTCGCGCTGCGACAGCTTGTGACGGGCGCGAACGAAGCGGAGTCGCCCACCGATATCGACGCTCATCGAAAATCCCTGTTGCAAGTGTTTCGGATCGAACAAATATGCCCCAGCCGACCCAACAAAATCAATGGGTTGCAGGAGCGAAGAAAAGGACTTGTTGTGGCTTCCCGAGCGTGGCCCGCTGGTATCTTGAGCTGCCAGCACAGGAGCTACCCGTGACCCTTCATCAGAAGCCGAACACCCTGCAAACCGATTCGTTCTGGATGCCGTTCACGGCCAACCGGCAGTTCAAGAAAGCGCCGCGGCTGTTCGCTTCGGCCGAGGGCATGCACTACACCACTGTCGATGGCCGCAAGGTGATCGACGGCTCCGCCGGCCTGTGGTGCGTCAATGCCGGCCATGGCCGCCGCCAGATCGCAACTGCCGTCGAGCGGCAGTTGATGAACCTCGACTTCGCGCCGTCGTTCAACATGGGTCATCCGCTGGCGTTCGATTTCGCTGAGCGGCTCGCCGAGATCGCGCCCAAGGGGCTCGACCGCATCTTCTTCACCAATTCCGGCTCCGAGTCGGTCGACACCGCGCTGAAGATTGCGCTGGCCTATCAGCGCGCCATCGGACAGGGGACGCGGACGCGCCTGATCGGCCGCGAGCGCGGCTATCACGGCGTCGGTTTCGGCGGCATGTCGGTCGGCGGCATGGTGGCCAACCGCCGCGCCTTCGCGACCCATCTGCCGGGCGTTGATCACATCCGTCACACCCA
The DNA here is from genome assembly GCF_036924645.1 of Bradyrhizobium sp. AZCC 2176. Taxonomy (NCBI): domain Bacteria; kingdom Pseudomonadati; phylum Pseudomonadota; class Alphaproteobacteria; order Hyphomicrobiales; family Nitrobacteraceae; genus Bradyrhizobium; species Bradyrhizobium sp. AZCC 2176. The sequence continues at coordinate 1,086,649 of NZ_JAZHRX010000001.1, read as the reverse complement.
TGATCTCGCCCGCAATGCCTTTGCGAAGGATCAGCCCGAGCATGGCGCCGATCTGGCCGACGATCTCGAGCGGATGGTGGCGCTGCATGGCGCCGATACCATCGCTGCCGTCATCGTCGAGCCGGTGCCGGGTTCGACCGCGGTGCTACCGCCGCCCAAGGGCTACCTGAAGCGGCTGCGCGAAATCTCCGAGAAGCACGGCATCCTGCTGATCTTCGACGAAGTGATCACCGGCTTCGGCCGCCTCGGCGCGCCGTTCGCGGCGGATTATTTCGGCGTCACGCCTGATATGATGACGACGGCCAAGGGCATCACCAACGGCACTGTGCCCTGCGGCGCGGTGTTTGCGAGCCGCAAGATCCACGACGGGCTGATGAACGGCCCGGAAGGGACGATCGAGCTGTTCCACGGCTACACTTATTCCGCGCATCCGGTCGCCTGTGCGGCGGGCCTTGCGACGCTCGACATCTACAAGGACGAGGGGCTGCTGACGCGCGGCGCGTCACTGGCCGAATACTGGCGCGATGCGCTGCATTCGCTGAAAGGCCTGCCGAACGTGATCGACATCCGCAATGTCGGCCTGATGGGCGCGGTCGAGCTGTCGCCGCGCAGCGACGGCGTCGGCGCGCGCGGCTATGACGTGATGGTGGATTGCTTCAATCGCGGGCTTTATTTCCGCATGAGCGGCGATTCCTTTGCGATGTCGCCGCCCTTGATCGTCGAGAAAAGCCATATCGACGACATGGTTTCGATCCTGGGCGACTCGATCAAGCGCGTGGCCTGATCCTTGCTCTGAAGAAAATAGAGCGGCCGCGGCGTGCGACGCCGCGGCGGATGCGTGAGGGATCGTGGAAATCATCGTACTCGGCAGTGGCGTCATCGGCGTTACGACAGCCCATTATCTGGCGCGTTCCGGCCACGAGGTAACGGTCGTCGACCGTCAGGCCGAGCCCGCGCAGGAAACCAGCTTTGCCAATGCCGGCGAGGTCTCGCCCGGCTATTCCTCGCCCTGGGCCGGCCCCGGCGTGCCGGTCAAGGCCATCAAGTGGCTGTTGATGCGGCACGGGCCGCTGGTGATCTGGCCCAAACTCGATCCCGTTATGTGGATCTGGGGCCTGAAGATGCTGCGCAACTGCACGGCGGAGCGCTACGCCATCAACAAGAGCCGGATGATTCCGATCGCCGAATACAGCCGCGATAGCTTGCGCGCGCTGCGCGCCGAAACGGGGATCAAATATGACGAGCGCAGCCGCGGCACGCTGCAGCTCTTCCGCAAGCAGAAGCAGCTCGACTCGACCGGCGACGATATAGCGGTGCTCAAACAATATGGCGTGCCTTTCGAGGTGCTCGATCGCAATGGCTGCATCGGTGCGGAGCCCGCGCTGGCCGGCGTGAAGGACAGGTTCGTCGGCGGGCTGCGGCTGCCGCAGGACGAGACCGGCGATTGCCACATGTTTACGCAGGCGCTCGCCAAGGAAGCCGCAAAGCTCGGCGTGCAGTTCAAGTTCAATACGACAATCGAGCGGCTGGTCGCGGACGGCGGCAAGATCACCGGCGTCGTCACCAGCGCTGGGCTGTTGCAGGCCGATGCCTATGTCGCAGCGCTCGGGAGCTGGTCGACGCGGCTGCTGAAACCGATCGGCATTTCCGTTCCGGTCTATCCCGTAAAAGGTTATTCAATCACGGTGCCGGTCATCGACGCGGATGGCGCGCCGGTATCGACCGTGATGGACGAGAGCTACAAGGTCGCGATCACCCGGCTTGGCGATCGTATCCGCGTCGGCGGCACCGCGGAAATCTCGGGCTATTCCGATACGCTCGACGCGGCTCGGCGCGCGACGCTCGATCATTCGCTGACCGACATGTTTCCGCGCGGCGGCGACCTGAGCAAAGCCAGCTTCTGGTGCGGCCTGCGTCCGATGACGCCGGACGGACCGCCGGTGATCGGCGCCACGCGCTACGGCAATTTGCATCTCAACACCGGCCACGGCACGCTCGGCTGGACCATGGCCTGCGGCTCGGGGAGGGTATTGGCGGATCTGATGTCGGGACGGAAGCCGGACATCGACGTGAGCGAACTCGCGGTGAGCCGCTACGATCACCGGTTTGGGTGAGAGGCACTCTGGGCGTACCCATCTTTCGAATTTGCGAAGGCTGCCCCTCACGCTCAGTGCAGCGCCCGCTCGCGAGCGCTCAGAGCTTTGTTCACCAGCGCCGGCAAGGTCCTGGCGTAGATCTCAATGAATGTGGCGTCGCCATTGGAGCGAGGGATGTCCGCGGCCTGCGCCGCGATACGTGCGGCCTTGGCCTCGCACTTCGAAAACAGGTGCCAGAACCATTCCGGCTTTTTGTCCATCGTCTCTTTGTGCAGCTTGATGACGGCGGCGCCTACGGCCGCCATGGCATTGACGGCGCCTGCGCTCATCGCGCTTAAGGCGGCCGAGCTCATGATATCTTCTCGGTCCTCGGCGGCGGCTCGTGCTTTCCCGTGCTTCCCTCGGTTCGGCATGCTCGGCTCCTGATGCAACCATACGGCTCCGGGAAGCCTAGGCCGCAGGGATTGACGGCGTCTGAATCGACAGTCCTAAGTTCGGATGTTCGATTTCATTCGGGTATGTCTAAATTCTTTCACGATGTTCCCCGGTAGGCGGGCAGCCGATGTGCGGAGTGTTGTCACTGCCTGCATCAATCCTGATCGGGAGGATCAAAGGCGCGGATCGGAGGCACCGGGCCCGAATACTTCTCGCACTCAACCACCGTCACCTGGCCGCAGCAGCCTTGCGCCAGCCGCGATGTGCCGATGTCGCGGGTGAGCACGTTCGGATTGCCATGGACGCAGAGCGGTTGTTCCGCTGCGCCGGGCGCGGGATCGTACCAGGCACCGGTGGACAATTGCACCACGCCGGGCATGACGTCATCTGTAACCGCGGCGGCGGCCAGGCACGCGCCCCGATCGTTGAACAGACGGACGATATCGCCATCGGCGATGCCGCGACGCGCCGCATCAGCGGGGTTGAGACGGACGGCTTCGCGGCCGGAAATTTTCTTGGACTGGCTGTAGGCGCCGAAATCCAATTGGCTGTGCAACCTCGTCGCCGGCTGGTTGGCGATCAGCGTCAGCGGGTGACGCGAACCTGGCGGTTCGGTCGAGGGTAGCCAGGCCGGGTGGGCCAAGCAATCGTCGTAGCCGAAGCCTGCGATGGTCTTCGAATAGATCTCGATCTCGCCGCTTGGCGTCGGCAGCTTGTTGCCAACGGGGTCGTTGCGGAAGGCGCGCAGGAAGCCGCCGTCATCGGGGGCTGACGGCAGCGCCAGTCCGCCGCGCTGCCAGAACTCTTCGAAGTCAGGCGCATCGCAGCCGGCGTCGGCCAGCGCCCGCCGCGTCGGCTCGTAAAGGTGTGCCAGCCATTGCCTGGCGTCGCGTCCTTCGGTGAAGGTCTGTTCGACGCCCAGCCGCCGCGACAGCGCAGCAAAGATATCGAAATCGTCGCGCGCTTCGCCGACGGGATCCACGGCCCTGCGCATCGCGATCAGCCTCTGATCGGTGGCCGCGGCGCCGATGTCGTCGCGCTCCAGCGTCATGGTCGCCGGCAGCACGATGTCGGCAAATTTCGCCATCGGCGTCCAGGCGCTCTCGTGCACGACGATGGTTTGCGGGACATTGAAGGCCCGCCGCAGCCGGTTGATGTCCTGGTGATGGTGGAAAGGGTTGCCGCCCGCCCAATAGACCAGCTTGATGTCAGGATATTGCATCGAGCGGCCGTTGTATTCGAACCTCTCGCCCGGATGGAGCAGCATGTCGGCGACGCGTGCGACCGGGATGAAATCGCTGACGCTGTTCTTGCCTTGTGGCAGCGTCGGAATCGGAACCGCGTTGAACCGGCGGCCGGTGTGGCCGAGCGCACCAAGCGCATAATTGTATCCGCCGCCGGGCAGGCCGATCTGGCCAAGCATGGCCGCGAGCACTGCGCCCATCCACACCGGCTGCTCGCCATACTGGGCCCGCTGCAGCGAATGCGAGACCGTGATCAGGGTGCGCCCGCGCGGCAATCGGTGGGCGATATCGACGATCGTGGCAGCGGGAACGCCGGTAACCTCGGCCGCCCATGCCGCGTCCTTTGGCGTAGCGTCGTCGCGGCCGCGCAAATAGCGCTCGAAGATCTCGAAGCCGGTGCAGTAGCGCGCGACAAAGTCGCGGTCCCACAGGTTTTCGACGAGCAGTGTGTGCGCGAACGCCAGCATCAGCGCGACGTCGGTGCCGACCTTGATCGGCAGCCACCGGGCGCCGGCCTCTTCCGGCATATCGTCGCGCAACGGCGAGATGCCGTAGAAGATGGCACCGCGGCGCGCAGCTTTCGCCATTGCGTCGCGCTCGATGTGGCGGCTGATGCCGCCGCTGGCGACGTCCGAATTCTTCAGCGCCATGCCGCCGAAGGCCAGCACTGTATCGGTATGTTCGGCGACCTGATCCCACGTCACGTTTCGGCGCGAGATGTCTTCGTAAGCCCCGAGGACATGCGGCAGGATCACGGCCGAGGCGCCGGCGCTGTAGCTGTTCACCGAACGCACATAGCCGCCGAAGGCTGCGTTCAGGAAGCGATGAACCTGGCTTTGCGCATGGTGGAAACGTCCGGCGCTGGACCAGCCATAGGAGCCGCCGAACACCGCGGCGGCGCCATGTTCGGCTCGGATCCGCGATAATTCATTCGCAAGCAAATCGAAAACTTCGTCCCAGCGGCACGCGACGAATTTTTGGTCGAACGTGCGCTCGCTGCGTGTGCTTCGGTCCAGCCATTTCTTGCGCACCATCGGCCGCAGGATACGGGCCTTGTGACGCATCGCCGTGGTGAAGTTCTGCAAGATCGAGGAGGGCGCAGGATCTTCTTCGTAAGGCCTGATATCCAGCGTCGCGCCGTTCCATCGCGCGGAGAACGCGCCCCAATGTGCGCTGTGCGGGCTCCAATCGTCTCGGGCCTGATCCATTCCGTGTTCCAGACTATCATTCATGACGCTTGCGTCACGCAATTCACCCACAGCACCACCGCTTTCGCATCTTCCGCCGGATTTGAAAAGCGGTGGGGGCGGCGGCTGGCGAAGCGAAAACTGTCGCCTGTCTTGAGCGACCAGGTTTCGGCGTCCACCGTGAGCGTCATCTCGCCCTCCAGCACCAGGCCGGCCTCTTCGCCGTCATGGGTGTAGAGCTCGTCGCCGGTGTTGCCGCCCGGTTCCAGGTGCACGAGAAACAGGTTGAGGCGGTGTTCCGTTCCGGCCGGGCTCAGCAATTGTTTGGATATGCCGGTGCGCCACAGCTTCAGTTCGGCGCGCTGCAACTGGCGTGTTACCACGCCGCCGGAAGCGGCATCATCGCTCGGCCGCGAGCCGAACAGCGCTGCGATGCCGACGCCGAGCACGTCTGCCAGCGTGGCGAGCACGCGAAGCGAAGGCGACGATAGGCCGCGCTCGATCTGGCTGAGGAAACCGATCGACAGATCGGTGCGATCAGCAATCGTCTCCAGCGACAATTTGTGTTCACGGCGCAGGTCGCGAATGCGCCGGCCGACCGCCAGATCCATCGCCGGCTCGGCCGGCCTTCTGGCAGCCTTCGCCTTTGGCCTGCGCGCCGCCATTCCCGCGGCCCTTGCTTTGGCTTTGGGCGCCAGCTTCCTTATTCTCCTGCCACCGCTCACGTCAGACCGCTTCCTTCATGTGCATGAAAATTGCTTGCAATGCGCCGGGAAGTGTGACCACAATTTCATAATGGTGAAAATATGCCGGAACGGCGTTTCCCGCAACTCTTTGGTCTAACGCGGGTAGCGGTGTTCGATTCAGGAGGTGGTGCGATGGCTCTGAAGCGTCTCTTTCAGGCTGCGGTAGCGGCGGCTGTAATTCTCACCGCCGCGATGCCGGCATTCGCGCAAAAAGTGCTGAAAGTGGGCTCGACGCCGACCGGCGTGCCCTTCACCTTTCTCGATACCAAGACCAACAGCATTCAGGGCATCATGGTCGATCTCATCACCGAGATCGGCAAGGACGCCGGCTTCCAGGTCCAGATCGAGCCGATGCAGTTCTCGACGCTGATTGCTTCGCTCACGTCGAACAAGATCGACATCATCTCGGCGGCGATGTTCGTCACGGCGGCGCGCAAGGAAGTGATCGATTTCTCCGAGCCGTTCTACAGCTATGGCGAGGGACTGCTGGTGCCGAAGGGCGATACCAAGACCTACACCAGGCAGGATGATCTGAAGGGCGAGGTGGTCGGCGCGCAGGTTGGAACGGCGTTTGTCGATGCGCTGAAGAAATCGGGCCTGTTCAGCGAGGTGAAGGCCTACGACACGATTCCGGATATTCTGCGCGATGTGAACGCTGGACGATTGAAGGCCGGCTTCGCCGACTATCCGATCCTCGCCTATAACCTGAAGCAGGGCGGCTTCCCGGAGGCCCGCATCGTCGAGAGCTACAAGCCCGCGACCATCGGCGCGGTCGGCATCGGCGTGCGCAAGGGTGACACCGAGCTGCTCGCCAAGATCAACGCCTCGCTGGCGAAGCTGAAGGCGAACGGGACGGTAGAAAAGATCCTCGATAAATGGGGCCTGAAGGCGCAGGGGACCTGATGCAGGCCTTCTGGCGCGATACTGTCGAGTTCCTGCCGATCCTGATGAGCGGCGTGGCGCTCACGATCGTCGTCACGATCGGTTCGCTCCTGCTGTCGACGGTGCTCGGCCTGATCTGGGCTCTGATGCGCGTCTCCGGCATCGGCGTCCTCACGGGGTTCAGCGCCGGGCTGATCAACGTGATCCGCGGCATCCCGATCATCGTGCTGCTGTTCTATCTCTACTTCGTGATGCCCGAATTCGGCCTGACACTGACGGCGTTGCAGGCGGCGATTCTCGGTCTCGGCATCGCTTATTCGGCCTACCAGGCCGAGAACTTCCGCGCCGGCATCGAAGCAATTGACAAGGGGCAGATCGAGGCGGCGCAGGCGATCGGCATGGGCTGGTGGCCGACCATGCGCCGCGTGGTGTTGCCGCAGGCGGTAAAAATCGTGCTGCCGCCCTATGGCAACGTCATGATCATGATGCTGAAGGATTCTTCCCAGGCCTCGACCATCACGGTCGCCGAACTCGCCCTGCAGGGCAAGTTGATCGCGTCGTCGACCTTCAAGAACACCAGCGTGTTCACGCTTGTCGCGCTGATGTATCTCACCATGAGCATTCCGCTCATCCTGCTGGTCCGTCACTTCGAAAAGCGGGCGGGCCAGAAATGATCGAGCTGTCCAACGTTCACAAGAGTTTTGGCAAGGTCGAGGTGCTCAAGGGCATTACGGCGTCGGTCGAGAAGGGCGAGGTGGTCTGTATCATCGGCCCCTCGGGCTCGGGCAAGTCCACCATCCTGCGCTGCATCAACGGGCTGGAAGGCTATGACAGTGGCGACATCCTTGTCGAAGGAGCAAAGGTCGACCGCAACACGCCCTCGATCGTTTCGATCCGAACGCAGGTCTCGATGGTGTTCCAGCGCTTCAACCTGTTCCCGCACCGGACTGCGCTCGAGAACGTCATCGAGGGCCCGGTCTATGTGAAGAAGGAGCCCCGCGCCGAGGCGCTGGAGCGCGGCCGCGCGCTGCTGGCGCGGGTTGGGCTGGCCGAAAAAGCCGATGTCCATCCGCCGCAGCTTTCCGGCGGCCAGCAGCAGCGCGTGGCGATCGCACGTGCGCTCGCCATGCAGCCGAAGGCGATTTTGTTTGACGAGCCGACCTCGGCACTCGATCCCGAACTGGTCGGCGACGTGCTGGGCGTGATGCGAAAACTCGCCGATGACGGCATGACCATGGTCGTCGTTACCCACGAGATGGGATTTGCCAAGGACGTCGCCGATCGTGTGCTGTTCATCGATGGCGGCGTGATCGTCGAGCAGGGGCCGGCGAAATCCGTTCTCAACCAGCCGCAGCATGCGCGCACGCAGGACTTTTTGCGCCGCGTGCTGCATCCGCTCTAAACTCCGGTCGCTGTCCATGAAATCGCCTGTCTCGTTGCCGCTGCCTCCAAGCCTCTATGCTGATACGGCGGTGGCGCCGATGCCGGTGCCACCGCTCGATGCGGATAAAAACGTTTCGGTCGCGATCGTCGGCGGCGGTTTTACCGGGCTGTCGACCGCGCTGCATCTGGCCGAACAGGGCGTGAAAGCAATCGTACTGGAGGCGCAACAGCCGGGCTGGGGCGCATCGGGCAACAACGGCGGGCAGGTCAATCCGGGACTCAAGCATGATCCCGATCAGATCGAGGCCGATTTCGGCGCCGACCTTGGCGGTCGCATGATCGCGTTTTCCTATGGCACCACCAACTACACGTTCGATCTGATCCGCCGTCACCAGATTCCCTGCGAGGCACGGCAGAACGGCACCCTGCGCGCGGCCTACAATGAAGCAAGCGCGGCTGCGATCAAGACAACGGCGAAGCAATGCATCCGCCGCGGCATGCCTGTGACGCTATTGAATCGCGAGCAGATGCGGGAGATGACCGGCACCGACCGCTATCTCTGCGCGATGCTGGATAACCGCGGCGGAGACTTGCATCCGCTGAGCTACGCGCGCGGGCTGGCGCGCGCGGCGATCACGGCGGGGGCCGCGGTTTATGGCGAGACGCCCGCGCTGTCCTTGTCGCGTGAAGGTGCTGGCTGGCGCATCGAGACGCCGCGCGGAATCGTTCGCGCCGAAAAGGTGCTGCTGGCGACCAATGGCTTCACCGATGATTTGTGGCCGGGCCTGCGCCGCACCATCGTGCCGGTGTTTTCGTCGATCGCCGCCACCGCGCCGCTGTCCGACGAGGTTGCGCGCGCGATCATGCCGACGCGTTCCGTGCTGTACGAGAGCGGCCACATCACGGTCTATTACCGCATCGAAGCGCATAATCGCCTGCTGATGGGCGGCCGCGGGCCGATGCGCTGGATCAGCAAGCCTGCCGACGTCGCCTATCTCATCCGCTATGCAGAACGGCTGTGGCCGGGTGTGAAGGGCGCGGCCTGGACGCACGGCTGGAACAGCCGGCTCGCGATCACACCCGATCATTATCCGCATGTGCATGAGCCCACGGACAATCTTCTGATCTCGCTCGGCTGCAACGGCCGCGGCGTCGCGCTCTCGACTGCGATGGGGCGGCAATTGGCACGTCGGCTGATCGGCGGGAGAAGCGCTGAGATCGACATGCCGATTACCGGCATCAAGCCGATGGCGCTGCATGCGTTCTGGCCGCTCGGCGTCACCGCCGCGGTCGTGGCAGGGCGGGTGCGGGACAGGGTGGGGATCTAGTTACTTCGTTGCCGAAATAGGCCGTCACGGTTTGTGGCGTGAGGAACCTCCACCGGCGGCGAGCGTTCGCTTGCGTAACGCCTTTGTGTGGGAGGTCAACATGCGCAAGCAACTGTTGTTATCGACTGGAATCATCTGCCTGATGCTGGCCCCGGCCGTTTCGTTCGGTCAGGCGCCTGGCGGAAGAGGCGAAGAGCAGAAGCAGATGCGGCCGAGCGAGGCCGGCAAGGGTGCTGCATCGCAAGAGCGCGGCGCCGAGCGCACGCAGGGACGCGCGCCGGGCGCGGAACAAAAGACCCAAGGGGCGGCTGGCCGCGAAGACAGGGGAGCCGGTTCCCGACAGAGCGAGGAAAAGGGCAAGGCCGCGCCATCAGGCGAGCGTCCGTCGACCGCAAGCGATGACAAGCGCGGGCGCGGCGAGGATGCAAAATCCCGTGAGCGCGCGCAGGATTCCCGTCAGGGCGGCCGCGACGCACAAACAGCCCGTGAAGGCAAGGACGCCAAGGACAGCAAAGGCAGCGCCGAGATGGATCGCGATAAAGCGCGCAGCAAATCCAGCGCCGAACAGGAAAAGTCGAAGGGTGGAACCTCGGCCGCTCAGAAGCAGCGCGAGGGAACGCCGGCGACGCAGAAGGAATCCGGCCGCGATCGGCGCGATGGCTCGAAGGGTGCTGCGGAGCAGGATAAGGATGCGGGCCGGCCATCTACCGCGACGGACACAACGCGCACGCAGCCTCCCGCCAGTGCGCAGACGGCTCCTGCTGGTTCGACCAGCCAGAGCCAGACCGGCCAGACGCAGACCAGCCAGCAGTCCAACATCTCGACCGAAAAGCAGGTACGGATTTCCCAGACCCTGACGCGCGAGCGTCTGGCGCCGCCGGAGCGCAACCTCAACATCGCGATCCGGATCGGCGAACCGGTCCCGCCGAGGGTGCGGTTCCATCGGCTGCCGCCGGAAATCGTCTCGATCGAACCCGAGTACCGCGACTACGAGTACTTCTCGACCGATGACGACATCGTCATCGTCGAGCCTCGCACCAAGCGCATCGTCAGCCAGATCCCGCGTGATGCCTCCCGCATTCGTGCCGCCGGCGGTGCGGGCGACACTGGCAGCACGAGCGGTACAGCCGGATACACCAGCTCGACGGCCGCCGCTGGTGGCGCCTCGCCGTGCCGCATCATGCGGCGCGACACCGCTGGCAATGTCACCGAACTCACGCCGCAGACCGTCGGCTCGGCGGCACAGCAGGAAGCCATCAGCGTCACGGTCCGTGTCCCCGGTGGAGCGACGACCGCGCCGATCTCGATGGGTGCGCAGGACGGACAGATCGTGGTGTCCGGCCAGAGCGGCGCCGATTGCATGGTGACGATCGAGCCGCCGGCCAAATAAGGAAGTGAACCGGCGCCGTAGTATGCTTGATCGTCGCTGAGCAAGAGAAAGTGCGGTACTACTGCCGCACTTTCCTTGTGTTGGCACGATGTGTTGCGGCCTTCACCCTTCCGCGACTGCTTCGCTCCACGGCTGGAACACCTCGGTTGCGCCGCTGTTGGTGTCGCCGTCGCGCAGCACGATGCTGGGGCAGGCGAATTTCATCGGCAGGGTCTGGATGCGCGCTTCTTCATAGTCGAAGCGCGCGCCAAGTGCTTCGCGCGCGGCCTGCGGCAGACGCACGTCGCCGATCACGATGGCGCCCTCGCTGGCGTCGATGCGGGGCTGGTGGATCACCGCATCGAGGTCCATGCCGTAATCCATCACAAAGGACAGAAGCTGGCTCACCGCCGGCAGGATGCGCCGCCCGCCGGACGCGCCAATGGCGGCGCGGCGGCCGTCGCTGGCCTGCGCCAGCACCGGCGTGTAATTGGTCAGGCAGCGCTTGCCTGGCGCCAGCGAGTTCGGCGCGCCCGGCGCCGGGTCGAACCACATGATGCCGTTGTTCATGGTGATGCCGGTCTGGCTGGATACGAATTTGGAGCCGAAGGTCGACAGCAGCGTCTGCGTCACCGCGGCCATGTTGCCGTCGCGGTCGACTGCCGAGAAATGCGTGGTGCAGGCCGGTGCCAGCGCTTCGGCGCCGAGCGATCGCCTGCCGTCTTCATCGCCCATGTCCTTTAGCCGCTCGCGATAGGCCGCCTGCAGTGCCGAGGCGTAAGCGACATAGGCTACCGCATCCGGTGCGCCGCGCGCGGGGTTGAGATCCTTCTGCAAGAGACCGAGCGTGCGCGACAGCGTCGGTCCAGCGGTGAGCTCGGGCGTTGCGAACACTTTGCCGCCGCGATAGGGAATGGCCAACGGCTCGCGCAGATGCGCGCGGAACGGCTTGAGGTCCGCAACCGACAGCGCGCCGCCGGCGGCCTGGATGTCGGCGGCGAGGCTGTTCGCCAGATCGCCATCGTAGAAGTCGCGCGGGCCGGCGCTGGCGAGCTGCGCCATCGTGGCCTTGAGCCGGTCCTGCGGCATGCGGACATCCGCCTTGATGCCCCATTGCGGATTCGGCGGCAGGCCATCCACGAGATAGGCCGCGGCGCTCGCGGGATAACGCCGCAGATCCGCAGCCACGCTCGAAATCATCAGCGTGGTCCACCAGTCGACCGCAAGGCCTTGACCGGCGAGCTTGACGCTCGGCGCCAGCAATTCCTGCCACGGCAGTTTGGCGTGGCGGCGATGTGCTTCCTCCATGCCGGCCACCACGCCGGGCACGGCGATCGAGCCGGGGCCATGAAGATTGCGGTCGCCCTCGACGCGCGGCCATGGAAAAATATCCGACGCCGCGCCACCGCCCGTCAGCGGATAATCCGCAGGGTTGAGGCTTGCCGGCGCGCGCATGCCGTAGTCGATCACTTCATAGCGGTCCTCGCGCGCCCGGTAGAGCACCATCGCCCCGCCGCCGCCGAGCCCGCTCATCCAGGGCTCCAGCACGCCCAGCGCAAAGGTGGTCGCGATCACAGCGTCGACGCAGTCGCCGCCCGCAGCCAGCACCTCGGCGCCGACTTGCGCTGCCTTGCTGGATTGTGCCGCAACGATGCCGCCCTTGGAACTGATTGCGGGTTTGCGGATCGCTTGCGTGTTGGAGAACAAGTCGCGCATCGGATGGCCTTTGATATCGGGAGAAAGTTGCGGCGGGGGCGTGAGCTTCATTACACCCTAAAAATCTTGGGGGAGCCATGACAGAATAACATGCAAGGCGAGCACATTCGTCGGTCTTCACGGTTGGCGTCAGGCAGGCGACAATGGCACACTGCGGAGGATTGTCGCATCACCAAAAGGGGCATGCCGGCTTGACCGCGGACGCATTCATTCATTTGCCCGAGCTTCGAACCCGGGTGACGCATCCCGAAAAATCGCTGCTGCGCCTGACGCCCGAGATGTTCTCGATGTGGGAGCAGCGTGCGCGGGCCGCGGGATGGCCCGCAGGCTGGCGGCTGTCGGATGAGGTGATCGAGGCGTCGCGGCTTGCGGTGCTCGGCGATCACAAGGCGGGCCGCGATCTGTGGATCTACTGCTACGGCTCGCTGATGTGGGACCCTGGATTTCATTTCGCCGAAGTCCGGCTCGCCGACGTCGAGGGCTATCAGCGCCGCTTCACGCTGAAGATCAACCTCGGCCGGGGATCGCAGGACTATCCGGCGCTGATGCTTTCGCTGGAGCCACAGCAAGGATGTTGCCGCGGACTGGCGTTCCGTATCGCCGCCTCCTCCGTCCATACAGAGACCGCGATCCTGTGGCGCCGCGAGATGCTGCGCGGCGGCTATGCGCCGGCGGTGGTGCCGATGCGCACACCGCAGGGGCCGATCGAGGCGCTTGCCTTCGTTTCGAACCCTTCGCACCCGAGCTATGTCGGTGAACTGCCGTTTGCGGAGACTGCACGCCTGATCGCGAGCGGGAAGGGTATCCTCGGCACCAACAGGGAATACCTCGTGCAACTGGCGATGCAACTCGACGCGCTGGGGATCGAGGATCCTTATGTCGCACAGCTCCACAGCAAGATCGGCGCCGCGCCGGGCATGTGATGTAGACAGGCGGGGGGCGACGACATGCTCCGCTTTCAAACAATGTTTGACAACCCATTTTCGCAGCGCAACCCGGCATCCTGACGCAAGTGCATGGTGCGAATTATTGGGTATAGTCCGACCCGACTGCGCCAATCGTCCAAGAAACAACAACGAGGAAGCCGCGCATGGCCGGGGACATCAAGTCGCATTACGAGGTCGTCGTCGTTGGCGCTGGTGTCTCGGGTATTTACCAGATCAAGCGGCTGGCTGATCTCGGGGTGGATGCCCTTGTGCTGGATGCTGCCCCCGATCTCGGCGGCACCTGGTACTGGAATCGCTACCCGGGTGCACGGTTTGATTCCGAGAGCTACACCTACGGCTATTCCTTCTCAAGGGAGTTACTCAACGAGTGGCATTGGAAGGAGCGGTTCTCGGCGCAGCCGGAGAACCTCCGCTACCTCAACTACGTCGCCGACAAGTTCGATCTTCGCAAATACATGCGGTTCAACCGCAAGGTGGCGGCGGCGGCTTTCGATGAGGCCGATCATCTGTGGAGGCTCAGGCTCGACGATGGAGGCGAGCTGAGCTGCCGGTTCGTGATTCTGGCGGTCGGGTTGCTGGCAATACCGACGCTGCCGCGGCTGCAAGGCATGGAGACGTTCAAGGGCCGATCGTTCCACACGTTTCATTGGCCGCATGAACCGGTCGAGCTGGCCGGCAAGAAGGTCGGCATCATCGGCACCGGCGCCACCGCAATTCAGGTGATCGGCGAGATCGCCGACAAGGTCGGCGAACTCACGGTGTTTCAGCGCCGTCCGAACTGGAGCGCACCGCTCAACAACAGCCCGATCTCCGAAGCGGAGATGGCCGACATCCGCGCGCGCTACGACGACATCTTTGCCGCCTGCAGGCGCACGCCCGGCGGCTTCGAGCATGAGCCGGACCGGCGCGGCTTTTACGAGGTCACGGCCGAGGAGCGCATCGCGCTATGGGACAAGCTCTATGACGAGCCCGGCTTCGGTATCTGGCTGAGCAATTTCCGCGAGATCTTTACCGACGAGGCGGCCAACGCCGAATTCTCCGCCTACATCGCCGGCCGCATCCGCCGTCGCGTCAAGGACCCGGTGACGGCGGAGAAGCTGATCCCGAAGGATCACGGCTTTGGCGTGCAGCGGGTGCCGCTGGAAACCAATTACTTCGAGGCCTATAACCGCGACAATGTGCATCTCGTCGACATCAGCGAGACCCCGATCGAGCGGGTGACCGAGACCGGCCTGCGCACCAGCGCGCGCGACTACGAGCTCGATGTCCTGGTCTATTCCACCGGCTTCGATGCCATCACCGGCTCATTTGATGCAATCGACATCACCGGCGTCGGCGGGGTGAAGCTGGCCGACCAGTGGCGCGACGGACCCGCGACCTTTCTCGGCATGATGGCCCACGGCTTTCCGAACCTGTTGATGCCGACCGGGCCGCAGAGCGGCTCGGCCTCGACGAATTTTCCGCGCGGCATCGAGAACGGCGTCGGCTGGTGCATGGGCCTGCTCGAGCACATCTGGCGCCGCGGCTACACGCGGGCGGAGCCGACGGCTGAAGCGCAGGCGCGCTGGACCGCGCATGTGACGAAGATGTACGCCATCATGCTGATGCGCAAAGCCAGGTCATGGTTCACCGGCTACAACTCCAACGTCCCCGGCCATGAATACGGCAAGACGCGATACCTCGTTTATAATGGCGGCACCCCGAAATATGTCGCTGTCATCACCGAGGTCGCGCAGAAGGGGTATGAGGGCATCGTGTTCGATGCGGACGCGCGGGGTTCGGCGAGATCCGCGAGCGCCGCGGAGTAAGGCGTGCGGTGAGGTGGCGACGCGTTGCATCCGTCACTGCGTCCGCAGCAGGCGCCTGGGATGAACGCCGTCGACATATCCCATGAACGGCGGATGGATCGAATAGCCGATCAGCTCGCGTGCGCGCTCCGGCAATTGGCTCGCGAGGCCGGCGGGGACAGCGAGCGCCATGTTCTCGAGTTGCCGCACCCAGCCGACGCAATATTGCGGCGTGACGATCAGGCGCGGCCGGTCTGACCGGTTGGCGCCGCCGCGGTGCCACAGCGTTCCCTTGGTGATGGCCAGCGATCCCGACGGCATGATCAGCTTGACGGCATCCGGCCTGTCGCCCTCTTCGTGACCGGCTTCGTTGGTGAAGTGCGCGGGCTGCACCGCGCCCTCGATATACTGCCCGTCCCACAGGTGGCTTCCCGGAATGATTTCGGTAGCGCCGTTTTGCTCGGTCGTGTCGTCGATCGCCCAGAACGTGCTGATGCCAAGGGCAGGACGGGGCCGCGGGATCCTGGCGCCGCTGTCGTCGAAGTGCCACGGCTGCACCGTCTCGCCGGGATGCAGGTTGATCGCGAGCATGGCCGACAGCAGGCAGCTCTCGCCGAGTTCGGCTTCGACAAAGGCCATGGCGAGCGGATGAATCGCGAGCTCCGCGAAAACAGGAGATTTCGCCAGCAGCGCATACACCCGGTTGGTTTTGGTGCCTTCAAAATCGTTGCGGCCGAGCAGATCGCGCGCCAGATGCGGCGCCAGCGCCGCGCGAATTGCAGCGACGCGATCGGGCGCCAGAACGCGTTCGAAGATCAGGTAACCGCTGCGGTCGAACTCTTCCCTCAAGGAGGCGAATGATCGCCCGTTGAGCCAGGGTAACGCTTGCTCCGCTGCCGTTGCCATCGGCGCTCTCCCTTGCGAGGCCGGTCAAGCCGGGCTTCTTGGGGGTATCATACGCAACCGCAGACGTTTTTCACGGGATTTCTGCGGCGCAGAGCGCACCGGCATTCATGATCGCGGCGCAAATCTGTAGCGGAACGTGCAGCTCGGCGCGCCCTGCATCAGGGTCTGGTCCCGCGTGAGGCCTACCTCGCTGCCGCCGGCCGCGACGATATCGAAATCGGTGGCGCAGACCAATAGCGCGCCGAGCTCGGGCTCGCCGAGCGCGCGAAAGAATTCTGCGAAACGGCAGTGCGTGACGTCGAATTCCAGCGCTTCCTTGTCGTGCCGGTGCATCTCCACCGTCACCTCGCGTTCGGTGATTTCGATCAGCGCGGTCTGCATGGCTGCCCATTTGCGCCGCGCGCTGCCCTCGACGCGGTCGCCTATGGCGGCGAACAATTGCTTCGACCAATCGCGCAAGGCTTGCTTGACGATCGCGTCGGCCTTTTCCTTACCCAGTTCCGCGCGCAACGCCCGCAGCACCGGCACCAGCACCTGGGCCTGGATCCGCGTCTTGTCCAAAAGCGACAGGCGGGGATCGACCATATAATCGTCGAGTACGTTCATCGGCTGTTCCTTCCATGTCGCGACGCGCCTCTGGCGGACTATTCCCGCAACTCGGTCATGAAGACCTTTTGGGCGATCTGCCAGCGGCCGTCGATCTTCAACAGCGAGAGCTGGTCGGTGAAGAAGCGCGGCGGGATCGCGCATTTGAGCTTGACGTAGGCCATCGTCGGACCGACGAGGTCGATCGACAGCACCTGGTCATGGCGCGACAGGTCCCGTTGCTTCGGCGACGGCCTGTTCCGGACATTGTCCAGCCAGACGTCACGCGGCGTGATCGTCAGTTCGCCCGCCTCGGAGACGCTGGTCAGCGCGCTGGTCGGATGAAAGGCGCTGGCGATCTTGCTGGCGTCGCCCTCGTGGAGACCGTCGAGGTAGGACTGGATCACGCTTTCGATGGCTTTTGTGTCGTCTGTACTGGTCATGAGATCTGAATTTTCGATGTTTCGTTTATTGGGAGTCTCGATCAATCTGGCGAAGAGCCAGGATATTGCAGGCGTCACCGCGACAATAAGCGAAATTCATTGAGTGGTTGACGTAGAAAATCTATTGCAAGACGATCTGTCGGGTCCCTTGCAAAACGCGGATTGAAAATGGTTGCGAGCGAAACCTATGCCGAATTTCTGCGCGAGCAACTCGCCCCGCTCGGCCGTGTCACCATGCGGGGCATGTTCGGCAAGACCGGCGTGTTCTGCGACGGGGTGATGCTTGGGGTGGTGACGGAAAACACGCTGTATTTCCGGGTGGATGATGAGAACCGGGAGACGTTCAGGGAAGCCGAGGCGTTCCCGCCGCTAATTACGCGAAGAAGGGCCAGATGATAGACCTCGCATTCTGGCGCGTGCCGGAACGGCTGTTCGACGAGCCCGACGAGTTCATCGCATGGGCGCGCGCCGCACTGGCGGCGGCACACCGGGTTGCAGCGAAGAGGCCGGCGCCAAAGCAGCACAAAGCGTCAAGGCAACGCAAGCGCCCGTGAGCCTTCAGAGGGCGCGCAAATGAAGTCGCGCGGCCATTCGTGCGCGCTTACCCCGCGGCAGCGTTGACCGCGATCGGCGCGGCATCCTCAGTCGCTTCCATCTTCCGCGGCAGTCCCGCAAAGCCGCGCAGGGCCTCGGCCATCTTCGCACGGCCGCTGACGCCGGTGATCACCACGTCCACCATCATCAGCGACGTGTGGATGTGGCCACGCGCCTGAAGCTGCTCGATCGGGACACCTGCGGCAGCCAGCGCCTCGGCATATTCGATGCCCTCGTCGCGCAGCGGATCGAACTCGCAGGTGGCGACGAACGCCGGGGGCAGGCCTGCCAGATTCCCGCGCAGCGGCGAGGCGCGCGGATCGGTGCGGTCGGCGGGCGAACAATAGATGTCCCAGAACCAGAACATCAGCGATCGCGTCAGGAAATAGCCTACCGCATTGTCGGCATAGGAGGGACGGTCGAACCTGCAATCGGTGACCGGGCACACCAGCAACTGGCCCGCGATTGGCGGGCCGCCGCGATCGCGCGCGAGCTGGCAGGTGACAGCGGCGATGTTGGCGCCGGCACTCCAGCCTGCGACCAGCACCGGGCCCGGTCTGCCGCCGAGCTCGGCCGCATGTTCGGCGATCCAGCGCGTCGCCGCATAGCCGTCCTCGGCCGCCGCCGGGAAGCGATGCTCGGGCGCATGGCGGTAACCGACGCTGACGACGATCATGCCGCTGCGGCGGCAGATGTCGCGGCAGAACGGATCGTCGGACTGCTCGTCGCCGAGCACCCAGCCGCCGCCGTGGAAATAGACCACGATCGGATGCGGCCCCGGCGTTGCCGGCCGATAGAGACGGTAGGACAACAGACCATCGGCGCCGTGCAGCACGCCGTCGCCGACCTCACCGACCGGGCGGCCGGCAGGACGGCCCTTGTTGAATTCGGTGAGGAAGTCGCGCGCGCCTTGCGCTCCAAGTGATTCGATTTGCGGCAGGTTCATCTCCGCCAGCATGCCCAGCACCAGCCGCACGTCCGGCTGCAGGCGAACCACCTCGCCGTCGTTGCATTGCTCTGCAACGTTCGGGCCGGTCAGCTTGAAGCCGAGCATGCCGCGGCCGACCACCTCGTTGCAGATGCTGCGGTAGGGACCGACGCCGCCGGTATAGGGCATCACGCCCTGCGGCTTGCCGGGAACGTTGGCGCCCGTGTACCAGGTGTTGGCCAGCCGATGCAGCGTGATCATCGAGCAGTCGGCCATGTGCTGTGCCCAGCCGGCCTGCGCCGTCTCGGTTGCGTCGATGGTCGTGAAGCCGGCCTCGCGCATCGCCGCCAGCCGGTCGACCACCCAGTCGACATGCTGCTCGATCGACACCGCCATGTTCGACAGCACCGATGGGCTGCCCGGGCCCGTGATCAGGAACAGATTCGGGAAGCCCGAGACGGTGAGCCCGAGATAGCTCTGCGGGCCGTTGGCCCAGACGTCGGACAGCGATTTGCCATCGCGGCCCGTGATCGGATGCACCGCCTTGATGGCGCCGGTCATGGCGTCGAAGCCGGTAGCGAACACGATCACGTCGACGTCGAACGTGCGCTTGTCGGTCGTGATGCCGGAAGCCGTGATCTCCGTGATCGGCTCCTGCCGCAGATTGACCAGCGTGACGTTGGGGCGGTTGTAGGTCGCGTAATAGTTGGTATCGAGGCAGGGCCGCTTGGCGCCGAACGGATGGTCGTGCGGGGTCAAGGCTTCAGCCGTCTCCGGGTCCTTGACGATGTCGCGGATTTTCTCGCGGATCAGGTCAGCGAGCAGCGTGTTGCCGTCGACGTCGACGCCCTGGTCGGCCCAGAGCTGGGTCAGGATGTAGACGAGATCGCCGGTGGCCCAGGCCTGCTCGAACCGCTCGCGACGTTCGGCATCGCTCAATTGCCAGCTTACCGCCATCTGTTGCGGATAGGGGACGCCCGCGAGCGACCAGCGCGCCTGCTCGCGGTAACCGGCGCGGTCGCCCTCCAGCAGCGTCGTGCGCTCCGTTGGGACAGGACCATTATGAGCGGGCAGGGCGAAATTCGGCGTGCGCTGGAACACGGTGAGATGCGCCGCCTGCTCCGCGAGCAGCGGGATCGACTGGATGCCCGATGATCCCGTGCCGATGACAGCGATGCGCTTGCCGGCGAGCTTGACCTCCTCATGCGGCCAGCGGCCGGTGAAATAGATCTCGCCCTTGAAGTCCTTGACGCCATCGATCTCCGGCGGCTTGGGCGCGGAGAGGCAGCCGGTGGCCATGATGTAATGGCGGCAGGAAACACCGGCGCCATTGTCTGTCGTGAGCCGCCAACGTTCCGCGTTCTGATCCCAGTTCGCCGCCGTGACTTTTGTGCAAAAGCGGATGTCGCGCCGCAGCTCATATCTGTCGGCGACGAAGCCGAGATAGCGCAGGATTTCAGGTTGGGTGGCGTATTTTTCCGACCATCGCCACGCGCTCTCAAGCTCCGGATCGAACGTGTAGCTGTAGTCGATGGTCTGGATGTCGCAGCGTGCGCCGGGATAGCGGTTCCAGTACCAGGTGCCGCCGACATCGCCGGCTTCCTCGATCACGACAACCGAGAACCCGGCCTTGCGCAGGCGATGCAGGAGATAGAGGCCGGCAAATCCGGCGCCGACGACGGCGACATCGACCTGTTGCGTCGTATCGCTGTTTGTCGTTTCAGAAGAACGTGCTGCGACCGCTGCGTCCGGCATGCTACTCCTCCCGTATGTTTTATAATTTTGGGTAGGCTACTGCCGCGTGCTCAGTTTGTCATCAGGACAAATGCAATCGTTGGATGTTCCTCAGTCTGCGCTCTCCGTCGTCGTCCATGCCCCGCAGAGACACCGCGGGAAAATGCGAGAACCTATCAACGTGTCGCCCCTGCGAACGCGGGGCCCATACGCCGCGGCCGTCGGAATGGGCAGGAGGAGAGACGGCTTTGCTTCAGCAATTCACAACAGCAGTCGGCTAACGCAGGGCGTCTGCGACCGCGCTTTCTCGATGGATCACGCGGTATCGCGATGCGCGCAGGGCGCTCACGCGGGGGTCCCTGCGTTCGCAGGGACGACACCGAGTGTGCTACGCACTCGCTCGCTATATGCGCTTGCGCCGTTCGTTCGTGCGGCGGCGTTCGATTACTCGTGCCGCCCAGTTAGGGCTGAAACCGAGCGTGAAGTCACGAAAGCTCTCCACGGCGGGCGAGAGTGATGCGCTGTGCCGCACGAACATCGCGATGTTCCATTTGACGGCCGGCTGCAGCAGCGGCAGGAACGCCATTCCGAAACCGCGCACCAGCGGCTCCGCCATCGAGGGGCAGATCACGGCGCCTCGTCTCACCCGCAGCATCGACAGCGCGGTGTTCACCCGGTGCACCGGCACCAACTCCTTGGGGTGATGCCGGGACGGTACGTTGCTCAACACGTTGATTGCGATGTTCGGCATGTAGTTGAGCAGCGGCCGCTCGCGCAGATCCTTCCAACTGACCGACTTGCCCTTTGTCAACGGGTCATCGCTGCGCAACGCCACCCAGAGTGGATCGGCGCAAATCATGTGCACCTCGACCGATTGATCAGGGACGACGCCGGCCGGCCCGAAGCCGATGTCGGTAGAGCCGTTCTGCAGGCCGGCCAGCACCTCCTGGATCGGCACGTCGTCGAAGCGGACGTCGACGCCCGGATGGCTGTCGTTGTATCCGGCGATGAGCTCCGGCAGCAGCGTGCAGGATAACGTTTCGGGCGCTGCGACACGCACCAGGCCGCGGCGGAGCTCCTTGAGATTGGTCAGGTTGTCGAGCGCCTCGTCCAGGTTTGAGAGCACGCGCCGCGCCATCGGTGCAAAGGTTTCGCCAACCGCGGACGCCGAAACTTTTCGCGTCGTGCGGTCCAGCAGGCGGACGCCGACGCGGCTCTCGAGTTCCTTGATCAGGCCTGAGAGCGCCGCCTGCGACAGGTGCATGGCCTTGGCAGCTTCCGAGAAGCTTGCGGTCTCCAGCACGGCGAGATAGGCGCGCAACTGCCGCAGTGTCACGTCCATTGCCATGTCGCCTCCAGTCTGGATTTATAGGTCAAACTTATCAATCGGTCAAAAAATACACATTGTTCGATAGAAAGCGCGTCTCTATCGTTGACCTCGATAAGACGAAGGCCCGGCGATCCAGCAATGCGATCGCGTCAAACGCGGCCCGATGAAAACGGGACGGACTAGCCGCCACTCCAGGCGGCTCTTCTTCCCAGGAGGCACTCATGAAAGTCACACGCCGAACCCTGGTGGGGACCATCGCCGCCGGTCTTGCCGCAGGTCCGCATCTTCCTGCGTTTGCCGAGGGCGAGTGGCCGTCGCGGGTTGTGCGGCTGGTGTCGCCCTATGGGGCGGGCGGGGCAAGCGACATCTCGTTGCGCATCCTGGCCGAGCAGTTCGGGCGCAGCCTTAACCAGCAGTTCATCGTCGAGAACAAGCCGGGGGCGGGCACGCGCGTCGCCAACGAGTTGGTCTCGCGCGCAGCGCCGGACGGATACACCTTCCTCTATGCGGCCGCGCCGTTTGCGACGGCCGAAGCCTTGTTCGAGAAACTGAACTACAACCGCAGGGATCTGCAGCCGGTGGCGATGGCGATGATGGCACCGTTGTTCCTGGTGGTGAACGCGAAGGCATCCTTCAAGACCCTTCAGGAGATGATCGCCTACGGCAAGTCAAAACCGGACGGCTTGACCTTTGGTTCTCCGGGTGCGGGCTCGCAGCCCCATCTGGCCGCCGAACTGCTGTTTCGGGACGCCGGCGTCAAAGGCCTCATCGTTCCCTTCCGCGGCGACAACATGGCGTACACCGAACTGCTGGCCAGCCGTCTCGACGCCACGCTGACTGCGATCAGCACCGCCTTGCCGCACATCCAGAGCGGTCAGTTGCGTGTGCTGGGGGTGGCGTCGGCCGCGCGCAGCCCGATTTATCCCGAGGCTCCTACTTTGCGCGAACAGGGCTTTCCAACGTGATCGCTTCCGGTTGGTATGGCTTCATGGCGCCGGCCGCCACGCCGCAACCGATCGTCGACCGGCTGCAGGCGGAGGTTATTCGCGTGCTTGCCGATCCCGAGGTGAAGCAAAAGCTGCTGGCCCAGGGATTGGAAGCGAATGGCGGCACAGCCGCCGAGTTCGGCAAATTCATCGACGACGAGACGCGCAAATGGGGTGAGGTGATCCGCGCGGCAGGCCTCAAGGGCGAATAACAGGCTCAGTTCGCGTACAGACCCTCGACGATCGGCAGTCGCGCGGCCCGCAGGGCGGGAAACAGTCCGCCGATCAGGCCCACGATCAGCGCAAGCGCCACACCCTCGGCGATCAGCCAGGGACTGAGCTTGAAGTCGAACACCACTTGGGTGAAGTTGCCGCCAAGGGTCGACGCCGTGACGCCATCGAAAATCAAATAGGTAGCGGCGGCGCCCAACATGCCGCCGATGACGGCGAGCAGCAGCGATTCGGCGAGCGTCCCGACGAAGGCGGGGAAGCCACCGAAGCCGATGGCGCGCAGCGTTGCGATCTCCGTCGCGCGGGCGGCGACCGACGAATACATCGTGTTGAGCGCGCCGGCGATCGCGCCCAGCGCCATCGCGATCGCCAAGGGCCAGCCGAGCTTCTGAATCAGATCCGAGGTCTGCGAGGCCTGTTCGGAGAAGTAAGCCGCTTCGGATTTGACATCGAGCTTCAGCCGCGGATCGTTGTCGCTGTAGCTCTTGAGTTCGTTCAGTGCGGCCGGTCCGGTGAGGCGCGCGCGCACGGTCTGAACGACGTTGTTGCGGTTGAACAGGCTCTGCACCACGTTGAGATCGGCCCAGATCTCGGATTCGAACACGCTGCCGCCGGCTTCGAACACGCCGACGACGGTCCAGCGCGTGGCGCCGAACGACACGGTAGAGCCGAGGTCGAAGCCCTCGAACTCCCGCAGCAAGGCCTTGCCGACCACCACCTCGTTGCTGCCGCGGTTGAACATGCGGCCTGCGGTGATGACGATGTCCTTGCGCAGCGTACTGCCTTGTTCGCCGATTCCGCGCAGCGGCAGGTTGGCCTTGGTCTTGGTCGAGCGCTTGATGCCGTCGACGACCAGATAGAGCTCCGGCGAGATCAGGGGTTTGCCGTCGCTGCCGCGGGCGATGCCGGGACCGTCCTCGATCAGCCGCACCTGATCGCGGCTAACCGTGCTGTTGATCTCGGCCTGCGAACCCGCCCGCAGCACGATCGCGATATCATCGGCGCCGGATCCCGCGATCGTGCGCTGGAAGCCGTTGGCCATTGCGAGGAATGCGAGGAGGACGATCACCACCAGCGCGATCGCGATCACCGTCGAGAGCGAGAGCCAGCGCCGCTGCGCAATGCTCTTGAGGTTGATGACAGTAACCGCCGCCACTTGAAGCCAGAGCGAACGCATGCCTATCCCCGTCCGAGCGCGGTTGCAATTTTGAGCCGCATGGCGTTGAGCGCCGGAATGATCCCCGTGATCAGCCCCAGCGCGATCATCAGCGCCAATCCTTGCAGGACGATGGTCGGCGATACCGCAAAAGCGGGCGCGATGTTGGAGAGGCTGGTGCGAAGCGCCGCTGCGATCAGCGCCGCAATCGCCAGTCCGGGAATGCCGCCGAGCAGCGCCAGCAGCACGGATTCGCCGAGCACCATTCTGAGGATCCGCGGACCTGAAAAGCCGAGTGTCTTCAGCACGCCGATCTCACGGGTACGCTCCCGGATCGACAGCGCCATGGTATTGCCGACGATCATCAGGATGGTGACGAAGGCCGCGCCAACCACCAGCAACACGATCAGCGCGATGTTGCCGAACTGGGCCGCGAACGCCTTGCCGAACGCCTTCTCGGTGTCGGTGGAGGTCTCGGCGGTGGAATTGGCGAACATCGCGTCGATCGCCTTGGCCACGCGGTCGTTGTTTTCGGGCGACGTGGTCTGAAGGATCATCCAGCCGATGGTGTCCTTTCCGAAACTGCGGGTCTCGTCGAAATAGGCGTACTGGAACAGCAGGAAGTTGGTGTCGACATGCTCGGCCTTGCCCTTGACGATGCCGGTAATGGTGAGGTCCCAGGTGTGGCCGCCGCTCTTCTGGCTGAAGATGTTGCTCGCTACCGGGATGCGATCGCCGATCTTCCAGCCCCACTTCTGCGCCAGTTTTTCGCCGACCACCGCGCTGCCGCGGTCACGCATGAAGGCCTGAAGCTGCTCGGGCGGAACCTCGAATTCGCTGCGGTAAACGTCGAAATAGGTGTTCGGCTCGATCGCGAGCGCCATCAGAAAATTCTTCGGGTCCTGGTAATAGCCACCGAACCAGTTGGCGAAGGTCACCTGCCGTACCCCTTCCACCGCGCGTACGCGATTGAAGTAGGCGATCGGCATCGGCTGGGTGAAGTTGATCTTGTTGACGGTGATCATCCGGTCCGCGGCGGCGGCATCTTCGCCGGCGGTGAAGGCGCGGTAGAATCCGGCGAGCACGCCGAAGATCATGAAGGCGATCAGGATCGACGCGATCATCAGGCTGGCGCGCAATTTGCGGCGGAACAGGTTCTTCCGGACCAGGTCGAAGTCGTTCACGCGGCAAGCTCCCGTTCGACGAAGCGACCCTTGTCGAGATGCAGGATACGCTTGGCGTAGTCTGCTGCGGCAGGATCATGCGTGACCATCACGATGGTCTTGCCGAGATCGCTATTGAGCAGTTGCAGGATCGAAAGAATCTCGTCGGCCGATTGCCGGTCGAGATCGCCGGTCGGCTCGTCGCACAGCAGCAGGTTCGGATCGGAGACGATGGCGCGCGCAATCGCAACGCGCTGCTGCTGGCCGCCCGACATCTCGCGCGGACGGTGCTTGACGCGATCGGTAAGCCCAACCACGGAAAGCGCGGTGTGAACACGCTCGGCGCGCTCCTTGCTCCGCAATTTGGTGAGCAACAGCGGCAATTCGACGTTCTGCGCCGCGGTCAGCATCGGCATCAGATTGTAGAACTGGAAGATGAAGCCGATATTGGCGGCTCGCCAGGCGGCCAATTCGCTCTCGGAGAGGCCGTCGATGCGCTGGTCTGCAACCGCAATCTCGCCGGCGTCGGCGCGGTCGATGCCGCCCAGCAGGTTGAGCAGCGTGGTCTTGCCCGAACCGGACGGCCCCATGACGGCAATGAAATCGCCGCGGGGAATGGCCAGATCGAGATGATCGAAGATCGAGATCGTCTCCTTGCCCTTGGTGAAACGCTTAGCTACGCCGGTAAGGCGAACCATCGGATGCTCGGCTGTCACGCTTGTCTCCTCCAGGGATTCCGGCTGGATGCTAGTTTGCGGCGGTGGCTTCAGTGGCGCCCTTTGTCTTGGCGTCAGCCAGGAAGTTCACCTTCACCGCCATGTCGGGCAGGATGCGCGGGTCCTTCTTGTCGAAGCGGATGCGCACCTTCACCGTGGCCTTCTCGCGGTTCGCGGTCGGCACGATGGCGATGACGGAGGCGGGAATGGTCCAGTCCGGATAGGCATCCAGCATCGCGTTCACGGCACCTCCAGGGGCGACCCGGCCGATGAAGGCTTCGTTGACGTCGACTTCGATTTCGATCGAATCCATGTCGACGATGGTGCAAATGCCGGTGCGCGTGTAGCCGCCGACCGACATCGGTGAAATCATCTCGCCGGGCTGTGCGCTGCGGTCGATGACGACGCCGGCAAACGGCGCCCGTATCTGATGCTTGTCGAGCATCGAGGCGCTGCGCTTGGCGTCGATCTTGGCGGTCTCGAATTGCGACTGCGCCTGGCGCAATTGCGCGCTGAGCACACCGACCCGGGCCTGCGCCTTGGTCAAATCGGCCTCGGTCGCGAAATTCTTTTGCGACAGGGTTTGTACACGCGACATGATCCGGGTCGCGTCGTCCAGATCGGCGGTAATCGCGGCGATCGCGGCATCGGCCGTTTCGACCCGCGAGCGCGCCAGCTCATAATCCTTTTCGGCGAGCACGCTGTCGAGCCGCGCCACGACCTGACCATTGGTCACCGTCATGCCTTCGTCGATGAAGACCTCGACCACCTTGCCGGTGATCTCGGCCGCAACGGTTGCCTTGCGGCGCGCCACCACATAGCCGGAGGCCGCCAGATTGCCGGCCGCCTTGTTGTTTGTCGCAGGCTGCTGAGGTTGCTGCGTTGCCTGCGGCTGCGCGGCGGGCTGCTGTGCGGTCTGTGATGCGGTCGTCTCCTTGGGCGAATCCTGCCTGTGGAGCTCGAAAGCGGCAAAGGCGGCGAACGCGACGACGCAGGCGACAATTGCCGCCGAGATCGGCAACCAGCGGCGACCAGGTCGCTCCGCCTTGCCAGCGCTGCGATCGATGGTCAGCGATCTCAGCAACTTGCTCTTGTCTTCGGTCATCGTTCATTTCCATGCGGCTGCTCGCTGCAACTTCCGCGCGGGCGGCATCATTTCTCGCGCTGGTGGTCTCGCTCACAGCCGGTCTACATATCTCGCCATCGTAGGGGGCGGGCCCTCAGCTTCCATGAGGCAGCGACCCCAGCTCGGTTGTAAATCCCGTTCAGCTCTCGCGAGCGCCAGGCGGCGCCCGTTTTTCGACGAGGCGAATAGCGGGAATTTAAAGCTTAATGGCGGCGGAAGCAATTGCTGGAACCAGCAAGAGTTGCATGTGACCAGATGCCGCCATTTTTGGTGTGCAGTGGTTCACCCGATCTCGATCGCCACTTTGCCGAAATGTGCGCCGCTTTCCATATGGGCGAACGCCTGTTTCACCTGATCGAACGAGAAGGCCTTGTCGACCACCGGCTTCATCCGGTGAAACGCGATGGCGTCCACCATCGCTTTGAGGTCCTCGACCGATCCGACGGTGACGCCCTGCAGCCGCTGCTGTTGCATGACCATCAATGGCAGCCGCAGGTCTGACGGGGGCGGGCCGGCGAGCACGCCGATGAAGGCGATCGTGCCGCCGATCCTGGTCGCCCTGATCGATTCGTTCAGCGTACCGACCCCGCCTACCTCGACGACGAGGTCGACGCCGTGGCCGCTCCACTCGCGGGCTTTCTTTCCCCAGTCGGGCGTCGCCTTGTAGTTCAAGGTGAAGTCTGCGCCGAGCGTCTTGAGGCGTTCGATCTTGGCGTCGCTGGATGAGGTTGCGATGACGCGCGCGCCGCACATCTTCGCAAACTGAATTGCAAAGAGAGAGACCCCGCCGGTGCCTTGCGTCAGAACGGTCTGGCCGGGCTTTATGCCACCAAGCTTGACGACTGCGCTCCAGGCCGTGAGCCCCGCGCAGGGCAGTGCGGCGGCTTCGATCTCGCTGAGGTGCGCCGGCGTTCTGACCAGCGCGTGCTTCGGAAAGATCCGATACTCGCTAAGGACGCCGTCCACCGCGCCGCCGAGGGCCGAACGCATCTTCGCTTCGCTCGGTTCGCCGGCGACCCAGCTTTCAAAGAAACTGCCGATGACGCGGTCATCAGGCGCAAATTCCCGCACGCCCGGGCCGACCCGCTCGATGACACCAGCCCCATCCGAAACCGGCACGAGCGGAAATTTCTGACGCGAACCGTACCCGCCCTTTACGGTGAGAAGGTCGCGATAGTTTAGCGTTGCCGCCCTGAGCCGAACCAGCACCTCGCCCTCACCGGGTTCCGGCACAGGCTTGTGGACGAGGGCAAGTCCATCGATTCCGTTCGGGCCCTGTAGCTCGTAGCACTTCAACGGGGTTCTCCTTCGGCGCAGCCGTGTAAGCGCGATATTGCCGCAAATGTTCCGGTTCCGCCACGCCTGTGGATCAGAACCGCGCGGCCATCTCGGCCAGTCGCCGATGCGCGCCTTCGCGTGCGGTGCGGATCGGCTCATCCGGCCCGGTGGTCGGTCCGATCGGCACGAAACGGACGTCGCTCACGCCGATGAAACGCAGCGCCTCGCGCAGATAGGGGGTCGCCATGTCGATGCGGCCGCGATTCATACCGGTGATGAAATCACTGCCGCTGGCCAGGATCACGACCGTCGGCCGATCCTTGAACAGCGGCAGATAGCCTTGCGCCGGATCATAGCGGAACGCCAGCCCGGGTTGGGTGATGACGTCGATCCATTGTTTCAGCTTGTAGGGAATACCAAAATTCCACATCGGCGTCGAAATCAGCACGCGGTCGGCGAGCGCGAAGCGGAGCGCGATGCGCTCGGCGACCGCAAACGCATCGCGCTGCGAATCCGTGAATGCCCGCCCGTTGATGCGGGCATATTTGGCCTCCAGGACATAACCCTCGAATTCCGGCAGGTGATCCCGCCACAGATTCATCACGTCGATGTCCCAGTCCGGTCGTGCCTGACGGAAGCGGTCAATAAAGACCCGCGCGCCGGCGGAGGATTCCGAGTCTGCGCGCGGCGAGCAGCTCAGGTGAAAGAGTTTGGGCATGGCCGCGCTCTGTTCATCCCAGCCCCCTGATGACCGCATCGGCGTTGGTGACGACGGCGACGTTCTGCATCGCAAAGTTGATGGAGGCATTGTGCCAGTCGGCGTTCATGGTCGAGCAGCAATCTTCAGGGACGATCATGAAGTAGCCCTTGTCGGCGCCGGTGCGGGCGGTGTGCTCGATCGACATGTTGGTCCACGCGCCGGTATTGATGATCATGTCACGGCCAGTTGCCTTGAGGATCGTCTCCAGCCTGGTGCCTTCCCAGGCGCTCATGCGCATCTTCTCGACGACGAAATCGCCGGCGCGCGGCTCCAGCCCGGGAACCGGCGCAGCGCCCCAGCTTCCGCGCACCATCGCACCGCTGTCGACCAGTCCTTCGAACAGCGGCGCGTTGAGCGTGACGCCGGGCGCGCCCGGCTCGACGATGAACCAGACATGGATGATGACGACGCCGCGCGCCCGTGCGGCTTCGGCGAGGCGGCGGACATTGTCGACCACCCGCTGCTGGCGCGCGTGCGCAGGCGAGCCGGAATCGGCGAACGCGCCGCCCTCCATGATCACGTCGTTCTGCAGATCCTGAATGATCATTGCACAGCGCCGCGGATCGAGCTGCATGTCGCCGCCGGCTAATTGAGGTGCGGCAGCCGGGGAGGAGGCTGCATCGGCGCCGGTCGAAGCGCGGCCGCTCATATAGGGTTCGTGGCGCGGCCCCGCCTTGACCGGGATGGCATAGACCGAATGTGTCGCGGCCAAATACAGCGTGCGAAAATCCGGCCCGCCCCAGGCGAGATTGGCGACGAGTTCGGGCACACGGACCTTGCCGAGCAACTCGCCCGCCGGGGAGTAAACCCAGACGCCGCCGGGCGCGGTGACCCAGACATTGCCGCGCTGGTCGCACTTCATGCCGTCGGGCAGGCCGGGCTCGAGCTCGGAACGTATGCCGCTGGCGAAAACGCGCGCATTGGCGAGCGAGCCATCGGTTTCGACGTCGAAGACGCGGATCAACGCCTGCGTGGTGTCGTTGACATACAGCAGGCGCTCGTCGGGCGAAAAGCAGAGGCCGTTGGGCTGGTCGAACAGATGGCGGTCGACCACGAGTTTCGGCGGACCGCCGCCTGGTGGGACGCGGTAGACGCCCTGGAAGCCGAGCTGCCGTGGCCGCTCGACGCCGTAGACCGGCATGCGGCCGTACCAGGGATCGCTGAAATAGATCGCCCCGCTCGAATGGACGCAGACGTCGTTCGGGCTGTTGAGCTCCTGGTTTTCGAAATGCGACGCGACCACCTCGCGCCTTCCGTCGGGCCGTTCGCGGATCAAGGACGAGGTAGCATGCTCGCAGACGAGCAGGTTGAGCTCGGCGTCATAGGTCATGCCGTTGCATTTGTTCGACGGACGCTTGACCTCGACGACGCCGCGCTTGGCGTCCCATCGCCGCCGCACATCGCCGGGCATATCCGAGAACAGCAGATAGTGATGGACCGGATGCCAGATCGGCCCTTCTGTGAAATCGAAGCCCGTGCCGACCTGGCCGACCGGCGCATAGGGATCGATCAGGGTTTCGAATTCCGCGCGCAGCGTGACGTGCGTCATCGGTCCGTCCTCTCAGCGCTCAGGCCGGGAACCAGTTGCGCTGGGGCAAGCTCTGCACCACCGGGCCGGGCACCTGATCGTGCAGCCGGCCGACCACCGTGCCGCCTTCGACCTTGGCCGGCCGGTCGTGGACCGGGAGCAAATAGCGCGAGTTGCTCAGGAGTTTCTTGATCGCCGCCTTTTCGGCGCGCTTGCTGGTGCCGTGATTGCCTGTGGTGCGCGGCTCGGCGTCGTGGATCTCGTTGAAGGGCGTGACGATCTGGTCGTTGAAGTCGTAGATCACGTCGCCGCAGATGGTGGCGATGCCGTCGGCGGTATGAACGTGGATGTTCATGGAGCCTTCGGTGTGGGCGTTGGCGGCGTCGCAATAGACGCCCGGCATCAGTTCGATCGGGCCGGTCATCTCGAGATCGAGGAAGCGCAGCGCGCTCTTGGTGTGCAGGCGATCGATCAGATGCTTGATGTCGGGCGCAGGATATTGCGGATGCATCAATCCGGAGACGGAATATTCCAATTCCTTGCGGTTGAGCACGACCGTGGTGTTCATGGGAAACAAATCGTCCTTGCCGGCGTGGTCGATATGCAGGTGGGTGTGGCAGACGTAGCGGACGTCGCCCATGCGGACGCCGTGGCGGGCGAGCTGGTTCTCGATCATGTTTTCGTGGAACTGAAGTCCGCGCATGCCCAGCGTTTCCATGATCTGGTTGGAGCGGTAGCCGGTGTCGACCACGACCGGGTAGGGGCCGCCGACGATCAGGAAGCCCAGCGTCAGGACACGGCGGGTCCTGCCGCAATCACGGCCGAGCACGAGAAAACTCGATTCCAGTTCGATATCGCCATAATCCAAAATCTTGATTTCAAGCGGCATATGTTCCCTCCCACATTCTCTTGATTGGCGGTTCCGCGTGCGCCGTCATCGGTCAAGCCGGTAGACGCGCGATGCTGTTGTTCGCAGAACCGCATCGCGCTGGTCCGCCCGAAGCGACGCGGTCGCGGCAAGATAGGCATCGACCAGTTCGCGATAGCTGGTCCAAAGTTTCTCGATCGGAAAGTTGGAGCCGAACAGGCACCGCTCGGCGCCGAAGATCGTCACCGTCTGGGTGAGCATATCGGATACATGCGTGGGGTCGTTGCGGTGGATGAAGGTGCCGAGGCCGGAAAGTTTTGAGACGACATTCGGGCACGCCGCGAGCCGGGTCATGCCAGCACGCCAGTCGGAGCGGCCCTGCGGCGAAAGGTCTTCCAGCATGCCGGCATGCTGCAGGATGAAGGTTACGTCAGGACAGGCTTCGGCGAGCCCGGCAGCATCGGCCATCTGCGGCGCGAACACCTGCAGGTCGAAGCTAAAACCATACTCCGCGAGCCGCGCGACGTTGCGCCGTATCGTCGGATCGGCGCAGAGGTCCGGCCGCGCCGCAAAGCGATAGAGCGGATTTTCGTGCCAGTGCAATTGCATGCGCACGCCGCGCACCAAGGGATAGCGTGCCAGACGATCCAGTTGCGGGCGGACGTCATCGACGCCAAAATCGGCATAGGAGACGATCGCGTGCGGCCAGCCGTGATCCTTTGCGGTCTGTTGCACCCAGGCGGTTTCATCCTCGAAGCGGTCGTTGGCCCAGTTGGTCTGCACATAGACCGAGCGCGTCACGCCGGAGCCTGCGAGATCATCAAGATATTCCTGGATCGGATAGTCGCGCCGGATCGGCTCGTAGGGGCCAAAGATGCGCGGCTGCATCGGGCCGCTCAGCCAGGGCAGGTCGGCCTGACGCCAGATGTGATGATGGGCATCGACGAGTTCGGTCACGCAGCCTTCCTTTGTCCGAGCGAGAGCACATGCGAGACGATCGCGGCGGTGGACCCACCGTCGACCAGATCATCCACGAAGCGCCGGATCGCGATCAGCGCTTCGGTCTGGGGCTGAAAGCCGGGACCTGACGCCAGCGGCGTCAGCCAGCTCAGGCGCCAGGCGCGCCGCGACAATTTTGCGACAGCGTCCTGCAAGGCAGAAGGATCGCCGCGCTCAAGGCCGTCGGAGACGATGACGACGGCGGCGCCGCGCGCATAGCTGCCGAACCGCGGTACCGAAAGGAACGCCTGCAGCGCATCGCCAATCCGGGTGCCGCCGTCCCAATCGCTGACCAGATGCGCGGCGGCGGACAGCGCCTGCTCGCGGCGCTTGAGACGGAGCGCGCGGGTGACGCGGGTGAGCCGGGTGCCGAACGTGAATACCTCGACGTGAGAGATGGCGTGTGACAGCGCATGCGCCAGCTTCATATTGTCTTCTGTCCGGCCCTTCATCGAACCGGAGACATCGATAAGGAGCAGAACCTTGCGCGGACGGGTGCGCCGTTTGAGCCGACCGAGCCGCAGCACTTCGCCATCGTTGCGCACGCTCTCGCGCAAGGTGCGGCGCAGATCGGCCCATGGGCCGCGACGGGCACGCATGCGGCGATGTCCCCGCCGCCGCGGCAGCCGGGCAGGCGCCTCGCGCGACAGTTTTCGTAAAGCGCTCCCGGTCGTGCTTGGCGCGAAGCGGCGTTCGACCAGCGCCTCGGCGCGGGCCGCGGCAAGTCCGGACTCGTTGACCTCATCGGCCAGCAGCGTTTCGTCCTCGCCGCGTCCTTCCTCCTGCAGGCGAACCACTTCCTCATCTTCCGCGCCCGCGTGGTCGATCGCTTCGCTGCCGAGGAAATGGAGGTCGAACAGGCGGTCGTAGGTCGCGCGCCGCTCGGGCGGCGGGGCGAGCGTCGCCAATCCCGCCTGCCGGATGGCTTCCATGCTGCGCGGGCCGAGTAGCCCGATCGCCGCCAGGAATGCCGTCGTCTGTTCCGGCGCCACGGCGAAACCGTTGACGCGCAGCAGCGCGACAAAGGACACGAACACCCGGGCCGCATGCGGTAGCTGAAGTTCATCGCTCACGCGGCAGCCTCCGCAATGAGGGCGTCGAGCCGGCCGGAGATGAAGGTGAGATCTTCCTCCTCCTTTAGCGCAACGCCGATCGAGCGCTTGAAGGCATCCGGCCAGCGCGCACCGCGCGCGTGCAGCAGCGTGGCTGCTTCGGCCCAGTCCACGGCTTCCGCGATGCCGGGCGCCTTGCTGAGCGGTTCGCGGCGGAGCCTGCCGACGGCGGCGACGACGGCACGCGCGGTCGATTCAGCGACGCTCGATGCCCGCATCATCACGATGCGGGCCTCGCGCTCGGCGGTGGGATAGTCGATCCAGTGGTAGACGCAGCGGCGGCGCAGCGCCTCGTGCAGGTCGCGGGTGCGGTTCGAGGTCAGCACGACGACCGGACGCTCCGCGGCGCGGACCGTGCCGCGTTCGGGAATCGAAATCTGGAAGTCGGAGAGGAATTCGAGCAGGAACGCCTCGAACTCCTGGTCGGCGCGATCGATTTCGTCAATCAACAAGACGGTGGAGTCAGGCGCGCGCAAGGAAGCCAGCATCGGCCGCTCGATTAGAAAGGTCTCGCCATAGATGTCGATTGTTTCCTCGCCGGCCTGGCGGATCGCGAGCATCTGGCGCGGGTAGTTCCACTCGTAAAGCGCGGCTGATGCGTCGATGCCCTCATAGCATTGCAGGCGGATCAGGCGGCGGCCGAGCACGGCGGCGATGGCTTTCGCGGCTTCGGTCTTGCCGACACCCGGTGCGCCCTCCAGTAGCAGCGGCTTACCGAGCGCAAGCCCGAGATAGGCTGCCGTCGCGAGGCCATCGTCGGCCAGGTAATATGCCGTCCGCAACGCCCGTTCGAGCGCCTCGGGGCTGTCGATGCCGACGATGTTGCCGCGGACCGTCATGTTTGCCTCAGCGCCGCGCCTGCGGCCGTGCGCCGCCCTGCGCCTTGATCGCCCGCAGGACTTTTTCCGGCGTGATCGGCAATTCATCCATCCGCACGCCGACGGCATTGAAGATGGCGTTAGCGACGGCGGGCAGCACCGGGTTTGCGCACATTTCTCCGGGGCCCTTGGCGCCGAACGGCCCATCGGCCGCGGGGCGTTCCAGCACCGCGATATCATGCGGACAGATGTCGCCGGGGCCGGGCATCAGATATTCGACGAAGTCGCGAGGGCCATGCGCCGGGTCGGGATAATAGGGCTCGGACGTTTCGAACAGAGCGTGGCTGATCCCCATCCATGCGCCGCCGACGAGCTGCTGCTCCACCAGCCGCGGATTGAGCGCGCGGCCGAGTTCATACGCGCTGTCCATGCGCACCATCGCAACCTCGCCGGTTTCATCGTCGACCTCGACCTCGGCGACGAGGCAGGCGTGCGCGTAGCAGGTGGCGGGGGACATCTCGCCGGTCTCGGGGTTCACCTCCGAAAGCGGCACCAGAAAGATGCCGCGTCCCGATATGGTCTTGCCTTGCTTGAACTGCGCGGCAATGGCGACGTCCTTGGTCGAGATCGAGCGGTGCGGCGCGCCCTTGACGTGGATGTTGCCGCGCCCGTCGGTGTCGAGGTCGGCAGCGTTGACTTCCAGCTCCTCGGCGGCAGCTTCCATCATGACGCCGCGCGCTTCCTTTGCCGCAGCCATGACCGCATTGCCGACGCGATGCGTGCCGCGCGAGGCGAACGAGCCCATGCAGTGCGGGCCGGTGTCGGAATCCGCAGTGTCGACATAGACGTCTTCCACGGGCACGCCGAGCGCCTCCGCGCAGATCTGCCGTGTCACCGACTTCATGCCCTGGCCGAGATCGATCGACGATAGCGATACCGTGAACTTGCCGCTGGGGTTGGAATGAACCAGCGCCTGGCTGGGATCGCCGCCGAGATTCATGCCGATGGGGTAGTTGATCGAGGCGATGCCGCGTCCGCGATGCTTTGCCATGGTCAGCGCCTCCTGGTGCCGAAGACGGAGGAAAAGCGGGTGGCACCATGCGACGGTGACGGCGCCTGCGGCCTCGGGGGAGACGGCGTCGGGGTGGGGGGCGGCGGTGGCTGGATGGTTGCAGGGGGCGCACGATCGTACGTGGTCCGCTGCTGCGAAGCAGCGGCGCGTTGCAGAACAGGTTCAAGCGGCGTCGGCGAGATTGCCGCCCGGTTGCCGCCGTCCTTGCGCGACGACATGCGCCTGGCCTCCTCGCGCAGCGGCCATTTTGCCTTTTCGGCGGCGACCTGAACGCATTCGATAAGAGCGGTGTTTTTCGCCTCGCGCCGGTGCGCCTTCATGTCGCCGTCACGATAGGCGTTGAGAATCCGGAACTCCATCGGGTCGATGCCGACGAGATGGGCGAGCTTGTCCATCTGGCATTCGAGCGCAAAGTCCATCGCCGTGACGCCGAAGCCCCGCATCGCAGTCGCCGGCGTGCGGTTGGTGAACACACAGTAGACGTCGCCATAAACGTTTGGGATCGTGTAGGGACCGGGCAGGTGCGCCACGCATTTGACGACGGCATAACTTGAAAGCCTTGTATAGGCGCCGCTGTCGAAATAGGCGCGGATCTTGCGCGCGACAATGCGCCCGTCACGCATCACGCCGTCCTTGATGTAGATGCGCTCGGCGCCGCGCGGCGAGCCGAATTGCATCTCCTCTTCGCGGCCGAGCTGATAGCGTACCGGGCGCCCGGTCAGCATCGCGCCGAGAACGGCGAGCGGCTCGGTAAGCGTATCTACCTTGCCGCCAAAACCGCCGCCGACGGTGCCGCCGATGAAGTGGAAGGTGTTGGAGGGCACATCGAGGATTTTGGCGCAGGTGTCGAGCGAGAAGAACAAGGCTTGCGTCGAGGTGTAGACGACATAGCGGCCGTTGGTATCGGGCGCTGCGATCGAACCGTTGGTTTCGGTCGGCGCGTGCTCGATCGGCGACATCTGGTAGCGCTGTTCGAGCACATGATCCGCCTCGGCGAAACCGCGCTCGACGTCACCGAAGCGCAGCTTCTGGTGATCATAGACATCATGATAGGTGAAGGTGTTCTTGGGATAGACCTCGTTGACGACGGGCGCGCCTGGTTTGAGCGCCTCCTCGACGTCGAACACCGCGGGCAGCGGTTCGTAATCGACCCGCACTTTCGCGAGCGCCTCATAGGCTTCACGCGGGCTGTCGGCAACGATAGCAACGATCGGCTCGCCCTTGTAGCGGACCTTGTCGACCGCAAGCGACGGCTCGTCGTCCTTGCCGAAGTTGATGAGGCTGAGCAGCGTGTTGAGATTGACCGGCACGTCGGCCCCGCGGATGATGCGCCGCACGCCGGGCGAGCGTTCCGCCTCCATCGTATCGATGCGGCGCAGGCGGGCATGGGCGTGCGGGCTGCGCAGTACTTTAAGATGGAGCATGCCCTGCAGCTTGTGGTCGTCGAAATAGGTCGAGGTGCCCGTGACATGGCCGAGCATGTCCTGGCGCTGCGTGCCCTTTCCGATCTCTTTCAAATTATCGTCGCGCTCGTCGGCGAATATGTCCTTGCGCAATTCCAGCATGATCGTTCCCCCTAGGCGCGGGCGCGTCCGCTCGTGGCGGCGGCGAGGACGGCGTTGATGATCGGCTCGTAGCCGGTGCAGCGGCAGATATTGCCCGAAATCGCCTCGATGACCTCGGCGCGGGTCGGCGACGGATTGCGATCGAGCAGCGCCTTCGCCGCCATCAGCATGCCCGGTGTGCAGTAGCCGCACTGCGCCGCGAACTGCTCCATGAAGGCGCGCTGCAGCGGGTGCAGGTTGGGTCCGTCCTTCAGCCCGTCGAGCGTTTCAATCGAGCGGCCGTTCACGGTTTCCGCCAGCGTCAGGCAGGAGAGGTGGAGTTCGCCGTCGATCAGCACGCTGCAGGCGCCGCAGCCGCCCTGGCCGCAGCCGAATTTCGGCGTCATGTCGCCGATCAGTTCGCGGAGCGCGACCAGGAGATTGACTCCGCCGTCGACGAACAGGGCGACGTCGCGGCCATTGTGACGAAACTGGAGCGGGGTCTTGGTCATGAATCCTACTCCAGGCCGGAAAGCAGGCGGCGCAGATGGACGCCGACGATCTCGCGGCGATACCAGGCGCTACCGAGCGCGTTGTCTGCGGGCGATACGCCCTCGGTTGCGGCCGCAGCCGCAGCGCTGATCGCCGCATCGTCGAGCGGGCGGCCCTCCAGCGCGCGTTCGGCGGCCCTTGCGCGAATCTGCGTCGCGGCCATCGAGCCGAGCGCGATGCGGGCGCCTGAAATGCGGCCGCCGCTCGAAGGCAAATGTGCAGCGAGCGTGATCACCGAGCCTCCTTTCGGCTTGATACGGGCGATCTTGCGATAGCGGAAGGCGTCGGCGCTTGCGGGTCGCTGACAGGAGACAGCCAGCACGAGTGCGCCACTCTGGCGCTCGCGGGATTGCAAGAATTCCTCGATTGGCATGTCGCGGGCGCCCAGCCCGCCCTGGACGGAGACGGTGGCATCGAGCGCCAGCAGCGCGACGGTGAAGTCGCCATAGGGGCTGGGCGCGAACAAATTGCCGCCCACCGTACCCATGTTGCGCACCGCCGGCCCGCCGATCGAACGGGCCGGCGCGTGCAGAAACGCGAGATCGCGCTCGGCCAGAATTCTTGCGAAGGTGACGCCGGCCCCGAGTGTGATGCGTGAACTCGCGACATCGATGCGCGTCAGCGCGCCGTCGGTCGCACGCACCACAGTCGAGATCGAGATGTCGCCTTCGTTAAGGGCGCGCATGACCAGCGTGCCGCCGCCGAGATAGCGCGCGCTGCGGTCGGACGACAGCGCCGACGCCGCCTCGCCAAAATTCGCGAATGTCTTCACCGTGACAGGCATGATTTCGTCTCCGCGTTTATGCGGCCCCTTTCAGGTGCCGGCGAATGGAATCGAAGCCGGCTTGATAGATCTGTTCCGCGACCATCTGTGTCAGCCGCTCGGCATCCGCGGGCCGCGTGGTGAACCTTGATTCCCAGTGCCAAAAGGTGCGGTCGCCGTCAGTGACCGGCAGCAGACGGACATGGGCGACATAATTGAACATCGGGATCGGCGTATCGAGCAGGCAATAGCTGAAGGTCTGTTCGAGGTCGGATAGCGCCAGCAATTGCTCGCGCAATTCCGAGCCGTCCTGCAACTTGAAGCGCCTGATACAGCCGATCTTGTCGGAGGCCTGCGCACGCTCGATCGTGCTGGTCGCCACCGCGGGATGCCAGCGGTCGTGGCCGTTGAAATCGCGCAGCACGTTCCAGACCGCGCCGGTCGGCGCGTCGAGGATCGTGCTTTTGACGATATGCGGCACGCTAGCCTCCGAAGGCACGTTTGAGCGCGTCGAAGCCGCCCTGAAACACGCCGGTCCCGATATTGCTGACGAGCTCGTTCTCGCGCTCGGGCGCGCAGTCGAACTCGGCGGTCCATTCGAGGAAGGTCTGGTCGCCGTCGGTCACCGGCGTGAGCCGCAGGGTAGCTACGTAGTTCTCCACTCCCATGGGGGACTCCAGGATGGAGTAGGTGCAGAACATGTCGTAGTCGGAGAGCCCGAGCAGCTTTTCGCGGATGCGATCGCCGTTGCGCAGGCGAAAATCCCGCACGCATCCGATCTTGTCCGCCGGCTCGCCGCCCTCGATGCGGCTCTCCGCGATGGCGGGATGCCAGTTGGGCATGCCGTTGAAGTCGCGCACGCGCGCCCAGACGCGGTCGTTGCGGGCGTTGACGACGGTGGAGACGTAGACCCGGGCCATGGCGTGCTGCTACCCTTTCTTGCGTGGTCCGCGCTCGGGAGCGGGTTCGCCGGGGGTGGCGGGGGGTGCATCGGGCCTGCCTTCTGGTTTGCCTTGGCCACCCTTGCGCGCGGCTTCCTTGATGCCCTGCATGTCACGCGCCTCGCGAATGAGGCCGGGCATCCTGGCGAGGCTGCCGCCCTCGACGCCGATGTCGGAAAGGATCGAATCGATCAGCGGCGCCTGCACCCGATAACGCAGCGCCGAGTCGATCACCTCGTCGGTGGCGCTGCGGCCGCCATTGCCGCCCCCACCGCCGTTGAGCCCGTCCACCTGAAGGATGCGGATGCCTTCGATCTTCTCCATCGGCTTGACGCTCTCGCGCACGATGCCTTCGATGCGATCGAGCAGCTTGCGGCGGAACAGCGAGTAGCGCGCCTGGTCGGTGAGCACGTTCTCGGCTTCGTTCAGCAGCCGCTGCGCCTCGGCCTCGACGGCGGCGCGCACACGCTCGGCCTCGGCCGCAATACGCGTCTCCTCGGCCCGCTTCTCCGCCAGCAGCACCTCGATGGTCTTCTGTCGCTTGGCGATCTCGCTGTCGCGGGCGGTGACGACGCGCTCGGCCGCCTCGGTCGCCCCCGCGCGCGCATCCTCGGCTGCCACCTTGGCGGCCGATTCCTCGAGAGACTTCTGATAGAGGGCGATGGCCTTTTCCATCAGCGCCGTTTCGACTTCCTTTTCGCGATGGACCTCCAGCTTGCGCAGATCGCGCTCGCGGCCGATCCGCGCTTCGTCGAGGCCGCGGTCGGAGGCGATGCGCGCCCGCTCGACTTCCTCACGGGAAGCGATCTCGGCCTCCTGCAGCGCCTGGACGCGGCCGACCTCGAGTTGCTCGATCGCGCGCCGGCGGGCGAGCCGCGCGGCCTCGAGCGCCTGTTCGCGCGAGACGTCGGTGGTTTCGACTTCCTTGCGCGCGTTGATCTCGGCCTGCTTGACCTGCCGATCGGCATCGATGCGCTCGGAACGCTTGGCGGCGAGCGCGATCACGCGCTCCTCGTCGGCGATCTCGACCGCCTTCTTCTGGTCGATGTTGAGCACCTCGCGGGTCTTTGACGAGGCGATACGCTCGGCCTCCAACGCCAGTTCGACCTCGACGCGTCGCCGTTCGATCGCATCGCGCCGCTTGAGTTCGGCGGCCTCGATCGATTCGGTGCGGTCGATCTCGAGCCCCCTTGTTTCCTTCTCGGCCCGGATGCGCTGGGCGGCGATCACCTTCTCCTGGGCGATGCGGGCGGCCTCGATCGCTTCGCGCGAAGCGATATCGGCTTCCTCGACGGCGCGGTTGCGCGCGATTTCGAGCGAGCGAACGCGCTCTTCCTGGGCAATACGTGAGGCTTCGGTCGCCTCGCGCGCGGTGATCCCGGCGACTTCGAGCGCCTGGTTGCGCTCGATTTCCAGCTTGCGCGTCGCATGCTCGGCGCCGATCCGCTCGGCTGCCAGCGTCCGCTCTCGCGCGATCCGCGCGGCTTCCACCGCCTTTTGTGCCTCGATCTCCGCTTCCTGGATGGTGCGAACCTGCGCAATCTCCAGGGCACGGGTGCGTTCGTCGGAGGCGATGCGTTCGACGTTGACGATCGTGGTCTGGGCGATGCGGGCCTTCTCGGTCGCCTCGCGCGCCGCGATTTCGGCTTCCTCGACCGCGCGGGTGCGCTCGATCTCGCGCCTTCGGGTTTCCTCCTCGTTGGCGATCCGCGCGTCGGTGACCGCGCGATCCTGCTGGATTCGGGCCTTCTCGACCGCCTCGCGTGCCGTGATCTCGGCTTCCTCAACCGACCGCGTGCGCTCGATGTCGCGCTGCCGCACTTCGCGCTCGGAGGCGATGCGGGCGGTATCGACCGCGCGCTGATTGGCGATCTTGGCCTTTTCGATTTCCTCGCGTGCCAGCAGTTCCTTTTCTTCCACCGCGCGGGTGCGCTCGATCTCGCGGTGACGGGTCTCGCGCTCGGAGGAGATGCGGGCTTCGGCAATCGCCTGTTCGTTGGCAATGCGGGCCTTCTCGATCGCCTCACGGGCGGAAATCTGCGCCTGTTCGGCCTCGGTCTCGCGCAACGCGCGCTCGCGCGCCACCTCGGTGCGCTGCAGCGCGCGACGCATCTCGATGTCACGTTCCTGTTCAAGGCGGGCGGTCTCGCTCTCGCGCTCGATTTCCAGCGCCTGACGCTCGGCGTCGAGGTTGCGGGTACGGATCTTGATCATCGAATCCTGTTCGATGTCGTTGCGCAGCTTGCGCTTGGCCTCGATGTCCTCCATCAGGCGGGTCAGGCCCTCGGCATCGAACCGGTTGGATGGATTGAAATATTCCAGGTCGGTCTGATCGAGATCGGTGATGGCGACGGATTCGAGTTCGAGTCCGTTCTGGGCGAGCGCCTCGGCGGCGGCGGCCTTGAGCCGCGTGACGTATTCGCCGCGCTGCTCGTGCATCTGTTCCATGGTCATTTCGGCCGCGACCGAACGTATGGCGGAGACGAATTTGCCGGAGAGCAGGGCGTGCAACTGCTCGGGTTCGAGCGTGCGCCGCCCGAGCGTGGCGGCCGCGATCGCGACCGCCTCGCGCGTCGGCTGCACGCGGACGTAAAAATCGGCCTCGATGTCGATCCGCATGCGGTCGCGGGTGATTACGGCGTCATGCTTGGCCCGCACGATGCCCATCGGCAGCACGTTCATATTGACGGGCGTATAGTCGTGAATGAACGGCAGCACGAAGGCGCCGCCGTTGATCACCACGCGCTCGCCGAGCAGACCGGTGCGCACGAAGGAGACTTCCTTCGACGAACGGTGGTAAAGCCAGTTCACGATATAGACGACGATCGCGATCACGACGATCGCAACGATCAGCCAGAGGATCAATTCGCCAACCAGAGTCCCCGACATCTCTTCCTCCCTTTGGTCTCGGCGTTACCGCGCGCCGATCGCCTTGAATTTGCGAACCTGTTCCGTCAGCGCCCGCTCCACCGGCAGACGCTCCATCGAGGAGGCGCCGTAGAAGCCGTGGCACTTGCGCGTGTGTTTCATGATGAACTCGGCATCATCAGGCTCGGCGATGGGGCCGCCATGAGCCAGCACCAGTATGTCCGGATTGACGCTGAGCGCGGCTGCCGCCCAGGTGTCGATCTGTTCCGGGCAATCTTCGAGCTTGAGTGCGGTGTGCGCGCCGATCGCGCCGCCGGTGGTCAGGCCGAGATGGCAAACGATAATGTCGGCGCCCGCGATCGCCATCGCCGCGGCTTCGCTTTCGCTGAACACGTAGGGTGTCGTCAGCATGTCCTTGTCACGCGCTTTGGTGATCATGTCGATCTCCAGCGCATAGGACATTCCGGTTTCTTCGAGATTGGCGCGGAAAACGCCGTCGATCAGGCCGACGGTTGGAAAGTTTTGCACGCCGGCAAAGCCCAGGGCCTTCAACTGGTCGAGAAAACTGTCCATATCGCGGAACGGGTCGGTGCCGTTGACGCCGGCCAGCACCGGCGTTTTGGTGACGACCGGGAGCACTTCGCCGGCCATCTCCACGACAATCGCGTTGGCGTCGCCATAGGGCATCATGCCGGCAAGCGAACCGCGTCCGGCCATCCGGTACCGGCCGGAATTGTAGATGACGATCAGGTCGACGCCGCCGGCTTCCTCGCATTTGGCCGATAGACCGGTGCCGGCGCCGCCGCCGACGATCGGCTCGCCCTTGGCCGCCATGGTGCGAAACTTCTTCAGGATGGCTGAACGTTCGAACTTCGCCATGGTCACCTCGCGACTTTCCGACGGGTCCCCGGGCGTCCGACCAGAGGACGGAGCGCGTTGACGATGGCGGATGCAAATTCGGGTTCGTTGATGTGGCGCTTGATACGGATGAGCTGGCGGTTGCTGGTCCGGCGCACGCTGCGCTCCAGCGCGGTAAACAGCGCCGCATCGGCCTCCGGATCCCAGAACGGCCGGCCGGGCGCGTCGAGCGCGGAGACGCCGCCTTCCGGCAGGAAGAAGCGCACCGGCCCATCCATCCGGTTGAGCTTGTCGCCGATCCAGCGCCCGATGCGGTCGTTCTCCTCCGGCGTGGTGCGCATCAAGGTCACCTGCGGATTGTGGACGTGGAATTTGCGCTGGCGATAGCGCTCGGGGATCGTGTCGGGTGCGCCGAAATTGACCATGTCGAGCGCGCCGACAGAGCCGATGAAGGGCAGGCGGGCGCGGATGATCGCGCCAAAGCGGTCGTCGGTGGCGGGAAACACGCCGCCCATCAGCAGATCGCAGATTTCCGTCGTCGTGAGATCGATGACGGCCGCCAGCATTGCGGAATCGACCAGCTTTTCCATCGAGCGACCGCCGACGCCGGTGGCGTGGAAGACGAGACATTCGAAATCATTGCGCAGGTCGGCGGCGATCTTCTGCACGGCAGGCGTCGTCACGCCGAACATGGTAATGCCGACCGCCGGCAAATCGGCAGGCGCGTTGCGCTCCAGCCTGGCATGATCGTCCAGACGTGCCTTTACCATGCCGGCGATGGCGTTGGCGCCGTTGGCGAGCACGGCGCGCGAGATTGAATTGAGGCCCTGCACGTCGGTGACCGAATACATCATCGTGATATCGGCAGGTCCGACATAGGGGCCGACATCTCCCGACGCGACGGAGGAGATGATGAGTTTCGGCACGCCGATGGGAAGGGTGCGCATGCCCGGCGCGACCAGCGAGGCGCCGCCGGAACCGCCCGCCGAAATGATGCCTGCGACATTGCCTTGGCGGCGCAGCCAGTTGGCGAAGGCGTCCGCCATTGCCGTCACCGACGCGCCGCGGTCGGACCCGAACACAGCAGATCCGCCGCGCCCGTGGTTCAGCGCGATTTCCTGCGCGGAGACGTCGCAGGTGGAGAGCTTGCCGCTGGTCGACACGTCGACCAGGCGCGTCCGCAAGCCGTGTCCGGCGATCACGTCGCGAATGAAGCGCAGTTCCTCGGCCTTGGTATCGAGCGTGCCGGCGATGAGGACCACGGGTGGTCCGGCCGCGCCTTGTACAGAGGCGCCGGCCGGGCGCCTTTGCCGGGCCGCGTCTTCGATCCGCATAACGCCCGTCGAAAGCGTACGTGCTGCGGCCTCGATGCGCGCAATGGGGGCCGGCTGCGACCAGCGCGTCGGCAGCGTGGGATTGGAGATATAGACCCGGATTGGCGCGGCGCCGGGGGCGCGGGGCGGCGCGGGACGTGCCTCGGCGTCTGTGCTCGCATCGGCTGTTTCGATATCCATTTCCGGATCGGCATGGACGCCAACGACGCCAACACCGAGTAGACGTTGTTGCAGCTCGCGGTCGGCCGCAAGGCGCGCGGAATCGATGATGCGATTGATGCGACCATTGACCATGATCGCGACATTTTTCGAGATCGCCGTGGCGACGCCGATATTTTGCTCGATCACGAGCACCGACATGTCGCCGTCTTCGCCGAGGCCCACCAGCATTTCCTCGACCTGGGCGACGATAACCGGCGCCAGCCCTTCGGTCGGCTCGTCCATAATGAGAAGATGCGGATTGGTCAGAAGGGCGCGCGAGATCGCCAGCATCTGCTGTTCGCCGCCCGAGAGCTGGCCGCCGCCATGGTCCTTGCGTTCGGCAAGGCGGGGAAACGTCTCGTAGATGCGATCGATGGTCCAGGCGCCGCGCCGCATCCCGGCGGCGAGGCTCAAATGCTCGGCAACGCTGAGCGAGCGCCA
Source organism: Bradyrhizobium sp. AZCC 2176 (assembly GCF_036924645.1). Lineage (NCBI taxonomy): Bacteria > Pseudomonadati > Pseudomonadota > Alphaproteobacteria > Hyphomicrobiales > Nitrobacteraceae > Bradyrhizobium > Bradyrhizobium sp. AZCC 2176. Next base: position 1,041,694 of record NZ_JAZHRX010000001.1, on the reverse strand, counting down.
CAGCCGTCGGCCTTGCGGAACATAGCCGACGCCTGCCTGCGCGATCCGCGCCGGGCTGAGGCGGGTGATATCCTCGCCGCGAACGCGAACCGAGCCGCCGCTCGCCCGCAACAGGCCCATGATGGTCTTGCACAGCGTGGTCTTGCCCATGCCGTTGCGACCGACCACGGAGAACACGCCGGAATCCAGCGTCAGGTCGACGCCCTGCAGCGCATGGGAGTGACCGTAATAGACGTCGAGGCCCCTGACTTCGAGGGCGGGCGCGGCGCGGCGGATCTCACTCATGGCCGGCCCCCAGATAGAGTTCCTGGACCTCGGGATCGGCTTCGATTTCGTGCGGCAGGCCTTCCTTGAAGACGCGGCCGTTGTGCATCATCGTGACGCTTTCGACGACGCGCAGCGCGACATCCATGTCGTGCTCGATGATGATGTAGCCGATATGGGCGGGCAGCGACGTCAGGATTTCGATCAACTCGCGCCGCTCGGTGGGGGAAAGGCCTGCTGCCGGCTCGTCGAACAGGATGAAGCGCGGCGCGCCGGCGAGCGCCAGCGCGATCTCGAGCTGCCGCTGCTGACCGTGCGCGAGTTCCGCGACGCGCTGCTCCCTGACCGGCGTCAGATGCACCGCCTGGATCAGCGCCTCGGTCGCTTGCATGAGGGCGTCGGTCGCGCCCGGACGCAGCGGAGAAAACCGTCCGCGGGAAACGCCGCGGCAGGCGAGGTAGACATTGTCCCGCACCGTGAGGCCGGGGAACAGCGCCGAGATCTGGTAGGTGCGGCGCAGGCCGCGGCGGATACGCTCATAGGGCGGGAAGTGGGTAATGTCCTCGCCGAAGAAGCGGATGGTACCGGATGACGGCGGAAAGTCGCCGGTCACGCAATTGAACAGCGTGGTCTTGCCGGCGCCGTTGGAGCCGAGCACGGCGCGACGTTCTCCCGGGCGAACCGTGATGGTGACGTCGGTCAGCGCCGCGAGCGCGCCGAACAGCCGCGTCACGCCGCGCAGCTCCAGCGCGGCGCCGGCACCGACGGCCGAAAAGCGTTGCGTGGCGCTATCCATGACGGTGGCCTCCGCCTGTGCGCTTGTCGGTGGTCACGCGCCGCCGCCACCGCTCCCAGAGCCCGATCACGCCGTCCGACGACCAGAACACGATGGCGAGGAAGCCGAGGCCGATCAGCAGCCGGAAGCGATTGCCGTCGAGCCCGAACTTGACCAGCAGATCGAGCGCGAAGGTGCGCAAGATGACGAAGATGAAGGCGCCGATGAAGGGGCCGATGGGACGGGTGATGCCGCCGACCACGGCGATGATCAGGATATCGATGCAGGCTCCGACGCTGACCGAGCCGGGCGAGATCTGCCGGTAGTTCCAGACCTGAAGGACGCCGCCGAGCGCGGCGATGAAGGCCGCAAACGCATAGGCCGCCACGCGGTGCGCATTGACATTGAAACCGAGCGCCGCCATGCGGCGGGGATTGTCGCGCACGCCCTGCAGCGCGAGGCCGAACGGGGCGCGCGAGACATATTGAACGGCGAAATAGCAGAACGCCGCGACGCCCAGCGTGACGTAATAGAACGGGATATCGGAGCGCCAGTCGACGCCCCAGAATTTCGGCGTAGCGATGGTATTGATGCCGGTATGGCCGCCGAAGATCGGCCAGTTCTGGTTGGTGAAATAGTAGAAGGCCGCACCGATCGCCAGCGTGATCATGATGGTGTAGATGCCCTCGGTGCGCACCGCGAGGGTGCCGCCGAGCGTGCCGAAGATGGTCGCCAGCACCAGCGCCATCGGCGTTGCGAGCCACCACGGCCAGCCGAGGCTGATATTGGTATTGGCGCTCATGCCGAACACCGCGACCATGTAGGCGGCGAAACCGGCGACGGTGAGCTGCATCAGGCTGACCATGCCGCCATAGCCGGCGAGGAACATCAGGCTGAGCGCGATGGTGCCGAGGATCAGCGTCGTGGCAAATATCTCGATCAGGAAGAAGCCGTTGGCGATGAACGGCATGATCAGGAGGATGACCGCCACCAGCCAGACGGCCGGCTTGTTGAACTCCGGCCACGCCAGCAACGCCGCGCGCGCCCCTGCGGGCCGACTGGTCTCTTGATGTGCGCCCTGGACCAGCGACATGTCAGCGCCTCGCCAGAAGGCCCTGCGGCCGCAGCGCCAGCACCAGCACCATGATGAGGAAGGTCACCACGATCGCGTAGGTCGGGATATAGACGGAGCCGAGCTGCTCGGCGAGGCCGATGATGATGGCGCCCAGCGCCGCGCCCGGGATCGATCCCATGCCGCCGACAATGACGACGACGAGGGAAGCCAGCAGAAAGCGGGTATCCTCGCCGGGCGAAATCGACTGAAAGGTTCCGCCGACGACGCCCGCGATGCCGGCAAGCCCGGCGCCGAGCGCGAACACGACGACGAAGACGAGCTGAATAGGTACGCCGGTCGCGGCCAGCATATCGCGGTCATCGACGCCGGCGCGCACCATCATCCCGACGCGGGTTCGATTGAGCGCCAGCCACATCACGATGCCGATCACCACCGCGGCTGCGAAAATCACGAGCCGCACCATCGGATAGCGCAGATAGACCGCCTCGCCCGATGATTTGACCGCGGTGACCAGCGGCAATTCGATCGGGCCGACCAGCCAGCTCGGGGTCTGGATTTGATAGAAATCGCCGCCGAATATCCACAGCATCAGATCCGCGAACACGATCGAGAGCCCGATCGTGACCATGGTCTGGCGCAGATCCTCGCCCTCCATGCGGCGGAAGACGACGATTTGCAGGACGATTCCGACCAGCGCCACCCCGAGAAACGCGATGATGAAGCCAAGCACCCACGAGCCGGTCCAGACGCTGATGGCGTAACCGATATAGCCGCCGAACAGATAGAGCGAGCCATGCGCCAGATTGACGTTGCGCATCAGGCCGAAAATCAGGGTGAAGCCGCTGGCCACCAGGAAGTAGAGGCTGCCGAGCGTGATGCCGTTGAAGACGGCGTTGAGAAAGACCCGCTTCCTGCCGATCGCCTCTTCGAGGCCGGGCGGCCAGACGGCAAGGGTCAGCCACAGCATCACCGCGACCGCGATCAAAACGATCAGCGCCCATGCCGGATGGCGTTCGATGAATCCTGTCACGGTAAAAGCCCGGCCGTCGCCATACCGTCCTCCCAGACGCCGCGGCCGTTTCGGCTCGCGTTTTGGGACATCCTAACGGCGCCGCAAACCCTGCACTTGATTGTCAGTATCTTTTCGCACCGGGTGCGCTCAGGGGCGCAAGACTTTGGCGGCGCGGCGATATTCCGTCGGCGCCATCCCGACATTGGCGGCGAAGAAGCGCGTGAAACCGCTCTGGGAGGAGAAGCCGAGATCGAAGCCAATATCGGCGATCGGCACCTCGGTCGCGACCAGCGCGTCGAGCGCCTGTTCCATGATCAGTGTATTGAGATACAGGTTCGGGGTGACGCCGGTCTGGGTGCGGAACAGCCGGTAGAAGTGCGGACGCGACAGCCCGGAGGCCCGCGCGATCGAATCCAGTTCGATCTCGGCGCCGGGGCTTTCGGACATCAGCTTGATGGATTTGCGGACGCGAAAATCAGTGACGGCGGTGGCGGTGCGCGTCTCCTGCACCGGCTCGGACCGCTGCCAGCTCTCGTCATAGCAACTGTCGATCAATTGCCTGAGTTCGCAATCGAGGCTGCTTAGTGAAGGCGCGCCGCAAACCAGCGCCGCGGATCGCCGGATATGCCTGTCGAGCGTGGCCGTGCGCTTGAAACAGGTGCGGCCGAACCGCAGGCTATGGGCGCGGGCCGCATCTGGGGCGAACCATTCGGGATTGACGTAGAGGACGAAGAAGATCGCGCCGTTCTCTACATCGGTGGGAATAAAATTGTGAGGTTCCCAAGGGTTGACGGCAACAACGGAGTCTTCTGCGAGAAGCCATCGCTCGTCGCAGACGTCGATGCGGGCCGGCGTTCCGCCGACATGAAAAACCAGATGCCCTTCGCGATGCGCATGCATGTTGAAGGGGCGGTTCAACTGATAGACCGTCGCGCGACCGAACCGGCCGTGGAAGACGGCCAGAGCCTTGCTCATGCCTTCCCTCCCGCGGGATGTTCTTGTCTTTTCAACCAGCGTTCAACATCCGCCGCGAGAATGCAAGGGAAGATCACAATCTGCCGGGTCCCGTCCGGGCCCCGGCGCGTGACCGGGGCCCGTTCGCAAATGCGAAGAACTCAGTACTTCTTGCACTCGGGAACCGTTCGGCTCGGCAGCCCGATCTTGGAGAACACGGCCGGGTCGTAGCCCAGGGTCTGGTTCACGTTCGGGATCACCTTCACCACCTTGCTGAACAGGGCGCCCTTGCCGTCATCCACCACTTCGGTGACGAAGTTGGTGCCGATGGCCTGGCGGTTGGAGTCGAGCTTGATCTTGCCGTTCGGCGCGTCGAGCTCGATCTTGGCGAGGGCCTCCTTGAGTTTTGCCTGGTTGTTGCTGAGATCGCCGTTGACCTGGCGCAGCGCGAGGATGAGCGCCATCGTCGAGCCGTAGTAGTTGGTGGCGAGCAGCGAGGGGCTCGGGAACCGCTTGTTCGGGGGGAAGGCGTCCTGATAGGCTTTCACGAACTTCTGCCAGCCCGGATCCTCCCAGGTGTCGGCCTGGCCGCTGGCGGCAATGGTGCCGAGCAGCGCATTCTTGGCGTTACCCTTGGCGGAGAGGATGGTCTGGTCGACCATGATCGAGCCGCCCATCAGATGCGCCTTGCCGCCGGCCTGCTGATACTGGTTCAGGAAATTGACGGCATCCGCGCCGCCAAGGCCGAGATAGATCGCATCGACGTCGTCGGGCAGCGCGGCGATGACGGAGGCAAAGTCCTTGGTGCCGAGCGGCACCCATTGCCGGTTCGTGACCTGCCCACCGGCGCCGCAGAACTCGAGCACAAGCCCGAACACCTGCGTATAGATGAATGAGTAGTCTTCGCCGACGGTTGCGATCTTCCGATAGCCCTTGGTCTCATAGGCGTATTTGCCGAGACCAACCTGCCACTGCGCGCCGTCCATGTTGTAGCGGAAGAAGTTCGGCGCCGGGTCGACGTAGGTGGTTTCCTGCGCGCCGGAGGCGGCGTTGACGAAGGTCAACTCGGGCCGCGTCTTGGCAAAATTCTTGACCGCGATGCCTTCGTCGCCGGACAGCGGCGAGAGCAGGATCTGGACCTTGTCCTGCTCGATCAGTTTGCGCACGGCGCGAATGGCGGAGTCGGGCGTGGCATCGGTCGATGCGATGATGAATTCGAGTTCCTTGTCGCCGACCTTCTTGCCGAGCGTATTGAGCGCCGTCTGGTGTCCGCGTATGCCGTCCTCGCCGAGCACCGTGTAGGTGCCTTCGAGCGTCGCGGTGACGCCGACCTTGATCTTCTCTTGAGCTAAGGCGGCGCCGGAAAGCAACAGGCTGCTCAGCGCGATCAGTCCCGCACAGCTTCTAAACATCGAACCCCTCCCTTGTATCGCCAGTTTTTGTATTGCCAGGCCTTGAATTGTGAAGTCTTGAGTTGCGAAGTCCCGTATCGATGGTCTTGTATCGAGGTCGTTCCAGGAATCGCCATGCGGTCGATGCCGGCTGCCTATCGTGTGCCGGAATGCATTTGCGACTGGAACCGCGGTGCGAAAGCTAGCCGATGACTGGGGCTTCGCGCGCAACTTCACCGGCCGCAACTTGACCGGTAGTCTCATTTTGCATGTTGCGCCGCGACGAGATTTGCGGTGATTTGGGCTCCGTCTACGTGGTCAATTGGCAACCCTGCATCGGGAAAGTTTGCCTTTCCGCAAAAACGAACCAATGTTCGAAGAGAAGAGCATGCGGAACTGCGGAGGCATCGTCATGGCCGATCTGCACAGGACGAGACGCCACTCTCACCCGATAGGCCATGGTGCGGGTCGCGCGATTATCAGGACATTCCTTGCAGCCGCCTGGGCCTGGTGCGCCGGCACCATGGCCGCCGCGGGCGCCGATCTTTATCGTGCGAAGGTCACCGTGACCGGCCAGGGCGAGGCCAACCGCATCATTGGCTTTGCCGCCTGTCTGGAGGACGTCCTCATCAAGGTATCCGGCGCACAGAAACTCCAAGGCGACCGGCGGTTGGCAGCCTACAAGCCGAAGGCCAAAAGTTTGGTCACTTCATTCAGCTATCGCGACCAGTTTTCGGGCAAACCCATTCGTGACGAGCAGGGTACCCGCGACCGGCCCTACGATCTCACCGTGGCCTTCGAGGAAGGCAAGATCGACGACATTCTCAGGACGTTAGGTCTCAAGCCCTGGCTTTCACATCGTCCGCGCCTTGCCGTCTTTGTCGAGATGGAGCAGGGCCCGAGGAACTATATCGTGACAACGGATGGAGCCCAATCCGACTTGCAACGCGACGCGTTGCTCGCTGCAGCCGACAGGCGTGGCATGGACATTGTGCTGCCGAGCACGGCGGGGCTGGCGAAATCGAACATCACCGGCGAGGCGCTCAGGACGGCACCGTTCCCGGCGCTGGCGCCGGCTGCGGCCGAACAGGGTGGCGAAGTGGTTTTGGTCGGGCGATTGGTCTGGGATGACCGCGAACTCGGCTGGGCCACCCAGTGGCAGATGGACTGGGGCGGCCGGACGCACCGTTGGCAGGTTCGCGGCGTCACTTTCGACGAAGCCTTCCGGCGCGGCATCGGCGGTGCGGCCCAGGTCTTGTCAGGCAACGGCGATCCGGTGGCACGGTCGTCGTCAGCGGGAGGAAGCAAGCTTCATTGATTTCCTCGCGGCTTCCTGCTCATCCGAAGGCGACGCCAATGGCCGTTCATGCTTCCTCGCGTACCCGTTTCCACTTGGCGGTTGCAGCGCTTTCGGTGGTCTGTGCATTTGATGGCGTCGGGCATGCGGAGACGCCGGTGCCCGGCAGGGTGTCGCTCAGCGAGTCGACGGTGACGTGGAGCACCGTCAAATACGCGACCGATCTGGAAAACGGATTCGTCAGCGGGTCGCTCGACAAGAATACCATCCTCGATCGCCCGTTCAGGACCTACGTGATCGAGAACACTTATCTAAGGGTAACGCTGCTGCCCGAATTTGGCGGGCGCATTCTTTCCATCATTTACAAGCCGACCGGCCACGAACAGCTTTATCGCACGGAAGTGGGCGTGCCTTACGGAATCAACGGCGACACCTTTTATTACGACTGGCTGATGGTCTATGGCGGCATCTTCCCCACTTTCCCGGATGCCGAGCACGGCAAGACGTGGCTGAAGCCGTGGGATTTCAAGATTGTGAAGGAGGGGGCCGGCGAAGTGACGGTGTCGATGTCACTCAAGGACAATTTCGAGTATTCCGCGGCACCAAGGAAGTTCAGGAAGGGTTCGACGGGCATCGAAGCAACCTATTATGTCACGCTGAAAGCCGATCGCGCCGCGGTCGATGCGCGCGTGGTGCTGAAAAATCCGCAACACAGGGCGATTCCATACGAGTACTGGACATGCACGACGCTAGCGCCGGGGTCGGACCCGAAGAATCCCAGGGCGACCGGCGGCGCTGAAATCATTGCACCGATCGCGGCCTACCGCACGCCCGGCTGGTCGGCTAATCTGTCCGGCGGCGACAAGAGCTCGGGGATGGGTAACAGCCGTTTCGAAAAACTGCGCTACTTCAGAAACTGGCCAACGATGGGCATCGCGTACGCGGCGCCCGATATGCAGGGCGGGAATTTCTGGGGCGTGATCAACCATGACAACGAAGAGGGGATCATCCGGATCGCCGACAATGCGGTCACGCCGGGCTTGAAAATGTGGACGTGGGGATTCCCGTCCTTCACGAACGAAACCGATCCACGCAAAGACCCGAACCCGCAGCGGCCGTACATCGAATTGTGGGCGGGCGTGTCGGATCAATTCTTCCACAGCGCTGAATTTCCCGCGCAGGGCGAAGTGTCGATTCCGGAAACCTACAGTCCGACTGTCGGCATGAGCAACGTGACGCATGCGAACGAGAACATCCTGGTCAATCTCTCGGCCGAGGGCGCGAGCGTGAATCTTCAGTTCTTCAGCATCGAACCGGCCAAGCCGCTGCACGTAACGTTGAAACGCGGCGATGCGGTGTTGTCCAACGATGCCGTGAAAGCCGACCCGAACAATGGAAATCGTATTTCAGCGACGATCCCTGGCGGCGGCAGCGGTGAACCGGTACGGCTGACGATCAGGACCGCGGAAGGCAAGGAACTGATCGCGGCTGAGACGAGCATAAAATGACAAACATAAAATAAAAGTCTGTTCGGCGTCGAAACCTGACCTTCAAGAAGCCATGTGCTTTTGAGACCAAACCGAACTCTGCGAGTTCAAAAAATTGTAGTGTCCGGCGATCGAGCGCCGGACGCTGCACGAGCATGACAACGATCGTCCTACTTCTTGTAGCTGGCGATCACGGCCTCACCGTCGGGGCCGGCCTTCTTGAGCCAATCGGCGGTCAACTGCTCTCCGATTTTTTCGAGGCCGGCCTTCAGCGCCGGAGGTGGCGGCAGCACCTTCATCTTGTTGGCCTGAAGCTGTTCGAGATACCACTTCGCTTTTTCTTCCGCGAGCTTCCAGCCGCGTTCTTCGGCGACCGCCGCCGCCTTGAGGATCGCGTCCTGGGTGGGTTTGTCGAGCGCGTCGAAAGCCGCCTTGTTAACGAAGGTGACGTTCTTCGGAATCCAGGCTTGCGTGTCATAGAAATGCGTCATGGTTTCCCAGGACTTGCTGTCATAGCCGGTCGAGCCCGACGTCATGAACGCGTTCACGACGCCGGTAGCCAGCGCCTGCGGCAGTTCCGCCGCCTGGATGGTGACGGGCTGCGCGCCGACAAGTTCGGCGATGCGCGAGGTACCGACATTATAGGCGCGCCACTTCAGGCCTTTCATGTCCTCGACGGTGTTGAGGTCCTTCTTGGCATAAATGCCCTGCGGACCCCATGGCACCGCGAAGAGCAGCATCAGGCCTTGTGAGGCGAGCTTCTTTTCGATGGCGGGTTTCGACGCCTGCCACAGCTTCTTGGCCGCCGGATAGCTCGTCGCCACGAAGGGGATAACGTCGATGCCGAACATCGGATCTTCGTTCTCATGCAGCGAGATCAGAACCTCGCCCGCCTGTGCCTGCCCGGTTGCGACCGCGCGCTTGATTTCCGGCGCCTTGAACAGCGACGCGGCGGGATGCACGGTGATCTGCAGCTTGCCGCCGGTCGCGTCGGCAACGTCCTTGGCAAACGCGATCAGGTTCACCGAATGCGGATTGTCCGCCGGATAGGCCGCCGGCAGATTCCATTTGGTCTGCGCCATCGCGGGAACGACAAGCGCGGGAACGGCAAGCGCCGCGACGCAGGCGGCCGTTGCGCACGCCCTAATAAGCCTCAACATGACAATACCTTTCTCTAGCCAGGGAACGCTATCCGCGGCAGCACCATCACGATATCAGGAAAGACCGTGATGATGGCAACCGCCAGAACGAGCAAAAAGAAGAACGGCAGGGCGGCCTTGGCGACCGTATTGGAATCCTTGCCGCTCATGGTCTGCAGGACGAACAGATTGAAGCCGACGGGCGGAGAGACTTCCGCCATTTCCACCACCAATACCAGGAAAATGCCGAACCAGACGAGGTCGAAGCCGGCCTGCTTCACCATCGGAATGACAATTGCAGTGGTCAGCACGATCATGGAAATGCCGTCAAGCGCCGTGCCGAGCACGATGTACATGACGGTGAGCGCCGCGATCAGCGCATAGGGGCTGAGCTGGAGGCTGTTCACCCAGTTCGCGAGCGCCAGCGGGATGCCGGTATAGGCCATCGACGTACCCATGTAGGAAGCGCCCGCCAGGATCAAGAGGATCATGCAATTGACCCGCGTCGCGCCCATGACGCTCGCCCAGAAGGATTGCCAGCTCAGCGCGCCTTGCCACCACGCGATCGCGAGCGAGCCCAACACGCCCCAGGCGGCGCATTCCGTCGCCGTCGCCCAGCCCATCAGCAACGATAGAAAGACGAACACGATCAAGAGCAGGCAAGGAATGAGATTGAGCGACTCCGCGATGCGCCTGCGCAAGCTCATGGGCGGATCGGCCGGCGGCGTGCGCTTCGGATTGGCGAGCGACCAGATCGCGATGTAGCCGGAATAGAGCGCCATCACCAACAGGCCCGGCAGAAATCCGGCAAGGAACACCTGAATGATGGAGACGTTCGCCTGCACGGCGTAGACCACCATAGTGATCGACGGCGGAATGAGAATGCCGAGCGTGCCCGCGCCGGCGAGCGATCCCAGACTCAAGTCTTCGTCGTAGCCGCGCTTCTTCAGTTCCGGCAGGGCGATCTTGGCAACCGTGGCGCAGGTCGCGGCCGATGATCCCGATACCGAACCGAACACGCCGCAGGCGAGCACATTGACGTGCACGAGCCGGCCCGGCAGCCAGTTCAGCCAGGGCGCAAATCCGCGAAACATTTCCTCCGACAGGCGCGTGCGGAACAGAATTTCGCCCATCCAGATGAAGAGCGGCAAAGCCGCCAGCGACCACGACGCGCTGTTGCCCCACACCGTTGTCGCCAGCACGCTGCCCGCCGGAATGCCGCCGCCGGCGAATTGCATGCCGGCCCATCCCGTCGCCATCAAGGCGACGCCGATCCAGACGCCGGCGCCGAGCAGCAGCGCAAGAACGCCGAGCAGGATAGCGGCGATCGAGAGAAGCTCCATGTCAGACCCCGCTCTGCATGGCGCGTTCGACGATTTCCTCGGCGCTCTGCGGCTTCGGCAATTCGTAGCGCGGCGCGAAGCCGCGCAGCACATGGACCAGCTCATCCACGAAGGCGATGAGAAGAATCACGAGGCCGCCGCTGTAGCCGAGTTGCGGAATCCACAGCGGCACTGCGATGACGCCCTGCGAAATGTCAGAAAATTTCCACGACTGCCACGTCATGATCACGGCATGCCACGCGAAAAAGCCGATGAAGCCGACGCCGACGAAGAGGGCTGCGATCTCGACATAATGGCGGACATTGTCGCTGAGGCGGTCGATCAGAAGGCCGACACGGATCATCTCGCCATGCTTGAACGTGTGCGCGAGCCCGAGAAAGGCCGTCGCCGCCATGCACCAGGAGATGAAATCATCGCCAGCCGGAATATTGAGGCCGAGCGGCCGGCCAGCCGACAGCAGCATCATCAGCACAAAAATCGCGATGAGGAAAAGTCCGGCGAGATAGCCGGACAGAAGATAGATTCGATCCAGAAACACACGAACCATGATCTGTCCTCCCCTGCACGCCTGTCGCCCGCAAGCAATAGACGTACCATTTCGGTAATCGTTGCTTCCGGAAAGGGCCTGTCGATCCTGGCCCGGCCGAAGGTGGATTACCGAAATCAGCCCCCAAGGGGACAGGTTCTCGGAGTTGCTCCGGACAGTCAAGGCGGGGGAGTCAAATCCAGCGAAACCGAGCAAGGTTTGTCGCGAACCGAGCCAAATATAAAGAGCGACTCATGCTTCTGGCCGAACGCGAACTGACAGATTGATGGCGTGACGGCACGATCTCCGCAGCAAGCCTGAGCTGTCCGGACAGGAAGATCGCCAAAGCCGTGCAGGTGCTGCTCCATGCAACCGGCGCCGACAAGGTCGTCACGGGGCTTGGGGTCCGGCGCGTGGCGGCAGGTGAGGGATTGGCGGTGGCGATCACCCACCGCGACGTTTTCGACCATTGCCTGAACAACGCGGAGGCCGTTGCGCATCTGAAAGCCGAGCTCGATGCGGGAGGCGTGCGACATTCTGCGCAAGGCCTTCCGCTGCGAGGCTCCGAGGATTTCGGACGGTTCAACGAACGATCAAAGGCCGCGATGTTCTTGCTTGGAGCCAGGCGAGAAGCACGCTGCGTAACCTGTTGGATTGAAAAGATTTGAACGTGGGGAAGGCGATAGTGTTGGTTCGATCTGTGCCGTGCTGGACAGTCATGCAGAAGATTAGAACGGATAAAAACTAGAAGGGTTCAAAACGTGATGGCGTGCGGAATCTCGAGAATGAAATTGATCCGCTTGAGCGCGTGTTCGAACGTTCAAGGATCTTGGTGCGACAATTTAGAGCAATCAGAAGATGTGTGGTGTTGCTCTATCGTCACTAACGAAATGTGTTGTGTACACACGCCATTACCTTAGATGGCTTCTACTCGCTGTTTCTACTCCGGAAGTTAGAACGAGCCGGGACCTGCTTGTGGGCTTTTGGGGTGGAAGTATGACGTATCAAGTCGCTGCGAGAAATGTTGTGCGCGCTGTTTCGCTGGGAGCGGTGAGCTATCTTGCGCTTTCGCTGGATTTTGCCGGCGGCCAGCAAGCGTTCGCACAGAATTTGCCGCCCGTCACCGTCGATGCTCCAAGCCAGCAACGAGCGCGGCCCGCAGTACGGAGATCGCAGACATCGACGTCGCGCGTGCAGCGGCGCGTCGCTGCGCCGGCGCCTCGTCGTGCTGAACCGGTTCCCTATGCGACGCCCTCCACGGGAACGCTCGGCGCGCCCCCGGCCCCCTATGCTGGTGGACAAGTGGCAACGGGCGGGAGCCTGGGACTCCTGGGCAACCGCAGCGTAATGGATACGCCGTTCAACCAGACCAACTACACGGCGCAACTGATACAGAATCAGCAGGCTCGAACTATCCGCGACGTCTTGATGAACGATCCCTCGGTCCGGGTCATCCAGCCAGCCGGCGGTGGCTCCGACGGACTCTTCATCCGCGGCTTCTATTATGATAGCGGCGATTACGGGTTGAACGGCCTTTACGGGATCGCGCCGTACTACTCATCGGGTGCAAATTTCGTCGAGCGCGTCGAGGTCTTGAAAGGCCCGAGCGCTTTGTTGAACGGCATGACGGCCGGCGGTACCGGCGTTGCGAGCGGCGGTGCCGTCGGCGGCAGCGTCAACCTCATTACCAAGCATGCTCCTGACATCGACATTACACAGTTGACAGGCACTTACGTCTCCAGGTCGCAGTTTGGACAGATTACCGACGTCAGCCGGCGCTACGGCGAGCACAAAGAGTGGGGCATTCGACTGAACAGCACCTATTCGAACGGTGGTACGCCTTGGAACCGTCAGACCGACGAGTTTGGCAACGTTGTTCTTGGCCTTGACTACCGCGGTGAGAATGCGCGCATGGCGGTCGATGTCGGCTATCAAGCCGACAATCTGAATCCGCCGTTACGCTTCTTCACACTCCCTACAAATCCTCCCCTCACCATCATTCCTCCGCCGCCGAAAGCCGGAACCAATTTCCAGGTACCTTGGGCCTATTATGCGCCGACGGACTTCTTCTCGACCGTAAGAGCCGAGGTTGATGTGACTGATTGGTTAACCACCTATGCGGCGTTTGGTTATCACGACAGCAACATCAATTATGCCTATCCTTCGCCCAATATCTCCAATGCCGTGCCGGGCGTGTTAACGCCCACCACCCCGGCGACATTCCAGTTGGGAGGCTTGTTTTCACGACCGTTTACTGGCGCGGAGAGATTCGAGACGCTCGCGGGTGAGGCTGGCGTTCGTGGAACGGTGGATACGGGTCCCGTCAATCATGCGTTCAATGTCAACTACTCTATCAACGACCGAACCTACAACCAGCAGGTCCGGACGCGTTCGGCTTCTCCTCTCACCGACCTGATCTTCTGGAACCTCTATACCGAACCGACCAACATTCCGAAGCCCAACTTTACGACATTGAGTGCCAGCCAAAATACCGGTGTAACTCTGAAGAGCGTCGGCGTATCCGATACCATGTCGATCTGGAACAAGCGCGTCCAGTTGACGGTCGGCGTTCGTCGCCAGACGGCCGGGAGCGAGGTGACAAATTTCTTGCCAACCCCCGCCAATCCGAGTCGGCCTTTTCAGGAAGAATCCGTGTGGAGCCCGGCCTATGCAATTCTCGTCAAGCCGGTCGAGAATATCTCACTTTACGCGAACTATATTGAAGGGCTCCAGACACCTGTCGTCGTCTCCGGAAACTTCCAAAACGTCGGCACCGTTTTTCCACCCAGCAAGACCACTCAGGCCGAGACTGGTGTAAAGATCGATACGGGCCGCTTCACAACGACTCTGAGCTTGTTCGAGATCGAGCAGCCGAGCGTGATCTCGGTGGGCTCCGGCCTGACTGCGACCCAGCAACTCAACGGCAGGCAACGCAATCGCGGCGCGGAGGTCAATGTGTTCGGCGAGATCACGCCCGATATCCGCGTTCTCGGGGGCGTCGCCTTGATCGATGGCGTACAGGTAAACGCCCTAGATCCGAAAAACAATGGCAACAAGGCGATGGGCGTTGCCGCGATCAACGCCAATATCGGCGCGGAGTGGGATACCCCGTTCGTGCCTGGCCTGACGTTCTCGGGCCGGGTCATCTACACCAGTTCTCAATACGCTAACTTGACGAACACGCTGTCGATCCCCGAGTGGACACGGGTCGATATCGGAGCGCGATACACCTTCACGTCGCCCTGGAACGGCAAGCCGATCGTGGTGCGCGCCAACATCGAAAACGTTGGCAACAATGCCTACTGGGCCTCGGCCTACAGCGGCGTGATCACGCTTGCTGCCCCGCGTACTTATCTGGTGTCAACGACGTTCAACTTCTGAACACTACGCCGTTCGCATTACCTGAAATAAATGCCGCCGCGGATTTCATCCGCGGCGGCATTTCTTTGATCTGGTGGTGTCGCAACTGACTCATAGAAATTGATGACAATGCGATGAAAATCATCGGACGTTGGATGTGCGATTTTCGAATCTCGAAAATTGTTCCGACCCAACAAACTAGAATTGCAAGAAACAGCGTATCGTTTTGCAAATCAGCCACTTGCATGCGTGCTTGCCCGCAAGCGCGGAGGTTGCATTGTGTCTCGATATCGCCACCTTGGAGCTATTAAAAACTTCGGCGGCGATATTGCTTTGACCGGCATTTGCTTCTGACTTAGTCAAACACCATTGCTTTCGTTTTCTCAAAAGGGACCGAACCATGATGGTGTTCGACAGAGACGACGTGACCTTCACCGTCGTTATCAATCACGAAGAGCAATATTCCATCTGGCCGACGTTCAAGGAAATTCCCAATGGCTGGAAAGCAGTAGGCAAGACCGGCAGCAAGAAGGAATGCCTGGATCACATCGAACAGGTGTGGACGGATATGCGCCCGCTGAGCTTGCGCAAATTCATGGATGAGACAGCTCCGCAGACGTCGGCCTAGCAAACGGAGCTTAGTGTTCCGATGCGGCTTCTTTGTCTGCCTTACTCCGGCGGCAGCGCCATGTTCTATGCGCGGTGGCGCAGGCTCGTGCCGTCGTGGATCGACGTTCAGCCGGTGGAGTGGCCCGGGCGCGGCGCGCGCATGGACGAGCCGCTCACGACGGATCCACGGGCGCTCGCATCGCAACTCGCGGCCGAACTTCATGCGCAGCTTGACGCGCCTTACGCATTGTTTGGGCATAGCCTCGGTGCGCTGATTGCGTTCGAACTCGCGCATGGCCTGCTCGATCGCGGCGCGCCCGCGCCGGCCATTCTCTTTGCGTCGGGCGCGGAGGCGCCGGCCGTCCGAGACGGCAGCAAGTGGCGCCTGCCATTGAGCGACGATGCGCTGCTGAAGGAATTGCGCGATCTGCAGGGCACGCCGGACGAAGCGCTGTCGAATCCAGAACTGATGCGATCGGCATTGCCGGTTCTGCGCGCCGATTTCCTGATGTGCGGGGCCTATGCCTATCGGCCGCGGTATCCATTGCCGTGCCCGGTGCACGTCTTCGGCGGCACCGACGACGACACCAGCCCCGATTCGCTGCAGGCCTGGCGGCAGGAGACCTCGGCGGCATTCACGCTCGACGTGCTGCCGGGTCATCACTTCTTTATTCACACGCAGCAAGCCGAACTGCTCGACCTGATTGGAGCGGCCGTGGCCCGACAATCGGGGCGATCGATTGGTTTGCATCGGAGCGAGGATCATGAGCGTATTCTCCGTCCAGCCACTCATTGAGGGCAAGCGCCTGCCGTTGTTGCTCAGGGCCGACAAGGTCGGGCAGCCGCTGGGTGCGGCGCTTCCCATGCTGCGCGATACCATCGATCGGCATCTGACCGATTGCGGCGGTATCGTGTTTCGCGATTTCTCGCTCGATGGTCCCGACGCCTTTCGGGCTTTCGCGGCCGATTTCGGTCATCCGCTGCTGACGTACGAATTCGGGTCGACGCCGCGTTCGCAGGTCACCTCGGGCGTCTACACTTCCACCGAGTATCCGCCGCACCAGCACATCCCGTTGCACAACGAGCAGGCCTATACACGCGATTGGCCGATGAAGATCTGGTTCTATTGCATGCAGCCGGCGCAGCAGGGCGGCGAAACGCCTGTCGCCGACAGCCGCGCCATCTATCGCGATATGCCGCCGTCGATTCGGGAGCGTTTCACCGAGAAGGGCGTGATGTATGTGCGGAACTACGGCAACGGCCTCGACGTCGATTGGCAGCAGGTGTTCGGCACCGATTCCAGGCCTGAGGTCGAAGCGTATTGCGCCGGGCATGACATCGAATGCGAGTGGAAGGAGGACGGCGAGCTTCGCACGCGCCAGGTCTGCCAGGGCACGGCGCGTCATCCGTTAACGGGAGAGTGGGTCTGGTTCAACCAGGCCCATTTGTTCCACGTCTCCAATTTGGAGCCGGAAGTTCGCGAGAGCTTGCTCGACGTGGTCGGCGACGAGGTCGAGCTGCCGCGTAACGTCTTCTACGGCGACGGTTCGCCGATCGACGATGAAACGCTGTCCACCGTTCGCGACGTCCTCGAGACGCACAAGATCAGTTTTCCCTGGCAGGCCGGCGACGTGGTCATGCTCGACAATATGCTCACCGCGCATGCGCGCGCACCGTTCAAAGGACCGCGCAGAGTGATCGTCGCCATGGCGGAAGCTCATCGGCAGCGCTGATCGGATTTTGTCACCGGGTGAAGATTTTCGATCGCGTCCGCACTGGATTTCTGGAAGATGTACAAAGACAGTCTCGTCGAACGATTACGCGACCACGCCAGCTTGCGTCCCCATCGGGTGGCGCTGCGCTTCATCGAAGGCGACGATGTCGCGGATGAACTGACGTTTGCGGCGCTCGATGCCCGGGTTCGAGCCGTCGCAGCCCGGTTGCAGCAGTTGGGTGGTGCGGGCGAGCGGGCGGTCATCCTGCTGCCCAGCGGGCTGAACTATGCCGTGGCATTCTACGCGTGTCTGTATTCGGGCGTGATCGCCGTTCCGGCGTATCCGCCGGAAGGCGGCGCGGAACGCTATGCCGGACGTCTCAGCGGCATCCTGCGCGACGCGGCGCCTCGCTTCATTCTGGTGGAAACGGCTCTCCGTTCGCTTGTGGAAGCCATGCTTCCCGAACTGGCCAACGTTCAGATTATTGCGGTGGATACGATCCCGCCTGAACTCGCTGCGGAATGGCGGGAGACGAGGCCCGCGGCGGATGCCATCGCCTTCCTGCAGTACACGTCGGGATCGACATCGCAGCCAAAAGGCGTTTGCGTCTCGCACGCCAATCTGACCGCCAACGAGAGAGCCATTCAGGCCGCGACGGACGGAACGCTCGACGACGTCTTCGTAAGCTGGCTGCCGCTCTATCACGACATGGGCTTGATCGGTGGATTGTTAAATCCACTGTTCGTGGGCTTTGCCGCCGTCCTGATGTCGCCACGCAGTTTTCTCGAGCGGCCGCGACGGTGGCTCGAAGCCGTCGATCGCCATGGCGGAACCTTGAGCGGTGGACCTGATTTCGCCTACGCGCTGTGCACCGATCGCATTTCCGATGAAACGATCGGTCGGCTCGATCTGAGCCGCTGGAGGTTCGCATTCTCCGGCTCGGAGTTCGTGCGCCAAAGCACGCTGCAGAGGTTCGGAGAACGATTCGCGCGGGCGGGGTTCGATCGGCGTGCACTGACCGCCTGCTACGGCCTGGCTGAGGCGACGCTACTGGTGACGGCAGGTGACCTCGCCGCCGAGACCGTCAGCTACACGCTCGACACGTCGGCACTTGCTGCGGGCCGTGTTGCAAGCGCCGATCAGGGCACCGATCTCGTGGCGTGCGGTCAAACGGTCGCTGGTCATGTCACGCGTATCATGCGCACCGATGGCTTGGCCGCGGCGCAGGCCGACGAGGTCGGCGAGATCTGGGTCGCCGGTCCCAGTGTTGCGCTTGGGTACTGGAATAATGCGGAAGCGACGCACAAAGCTTTCGTCGAGCGCGATGGCGTGCGCTGGCTGCGTACCGGAGATATCGGCTTCGTCAGGGACGGCGCCCTGGTCGTCACCGGCCGGCTCAAGGATCTGCTGATCGTTCGCGGCCAGAACGTCTATCCCACGGATGTCGAGCAGGCGGTCGAAGCCGATGTCGAGTCGGTCCGCAGCGGCCGCGTTGCCGCGTTCGCGGTCGAAATGGATGGCCGGGAAAGCATTGGCGTGGCGGCGGAGTTCAGCCGTACCGTCCTCAAGCGCAACGATCCTGAGGCGCTTGCACATGCGATCGGCGAGGCGGTGCTCCGGCAGGCGCAGGAATATCCGGCCGTCATCGTCCTGTTGAATCCGCAAGCGATGCCGCTGACGACCAGTGGCAAATTGCAGCGTTCGGCCTGCGCCACGCGCTGGGCCAACAATACGCTCGACAGTTTTATGGTCTTCGAAAGAGGCCGCCGCCGCGACGGCGCCGTGTTGACGGTGCCGGCGACTGAGACCGAGCATGCCGTGGCCTCGATCTGGTGCGATGCGCTTGGCGTCCAGGCCGTGTATCGGGAGGACGATTTCTTCGTACTGGGCGGAAACTCGATCGCGGCCGGACAGGTCGCTGCCGCGATCCGCGAACGCTTCGGTATCGAACTTGAGCTGCGCAGTTTGTTCGACGCGCCGACGCTTGCAGCGTTCGCGGGCCGCATCGATGGCCTGGCGCGGACCGGCGCGGGACGGGTGCTGCCGCCAATTCCCCGGGCAACGGCGGCCGCTCGCGCGACCTTGTCCCACGCGCAGGAACGACTGTGGTTCCTCTGGAACATGGACCCCCGCGGCACCGCCTATACGGTTGCGAGCGCGATTCGGCTGAAAGGCAAGCTCGATCATGCCGCCTTGTCGCGCGCAATCAGCGAGGTCGTTCAGCGCCACGAAGTGCTGCGCACCACGTTCGTCGCCATCGACGGTCGCGCAAAGCAGATCATTCACGATGCCATGAGCGGTGGTATCAGGCACAGGGATCTCCGCTCATATCCCGCGCGCGACCGCGCCGAGCATGCCGCCGAGTTGAGGCGGTCCGAACTCGCCAGGCCGTTCGACCTCGTGAACGGACCATTGTTCCGCGCGGCTTTGCTTCAGCTCGCAGACGACGAGCACGAATTGCTGTTGCTCGCCCATCACATCGTTGTCGACGGCTGGTCACTCGACGTGATGCTCGAAGAACTGGCCGGGCTCTATCGGAGCGGCGTCGGGCAGGACGCGGCTGCGCCGCCGATACCAATGATTCAGTATGCGGATTTCGCAGCCTGGCAACGAAACTGGCTCGCGGGAGGCGAGGGCGAGCGGCAGTTGGCATATTGGCGGGCCAAGCTGGGCGATATCCACCCGGTTCTGGCTTTGCCTCACGATAGGCCGCGTACGGCAACGCAAAGTCATGCCGGGGATACGATCAGGCTTGCGATCGACGCCGCGCTGGTCGCCCGGCTCCGTGAAATCGCCGGAAAGCATCGGGCGAGCGTCTTCATGCTGCTGCTCGGCGCGTACCAGGCGCTGTTGTATCGCTATACCGGGCAGAACGACCTGCGCGTCGGCGTGCCGGTGGCGGGGCGTCGGCACGCGCAGCTCGAGCGGATGATCGGATGTTTCGTCAACACGCTGGTGCTGCGTGCCGAGATCGTCAGTGAAGCAACCTTCCCGAGCCTGCTCCGGCAGGTCAGGGAAGCAGTGATCGAGGCGCTGTCCCATCAGGATCTTCCGTTCGAAATGCTTGTCGATCGCCTGCGGCCTGAACGAAGCGGCGGGCACAATCCGTTGTTCCAGGCCAAGTTCAACTACATGACGGCGCCGCGCGGCTTCGATGGCGTCGAAGGCCTCACCGCCGAGATCGACATTATGGACCTCGCGGGTTCGCATTTCGATCTCGCGCTTGACATCGTCGACGGTGCCGGCGGCATGAAGGCGATCTTCAACTATGCCACCGATCTATTCGACGTCCCGACGATCGCGCGGCTGGCGACGCAGTTCGGTTCGCTGCTGCGCCAGATCGCGGAAGATGCGGAACGCCGAATATCGGACTTCATCATTGACGAGGCGAACCGCCAGCTCGTGCCGAGCCAGGCCGCCGCGTTTGGGTTCACCGATGTGGTCAGCCTTCATCGCGCGTCGACAGCGGATAGGCAGACGGCGATCGCCGTCCGGTGCGGCAGTGAGGCATTGACCTTCGCAGAGCTTGAGCAAAGGTCGAACCGCATCGCGCATATGCTCGCCGGCAAAGGCGTGACGCGCGAGGTGCCGGTTGCGCTGTGGATCGAGCGCTCGCTGGCTTTTGTCGTGGCGCTGCTCGGAGTGCTAAAGGCCGGTGGTGCCTATGTGCCGCTCGATCCGAAATGGCCGCTGGCGCGGGTTCGGGGCATCCTGAAGGATGGGGGCATCGACATCGTGCTGGCGGCTGGCGAGAAGCTGGCGGAGGCGCGTGCGCTTGATTGCCTGGTGCTCGATGCGATCGCCGAAACGGCGCGCGGGGAAACATCGAGCGCACCGCCCGGCAATTTGATCCACCCGGCGCAGACCGCCTACGTCATCTATACCTCCGGATCGACCGGTGCGCCCAAGGGCGTAGCCGTCTCGCACGGCGCGCTGGCCAATTATGTTCAGGCCCTGCTGCAGCGCCTGCAGCCACAGCCGATCGCCAGCATGGCGATGGTTTCGACCGTGGCGGCCGATCTCGGCCACACCGTCCTGTTCGGCGCGCTCGCGTCTGGCGCGACGCTGCATCTGCTGTCTCCGGAAATGGTGTTCGATGCGGATTCGTTCGCGCAAGCCATGCGGGATGGTAAAATCGGCATTCTCAAGATCGTACCCAGCCATCTTCGCGGCCTGTTGCAGGCGTCGCGATCGGCCGATCTCCTGCCAACCGACGTGCTCATCCTCGGCGGCGAAGCCTGCGACGCCGCGCTGTTGAATGAGATCCGGCAGTTGCGGCCGCAGTGCCGGATATTGAATCACTATGGGCCGACGGAAACGACGGTCGGCGCGGTTACGCATGAATGGCAGGTTGCAGGCGAGGCGGGTCCGGTTCCGATTGGCTTGCCGCTCACTAATCTGCGCGCCCATGTGCTGGACGATGCACTGAACGAAGTGCCGATTGGGGTCAGCGGCGAACTCTATATCGGAGGCGCCGGCCTGGCTCGGGGCTATCGTGGCGCAGCCGGCCAGACTGCCGAGCGGTTCGTGCCGGATCCGTTCGGCCGTTCTGGAGAGCGGCTGTATCGAACCGGTGATCGCGTTCGTTGCGACCGGGCAGGCCGGCTGGTGTTCCTCGGCCGTAGCGACGATCAGATCAAGCTGCGCGGCTACCGCATTGAGCTTGGCGAAGTCGGCCGTGCGATCAAGGCTCTGCACGGGATCGATGACGCCGTGGTTGTCGCGCGCGCCACCGGCACGAGCGCCGAGCGGCAGGAGCTTGTGGCTTACTGTGTGCCCGCGAACGGCGCGACAGCGAAACCGGACGTGATCAAGCAGCAACTGGCAGCGGTCGTGCCGGAATACATGGTGCCGTCGCACATCGTTGTCATGCAGCAGTTGCCCCTCACGCCCAATGGCAAGATCGATCGCAAGGCGCTGCCGGAGCCGGCCGAAGCGGCGGTGGCCTCGAGCTATGCCGCGCCGGTGGGGGACACCGAGGAGGCGATCGCAGCGGTGTGGCGGGAGGTGCTCGGCCGCGAGCGCATCGGCCGCAACGATAATTTCTTCGAGCTTGGCGGCGATTCGATTCTCAGCCTGCAGATCATCGCGCGCTTGCGCAAGCGCGGCATCCGCCTGACCCCGAAGCAGGTCTTCGGCCAGCAAACCGTGGTCGGGTTGGCAACGGTTGCTGCCATCACGGCAGCACCCGCTGCAAAGAAAGAGGATCCGGGCGCGAAGATATCGACCAGTGGCGAGCCGGCAACCGGCATGCGTCATTTGCTGCCGATCCAGACGCGCTTTTTCGGGGAGGATATCGGCAACCGTAATCACTGGAATCAGGCGGTGCTGCTGGTTCCGCAAACGCGGATGGATTGGGAGAGGCTGCGAGTTGCGCTCACGGCGGTCGTGGATCACCACGATGCATTGCGCATGCGGTTCGGGCAGGTCAACGGAAAGTGGCGAGCGGAGCAGGGCGCTCCGCCGGCTCCGTCGGAACTGCTGTGGGTTCGTGCAGACGTTGATGATGCGGCACAGGTCACCGCGCTGGCGTCGGCGGCGCAGGAAAGTCTGTCGCTGTCTTCGGGTCCTCTGCTGCGCGCAGTAGGGATGGATCTTGCGGAAGGCGGCCAACGGCTGCTGATCGCGATCCATCATCTGGTTGTCGACGGCGTGTCCTGGCGCATCCTGCTCGAGGATCTTGCCTCGGCCTACGACCAATTGAAGCAAGGGGCTGCCGCCGCGGCGCTGCCGCCGAAGAGCGATTCCTATGCGTCCTGGGGCGAGCGGTTATATTCCTACGCGACGGCCGTGGAGCTTGCCGACGAACTGCCGTTCTGGCTCGATTGTGGGGCGGGTCCAGGCCTGCCATGCGACCACGATTATGGCGGCGTCGACCGCATCGGTGACGCCGAGGAGGTGTCGCTGGTCTTCGATGCCGAATTGACGTCGAGGCTACTGCAGGACGCGCCCGCGGCCTATCGGACGCAGGTCAACGATCTGATGCTGGCGAGCCTGGCGCGCGCGGTCTCGCGCTGGAGCCAACGCGACGATCTGACGATCGAACTCGAAGGCCACGGCCGCGAGGACATATTTGCCGGCGCGGATATTTCTCGTACCGTGGGCTGGTTCACGGCGGCCTTCCCGGTGCGGCTCGATGGCGCGGCGAGCGACGACGCCTCCCTGATCAAGGCGGTCAAGGGGAAGCTGCGCGCGGTCCCGAACCGCGGGCTCGGCTATGGCGTGTTGCGCTATTTTGGTTCCGAGCTCCAGCGCAATGCCCTCGCGCAGTTGGCGGAGCCGCAGATCGTTTTCAACTATCTCGGCCGGTTCGATGGCAACGTGGGTACTTCCCAGCGCTTCGCCTTTGCGGCCGAGAGCGCAGGTCCTTCTCGCAGCGCTGCTGCTCCTTTGCGCGGATGGCTGAACATCATCGGTATGGTGCGTGAAGGATGCCTGCAATTGTCCTTCGGATATGGACGCAAGCGCTATCGACGCGAGACGATCGAGCGGCTGGCAGGGCTTTACGAGGCGGCCCTGCGCGATTTGGTGGCGCATTGCTGCAGCGGCGCGTCTGGCCTCACGCCGTCGGACGTTGCGTTGTCCGGGCTGGGTCAGGCCGATCTCGATCGGCTCGGAACGATTTTAGATCTCCGTGGCATCGAGGACATCTATCCACTTTCGCCGATGCAGCAGGGCATGTTGTTCCACGCGGTCCGGGATGGCGACAATGATGCCTATGTGAACCAGGTTGGGCTCGAGCTGTTCGGCTTCGATGCCGACAAGCTTCGAATGGCGTGGCAAGCGGTGAGCGACCGGCATGCCGCGTTGCGGACCGGCTTTGTGTGGCAGCCCTTGTCCGGTCCGGCGCAGCAGGTGGTGCACCGTCATGTGACGGTGCCGTTCACCGAAGAGGATTGGCGCGCGCGTGCGGCGGCGCTGGAACGCGCCGAACTCGATGCCGCGCTGGCGGAAGCATCGCGGCGGGAACGCGAAAGCGGCTTTACCGTCTCGCAGCCGCCGCTGCAGCGGGTGCGCTTGATCCGGCTCGACGACAGGCGTCACTGGTTGATCTGGACCCATCATCACATTTTCGTCGATGGCTGGAGCTCCGCGCGGCTGGTGGCAGAGGTGCTGCAGCACGTAAGGGGCGGCGCGCTGCCGGCGGTGCAGGGCAGCTATCGCGACTACATCGCATGGCTGCAGAGTCGCGATCATGCAGGCGCCGAAAAATTCTGGCGCGATGCGTTGGCGGGGCTCGAAACGCCGACCTTGCTGGCGAATACGCTGGTCGCGAATAACAAGGCATCCGAGGCCGCAGGGCACGCCAGCATTGCGCTTGCACTGAATGCGGAGCTGACCGAGCGGCTGAAGGCCTTTGCGAAGTGCGAACGGGTGACGCTCAATACGCTTCTACAGGGCGCATGGGCGCAGTTGCTGCGGCGGCATTCGCGGCAAGCCGCCGTTTGCTTCGGCGTCACCGTATCGGGCCGGCCAGAGGAACTGCCAGGCTCCGAGGAGATCGTCGGCCTCTTCATCAACACATTGCCGATCGTCGACGCGCCGAGCCCGCAAGCAAGCGTTGGCGATTGGCTGCGCCAGTTGCAGGAAATGAATTTGGCTTTGCGCGGGCATGGCTGGACGCCGCTTTACGAAATCCAGCGTCTCGCCGGTCATGCCGGACAGACGCTGTTCGACAGCATTCTGGTGTTCGAAAATTATCCGATCGATGAGGCGTTGCGGCAAACCGGGGCGAGCGGCCCTCGCCTGGGACGCGTGGAACATGAGACGCCGACGAACTATGCGCTGGCGGTTGCCGTGTTTTCCGGAAGCGAGCGGCTAGACCTGGAGTTCAACTACGACCGGGCCCGATTCGACGAGGCGGCAGCCCTGCGTCTGCGGGACATGCTGCATGGATTACTGGAGCGGATCATAGCCAATGCGGACCGTCCGCTCGGTAGTCTTGGATCAGCAGGCGATGATGAAGCGCGGCGCGTACTGGACTGGAGCGGTGCAGCGCGTCTGGCGTCGCCTGCGTCCCATGTCGGGGTCGTCACGTATATCGAGGCGCAGGCCGCGCAGGCGCCCTCTGCCGTTGCGATTGTGTGGGGCGACCAGCGCATCAGCTATGGCGAGCTGAACGCCCGGGCGAACCGGGTTGCGCGACGGCTTCGTCTCGGGGACGTCGGTCCGGACCGCCTGGTGGGCATCGCCTTGTCGCGCAGCCCGGAAATGATGGTGGCGCTGCTGGCTGTGCTGAAGGCAGGGGGCGCCTATCTCCCGCTCGATCCGGACTATCCGGTCGAGCGGCTCGCCCATATGCTGCGCGACAGCGCGGCGACGCTGGTATTGACGCAAACTGCGCTGCTCGAACCGCTTGCGCCAGTGCTGCGCGAAACCGGCGTCGAGGCCTGGTGCATCGACGAACCGCGGCACATCGCCGGCGAAGATGCAGGCAACCTGAATGTCGAGATTCATCCGGACAGCCTCGCCTACGTGATCTACACGTCGGGGTCGACTGGAATGCCGAAGGGCGTTGCGGTGTCGCACGGGCCGCTGGCCATGCATTGCGAGGCGATCGGCCGGTTGTACCGCATGACGGCCCGCGACCGGGAATTCCAGTCAGCCTCGATCAATTTCGACATTGCCCACGAACGGTGGCTGGTGCCGCTGATGACGGGCGGAGCGCTCGTTCTGCCGTCCAGGCCAGGTCTTTTGATCGACGACCTCGTCGAGGAGATCGAAGGAAACTCCGTAACATCGATTTTTCTGCCGCCGGCTTATGCGGATCAATTGAGTGCGGCGTTGCGGCAGAGCGAACGCAGGCTGTCGATCAGGGCATGCATTGTGGGCGGCGAAGCCTGGTCGGATACCGGAATCACGGCGCTTCGCCAGGCCGCCGATGTAGAGCTCCTGATCAACGCCTACGGCCCGACCGAGACGGTGATCGCGCCGACGGCGTGGCTGGTCGACGACGCCGCGTTGACGTCGGGGCAGCCGGCGCCGATCGGACGTCCCGTTGGTGTCAGGTCCGCCTACATCCTCGACGCCGACCTCAACGTCGTACCCATCGGTGTCACCGGAGAGCTGTTCCTCGGCGGCCTTGGGCTGGCGCGTGGCTACCTGAATCGCGGCGCGCTGACGGCGGAACGATTCATCCCGGATCCGTTCGGCGGCAGCGGCGATCGCCTGTACCGTACCGGCGACCTTGCGCGGTGGCGCGCTGATGGCGTGATCGAATATGTCGGCCGCGCCGACCAGCAAGTGAAGATCCGCGGCTTCCGTATCGAACTGGGAGAGATTGAAGCGCGCCTGGTGGAGCAGCGCGGTGTGCGCGCTGCCGCCGTGGTGACGCGCGAGAGCAGGACCGGGCGCCAGTTGATCGCCTATGCGAGCGGCGAGCCGACGCTCGACGGCCGCGCATTGCGCGATGCGCTATCGGCTATTCTGCCGGACTACATGGTGCCATCGACGTTCGTGGTGCTCGAACAGTTGCCGCTGACCCCGAACGGCAAGATCGACCGGCGAGCCTTGCCGCCGCACGAGGATGCCGAGGCGCGCCGCGGCTACGAGGCGCCCGAAGACGAAATCGAAATCGCGCTGGCGAAGATCTGGTCCGAGCTGCTCGGTGTCAGCCAGATCGGACGCAACGATCACTTCTTCGAGCTCGGCGGACACTCATTGCTCGCGGTGCGGGTGCTCAGCCGGGTGTCGCAGGAGATCGGCGTGTCTATACCGGTTTCGGATCTGTTCGTTCATCCGGAACTCGCGTCATTCGCGCGCGTCGTGTCGATCAGGCTGATCGAGCAGGAGTTCGATGCGGAAGAACTCCAGGATCTGATCGCGGCGGGGCGGTGAACATGGTGGCTGCATCAAAGCCGAACTTGCGCGATCTGGATGCCGCGGAGGTGAGAAAACTGCTGTCGCTAGCCAGGGACCGCGGCCGAAACGCCAACAGGAACGGACCCGCCTCGATACCGGCGGTACCACGCGACGAGCCGCTGGAATTGTCCTTTGCTCAACAGCGGCTTTGGCTGCTGGCGCAGCTCGATGGCGCCAGTTCCAACTATCACATTCGCGGCGCGTTGCGCCTTTCGGGCGAGCTTGACGTCCGTGCATGGCGTCGGAGCCTGGATCGGGTGTTTGGACGTCACGAAGCGCTACGCAGTGTCTTTCGTGTGGTCGATGAAAAGCCGCGCGTTGAACTGTTGCCGGCCCACGAACATCTGCCGGTGCTCGAACATGATTTGCGGCAACGGGACGATGCTGAACAGGAACTCGCGCGCTTGCGCTGCGAGGAGGCCGACACGCCGTTTGACCTCGCCGCGGGACCATTGATCCGCGGTCGCCTGATCCGGATCGCGGAGAGGGAATACCTGTTCCTGCTCACCCAGCATCACATCATATCCGATGGCTGGTCGATGGGCGTGCTCGTGCGCGAACTGGGTGCCTTATACCGGGCGTTCACGGCCGGCCAGGACGATTCGCTGCCACCGCTGGCAATTCAGTATCCGGACTACGCTGCCTGGCAACGGCAATGGTTGGCGGGTGAACTTTTGCAGCGGCAGGTCGACTATTGGCGGCACGCGCTCAAGGACGCGCCAGCGGTGCTCGAATTGCCGACGGACCGGCCGCGATCGCCGGTGAGGTCTCTCGCCGGCGCGTCGCTGCCGATCGAGATCGACGCCGACCTTGCACTCGGCATCAGGCGGCTCAGCCAATCACACCGCACGACGGCATTCATGACGGTGCTGGCGGCCTGGGCGGCGGTGTTGTCAAAACTCTCCGGCCAGGCCGATCTCGTGATCGGTACGCCGACGGCCAACCGCAACAGGCGTGAAATCGAAGGCCTGGTCGGCTTCTTCGTCAATATGCTGGCGCTGCGTGTGGACCTGTCGGCAGAGCCGAGCGTGGTGGAACTGCTCGGCCGCGTACGCGGTGCAGCGCTCAGGGCTCAGGACCATCAGGATCTGCCGTTCGAGCAACTCGTCGAGATCATTCAGCCGCCGCGTCGGCTGGACCACACACCAGTCTTCCAGGTCGTGTTCGCCTGGCAGAACAACGAGACGGCAAAATTTGAACTGCCCGGCCTCCAGGCCGAGATTGCCGATATCCCGCTGCAGCAGGTCAAGTTCGATCTCGAGCTCAATTTGGGGGAGGCAGACCGGCGGATCGTCGGCGCCTTGAACTATGCGACGGCGCTGTTCGACGAAGCGACGATCAGGCGTCACCGGGACTACCTGCTCGGCATGCTGCGGGCCATGGTTGCCGATGCGGATCAGATCGTCGAGCGGATCGATATTTTAGACGCCAGGGAGCGCAAGCTCGTTCTGGACACATGGAACCAAACCGCGGCCCCGTTCCCGTCCGAGCAGTGCATCCATGAACTGTTCGCGGAGCAGGTCCGAAAGGCGCCCGAAGCCATTGCGCTGGCTCACGAGGACGTTCGCCTCAGTTATGGCGAACTTGATGCAAAAGCCAATCAGCTCGCGCGATACCTGATCGGTTTGGGCGTGGGTCCGGACCAGCCGGTCGCGATCTGCCTGGAACGCGGCATCTCCATGATCGTCGGCCTGCTGGCCGTGCTCAAGGCGGGCGGCGCTTATTTGCCGCTGGATCCGGCCTATCCGGCGGAGCGGCTGCGACAGATCGTCGATGACGCAAAACCAGGATTGTTGATCTCTGATAGTGCCGGACGCGCGACGTTCGCGAATGCGCCGTGCAAGATCGTCGATCTGGATACGAGCGTTTCGGTTATTGCCGGCCTGGCGACATCCACGCCGGCAGTTACCGGATTAACATCGCGGCATCTCGCCTACATCATCTACACGTCCGGCTCTACCGGCAGACCAAAAGGGGTGATGGTCGAGCATCGCGGCCTGGTGAATCTGGCGCTGGCCCAGAGGGCGATGTTTGACGTTTCCCCACGCAGCCGCATCGTGCAGTTTGCGTCGTTCAGCTTCGATGCCAGTATCTGGGAAATCATCATGGCCCTCTGTTCGGGGGCCGGGCTGTTTCTCCTCAGCGCGCGGGAGCACCGCAATACGTCGGAGTTGCTCGACTATCTCTCGCGCCATGCCATCACGCACGCGACCTTGCCGCCGGCCATGCTGCAGGGACGCGCCGATCTCGACAGGCTGGCATCGCTGCGGGTGCTCGTTCTCGCCGGCGAATTGCCGAAGGCCGAGCTGGTCAAGGGGCTGCCTCCGGCCGTTACCGTCTTCAACGGCTACGGGCCGACGGAGACGACGGTCTGCGCCACCGCCTGGCGGCGACCGACGGGCTTTGATGGCGACGTTGTCCCCGTCGGCCGTCCGCTTCCCAATACGCGGCTCTATCTGCTGGACAGGTTCGGTGCACCCGTGCCGCTTGGAGCGATCGGCGAAATCCACATCGGCGGGGCAGGGGTCGCCCGCGGGTACCTCAATCGCGCCGATCTGACGGCGGAACGTTTCGTGCGGGATCGCTTCGGTGGCGATGCTGCCGCGAGAATGTATCGCACTGGCGATCTCGGACGTTACCTGCCGGACGGCAATATCGAGTTTCTCGGCCGCAACGATCACCAGGTCAAGATCCGCGGTTTCCGCATCGAATTGGGCGAGATCGAGTTTCGCCTCAACGAGCACGCCGGCGTGACCGATGCGGTGGTGCTGGCGCGGCAGGATCGCAGCGGCGACCCGCGGCTTGTCGCGTATGTGGCCGCGAAGGGCGGCGCGAGACTTGAGGCCGGCGAATTCGCGGCTGCGATGCGCAGTCACCTCCGTGCGTGCCTGCCGGAATACATGGTGCCGCAGGCGTTTGTGCGCCTGGATGCATTGCCGCTCACGCCAAACGGCAAGGTCGATCGCAAGGCGCTGCCCGCGCCGGAGGACGATGCGTTTGCGCGACGGAGCTTCGAACCGCCGCAAGGCGAGATCGAGCAAATCGTCGCGAAGGTGTGGACCGAGCTGCTGGGCGTTGATCGGATTGGCCGCAACGATCACTTCTTCGAACTGGGCGGCCACTCGCTGCTCGCGGTCCGCACGCTGGAACGGCTGCAGCGGCACTCGCTGAGCGCAGATGTGCGTACGCTGTTCGCCAAGCCTGTGCTGGCCGATTTTGCCGCCAGCCTCAATGGCGGTGTCGTCGCCGATGTTCCGGCCAATCCGATCACGCCGCAAACGACGGCAATTGCGCCCGAGCTGTTGCCGTTGATCGCATTGAAGCAATCCGACATCGACAGCATCGTGGCCAGGGTTCCCGGCGGCGTTGCCAACATCCAGGACATCTACGGCCTGTCGCCACTTCAGGACGGTATCCTGTTTCATCATCTTCTATCCGCGCAGGGCGATCCCTACCTGCTGGTGGGCCAGATGGCGTTTGCAAGCCGCGACTTGCTCGACCGCTATCTCGCCGCCGTCGAGCGCGTGATCGCTCGCCACGACATTCTCCGCACATCCATCGCGTGGGATGGCCTGGCCACGCCGGCGCAGGTGGTTTGGCGACAGGCTCCTTTGGTCGTCACCGAGATCGTACTGGACCGCGACGGTCCGGCGCATGAACAGCTCGCGCGGCGTTTCGACCCGCGCCGCAATCGAATCGATCTCGGCCAGGCGCCGCTGTTGCGATTTGCGGTCGCCCGCGATCCCGGCAAGGAGCGCTGGCTGCTGCTGGTATTGCTGCATCATTTAATCGGCGATCATTCCACCCTGGAGGTGATGCACGACGAAGTCCGGAAGATGTTGTCAGGGCGCGGTGCAGAACTGCCCGCTCCGTATCCGTTCCGAAATCTGGTGGCGCAGTCGCGAGGATCGGCTGCCACCGCAGAGCACGAGCAGTTCTTCCGCAGCATGCTGTCTGATATCGATGAGCCGACCATGCCGTTTGGGCTGGATCGGGTGCATGGCGACGGTGGCGGGGTGGCGGAAGCCCGGCGAACGCTGCCGGATGAGCTCAACGCGCGGCTCCGCATTCTGGCGCGGCGGCTGGGTGTGAGTCTTGCCAGCCTCTGCCATCTCGCCTGGGGCCGGGTGGTGGCGCGAAGCAGCGGCCGTGAGCAGGTCGTGTTCGGCACCGTCCTGTTCGGCCGCATGCATGCCGGCGCCGGCGGCGATCGCCCGATGGGATTATTCATCAATACGCTGCCGCTGCGGCTCGATCTCGATGGCACAGCGATCGAAGACAGTGTTCGTCACGTGCACGCCCGGCTGGCCGAACTGATGGCGCATGAACATGCTTCGCTGGCGCTCGCGCAACGCTGCAGCCGCGTCGCTGCGCCTGCGCCCTTGTTCAGTTCGATCCTGAATTACCGGCACAATGCAAAGCCGGATAGTTCGTCCGCAGATGAGGACCCCGTGGGCCTACACGGCATCGAGTGGCTCGGTGGCGAAGAGCGCACCAACTATCCCTTGATGCTGGCGATCGAGGACTATGGCCAGGCACTGGGATTGACGGTGCAGGTGGTCCAACCAGTTTCACCTGATCGCATCTGCGCGTTGATGCAGCAGGCGCTCGATCAAATGGCCGAGACTCTGGAACGCGCGCCTCGCGCTCCGGTGCGGCAACTGGATGTGCTGCCATACGAAGAGCGTCAGCTTCTGCTGGAGACGTGGAATCAGACGCAGGCTCAATATCGACGACGAGATCGTTCGTTTGCCGAGCAGTTCGAGGCGCAGGTCCGCCAATCACCTGACGCGGTCGCGCTGGTGTTTGGCGACGAGGAACTGAGCTATGTCCAGTTGAACGGCCGGGCCAACCGGCTGGCGTGGCGGCTGCGGGATCGCGGTGCCGGAACCGACGTGGTGGTCGGGCTGGCGCTCGACCGCGGCGTCGAGATGATGGTCGCGCTTTTGGCGGTGCTGAAGGCGGGCGGGGCCTACCTGCCGCTCGATCCGGATTATCCGCCGGAGCGGCTGGCGCACATGCTGCGCGACAGCGGCGCGGCGCTGGTGCTGACGCAACGGACGCTGCTCGATCAGTTCTCCCCGGTGCTGAAGGAGACCGGCGCCGAGGCCTGGCTGCTTGACGAGCAGGACGACGGCGAGGGCGGTGATACCGGCAATCTCGACATCGCCATCCATCCCGACAGCCTCGCCTACGTGATCTACACGTCAGGCTCGACCGGGCTGCCCAAGGGCGTGATGGTTCGCCACGACGCGGTGACGAACTTTCTGGCGACGATGGCGGAGCGGCCGGGCCTGACGCCGCAGGACTGCGTGCTCGGCCTGACCTCGCTGTCGTTCGACATCGCGGTGCTGGAGCTGTGGCTGCCGCTGACCATCGGCGCTCGGGTAGTGCTGGCGGATCGCGCCGCCGCGCATGATCCGGCCCGGCTGAAGGCGATGATCGCCAAGCAAGGCGTGACCCTGATCCAGGCGACGCCGTCGACCTGGCGGATGCTGCTCGATCATGACGGCCCATCGCTGCCGGCAAGCTGCCGCGTGCTGTGCGGCGGCGAGGCGCTGGCGCCGGATCTGGCGCGGCGGCTGGTGGCGCAGGCCGGCGAAGTCTGGAACCTGTACGGCCCGACCGAGACCACGGTGTGGTCGGCCCGCCATCGCCTCGATGCGCGGGACGACCGTCCGGCCTTGGGTGGCCCGATCGGCAACACCACGCTGCACATCCTCGACAACGACCTCCACCTGGCGCCGGTCGGCGTCGCCGGCGAGCTCTATATCGGCGGCGCAGGCCTGGCGCGCGGCTACTGGCGGCGCGGCGCGCTGACGGCGGAACGCTTTATCCCCGATCCGTTCGGTACCGCAGGGGCGCGGCTCTACCGCACCGGCGACGTGGCGCGCCGGCGGTCCGACGGCGCGATCGAATATATCGGCCGCTCCGACCACCAGGTGAAGATCCGCGGCTTTCGGATCGAACTCGGGGAGGTTGAGGCGCGGCTATTGGCACAGGATGGCGTGCGATCGGCCGTGGTGATCGCGCGCGAGGTTGGCGCTACTCGCCAGCTCGTCGGCTATGTCAGCGGCGAGAATTCGCTCGATGGCGCGACGCTCAAGACGGCGCTGATGTCGCTGCTGCCGGACTACATGGTCCCGGCCCGGATCGTGGTGCTGGACCGGCTGCCGCTGACGCCGAACGGCAAGATCGACCGCAAGGCGCTGCCGGCGCCGGATCAACTCGCGGCGCTGGCCGAACATGTTGCGCCGCGCACGCCGGCCGAGGCGGCGCTCGCCGCGATCTGGGCCGACCTGCTGCGCCAGCCCAAGATCGGCGTCACCGATAACTTCTTCGAACTCGGTGGCGACTCTCTGATCGCCGTCCAGCTCGTCAGCCGCATCAAGCGCGACCTCGGTCACGACCTGCCGCTGCACCGCCTGTTCGAGATGACGACCGTCGAAGCGATGGCGGCGGTCGCCCCGGACATTCAGGTCGACAAGCGCAGCGATGACATCGCCGCGATGCTCGACATGTTGAAGGAAGTCGAACTTTCCGATGAGTGACACCGCCACCACGCAGAAGCAGCAGCTTCGCGACATCTCACGGCGCTTGATGCGCCTCGATGCGAACAAGCAGCATGCGTTCCTGACGCAACTCGCGGCGAAGGGCGTCAATCTCGACATGCTGCCAATTGTACGCCGGGAGCAAACGCGAGCGCCGCTGTCCTTTGCGCAGTCGCGCCTCTGGTTCTTGTGGCGCATGGATCCGGGCAGTGCTGCCTATAACATCTCGGCAACGGTGCGCGTTCGAGGCAGACTTCAACGACATGCACTGCAGCAGGCCTTCGATGGGCTGGTCGCCCGCCACAGCGCGCTTCGCACGGTGTTTCGGCAAGAGGGCAAGGAAGCTGAACAGTTCGTGCTCGACCCGCAACCGGTCGCATTGCAGCATGTAACGCTTGATGGCCATGACCGCGAACAGCAGGCGCGCCTGCTGGCGCGGCGGGCAGCATCGCTGCCGTTCGATCTCGAAGCCGGCCCGCTGATACGCGCCGCGTTGCTGACGCTGGACGAGGACGACCATTTTCTTGTCGTCAGCCTGCACCATATCGTGGCTGATGGCTGGTCGATGGGCGTGCTGGTCGACGAGTTCTGGCGCTGGTACGCGGCGGCTGCGTGTGGTGAGACGCCGGCGCTGCCGGAACCTCAAATCGAATACCTCGACTATGCGGAATGGCAGCGGCTCTGGATGAGCGCGGTCGATGGCGAACGGCAGGTCAATTATTGGACAACGCGCCTTGCGGATCCGGCGGTGCTGCAGCTTCCGGTCGATCGGGCGCGGCCGGCGGCTCCTGATCTCGCCGGCGCCGCGATTCGTTTGGCACTTGAGCCGGCGCTCGCCGATGGGTTGCGCGCGCTGGCGCGACGGCGCCAGACGACGCTGTTCGTCGTGCTGCTGGCGAGCTTCAAGTTGCTGCTCTATCGCTACACCGGCCAGTCCGACATCAGCGTTGGCGTGCCGGTCGCCAATCGGCACCGCGATGAGACCCGCGGCGTGATCGGGCTGTTCGTCAATACCCAGGTGCTTCGCACGCAGCTCGACGGGCGCGCGACGATCGCTGACTTCATTGCATCCGTCCATTTGGCCACGATCGAAGCACAGGAGAACCAGGACCTTCCGTTCGAGCGATTGCTGGAAACCCTGCAGCCCAAGCGCAGCTTGAGCCAGAATCCGCTGTTTCAAGTCCTCTATAACCATCAGCGCCGCCGTGTGTCGGGCAACCCGCCCGATCGCACCGGGCTGCAGATCGAAAAAATCGACGCCGAAGTCGACACCGTCAAGTTCGACCTGGCTCTCGATAGCGAAGAGGGACCATCAGGAGAGATTCGCGCGATCTTTACCTATGCGACTGCGCTGTTCGAGGCGACGACGATCGAACGCCTTGCGTCGCATTGGGTCACGATCCTGAAGGTGATGGTTGAGGATCGCGCGCAATCGATCGCCGGCATCGCGCTGCTTTCCAAGCAGGAGTTGGCCAGGCTGAGCCAATGGAACGGCGCGGAGGCCGGCGCAGCCGCGCCGTTCACTCCGGTACATCAAACAGTCGCCCGGCTGGGCGCGAAAACACCCGACGCCCCAGCGCTCATCTTCGGCGACGATGTGATCTCGTATGCCGAGCTTGACCGCCGCGCCAATCGGCTCGCGCATCGCCTGATCCATTTGGGCGTCAGTCGCTCGGACCTCGTCGGCATCTCGGCGCGGCGGTCGCCATCCCTCGTTGTAGCGCTGCTGGCCATATTGAAGAGCGGCGCAGCCTATCTGCCGCTCGACCCCGAGCATCCGGCGAAGCGGCAGGCCACCACCATGCACGACGCCGGCGTGCGTTTTGTGCTGGTCGATGCAGAAGGCTCGGCACTGATACCGCCTCCGTCCGGGATCGAGATTGTTCCGCTCGATGCGATCGATCCCAGCCGGGAGCCGGAGAACGATCCGGGAATCGCCGTAGGGCCGACAAGCCTTGCCTATGTCATCTACACCTCGGGCTCCACCGGCATTCCGAAGGGTGTCGCGGTCGAGCACGGACCGTTCGCGATGCATTGCGAGGTGACGGCTATGCTCTACGATATGGATCGGCACTCGCGCGAACTGCACTTCCTGTCCTTTACGTTCGACGGCGCCCATGAGCGGCTCTGGACCGCGCTGACCTGCGGCGCCGCGCTCGTGATGCGCGACGAGAGTCTCTGGTCCGCCGAGCAGACGCTCGACATACTGCGCCAGCAACGCGTCACCAACGCCGGCTTTCCGCCGGCCTATTTGCAGCAACTCGCCGATTTTGCCGCATGGCGCGGCGATCCGCCGCCGGTCGAGCTTTATTCGTTCGGCGGCGAGGCGATGCCGAAGGCCGGGTTCGACAAGGTCAAGCGCACGCTCAAGCCGCGGACATTGATCAACGGTTACGGCCCGACCGAAACCGTCGTCACGCCGCTGGTCTGGAAGGTCGATGCCAGCGAAGAGATCGAAGGCAATTATGCGCCCATCGGTCGTCCGGTGGGGCGCCGCTCGGCCTACATTCTGGACGGTGATCTGAACATCGTACCGATCGGCGCGACCGGCGAATTGTTCATTGGCGGCGAAGGACTGGCGCGAGGCTATTGGCGCCGCGCCGAGCTGACGGCTGAGCGATTCATCCCCGATCCCTTTGGAGCGCTTGGCACGCGGCTATATCGCACCGGCGATCTGGCCCGATGGCGCGCCGACGGCGTGATTGAATATGTCGGCCGCTCCGATCACCAGGTGAAAATCCGCGGCTTCCGGATCGAGCTCGGCGAGATCGAGGCGTGGCTCATGCGCCAACCCGGCGTTCGCTCGGCGGTCGTCGTTGCCCGCGAGGCCGGCGTCACCCGCCAACTGGTCGGTTATGTCGTGGGCGAGCGCGCGTTCGACGAAGCGGCAATGCGCGCTGCCCTCTCGGACGAACTGCCCGATTATATGGTGCCGGCCCGTATCGTGAAGCTTGAGCGGCTGCCGCTCACCGCGCATGGCAAGGTAGACCGTGAAGCTTTGCCGGTTCCTGATATGCAAGCCGCTGCGGCGGCACATGTCGCGCCGCGCACCGCGACTGAGACGACGCTGGCCGCGATCTGGGCCGAGCTTCTTGGCCAATCCGTCATTGGCGTTGACGACAATTTCTTCGAGCTTGGCGGCGATTCGATCATCTCGCTGCAGTTGGTCGGCCGCGCCCGCCAGGCGGGCCTGCGGATCGAACCGCGAGACGTGTTCCGGCACCAGACATTGCAGGAGCTGGCACGGGCCGCGCGCATCGAGCGGGCGGAGGAGTGCACCGCGCCCGGGAATGTTCTGGAGGGCAGCGAACATCCGCTGCTGCCGATTCAGGCACGGTTCTTCAGCGAGGACGCCGGCGAGCGTCATCACTGGAATCAAGCTGTCCTGTTGATGCCGAAATCGCGATTGGATTGGGGGATCGTGGAGCGAACCATCGCCGCCGTGGTGGCGCATCACGACGCCTTGCGCCTTCGTTTCGAGCAGACCGATGGCGTCTGGCGGGCAACTTATGGCGCGGCACCGGCGGTTTCGGAACTATTGTGGATTCGAAGCGGCATACGCGATGCAGCCGAGGTGACGGCAGTCGCTTCTGCCGCCCAGGCGAGCCTGTCGTTGGCAGGACCGCTGCTGCGCGTGGTCGGCATGGAGCTCGCCGACCGCAGTCAGCGGCTCCTGATATCGGTGCACCATCTCGTTATCGATGGCGTGTCGTGGCGCGTGCTGCTCGAAGATTTCGCGGCGGCTTACAGACAATTTCAGCAAGGCGCGGCGCTGGTCGCACTGGCGAGGAGCCAGTCCTACGCGTCGTGGAGCGCACGGTTGCAGGTGTATGGCGGCACCGAAGAACTGGCTGCCGAGTTACCCTATTGGCTCGAACGGGGATCGTACGCCGACCTGCCCTGCGACGACGATTATGGCGGCGTCGATCTCGTTGCCGAGGGCGAGGAGATCCTGCTCGCATTCGATGCAGGGTTGACGACGCGGCTGCTGAAGGAAGCGCCGTCGGCCTACCGGAGTCAGGTCAACGATCTGCTGCTGGCGGCGTTGGCGCGGGCGGTATCGCGCTGGAGCGAAATTGAAGATGTTGTCGTCGAGCTCGAAGGGCACGGCCGCGAGGACATCTTCTCCGGTATGGACATTTCCCGCACGGTAGGCTGGTTCACCACCGCTTTCCCGGTGCGCTTGCCGGGCGGCTGCGGCGACGACGCTTCGCTGATCAAATCCGTCAAGGAGGAACTTCGGGCGATTCCCGCTCGCGGGTTGGGTTACGGCGTCTTGCGTTATCTCGGCAGCAAGGAGCAGCGTCGCGCGCTGGCTTCGCTCCCCGAGCCGCGCATCGTTTTCAACTATCTCGGCCAGTTTGATTCCAGCGTCGGCGACGGCACGCCGTTCAGCATCGCCTCGGAGAGCGCCGGGCCGGCGCGCAGCGACAGCGCGCCGCTTGGCCGTTGGCTCAGCATCAACGGCCAGGTGCGGGAAGGGCAGTTGCGGCTGTCGTTCAGCTATGGCCGCAGGCGCTACCGGCGGGCCACGATCGAACGCCTCGCAGAGCATTATGCGGCGGCGTTGCGCGAACTCGTCGATCATTGTACCGGCGGCGCCCGCGGCATGACGCCTTCGGACTTCGCATTGTCAGGGTTGAATCAGGCCGATCTCGACACCCTCGGTACAACGATCGATTGCCGGGAAATCGAGGACATCTATCCGCTGTCGCCGATGCAGCAGGGCATGCTGTTCCACGCATTGCGCGATGGAGAAAGCGGCAACTATGTCAACCAGGTCGGCCTTGAAGTGCGCGGTCTCGATTCCGACAGGTTGCGAGCGGCGTGGCACGAGGTAAGCGCGCGCCATGCGGTGCTGCGAACCGGTTTTGCCTGGCGCGAGCTTTCAGGCGCGGCGCAGCAGGTGGTGTATCGCCATGTGACGCTGCCATTCGTGGACGAAGACTGGCGCGGGCAGGCCGCAGCCATGGATCGCAGCGAACTCGAGGCGGCACTGGCGCGTGTGTCACAGGCCGAGCGTGCCAAGGGATTCGACCTGTCGCAGGCGCCGTTGCAGCGGGTGCGGCTGATCCGGCTTGACGAAAACCGCCACTGGCTGATCTGGACGCACCACCATATCCTTCTGGACGGCTGGAGTTCGGCGCGCCTGGTGGCCGAGATACTGCAGCATGAACGCGGCAACCGGTTGCCCGCCGTGCAGGGCCGCTACCGCGACTACATCGGTTGGCTGCAAAGACAGGACCGCGATGCGTCGGCGACGTTCTGGCGTACGGCATTGGCAGAACTGGACGAGCCGGGCTTTCTGGCGGATACGCTGGGAGGACCTGCGGCCATCGGTGCATCCGGCCATGGTTCACTGGATCTGCTTCTCTCGGCGGACCTGACTGCAAAACTGCAGGCGTTTGCAAAGCGCGAGCGCGTCACGCTGAACACCCTCCTGCAAGGCGCTTGGACGCAACTGTTGCGCCGCCATACCGGCCAGCGCGCTGTCTGCTTCGGCGCGACGGTGTCCGGCAGGCCCGCAGAGATCAGCGGGTCCGAGGACATGGTGGGCCTGTTCATCAACACCCTGCCGGTCGTGGATCGGGCAAGCCCGCAAGCCGCTGTGGGTACATGGCTGCGTGACCTGCAGGAAAGCAACATCGATTTGCGCGATCACGGCTGGATGCCGCTCTACGAGATCCAGCGGCTCGGCGGCCGATCGGGACGCGCGCTGTTCGACAATATCCTGGTGTTCGAGAACTACCCGATCGATCAAGCGCTCCGCGGGGAGAACGAAAGCGGGCGACGCTTTGGGCGGGTCGAGCAGGTCTCGATCACCAACTATGCCCTCACGGTGGCGGTATTCGCCAGGACCGACGGCATCAATCTCGGCTTCCGCTATGATCGCCGCCGGTTCGATGACGGCCAGATCAGGTATCTGCAGGCCTGCTTGTCGCGACTGCTTGCCGAGATCGTAGCGGACGCCTCCAGGCCGCTCGGTGAACTCGGCGGCCTCGATGCGGATCAGATGCGGAAGGTGCTCGGTTGGAGCGGCGGCATTGCCAAGACCTCGAATTCTGGCCGCGGAATCGTCGCCCGGATCGAGGCACGTGCCGCAGCTTCGCCGTCTTCCATGGCGTTGGTCTTTGGGGACGAGCAGGTCCGCTATGGCGATCTGAACGCTCGCGCCAATCGCCTGGCGCGGCAGTTGAGAGGTCACGGCATCGGTCGCGATCGGCTGGTCGGCCTCGCGCTGGAGCGCAGCGTCGAACTGATCGTCGGTGTTCTCGCCGTGCTGAAAGCTGGTGGAGCCTATCTGCCGCTCGATCCGGATTATCCGCCGGATCGTCTTCTGCATATGCTGCGCGACAGCGGAACCAGGCTGATACTGACGCAAAGCCGGCTGCAGGAGCACCTTGCGCCGGTGATTGCGGGAGCGGCGGTCGAGGCCTGGACCATCGAAGGAGAGTGTGAGGCTCGGACCGGCGAGTCGACGCGCAATCTCGACGTGGCGCTACATCCGGACAGCCTGGCCTATGTAATGTACACGTCGGGATCGACGGGCATGCCCAAGGGCGTGGCCTGCTCGCATGGCGCAGTGGCCGCGCGGCTCGGCTGGATGCAGGCGGAATATCGCCTCGATGCCGGCGAGACCTTGCTGCAGAAAACCCCATTCAGTTTCGACGTCTCGGTCTGGGAAATCCTGTGGCCGCTTGCGGCCGGCGCACGGCTTGCGATCGCAGCGCCCGGCGTGCATCGCGAGCCGCGGCTTCTGGTTGAGGCCATCATCGCCCACGACATAACGACGCTGCATTTCGTGCCGCAGATGCTCGAGCATTTTGTTGCCGAGCCCGAAGCGCAGCGTTGCGTCACGCTCAAGCGCCTGTTTGCCGGAGGCGAAGCCTTGTCGGCGGAGTTGAAGGCGCGTGTGCTCGCAGCCTTCCCCGATGCGCGCTTCGATAATCGCTACGGTCCGACCGAAGCCCTGATCAATGCCACGTTCTGGAACTGTCGTGACGATGGCGCAGCAGGGGTGCCGATCGGACGGCCGATCCCGGGTACGGTCATTCGCATTCTCGACACCGACCTGAACATGGTTCCGGCCGGCGTGACCGGCGAATTGTTCATTGGCGGAACAGGGCTGGCGCGCGGCTACTGGCAGCGGCAAGGCTTGACGGCAGAACGTTTCATTCCCGATCCGTTCGGAGGGACGGGCGAGCGGCTCTATCGAACGGGAGACCTGGCGCGCTGGCGTTGCGACGGCGCGATCGAATATGTCGGGCGATCCGATCATCAGATCAAGATCCGCGGCTTCCGCATCGAGCTCGGAGAGATCGAGGCGCGGCTGCTCGAGCAGTCCGGTGTCCGCTCCGCGGTGGTGGTGGCGCGCGAGGTCGGAGCCGGCCGCCAGCTCATCGGGTACGTCAGCGGGGCGGCCGAACTCGCAGAGCAGGCCGTGCGCGCGGCACTGTCGCTTGCTCTGCCTGATTATATGGTGCCGTCGCGGATCGCGGTGCTGGAGCGGCTGCCGCTGGCGCCGAACGGCAAGGTCGATCGCCAGGCGCTCCCGGCGCCCGACGCGCCATACATCGGCGCGGCGTATGAGGCACCCCGCACGCCGACCGAGGTGGCGCTCGCCGCGATCTGGGCCGAACTGCTCGGTCGTTCAGCCGTCGGTCTTGCGGATAATTTCTTCGAACTCGGCGGCGATTCGATCATCTCGCTGCAGATGGTGAGCCGGGCCCGTCGTGCCGGTTATCTGATCGAACCGCGCGATGTGTTCCAGCATCAGACGCTCGAGGCGCTGGCGCTCGCGGCGCGCACCGAGCCGCGCAGCGAAGCACCCGTCGATCAGGGGCCGGTCTCCGGCCCACATTCGCTGTTGCCGATCCAGGCCCGGTTCTTTGCGGAAGAAGCGGGAAAGCGCGATCACTGGAATCAGGCGGTGCTGTTGCGGCCGAGGGACTGCCTCGACTGGCAAGTACTGAAGCGCGTGATCGCAGCCGTGGTCGATCATCACGACGCGCTGCGGCTTCGCTTCGAAGAAAGCGAAGGGACGTGGCGCGCGGAGCACGGCGTCGCACCGGCCGCCGCGGATCTGCTTTGGGTCCGCACCGCGGCTGATGCAGAAGCCGTGACGGCGCTGGCATCGTCGGCGCAGGCAAGCCTCTCTATTTCCCGGGGGCCGTTGCTGCGTGCGGTCGGAATCGATGTCGCCGATGGCAGTCAGCGCTTCCTGATCGCGATTCATCATCTGGTGATCGACGGCGTGTCATGGCGGGTTCTGCTGGAAGACATCGCCGCCGCATACGCGCAACTTGCGAAGGGCGACGCGACGGTTGCGCTTCCGCCGAAGACGCATGCCTACACAGCGTGGAGTGAGCGGCTGCATGCCCATGCGACATCGCCCGGACTGGCGACCGAACTGTCCTATTGGCTCGATCGCCGTGCGGATGCGGATATTCCCTGCGATGACGACCATGATGGCACCGATCTTGTCGCCGATGCCGATGAAATCCTGCTGACGTTCGAACAGGAATTGACGCAGCGCCTG
Organism: Bradyrhizobium sp. AZCC 2176; assembly: GCF_036924645.1. Taxonomy (NCBI): domain Bacteria; kingdom Pseudomonadati; phylum Pseudomonadota; class Alphaproteobacteria; order Hyphomicrobiales; family Nitrobacteraceae; genus Bradyrhizobium; species Bradyrhizobium sp. AZCC 2176. The sequence goes on along the minus strand of NZ_JAZHRX010000001.1, from coordinate 999,796 downwards.
CTGACGGATGCGCCGTCCGCCTATCGCACGCAGATCAACGATCTCCTTCTCGCCGGCCTTGCGCGTTCCGTCTGGCAATGGAGCGGACGGGACGATGTGCTGGTCGAACTGGAAGGCCATGGCCGCGAGGACCTGTTCGGCGATCTCGATATTTCGCGCACGGTCGGCTGGTTCACGACGGCCTTTCCGGTGCGGCTGGCTGGCGGGTCACAGGACTCTGCGTCGTTGATCAAGACCGTGAAGGAGGAACTTCGCGGCATTCCCGGCCGCGGGCTCGGTTATGGCGTGTTGCGTTATCTCGGCTCTGAAGGGCAGCGCGCGGCACTGTCTGACATTGCCGAGCCGAAGATTGCTTTCAATTATCTCGGCCAGGTCGACGGCGGCGTTGATGAGGCAGCGTTGTTCGCCATGGCGCCGGAAAGCGCGGGCCCGTCGCGTGACACATCGAGCCCGTTGCGGCGCTGGCTGAGCGTGAACGGCACGGTGCGCGAAGGCCGGTTGCGGCTATCGTTCGGTTTCGGCCGCAAGCGCTATCGGCGCGAGACGGTGCAGCGATTGGCCGCCTTGTACGACGCGGCGCTGCGCGAGCTGGTCGATCACTGCACCAGCGGCGGCGGCTGCGGCCTGACGCCGTCGGATGTGGCACTATCAGGCCTTGGCCAGGTCGATCTCGATAGGCTGAAGCTCGAGTGGCGAGAGATCGAGGATATCTACCCGTTGTCGCCGATGCAGCAGGGCATGCTGTTCCATGCGATGCACGACGGCGAAAGTGGGCTCTATGTCAACCAGGTCGCCGCGGAAGTGCGCGGCCTCGATGCCGGGAGGCTCCGTCGTGCATGGCAGGCGGTCAGCGATCGTCATGCCGTGCTGAGAACCGGCTTCGTCTGGCGCGATCTCTCCGGCTCGCCGCAGCAGATCGTCTATCGTCATGCCGAAGTGCCGTTTGTCGATGAAGACTGGCGCACGCGGGCCGCGGGATGGGAGCAGCCTCAGTTGGAGACTGCGCTCGCCGATGTTTCGCGGCGCGAGCGGGTCGATGGGTTTGACCTGTCGCGGCCGCCCTTGCAGCGGGTGCGGCTGATCCGGCTCGGGGAAGATCGCCATTGGCTGATCTGGACGCACCATCACATCCTGCTCGATGGATGGAGTTCGGCGCGCTTGATCGCCGAGGTGATGCAACATAACGGCGAAGGCCGGCTGCCGGCATTGCAGCGACGCTATCGGGATTACATCGGCTGGCTGCAGAGCCGGAATACCGACGCATCGGCGGCGTTCTGGCGCAATGCAATGGCAAGGCTGGATGAACCGAGCTTCCTGGCCAACGGCCCGGCCGAGCATGCAGATGCGGAGTCATCCGGCCACTGCATGCTCGCACTGGAGCTGGACGCTGCGCTGACCGGGCGGCTGCAGCAATTTGCGGCGCGCGAGCGCGTGACGATGAACACGCTGGTGCAGGCCGCATGGGCGCAATTGCTGCGTCAGCATACCCGACAGAGCACGGTTTGCTTCGGCGTCACCGTGTCGGGCAGGCCGCCGGAATTGGCCGGCGCCGAAGACATGGTGGGCCTGTTCATCAACACATTGCCGGTCGTCGACGATGTCGGTCCGCAGCAGAAAGTCGGCGCGTGGCTGCGTCACTTGCAGGATCGCAATCTGACCTTGCGCGAATTCGGCTGGACGCCGCTCTATGAGATTCAGCGCCTGGCGGGGCGTCCCGGACGGCCGCTGTTCGACAGCATCCTGGTGTTCGAAAATTATCCTGTTGACCACGCGCTGATGGAGAAAAATCGGCAGATCCGTGTCGGCGAGACCAGGATCGTCGAAACCAGCAATTATCCGCTGTTCGCGAGCGTCGGCTTCGATGAGCGCCTGCGGCTGGTGTTCAACTATCAGCGCAAGCATTTTGGCGAGGCGCAGATCGCGCGGCTGCAGCGTGCCTTTGTGCGGTTGATGGAAGCGTTGAGCGTCGATGCCGATCGGCCGGTCGGCATGATCGCGGCCAGCGATCCGGCTGATGATGTGCTGCTCTCCCGGGCGAACGATACGCGCCGCGATGAACCGCGCCGGGGGATAGTCGAGCAGTTCGAAGCGCAGGTCCGCCAATCACCTGACGCGGTCGCGCTGGTGTTTGGCGACGAGGAACTGAGCTATGTCCAGTTGAACGGCCGGGCCAACCGGCTGGCGTGGCGGCTGCGGGATCGCGGTGCCGGAACTGACGTGGTGGTCGGGCTGGCGCTCGACCGCGGCGTCGAGATGATGGTCGCGCTTTTGGCGGTGCTGAAGGCGGGCGGGGCCTATCTGCCGCTCGATCCGGAGTACCCGCCGGAGCGGCTGGCGCACATGATGCGCGACAGCGGCGCGGCGCTGGTGCTGACGCAAAGCACATTGCTCGATCAGTTCTCCCCGGTGCTGAAGGAGACCGGCGCCGAGGCCTGGCTGCTTGACGAGCAGGACGGCGGCGAGGGCGGTGATGCCGGCAATCTCGACATCGCCATCCATCCCGACAGCCTCGCCTACGTGATCTACACGTCAGGCTCGACCGGGCTGCCCAAGGGCGTGATGGTTCGCCACGACGCGGTGACGAACTTTCTGGCGACGATGGCGGAGCGGCCGGGCCTGACGCCGCAGGACCGCGTGCTCGGCCTGACCTCGCTGTCGTTCGACATCGCGGTGCTCGAGCTGTGGCTGCCGCTGACCATCGGCGCTCGGGTAGTGCTGGCGGATCGCGCCGCCGCGCATGATCCGGCCCGGCTGAAGGCGATGGTCGCCAAGCAAGGCGTGACCCTGATCCAGGCGACGCCGTCGACCTGGCGGATGTTGCTCGATCATGACGGCCCATCGCTGCCGGCAAGCTGCCGCGTGCTGTGTGGCGGCGAGGCGCTGGCGCCGGATCTGGCGCGACGATTGGTGGCGCAGGCCGGCGAAGTCTGGAACCTGTACGGCCCGACCGAGACCACGGTGTGGTCGGCCCGCCATCGCCTCGATGCGCGGGACGACCGTCCGGTCTTGGGCGGCCCGATCGGCAACACCACGCTGCACATCCTCGACAACGACCTCCACCTGGCGCCGGTCGGCGTCGCGGGCGAACTCTATATCGGCGGCGCAGGCCTGGCGCGCGGCTACTGGCGGCGCGGCGCGCTGACGGCGGAACGCTTCATCCCCGATCCGTTCGGTACCGCAGGGGCGCGGCTCTACCGCACCGGCGATGTGGCGCGCCGGCGGTCCGACGGCGCGATCGAATATATCGGCCGCTCCGACCACCAGGTGAAGATCCGCGGCTTTCGGATCGAACTCGGGGAGGTCGAGGCGCGGCTATTGGCACAGGATGGCGTACGATCGGCGGTGGTGGTCGCGCGCGAGGTTGGCGCTACTCGCCAGCTCGTCGGCTATGTCAGCGGCGAGAATTCGCTCGATGGCGCGGCGCTCAAGACGGCGCTGACGTCGCTGCTGCCGGACTACATGGTCCCGGCCCGGATCGTGGTGCTGGACCGGCTGCCGCTGACGCCGAACGGCAAGGTCGACCGCAAGGCGCTGCCGGCGCCGGATCAACTCGCAGTACCGGCCGAGCATGTCGCGCCGCGCACGCCGGCCGAGGCGGCGCTCGCCGCGATCTGGGCCGACCTGCTGCGCCAGCCCAAGATCGGCGTCACCGATAACTTCTTCGAACTCGGTGGCGACTCGATCATTTCGCTGCAGATGGTGAGCCGCGCGCGCCGCGAAGGCGTATTGATCGAGCCGCGCGACGTCTTTCGGCACCAGACGATCGAAGCGCTGGCCGCGCTATCCCGTGACGTTGGCCCGAGCCCGGACACATCGGCATCAGCGCCCGGCTCGCTCTCGGGGTTGACCAGCGAACAGCTTGGGCGGCTAGATCTGGACTGGAGTCGCATTGAGGACATCTACCCGCTGTCGCCGATGCAGCAGGGCATGCTGTTTCACAGCCTGCGCGACGCCGGCAGCGGCGTTTACGTCAATCAGGTCAGCGTTGAAATCCGCGGGCTTGACGCTGAGCGTCTCGGGAGAGCATGGCGCGAGGTGAGCGCGCGTCATCAGATGCTTCGGACCGGCTTCCTGTGGCGCGAGCTTGCCGGCTCTCCGCTGCAAGCCGTCTATCGCGATGCCGTCGCGCCGTTCGAACAGGAGGACTGGCGCGGGCAAACCATTAGCGACAAACGGATTGCGGCGGCGCTTGCCGGCGAACGCGCCGCCGAGTTTGATCTCTCGACGCCTCCGCTGCAGCGCGTGCGCCTATTGCGCCTTGAGGACGATCTCCATCGGTTGATCTGGACCTATCATCACATCCTGATGGACGGATGGAGCTCGGCCAGGTTCATCAGGGAAGTTCTGGAATGCTATTACGGCGGGACGTCCGCGGCGGACCCGACGCGTTACCGCGACTACATCGCCTGGCTGCTGGCGCAGGATGCCCAGGCTGCCGAAGGTTTCTGGCGCGAACAGCTCAAGGCATTCGACGAGCCGACACAACTGGCCGATGCCTTCGGCGCTCGCCGCCATCAGGCATCCGGCCATGAGCGCTGTTACACGCGCCTTGCAGAGACGGTGACCGCGGAGCTAAAAGCATTCGCGCGCCGTGAGCGGATCACGCTCAACACTGTCGTCCAGGGCGTATGGGCGCTGCTGCTGCAACGCTATACCGGCCAGCAGACCGTGACGTTCGGGGTTACCGTCGCCGGCCGTCCGGCGAGCCTCGACGGATCGCAGCAGATGCTCGGGCTCTTCATCAACACGCTGCCCGTAATCGAAACGCCGCCGTCCGCCAGCCCGATCGGAGAGTGGTTGCGGGCGCTTCAGGACCGCAATTCGGCGATCCGGGATTACGAGCATACGCCGCTCTACGATATCCAGGGCTGGGCCGGCCGTGCCGGCCAGGCCATGTTCGACAGCATCATCGTGTTCGAGAACTATCCGATCGAACGCAGCATGCGTCGCGGTGACGGTTCGCTGCAGTTCAGCGGCTTGAAGAATGTCGACGTGACGAACTATCCGATGGACCTGTCGGTGCTCGTCGAGGACACGCTTCAGATCGAATACACCTATATGCCGAGCCATTTCACGGCGGCACAGGCGGCGCAGATCAAGGCGCAGTTCGAGCATCTGCTGGCCGCGCTGACGCGGAACGCGTCGGTGGTGCTTGGCAGCATCGATCCGGTGACGGCGATCGACGCCGGTCGCGCCGAGAATTGCAACGGCCATGCCACGTCGGCCGTCCCGTTGCAGCTGGTACATGAAGCGATCAGCGGCCATGCGCAGCGTCATCCGGACCGGACGGCGCTTACCATCGGCGGCAAGACGCTCTCGTTCGGAGCGCTCGACACCAGAGCCAATCGCCTTGCCCATCACCTGGTTGCCCGCAGGCTCAAGTCCGAGCAGCGCGTCGGTGTCGTGGTCGAACGGACCGAAGCCACGATGGTCGCGCTGCTGGCGATCCTGAAGGCGGGCGGCGCATATGTTCCGCTCGATCCGGAGCTTCCGCCCGAGCGGCGCGCATTTGTCATGCGCGATGCCGGGATCTCGTTCCTGCTGACGGGACAGCTCGACGTTGAAGAGGAGTTGCATAGCGTCGAAAAGATTTCTCTTTCTACATTTGATTTCGACGTGGGGCCGGACCATGCGCCGCAACCGGATTTGCATCCCGAGAACCTCGCTTATCTGATCTACACCTCCGGCTCGACGGGAACGCCAAAGGGAGTGGCCGTCGCCCATGGGCCGCTCGCGATGCACTGCCACGTCACGGGCAGCCTTTACGAGATCGACGAGAATTCCTGCGAGTTGCATTTCCTGTCGCTGGCCTTCGACGGCGCCCATGAGCGCTGGTTGACAGTATTGTCGCATGGTGCGCGCCTCTTGATGCGTGACGCCGAATTGTGGACGCCGGAGCAGACGGTCGAAAACCTGCACGCGCATCGTGTCAGCCATATCGGGCTGCCGCCGGCCTACCTCCAGCAGGTCGCGGAGGCCGTCGAGCAGACGGGCAACCCGCCGCCGGTCAAGCTGTACTCGTTCGGTGGCGAGGCGATGCCGAAGGCGGGCTTCGACAAGGTCAAGCGCGTTCTGAAGCCGCGGATCCTGATCAACGGCTACGGCCCGACCGAAACCGTCGTCACGCCGCTGGTCTGGAAGGTCGACGGCGCTTCCGAATGCGAGACACCATACGCGCCGATCGGTTTGCCGGTCGGCGACCGCAGCGCCTACATTCTCGACAGTTCGCTCAATGTCATTCCCGCTGGTGTCGCCGGTGAACTTTGTCTTGGAGGGGTTGGACTGGCGCGCGGCTATCACGGCAAGGCGGGCATGACTGCCGAGCGTTTCGTGCCTGATCCATTCTCTGCGCTGCCGGGGGGCCGGCTATACCGCACCGGTGACCTTGCGCGATGGCGCGAAGACGGTACCGTCGAATATCTCGGCCGCAGCGACGACCAGGTCAAGGTCAACGGCTTCCGGATCGAGCTCGGAGAAATTCAGACCTCGCTGCTTCGTCACGAGGAGATCGAGCAGGCGGCCGTGGTGGCGCTGGCCGGCGCTGCCGGAAGCCAGCTCGTTGCCTACATCGCGCCGAAGGCGGCAAGGGACGCGTCGGAAGCCGCGGCCGAGGCTCTGGTCGAAAGAGTAATCGGTTTCCTGAAGCAGACCTTGCCGGTCTACATGGTGCCGGCGCGGATCATGGTGCTTGAGCGGCTGCCGACATTGTCGAGCGGCAAGATTGACCGGCGTGCGCTGCCGGCTCCCGACTCGGCTGGACGAAGCTTCGTGGCACCGCAAGGACCTGCGGAAACCGCGATGGCGCGGCTGTGGGCCGACATTCTCAAGCTGCCGCAAGTCGGCGTCACCGATAATTTCTTCGAGCTGGGCGGCAATTCGATCCTCAGCCTCAAGGTCGTGGCTCGGCTCCGGCAGGACAAAACCTTCGGCATCGAGATCAAGCTTCGCGATCTCCTGCAGAAGCCGACGATCCGCGCGCTGCTCGCGGATGCCGGCGCCTCTCCCGCCGCTGCGTTGGCGCCGTCAGCGCTGCTGCCGCTGAATGCCGCGGTTCGTGGCGCGCATCCGGTGTTCTGCGTGCATGGCGGTTTCGGCACCGTGTTCGATTATGGACCGCTGGCGCGCCGCCTCGAAGGGCGCCGGCAGGTGATCGGGGTGCAATCCAGGATGCTTGTCGATAGTTCGTGGAGCGACCGGTCGCTCGAGGCGATGGCCTCGGACTATGCGAACGAGATCAGGCAGGCGCAGCCGCACGGTCCCTACAGCCTGGTTGGCTGGTCGCTCGGAGGCCTTCTCGTCACGCTCGTTGCGGCCGAACTCGAACGCTGCGGTGAACGCGTCGATTATCTCGCCCTGGTCGACAGCTTTGTGCTGCGGCCGCATGGCAGATCGAACCAGCAGGAAACGGTGGTCCACTGGACCGATGACCTCGCCGGATTGCTCTCGGCTGTTCTTCCGCACTCTGCAACCGCTCATGTCCAACCGCATGTCGAAGCTGCGAAGCGTGCCGGCATGCCGGAGACATCCGAGATTGTCCGGCGTCTGGTCGCACAGATACTGGAAGAGGCAACTCCGACGGACGACACACTGCTCGGCGTCGAAGACCTGGCCGGCGCGTTCACGGTCGGCCGGCACCTCAAGACCCTGACGCAGAATGCCGCGCCGCCGCGCCGTCTTGCGGCCGTGCCGTTGTGCTGGTGGACATCGGGCCGCCTGGCGCAGCGCGATCGGCTGGAGACGCAACTGCCGGACGCCATCGATCGCGGCGTGGTCGGAGACAACCATTTCACGATCCTGAGGGATGCCGGCTTGCTCCATGAAATCTGCGCCTTGCTCGTGCCGGAGACAGCATCGACGGCTTCGCAGGACTCGGTTCCGGAGCCGGCGGAGTGAGCACATGAGTCTTGATCCTGACATCGCCGCACTGCTTGAGATGGTGCAGGTTGGGACCGAAAGCGGCGCGCGCATTCCGTTTCCGCAATTGACGGCCGTGCAGGCGCGGGCTGATTTCGATGCATCCTCGCCGCTGCTCGATGTCGATCCGCCGGCGCTCGCGTATGAGCGTCAACTCGCGCTGCCGACACGCGATGGCGCCATGATCGACGCGCGGCTTTACGCGCACGGGGAGCCAGACACTCGCAATCCGGCGCCGGTCCTTCTCTACATGCACGGCGGGGGTTTTGTCGTCGGAAGTCTCGATTCGCATCAGCCATTGTGCCGCGGGCTCGCCGAAGACAGCGGCGCGGCCGTGCTGTCGGTCGGCTATCGGCTTGCGCCGGAGCACAAGTTTCCGACCGCATTCGAGGATGCGGTCGATGCGTTGGCCTGGATCGGCCGCGAGGGGGTTGCTGTGGGGATAGACGCCGGCCGCGTGGCCGTCGGCGGCGACAGTGCCGGCGGAACGCTTGCCGCTGCGCTCGCCATCGAGGCCAGGGGGAATCGAAGTCTGCCGCAGCCCGTGCTTCAGGTTCTCGCCTATCCCGGCCTGAGCTCGCGGCAAACGTCCAGTTCCTACGAACGGTACGGTTCCGGGTATCTGCTGGAACGCAGCACCGTCGACTGGTTCTTCCGGCAATATCTCCGCGACGAGTCCGATCGCGACGATTGGCGCTTTGCGCCGCTGGCCGCGAACGACCTCTCAGGGCTGCCGCCGGCGCTCATCGTGCTGGCCGAATATGACCCTCTGGTGGATGAGGGGCGCGACTACGCGGCAGGGCTCCGCGCCGCCGGCGTTGCCGCCGATCTGCAGATCTATCCGGGCATGATCCATGAGTTCCTGCGCATGGGAAACGTCGTGGCCGATGCCTTGCAGGCGCGGGCCGCGATTGGGCAGGCGCTGGCCCGCGCTTTTCGGGCCGCTGGCGCAACGCGGCATGATGTGGAAAGACGGCGCGGATGAAGGTATGTCATAGCTCTCACCCACCGCGGCCTCGCCGCAAGGCATTCCCGAACCGGATCCCATGAGCAAAAGGTCAGTCTCCGATCACAGGCCATCTCGCCGCGCGCTTCTGGCCGCGGGTCTGGGCTTTGGCGGCGGGATGCTTGCGGGTGGCTTGCCGATCGCGCTTGCGCAAACCGGTGGATCGCAATCCGGCCCCCGCGTTGCCGCGCTTGGCTGGGCCTGTGCACAGACCATACTGGCGCTCGGTGTCGTGCCGTTGGTCATTCCGGAAATCGAGCGCTACGGCAGACTCGTCGTCGAGCCGGCTGTCCCCTCAAGCGTTCAGGAAATCGGCTTGCGCTCGGAGCCAAATCTCGAACTGCTGCAGAGCTTCGCGCCGGATATTATCATCATCGATCCCAGCATCACGGCGGCAATGCCCCGGCTCAAGCTGATCGCGCCGGTCGAGGTCTTTACCATTTTCAAGCCCGGCGGACATCCGCTGGAAACCGCGCGACGTTCGACGATGGAGCTCGCGCAGCGTCTCGGCGTGCAGGTCGCATGCGAGGCCTATCTGGCGCGTTTCGATGCGGCGATGACCGGCTATCGCGAGAAGCTTCAGGGCCGCGGCGGCAAGCCGCTCTATCTCGTCAGCGAGATCGCGCGCAACCGCGCGCTCGTGTTCGGCCCGAACAGCCTCTATCAGGAGGTGCTCAGCCAGTTCGGATTGCAGAATGCCTGGACCGGACAGAGCGGTCCGTGGGGACATACCAGCCTGGGCCTCGAAGTGCTCGCCGCGGTCCCTGACGCGCGACTGGTTCTGATGAGTTCGCGGGTCGCCGATATCGAAGCCCTGCTCAAGGCAAGCCCGGTGCTGCGGACCCTGCCGTTTCTCCGGTCGGGGCGGCTGACGGTGCTGGGAAATCAATTCTTCTATGGCGGTGTGCCGGCGGCCGAACGCTTTGCACGTCTTCTCGCCGAACGTCTGCCGCAGGAAAACAATGAGCAAGGTTGACGCGCTGCCCGCCCGGTCCGGGATCGAGATGCATCCGGCGATGCTGATCGGTTTGCTGTTTGCGGCGGCCGCTGCGCTGACGTGGCGGCATCTGTCGGGATACCTGCCGGCTGGCGCATGGTTGCCGGTGCTGTGGCGTCCTGAGATTAACGATCCGCAGCAGATGCTGGTGCACTACACGGTGTTTCCGCGCATCGCGGTGGCGCTGCTCGCCGGCGCTGCGCTGGGTCTGGCCGGCACCGTGTGCCAGCAGGTGCTGCGCAATCCGCTGGCCGAGCCGAGCACCCTCGGTGTGCTGAATGGAGCCTATCTCGCGCTGGCCGTGACAACCTTGTGGGCGCCGTCGCTGCTTGCCTTCGGCCGCGAGTGGATTGCATTGATAGGCGGATTCGCCGCGTTTCTGTGCGTGTTCGGTCTCACCTGGCGCCGCGCGCTATCGCCAGTCGTGCTGGTGCTTGCCGGGCTGATCGTCGCCTATTACTGCGCCGTGACGACCCAGGCCTTGGTCTTGCTCAATCATGAATACCTGATCGGCCTGTTCATCTGGGGCGCGGGCTTTCTCAATCAGCAGGACTGGAACACCGTCGCGTTCCTCGCGCCGCGTTTCATTATTTCCTTTGTGCTCATCGCGACGATGGTCCGCCCGCTGACCTTGCTCGGCTTCGATGACGAGACCGCGCGCAATCTCGGCCTCGGATTGACGGGAGCACGGGTCTGCGCGCTTGGCATTGCGATCGCGCTCAGCGCTTCGGTTGTCAGCGTGGTCGGCGTCATGGGTTTTGTGGGTCTTGCGGCGCCGGCCATCGTCATGCTGTCTGGCGCGCGCCGTTTTCGCGACCGGCTGATTTGGGCTCCACTTTGCGGCGCCCTGCTGCTGTGGCTGACAGATGAGCTTGTGCTGCTGATTCCGCCCGGCTATCGCGAAATGCCGGCTGGCGCCGCCACGGCCCTGATCGGTGCGCCGATGTTGCTTGTGTTGCTGCCGCGGCTACGGGCCACCGTGCCGGTAGGGAACCTCACGCCATCCGCTCCATCACGTCTTGACCATCCTTGGCGGGTGATCCTGTCCGCCGTCGCCTTGCTGTTGCTGGTGGTCTGGATCGCGCTCGCCGTCGGGGTCGGTTCAGAGGGCTGGAGTTGGAGCGGCCTGACCGGCATCCAGGAGTTTCTGCCGTGGCGCTGGCCGCGCGTCGTGTCGGCATTGGCTGCGGGGGCTACGCTGGCCGTGGCCGGCACGCTGCTGCAACGCATGACCGGGAATCCGATGGCGGCTCCAGAGGTGATGGGCATCAGCTACGGCGCCGCGATGGGTGTGCTCGTTCTCCTGTACCTGTTGCCTTCCCACACTCGCGTGGCGCAGATTGCAGGCGGCGGGATCGGAGCCTTCATCGTGCTCGGGCTGGTTCTGCTGTTCAGCCGGCGGTCCGAATTCAGTCCGGAGCGTGTGCTGCTGGCTGGTGTCGCCATGAGCGCGGCGTTCGGCGCGATCATGGCCATGGTGCTTGCGACCGGTGATCCCCGCATAGGCATGCTGCTGTCGTTGCTGGCGGGATCGCTTTATCAGATCGGTCCGACCGAGGCCGCGATACTGGCCACCGCCGCCATCGTCCTGCTGGTGATGGTGCCGATGCTGTCACGCTGGCTCGATATCCTGCCGCTCGGCGCTGCGGCGTCGCGTTCGGTGGGCGTATCGATGGCGACAAGCCGCGTCATCATCATGCTGCTGACCGCGTTGCTGACGGCGACGGCGACCTTGATGGTGGGGCTTCTAAGTCTCGTCGGTTTCATCGCGCCGCATATGGCGCGGATGATGGGAGCGCAGCGCGCGCTTCATCAGGCGGCGCTGGCCGCGCTGATTGGCGCTACACTGATGGTATCAGCGGATTGGGCCGGGCGGATGGTGATATTTCCGTTCCAGATGCCCGCCGGAATTTTCGCGATGATGCTCGCCGGACCCTATCTGGTTTGGCTATTGCGCCCGCGGCGAACATGACATGCCGCGATGGAAGGGCGGATGACCGCCCATTTCATCGCGCGAAGCTGATGAGATGGCTGTGATCCGGAGACGGCATTACGCCCATCGGAATGCCGTAGATGGTTTCGAGTTCGGCCGGCGTCATGATCCTGTCGGGCGCGCCGCGGGTTATCAGCTTGCCCGAATGCAGGGCAATGATCTCGTTGCAGAAGCGCGCCGCCATGTTGACGTCATGGAGCACGACGACCACGCCGAGATTGCGCTCGCGGGCGAGCTGCTTCACGAGCGACAGAACTTCGATCTGATGGGCGATATCAAGCGCCGAAGTCGGCTCATCGAGCAGCAGGCATTCGGCGTCCTGCGCAACCAGCATCGCGATCCAGACCCGCTGGCGCTCACCGCCCGACAATGTATCGACCAGCCGATCCGCAAACGGCTCGATATGGGTCAGCGCCATGGCTTGCGCGACTTTGCCGCGGTCGGTGTCGCCGAATCGGCCGAGCGCGCCATGCCAGGGATAGCGGCCCAGCGCGACCAGCTCCTTGACCAGCATGCCGGCGGCGGGCGGCGTCTGCTGCGGCAAATAGGCGACCTTGCGGGCGTATTCCCGGTCGCTCCATTCACGTAGCGGGCGTCCTTCGAAACGGATCGTGCCGGATGAGCTTGGCTGCTGTCGCGCCAGCAGCTTCAGCAAGGTCGATTTGCCAGAGCCATTGTGCCCGATCAGGCCCACGACGCTGCGCGCGGGAAGCGACAGGGTGAGCGGTTCGAGCAACGCGCGGCCAGCCACTGCAAAGCCGACCTGGTCGAGCTCGAACAGGGGCGCGGGCGCGTCGGGCGAGGCTTGCGCGATTTCGCTTGGCCGAACTACGTGCATGGGAAATCGCCTGAGCAAAGTATGCGGTGCGAGGTGAACGCCGTCCCGTCGATCCGCGAATGGGGGGACGTCATGGCTGACGCAGGCTCCAATACGCGACCGCAAGATGCTGCTCGCGAGTGAGCTTGCGCTCGTCGCGCAAATGGTTTCGCAGCGCCTTCAGCGCCTGTGCTTCGCAAGCGACCCATGCAAAGACCTCGCGATGGTCTGGCCATCGCACGGCCTTGACGGCATCGACCAGCAACTGCGTCGTCCCGGCCGGACGGTCGCCGCGATGCAGCCAGCGGATCGACACGCCGGCAGGCGCGATCAGCGGAACCTCTTCAAGCCGATCGGCGACTTCGATGAAGGCTTCACCCGCAGCCGTTGCCGGCAGCGTCTCGAGAATTCGTGCGATGGCGGGCAGGGCGGTTTCGTCGCCAGCCAGCAAAAACCAGCGCGCCGGGCGAATACTTCGCCCAAGGGGGCCGGCCATGCCGCAAATGGCGCCGGCTTGCGCGTTGAGGGCGAATGCCGATCCGGGGCCGGCATGATCATGCACCACGAAATCGATATCGATCTCGCGGGTCGGCAGGTCGATGCGGCGGATCGTATAGTAGCGAGTGACCGGCCGGCGGTCCGGTTCGGGCCAAAGGATGCGTCCGTCCGAGGCAGGCCACGGCCACTCAGGCTTGGCGAGGCCCTCCGGCGGGAAATACAGGCGAACATGCAGGTCATCATCGTTCACGAAGCGGGCGATGTCGTCTCCGGTGAAAGTCAGCCGGCGCATGCGCGGCGTCAGGTCGATCGCTGCCGTCAGTCGCACTTCGCGGAAATTGGCAAGCGTGCCGCCATTGGATTCATGGCCGGACCAAACGATGGCTGGCGCGTTGTCGCCGGCGAACTCGATGACGTGGGACGCGACGACGGAGCGCAGCATTTCGAGGTTGCCCTTGTCGTTGGCCTCGACGCGGATCTTGAGCGCCTCGGCCTCAACGGCGAGCGAGCTGGTTCCAAACGGCAGCTTCGCCACCATCAGGCCATCCTGGTCCTCGAAGGCGATGTCATGCTCTGCCAAATGATCGATCATCCGGGCGGCAAGACCGGCGGCATCGGCAAGCCGGATGCGGGTTTCGGAGATAAGCGAATCCAAGTCGTCCTCCAGTCGGGCCTGTCCGATGCTGGCCTGCAAGCGCTTCGATTTTTCGGATATCGCGGCGCCGACACGGCGGCTGGATCCATGTCCTACTCGCTCATCGGCTGCAATGCAAAGGCGGTACCAGTCGTCTCATTTTATTAAACGCGTTGCCGATCACAAATTAGAATCCATCGAAAAGGCCGAAAAATAAGCTCTGGAAGAACGATGGTGCCATCATGTATTCGCATCACTCCGGCAAGGCTGTTCGTATCACAACGGGCCGTGTAGGTTCGCTTCAGCTCTACTCCAGCGCGCGGCACTCATGATGAATCCACGAAGCGGCCTGACCGCGCAGATCCTGCATCTCCTGCGGCCATACTGGCCGATCGTGCTCGGCGGTATCGTCCTCGGCGTTACCGGTGGCGCCAGCGTTGCTGGATTGCTCGCGGTCGTCAATCGCGGGCTCTACGCGTCGCAGGACGACGTTACGACGCTGCTTTACGCGTTCGCCGGCCTGTGCCTGCTGATCCTGATCGGATCCGTCGGTGCCGATATCAGCGCCAACTATGTCGGACAGCGGATCATCGCCGAGCTTCGCAAGTCGCTCGCCGCCAAGATTCTGGCAGCCCCGATCGATCAGCTCGAAATCTATCGGACACATCGCCTGATCCCCGTTCTGACGCAGGACGTCGATACGATCAGCGATTTCGCGTTCTTCTTCTCTTCCTTCTTCGTATCCCTCGTCATCACGTTCGGCTGCATGGTTTACCTGGCGGTGCTGTCGTGGCCGCTTTTTCTGATCACGGGGCTGGTCATCATCCTTGGTTCGCTAGCGCACGCATATGCGCGAACGCGGGGCGTTCAGGGCTTCAATATCGCCCGGGAGTCGGAAGACGAACTGCAGAAGCACTACCGCGCGATAGCCGAGGGTGCGAAGGAGCTGCGCCTGAATCGCGCCCGCCGTCAGCGCGTCTATGTCGAGCAGCTTCAGCGCACTGTCGACCGGATCAGCGCGGTGCAGGTGAAGTCGATCAATCTGTTCGTGACGGCGCGGGCATTGGGCACGATACTGTTCTTCGTCGTGATCGGCGTAGCGCTGACCTTGCGTCCGTTCTTCTGGCCCGACAGTCCTGCTGCGGTCTCCAGCGGCTTTGTCCTGGTGCTGCTTTATATGCGCGGGCCCATCGATCAGGTCATCGGAATCCTGCCGGCGCTGGGCCGCGCGCAGGTGGCGATGAAGCGCATTGCCGAGCTTTCCGAACAGTTCTCGACACCCGAACCGGACTTGCTGGCCGCGCCTTCGACTGCGCCTGACGGATCAGGCAGGATCGAATCGATCGAACTCCGCGGCGTATCGTATGGTTTTCGCGCGCTGCCCGGCAGCGCCGCCTTCATTCTCGGACCGATTGACCTGCATGTCCGCCGGGGGGATGTCGTTTTCATTGTCGGCGAAAACGGAAGCGGAAAGACCACGCTGATCAAGTTGCTGCTCGGTCTCTACGCGCCGCAGAACGGTACGCTGCTTCGCGACGGCCTGCCTGTCGTGACGGAAACGCGGGATGATTACCGGCAACTCTTCACCACGATCTTTTCCGACTACTACCTGTTTGAAGACCTGCTTCACGGCGCGGGAGTGGTGCCGGATGTCGCGGAACGCTATCTGGAGCGATTGGAGGTCGCGCACAAGGTTTCGGTCGAGAACGGCGTTTTTACAACGACGGACCTGTCGACCGGGCAACGCAAGCGGCTGGCTCTGATGAACGCATGGCTGGAGGAGAGGCCCGTCCTCGTGTTCGACGAGTGGGCCGCGGATCAGGACCCTGCCTTCCGGCATATCTTCTACACGGAACTACTGCCTGACCTGAAGCGCATGGGCAAGACGATCATCGTGATCTCGCATGACGACCGCTATTTCGGTGCGGCCGATCTCCTTGTGCGACTTCGCCACGGCAAGATTGTCACAGGCGAGGCGACGGAACATGACGTCATCAAGTCGTCATCGGTTCCAACCGACGCATCGCTTTAGAGCTATTTTATTCTCAATAAAAATTTGAGTCGAAGTTCGGGCTCTTTCAAAATGTATTCCGCGAAAAGCATATGATGCCTTTTGCGATGCCGGCTCGTGGGATTTGTAAGGAATCTAATCTGCGTGTGCCGGCATTCCTTGTCATCCTGTGCGGGAGTGCTTTACATCGCAAGCGCGAGTGAAGATCGCGGTTCTGTTTTGAGCAATCATGTTTGCGATGCGAGGGCCTGATGAACAAAGCTTCGAGCTCCGCGACAGGCTCTCGCGCGTTCCCGATCGGACCGCATTCCGCCATGACGGTCGTTCAAGACGGCGAGAGAGACCTCCGTGTTGCCGCGGGCGCCGCAACGGTGATGCGTCTGCGCCTCGACGATCGGCTGGATCGCCTGAAAATATTGAACGCTCCCGACGATCCGCAACTCGCGATATCAGCGGTTTCGGCAGCAGCAGAAGCCATGTTCGGGTGGCGCCCGGGCCTTGACCGGATTGTGCTGGAGTCAAGCGGCGAAGAATCCGTTGCACGGGAGCTGATGGACCATGGCCTCGCCGTCATGGCGGAGGCGGATCTCGTGCTGCTTCCTGAACTGATCATGCAGCGGCGGGATAATTGGCTGGTCAATGCCGAGCGGCCGCCATTGCCGCAACTCCACGTCATGACGGACGGCAAGCGCCATCCGCGACGCTCGCCAAAGCCGGCCGGAAAGGTGTATGCCCGCTTCATACCCTGGCTCGGCGAAGTGATCTCCTTTCGCGTCGCCAATACGGACGACGACCTGCATCTGCTGCACCGCTGGATGAATGATCCTCGCGTCGACGCGTTCTGGAACGAAGCGGGCGATCTCGATAAGCATCGGCGGTATTTGTCCGGCATTCTGGCGGACCCGCATATGCTGCCGCTGATCGGTTGCTTCGATGACGAGCCATTCGGCTATTTCGAACTCTACTGGGCCAAGGAAAACCGCATCGCGCCGTTCTACGATGCCGGCGACTACGATCGCGGTTGGCATGTCGTCGTCGGCGAGGATGCCTATCGCGGGCGCCGCTACATCAGTGCCTGGCTGCCATCGCTGATGCACTACGTGTTCCTGGACGATTGCCGGACGCAGCGAATCGTCGGTGAGCCGGCGGCGGCGCATTCGCAGCAACTCCGCAATCTGGACCTCTCGGGATTCGCGAAGATCAAGAATTTCGATTTTCCGCACAAGCGGGCTACCCTCGTCATGCTGCTGCGCGAACGCTTCTTTGGCGACCGGCTGTGGCTGCCGGCAGCCACAGTCCCGGCGGCCACGTCCTGACGCGCGAACGGAGCGCAGCTTCATGTCTCACCAGCTTGCGATCGAGCACGACGTCATCGGCGTCGGATTCGGGCCCTCCAATCTTGCGCTTGCGATCGCGCTGGACGAGTCCGCCAGAAAGTTCCGCCTGAAATGCGCCCCTCTGTTCGTGGAGAAGCAGCCCCGATTTACCTGGCATGGTGGCATGCTCCTGCCGGGCAGCGACATGCAGATCTCGTTTCTCAAGGATCTGGTTTCGTTGCGCGATCCGACCAGTCCGTTCACTTTCGTGAACTATCTGCACAAGCGCGGTCGCTTGCAGGATTTCATCAACTGCCGAACGTTCTATCCGAGCAGGCTGGAATTCAATGACTATCTGCGGTGGGTCGCCGCCCAGTTCAAATCTCAGGCGGTCTACGGGGAAGCCATCGTCGCCGTCGAGCCGGTGATGGCTGGACAATCCGTGACATCCTTGCGCGTTCGTTCGCGCACGCTTGCCGGCGATGAAACAGTGCGGCTGGCGAGGAACCTGGTGGTCGCAGTAGGGGGAAAGCCCTTTATTCCAGAGATGTTCGCTGACATCGCCGATGATCGCAGATTGTTTCACTCAAGCGTCTATCTCGATACGGTCGGGGCCGCTGGGCTTGGCCGAAAAGCGACGCGCGTGGCCGTTATTGGGGGAGGGCAGAGTGCGGTCGAGGTGACCGTCGACCTTCGCGGTCGTTTTCCCGAAGCGAGCATTGATCTGATCTTTCGCGGCCATGCGTTGAAGCCGTCCGACAGCAGTCCCTTCGTTAACGAGATTTTTAACCCGGACTACACGGACTTTATCTTCGCCCAGCCGGGCGAGCGGCGGGATGCGATCGTGCGCAACTTCCGGAACACCAACTATGCCGTCGTCGATGCCGATCTGCTCGATCAACTGTACCGGCTGTTGTACCAGCAGCGCGTCAGCGGCACGACAGGCGTCGAGCTGCATCCGCGCAGCGAGATCACGGGCGTCAAAGCAGCAGTTGAAGGCATCGAAATCGGTAAGGTTGACAAATTCGAGGGCCGGGACAGCCGCTCCTGCTACGATGCCGTCATCCTCGCCACCGGCTACGACAGGGAAACGCCGCACGCGTTTCTGGAACCGATCCGACGCTATATCCGCGATGCCGCGGTCGACCGCAACTACAGGCTCGCGACCAGCCCCGCGTTTCGACCGCAAGTTCATCTCCAGGGATATTCCGAGTCATCTCACGGCCTGAGCGACACGTTGCTCTCTGTTCTGGCGACGCGCTCGCAGGAAATCGCCGAGTCTCTGCTTTCGACGATTTCGCGCCGTGAGCTCATCGCCTAGAACGGCTCGATCGCGGGGGCGATGAGCCGCCATTGCGTGGCTGATCCAAGCGTGGCCGGCACCGAAAGCACTGCAGGTGATGGGCCTGCATCGACAATCAGCGTATTCGGGGCAATCGCAAATCCGACAGCGGCTGCTTTCAGTACCGCTTCCTTCAGGGTCCAGTAGCGCAGAAAGAGCCGGGATCGGAACGCCGCTGGAGCCTTCGATAGGACCTTGCGCTCCTCTGCGGCCAGGACGATTTCGCTGACGGACTCCATATCGGTGATGTCACGCAACGGCTCGACATCGACCCCGACCGGCATGGATGCGGCTGCAATGGAAACCGCACCCCTGGAGTGGCTCAGGCTGAAGTCGAGCTTCGGCGGGCCAGCAACGAGCACCGGCTTGCCGTGCGTGGACGGCTCGAACCGCAGGGCATTGGCAGGTTGCCCCACAAGGCTGCCCAGCAGAAAGCGAGCGCCAGCATGCGCAGCCAGATAACTGATTCGATCCTCAATGTGCAGGAACCGCGCCAGACGATCGGATTCGCTGCTGTCGATCACACTTGCGGCTTGCGCGAAACTGAGCGCGCCGGGAGAACCGCCGATGAAGTCCGGGGCGGGAGGCACCGCGGCGAGCCAGAGTGCGATCTCTTCCGGCTGTAGCTGCCCGATTGGACTCACGATGCCCGGTTCCGGCAGGCATCGCACGCGCAGTGCATCCTGCGGCGTCGTGGATTTGACCGCGATCGACCACGCGAGGGAGCGGCTTGCGCGCGCCATCGATAGCGATGCCGCAAGCGGTCCCTGTTCAGCTTCGTGAGAGTTCGCCATATCCATCGGCTACTCGATAAACACACAACCGGAAGCAACTTTTACGTGTGTTAGGCGTCACATGGAAAAGATCTGGCTTAGAATCCATCTAACAGACGTCAGCAAGGCAATGTGTTCTGCGACAGACATCGGTGGCGCTGGTAGATTCATTCTTAGACGCATCTGCGGAAGCTGCAGGTCAACGTGGAACTGATTATGACAAGATCCGTCCTTCTCGATCAGCAGATGGATATCTATTTGCCCGAACGAATTGCAACCATACTGCTTCGCAGCCAGCACGGCGGGCTCGTCGGCAAGGAGCTATCCACGCGCATCAATTACCTCCTCGAGATCGCATCGCTGCATACCAGAAGCGAGCTTCTTGAGCAGCCGGGCCTGGGACGGTTGAGCCTGCACCGGATCGAAAGATGGATGAAATTCCATGGACACCGCCTTCGCCGCGACGAGGAGAGTCTGGACAGTGTGATCTGTCGTTTCGGCGTTCGGCAGGTATTTATGGGGTCAAAGCCAAGCCGGTCCGCGTCTGCATCGGTTATCTCTCCCGAGGACAGGGACAGGATCTTGCACGAGCTCCGTGCATGCAGCCCGTGCGACGAACAGTTCCCCCGGCCGGATCGACGGATGTCGATGAGCCAGAGCAACTGAAGCGAAGCCGTCCGCCTTGCATCGGAGGGCGCTTTTGAAGGACTGGTGAGCATCCCCGCCTGAACGTTTTCGGTGCCGGCCGTCATATCAAATGACTGATCGGGAAGATTTGGCGCGACAACATGTCCGGGACACATGTTGGTGCTCAGAACCTACAGTCCTGGCAGCCAATGCCGGAGAAGGCGGTTCAATGAGCAAGGGCATTCGTGTTCCAACATCTACGTCAACAGACGCATCTCGAACACGTCCGAGCCTGGATAAACAGGATGGCTTCGTACTGGAAGTTGCAGGCACCCCTGTGCTGGTCTTCTCTGCAACTTCAGCGCGTTCGGCTGAAAAATTCAGGAAGCAGAAGTGGCTCGCAGAGGAACTGGGCGCTTACGCGTCCGGCGGGCGCCCTGTCTGGGACGGAAAAGCCGCGCTCACCGTGCGGCGCGCAAATCTTTCCGAAAGTGCTGAACTGGAGATTGGCAGGAAATGGGCTGAAGCCGAAGACGGCGATACGAAATATGTTTTTGCCTTTCTCGTACCCGTCGATCCACTTCAAAACTGAGAGCGCAGCCAGCGGACCGAGAGCTGTCAAAACGTCTCGGTAATCTTGCTCAGGCGAGGGGGGCGGTCCGGATCAAATCCGTGGGCGCGTGCCGCCTGCTCGATCATCCGATAGGCCGGAACGAGCATGGCGATCGGGTCGGTGGCGGGGTCATCCTCGCGCAGCCACGGCAACGAGCCATGCGGTCCGCCGCACAGATGCAGCACGATCTTCTGCTCGCGCAACTCCTGTGCCAGCGCGTCGACCGCGGCGGCCGTTTCGTCCATGATCCGCATCATGACAACCGGCGTGCGCGAGGAGAGGGCGGCCCGCGGCCCGTGCTGCAGCTCGGCGGCGGACAGACCGATCGAGGGTAGGCGCAGGATTTCCGAAAGCTTGAGCGCGATCTCCCGCGCCGAGCCTAGGCCCATGCCCCGTGCCGCTACAAAGGCGGCCGACGCCGTGGCGAGATCATCGGCAACTTCGGACCATTCAAGCGCCAGCCCCCGATCGAGCCGCTCGGGCAGTCTGTCGAGAGCGGACCGTAGCGCGCGATCATCAGCCAGCTCCGCAACAAGCGCAGCGCCCGCAGCCATCGAGCCGATCACGGTCTTGGTCGCCGCCACCGAGTGCTCCTGGCCTGCCTCGACTGGAACAACGAACTCCGCTTCATCGGCCACCGGCGACGACGTCGCATTGACGATGGCGATGGTGCGGGCACCTGCGGCGCGCGCCGACCTGGTCGCTGCGACCAGATCCGGGCTGCGTCCGGATTGCGAGATCACGATGAACAGCGCATTGCGCAGCTTCAAGGGCGTGCGAAATGCCGTCGTCACCGAAGGGGCGCTGGCTGACACGGGAAGGCGAAGCCGGGTCTCAACAAGATATCTCAGGAAGACGCCGGCGTGTCCCGAGCTTCCCCGGCCGCACACGACGCACAGGGGCGCAGCGCCGATCCCGATTCGTTGGGCGATGTCACGCGTGGCGATGCGGTTACGGGCAATCCTGGCGACGACGTCGGCACTTTCTCCGATCTCAGCCGCCATCGCCGAAATCGTCATGGCTCAACCGCTCCAGCCTGCCTTCGCGTGGCCGGCGCCTTGGAATTTCGGTCAGGTTCTTTGGCAAGCTCGGCAAAGATGCGGCGCAGGTTGCCGTCACATCGGCGCAAGATGGTCTCGGCATCATCCTTGCCGATACCGAGCGCCAGAAGGACAGCCCTCTTGATGTCTCCCTCCGCCTGCTCGAGCGAGCTTGCCGCCTGCGATGGATCGCAGTGCGCGATCTGGGGGGCAACCGTGGCCTCGGCGCGCCGCTTCAGCTTGGCATTGGTCGGCTGCATGTTCACCATCATGCCGCGATAGACCCGCCCGAACCGC
The DNA here is from genome assembly GCF_036924645.1 of Bradyrhizobium sp. AZCC 2176. Lineage (NCBI taxonomy): Bacteria > Pseudomonadati > Pseudomonadota > Alphaproteobacteria > Hyphomicrobiales > Nitrobacteraceae > Bradyrhizobium > Bradyrhizobium sp. AZCC 2176. The sequence goes on along the minus strand of NZ_JAZHRX010000001.1, from coordinate 977,918 downwards.
AGCATGATCCCCGAGGAGATCAGGTTGAGCACGACCTTCTGCGCCGTTCCCGCTTTCATTCGCGTGGAGCCCGCGATCAGTTCGCGGCCGGTCTCGACCAGGATCGGAAACCTTGCCGCTTCCAGCAGTGCGGTGCCGGGATTGTTGGCGATGCCGATCGTCACCGCACCGCAGGAGCCTGCCTGCTGCAGCGCCGCTACCGTGAATGGCGTCGTCCCGCTGGCGGCTACCGCGATCACCACGTCGTGCGGGGTGAGCCGTGCGGCATTGACCTGCCTGACCGCGTCGTCGACATCGTCCTCCGCACCTTCGACGCTGGTAACAAACGCGCTGTCGCCGCCGGCGACGATGAAGTGCACCCGCTCGCTAGGCCAGGCAAAGGTCGGCATCAGTTCGGCGCCGTCCTGGACGGCCACCCGGCCGGAGGTGCCGGCGCCGACATATACAATACGTCCGCGATCGCCGAGGGCGGCCTTCGCTGCCTCCGTGGCCGCCGTGATGGACGGCAGCGCGTGCCCGATCGCTGCCACCGCCGCAAGCTGGCCCTCCCACATGGCTTCCATCGCCGAGGCAAGCGACCATGCATCAAGATCGGCAAAGCGGGGGTCGATTTCCTCGGTGGCCATCAGGTTGATCCATCCTTAAACGCGGAACTTTGCCGCCTGTTCATCGGCAATTTCCCTTCTGGGCACGGCAAGCCGCCCGCGCGCCACCAGCAATGCGCCGGCCGCCGCATCGGCATCGGGACGCTTCAGGCGATCACGCAGATCCGGCGTCAGCCAGGGCGCAATGGCATCGGCAAGCCCGCCCACCAGCGAGAGCCGCTCGATGCCCTTGGCCAGGAACAGATCGAGGAGGTCGCCGATGGCGTCGGCCGCGCGCTCGACAATGCGACGACCGATCGGATCGCCCTGGTTGGCGTGCCGCATCACGATAGGCGCGAAAGCAGCGTAATCCGTGGCCCTTGCTTCTTCAGACCAGGCGACCGCCTGATAGGGATCGTGATCGAATGCGTCCAGCACTTCGGAAAGCAAGGGCGTGAGCTCGCCGCGGCGATCTGCGGCCCGCAGCGCCAGCCGCACGACCTGCAGGCCGATGTCGGCGCCGCTGCCTTCGTCCGAGACCGGAAAGCCATAACCCGCGAGACGGATTTCGCGACCGCCGATCAGGCCGACGCCAACCGAGCCGGTGCCGGCCACCACGATGGCGCCGTCGGCACCGCTGTGGGCGCCAAGACAGGCGGCCATGCCGTCACTGATGAAGATGACGGACGCAAAGGGATGCGAGATCTTGTTGAGCGCCGCCTCCGAGCCACGGCGGCCAAGGCCTGCAAGGCCGATTGCAGCGTGCATCCGGGCGAAATCCGCATGCGCAAGGCCGGCCTTTACGGCTGCGGCTTCAGTGGCTTCCATGATGGACCGCCACGCCTTGTCCACGCCGATGCGCGTCGTGGCAGGCCCCGAGCTTGCTTCACCGAGCAGCCTGCCGTTTTTGTCTTCGATCCGGGCACGGCAGCGGGTTCCGCCTCCGTCAATGCCGAGATACGTGGTATCTTTTGTTGCCATCGAAAGTTAACGCCAGGGCCTCGTTCCGGGTCCTCTCAAAAGCCCTCTGGGGCACATATGCAGTCCTGAACGGCACTTCTCTCACGAGTCCGTGACCGCCATGCTCGGATGAATGTTGATGGACCACGCTGGGTCTTCCTGCTCTTTCACCATTGCCGCGCAGCACATCTTTGACGGCGCCGACATGCGCGGGCCGGGATCGGTCAGGATTTCGAACGGCCGGATTGAAAACGTCACCTTCGGCGAGGCCGCCTCGCGCGCGTCCATCCAGTTGCCGCCAGATGCGATCCTCGCCCCCGGATTCATCGATATCCAGGTCAATGGCGGCGGCGGCGTTCTCCTCAACGACCAGCCAACGGAAGCCGGCGTGCGGCGCATCGTCGAGGCGCATCGCAAGGCCGGGACCACAGGCTGCCTGCCGACGCTGATCACGGATCGCGGCGAAGTCATCGGGCAATTGGCTGATGTCGCGCAGGCTTGCCTGAAAATTCCCGGCGTGCTCGGATTTCATCTCGAAGGCCCCGCCCTCAACCGTTCCCGCAAGGGCATTCACCCAGAGTCCGAGATACGCTTGCCCGATGGCCGCGATCGCGCCGCCATCAAGGGCTTCGGCGGTTGCGGCCGCTCTGTCGTGACGTTGGCCCCGGAATGCGTGCCCCCATCCATGATCGAGGAATTCATGGGCGCTGGACTACGTATCGCTGCCGGCCATAGCGAGGCCACCACGGCCGAGATGGAGCAGGCGGCCGCTCTCGGGGTGCGAGGGGTGACACATCTGTTCAATGCCATGTCGCAGCTACAGGCGCGGGAGCCCGGGCTGGTGGGCGCCGCGCTTGCGGACGACAGGCTGTTTGCCGGAATCATCTGCGACGGCATCCATGTCGATGCTACCAGCCTGCGCATCGCCTTCTGCTGCAAGGGGCGCGATCGATTGATGCTGGTCACCGATGCCATGCCGCTGGTGGGCACGAACGAGACGAAATTCACGCTGCAGGGAAGACAGATAACGTTGCACGAAAATCGCCTGACCGGCCCCGATGGCACGCTTGCGGGCGCTCACCTCACCATGATCGAGGCGGTGCGGAACGCAGTCAGTCTTCTCGGCGTCCCCCTGGCCGATGCGCTCGTGATGGCCTCGCGAACGCCGGCGGCATTTCTGGGCCTTGAGTCCGAGCTTGGACGGATCGCGCCCGGATACTGCGCCGACCTTGTCGCCTTCAATCCGAACTTTGAAATCGTCGGCACATGGATAGGCGGTGCCGGTTCGATGGGCGAGGCGAGCGAGGCTTCTCACCGAGGTTAAATGCGCAACCATCCCACCATCGTGCAAAAATATGGCGGTGCCTGTCTTGAAACACCGGCGAAAATTCGTGCGGTTGCGCGCAGTCTCGCCGACCTGCATGGCCGTGGTCATCGTGTCGTGGCGATCGTCTCCGCCATGGGCAAGACCACCGACCAATTGATCCAGATGGCTTATCAGGTAAGCCCTGCTCCCAATCGCCGTGAACTGGACATGCTGCTGACGACCGGCGAACGCATCAGCATGTCCCTGATGAGCATGGCGCTTGCCGATCTCGGCGTGCCCGCGATCAGCTTCACCGGCAGCCAGGCCGGCGTGATGACCGACGATTCCCATTCCTCCGCACGCATTGTCGATGTACGGCCCATTCGCGTGCGTGAGGAACTTGATCGCGGGCGCGTTGTGGTGCTGGCAGGATTTCAGGGCGTGAATCCGGTGACCAGGGAAATCACCACGCTCGGCCGGGGCGGCAGCGACACCACGGCCGTCGCGATGGCCGCGGCGCTGAGGGCCGAACGCTGTGAAATCATCAAAGAGGTCGACGGAATTTGTTCGGCCGATCCGCGCATCGTGCCGGACGCAAAGCCCCTGCGGCGAGTGGACTTCGCATCCCTGTCCGAAATGTGCTTCTGGGGTGCAAAGATCCTGCATTTTCGCAGCGTAGAGCTGGCGCAAAGTCAGGATGTGCCCCTGGTTCTCAAGCAGTGGGGCGGCATTAAGCACAGCACGCAAGTGATGAAAGAGGTTGCAGGCATGGAAAACGGAAAAGTTCTGGCCGTCAACTCGATGGCTCGCATTGAGCATGTGGAAATCGATTCCAGGGATCTCAATCACGGTTTCGAGAAATTCGCGCAGCATCTCAAGCAAAACAGCCTGTCCTGGCCGCAGCTTCTGGCATCACACTTCACCGCGGGAAAAACCAGCATGACCGTGGCCTGTGATTCAGAGTGGCTCGACGCCCTGTTGCGCACGGTGGAGAAAAGCAATGATCTGCGCAGCCAGCGCGAGGCTTCAAGCTCGGTGAGTCTCACCTGCTTCGGCGGCGTTTCGTCGGAATTGCCGTTCAGGGCGTTGCAGGTTCTCGGACATCACGGGATTGTCCCCGACAAGTACGTGTTGTCGCCGCATTCGGTCAGTCTGTTTGTCCCCGTGGAGAACCGGGAGGCCGCGGTCAAGGCGTTGCATTCGCTTGTCCAGCAAACATAGGTTCGAGAAGCGGCAGGGATCGCTGGTGGGCCCGGCAGGACTCGACCTGCAATCAGACCGTTGTGAGCGGGAGGACAGAGGTCGGTTTCGTTGATTTTTCCGGTTTCGGTCGATTTCAGCCGCGTTCATTGCGCTTTTTCGAAGCGGTTTCTGGTGCGAAACTGGTGCGGTGACGCGGAGGGCTGCAAGGCCATCGTTTTTGCGCCATTTGTCATTTGACTTGCGAGACTTCAGGCGCTCATCGTTAAGTTGAGCCCGGGGGATCCGCCCGGCACTTGTCGAAAACGGATACAGAATGGCGACAGCTCGATTTTGGGAGTGTTGCCAACCTGGCGAGCCCGGATTGCAAAACAGCTTCCGCCGTTCGTGCACTCCTAACGTATAGCGCCGTTATTGCTCGCGAGCGCACTGAGTACCGACTGTGGTTCTGGTTTTTCCTGAAGCTGGAGCACTAGAATGATTCCTCCATCACGCACATATCAGCCGGAATACGATTCGATCGCGAATAGATCACGCGTGGGCATAGCCCGCCTGGCCGCGCTCGCTCTTGGGGCGCTCCCGTCGATCGCCGTCGGCGCCGAAAAGCCGCCGCTGAGCCCGGACGCAGCAACGCCACTCGTAGCGAGTTCGCGCATCTCTGCGACGGTCGAGTTCGGCCTGCCGGTTCTTGCTGCGGCGATCGAGCGGGATATTCCAAAGCGGCTTGCCACCATCGACGAGCGCGTCAACTGCGTTCATCGTCGTGTTTTCATCTTCCGCGTCAACGCCAATTGCGACGTCTGGGGTTTCGTCGACCGGACCAGCCCGGTCTCGCTGTATGGCCGGGGCGACCGCGTCTTCGGGGCGGTCTCCATACATGGCGCCGCCGAAGGCCAGGGAGCCAATCGTTTCACGGCGCGCATTCGCGGCGAGACCGAGGCGCGCGCGACGATCGAGGTTGAAGCGCGCCCCGAGCTGCGGCGGGATGGGTCGCTCCAGCTAAACATCAGCGACTTCTTCCACTGGAGCGAACATCCCTACCTTCACGTGCTCGGCCGCGAGTTTGACCTTGCGCCCTATGTCGAGCCCAACATCCGGACGCAGCTGGACCGCATCCGGTCGCGGGCGCTGGCGGCGGCGCGCGCACTCGACCTGCACGGCAAGGCGGAGATGGCGTGGCGGCACGCGTTTGAACCCATCAAACTCGCGCAGGATCCGCCGGTCTGGCTGCAACTGACCCCGAAGAGCGCGGCTTTCGCGGGTGTCCGCGCCAATGCCAAGGTATTGTGGGGATCACTTGAGCTTGCCGGCTCCGCCGAAACCGTGATCGGGCAGCAGCCGCCGGCTGTCGCGGCGACGGCGCTGCCGCCGCTCGGCACCGCGGTGGCCGAGCCGGGAGCCTTCGATGTCATTCTTCCCGTCCGCATCAACTACGACACGCTCAAGGACAAGATAAGCCAGGCGATCGCAGCCTTGCCGGCGCAGGACACGTCCGTGCGCGAGGTCCAGGTTTATCCGTCGTCGGGTAAACTCGTGATCGGCCTGCGCATCGCAAAGAGCTCGGACACTGATTCCAACGCGGGCCAATGGACCTATCTCTCCACCATGCCAAAAGTCGATACTAACAATAAGACGGTCGGCCTCTCCGAGATCGACCTGACAACTTCATCAGACGACAGCCAGATCGGATCTGCCGTGCAACAGCTAGCGGCGCAATTGAAGAATGTCGCCAATCTCGACTACGGCATCTCCTACCAGAACATGCTCATGGCGGCGAACGAACGCCTGACGCGCCCGCTGAAGGACGGCTTTCGAATGGAAGGCCACCTCGACTCGGCAAGGCTCGAAAAGGTGCAGTTGCTGCGCGAAGGCATCCTGATTGCCCTTCATGCCAGCGGCGGTCTGAAGATACTTTACGGACTGTGAGCACATGAGCTGGACCATGCGATGCTTCACCACCAATCGCATGCGCCGCTGCCGGCGCAAATGGATGCTGAATGGGCTCGTCGCGGTCGCGGCTGTCTTTGCATTGGCACGAATAGCGTCGGCCCAGACGGCATTTTATGATGCGCCGGAATCATTGCTCGCCGGCGCCCCGGGGGCCCTGGTGCGACAGGAGCCGATGGACGGGGCTCCGCTCGGCGCCTCCGCCTATCGCGTGCTCTATCGGTCGACGGGGCTGAACGGCCGGCCGATCTTTGTGTCCGGCGTCGTCATTGTTCCGCAAGGCGCGCCCCCGCCTGGCGGTCGTCCGATCGTTGCTTGGGCACATCCTACATCGGGTATCGTCCCGCGCTGCGCGCCGTCGCTTGCCATTTTTCTGTTTCAGCAGATCCAGGGCCTTCGCTCGATGGTCTCCCGTGGCTTCGTCGTGGCGGCGACCGATTATCCGGGGCTCGGCACGCCGGGCCCGCATCCTTATCTGGTAGGTGAGAGCGAAGGTCGCGCCGTGATCGATGTCGTGCGCGCGGCACGCTCCCTTCCGCGCGCGGGTCAGGGCAAGGACTTCACGGTGTGGGGACATTCGCAAGGCGGGCAAGCCGCGCTCTTTGCCGGGATGATGGCAAAAGCGTACGCTTCTGAGCTGAGGCTTCTCGGCGTCGCTGCGGCAGCGCCGGCAACGGACCTCGCGAAGCTGATGAGCGACGATATCAACTCGATCGGCGGCAAGAACATCACGGCGATGACGCTATGGTCGTGGCACCGGGTCTACGGAGCCGCCATCGACAACGTCGTCGATCGGCGCGCCATGCCCGTGATCGACAGGCTGGCTCAAGAATGCATCGAAGGGCCTTTCGACCTGATCGTCAGGCAGAGAACAGGGAGGCCGCTCGAGCAATATTTTTTGACGGTGCAAGATCCGACCAAGGCCGAACCTTGGCGCTCGCTTCTCGAACAGAACAGCACCGGCGTGCTCCCCCCTGAGATCCCCATCTTTCTGGCGCAGGGGACTAATGACCAGATCATTGAGCCCGCGGTTACCCAGGCCTACATGGACAAGCTGTGCAAGGCTGGTAGTAGGGTCAGGATGGTCATCCTGCCCGGCATCGGCCACGGACGCGCCGCGCAAGCGAGCACGATGGCGGCGGTGAACTGGCTGACTGACCGCTTTGCCGGGAAAACACCTCCAGACGATTGCGTCAGATAGAGTTTGGCCAGAGAGCTACGAAGGAGTCGGCTATCTGCTCGATGCGTAGAGACAATTTCGACTTCACGTGTGACGTTCGCCTCACCGCAACAGCTGCCCTCAGCATTTTGGCGAGGTCGTTTCTGGTGCGAAACTGGTGCGGGGCGTGGGCTATGCGTCACGGTGCCAGCAAACGCCGCAGCGTGCGGCGCGCTGTGTTGAGCGGCTTGGGGCCGCGCTCGACCTTTGCTGAAAGCACAGCGCCTTCCCAAAGCGCCAGAACCGTGCGCGCGAGCTCGGTGACAGGCACGTCGGTTCGCACGCTGCCGTCGCGCTGCCCATCCGCCAGGCACTCGGAGAGCGCATCCGTCCACTGACGCCACAGGCGCGACAAATCTTGGCGGAAGGCGTCGAGTTGCGCGAGTTCGGCCGTGAAGTTGCCGATCAGGCAGCCGTCTTCGCTATAGCCGAGCGCCGCGAAGTATCGGTCAATCCGTTCTAGCCCGGGAAGGCTCGCGTCCCGCAGCATGGCACGCGCCTTGGCGCGGTCCTCCCAGTAGCGCGCGAGCGCTGCCAGGCCGAGGGCGTCCTTGCTTTCGAAATGGCTGTAGAAAGAGCCCTTCGGCACACCAGCCGACGAGACGATCTCCTGAACACCGGTCGCGTGATAGCCGCGGCGATGAAACGCCGCGAGGCCCGCGTCGAGGAGTGCTTCCTTATGATTAGGTTTCGGCATGGTCAGTTCAGGGTCCAGTTCTCAGCGAAAGGCCGGATGATGTGATCGAACGACCAGGTTGAGGGGTGTTGATGCGCGATGTGGTAAACCTCGTCGGCAATCGCATCGGGATGCGCGAAATAGTCGCCCGGCTTATCTTGCCAATCCGGGAGCGGCGAGGTGTTCCTCCTCCACGGCGCGTCGATCGCGGCATCGATGGTGATGTATCCAACATGCACGCGCTTCGGGCCCAAATCCTTTGCGAGGGACTGGGCGAGGATGCGCTGGGCGGCCTTGGTCGGCGCGAAGGCCGGGCGCAGCGGGATGCCCCGGAACGACGACGTGTTTCCGGTGACCATGATGGCTCCCTCGCCGCGGTCGATCATCGCCGGCGCGAGCTTCTGCACCAGAAAGAACAGGGAAGTAGTGTTCACCTGAAAATTTCGCTCGAGATCCTCGACCGATGCATCGAGGATCTTGGCGAATGTCGCCGCCACGGCGTTATGGATGAGCACATGGGGTGCCCCTAGCTCGGTCCGCACTTGCTCGACAATTTCGCCGAGCAGGTTAAGGTTGGCTACGTCGCAAGGATAGCCGTGCGCACCAGGTATCTGGGCCTCGAGCTCCGCGAGCCGCTCGGCGTTGCGGGCGATCATCGCCACACGATACCCGCCCTGCGCGAAGCGCCGCGAGAGCGCAGCGCCGGTGGCGCCGCCGACACCTGCGATAAGAGCAATCCGATCAGTCATGCTTTCCTCCATGCGCCTCAAGCCGTTGCCCTTGTCAGCGCGAAGGGCGGTGCGTCGCGATACTCGGCCGCAAGCGCGGCCAGGGCGGGGATTGCGGGAAGGGCGTCCAAATCCGGATTCGTCCGCGCGAGGTATTCCACCGCTACGATGGCGGTGATCGCTGCCGCGTCCATTGGCGTCGCCCTGAGCGGTCCGCCGTCGCGCGCGGCCTCGTCGAGCGCGCGCAAGCCTCCGAGGATCTGCGCCTTCCAGCGCCTGGCCTCGGTCTCAGGTACCTCGCGTCCGCGGAACGAGAGGCTGGCGGCCTGTTCATAGACGCCGTAACCAATGGCCGCGAGCTTGAGCGTCGTCCGGCGCGCTCTCGACCCGGCGGGAATCAGCGGCGCCGAAGGCGTCAGTTCATTGAGGTAGTCGAGGATGGCCGTGCTGTCGATCAGGACCTCGCCATCGTCGAGCACGAGCGAAGGTACCTTCGCCACAGGATTATACCGGCTGGCGATCTCGAACTCCCGGTAGCCGTTCACGGCCTCATGCTCGAAAGGCATACCGCGAGAGATCAGGGCCGCTGCGACCCGCCTCGCATAGGGCGACAGATAGGTGCCAATCAGCTTCATACAGCTCTCCTTACAAGGGCATTTCGGAACGCGCAGTGGTCAAGACGACCGGTCGTATTCAACATACGACCGGTCGTCTATAAAGTCAATGGGCAATATCGCGATGATGATCGACGCCAACAATAGTGTGGTTCTGCAGAATGTGACTCTAACCAGCTTGCCTCAGTCGGACTTTCACATTGTTTGATAAGGTGCCGGGGCCGCTGCCATGGCCGTCAAATGGACGGGAGGAAGTGCGTGATCGCAGGACAATCCGACGCTCAATCGTCGGCCCGATGATGCAGTCTCCCCGCCGATTTGCCTGACATCTCAAATGCCGTCGGCGTGGCTCGAAGCGCCAGCCGGCGACGGCCATGCTACTTTGCATGGGGTTGTTTTCGATATTTTGCTTGGGAGCGGGACCTGCGCCGGTCTTGCGGCTGTCTTTCCCGGTGATGATGTTTCCCGATGGTGATCGTAGGATGGCCTGCCGAACCATAGCTCGTGGTCCGCACAGCCCGCCTTCGCCGGAGGCTTCGGCGCGGCAGCCTTCACTCGCTTCGCGAGCGAAGGCTGGTGGGCCCGGCAGGACTCGAACCTGCAACCAGACCGTTATGAGCGTTCGGGTTCAGCAGAACACCCTTGTTTTCTCGGAGTTTTTTACGACGATAATTTCCGATCTTCTGCGTTCGTTCACGTTCATGCGGGACCCAACCGGGACCCCGACAGGATCCGAAGAACAAAGGAGAACGGCTGATTCCGTCATATGAGATCAACCCGCCATGCCTATGCGTTACCGCCAATGCTCTGAATCTACTTCCGTCTTCGGCGGCATAGCGGACATGGCTAGACTTGCTATTGCCGCGACCCGGTCGCGATTGACCCGAAGCAGACTCAGTGCCGGTGGGCAACACCTGCGTGGCAAAGCGCGCGGAGCTCTCACAAGCACGTTGTACATCGCAAATCGAAGGAATCTGATCTACCTAGCTAAGGGAATTTTCTGTAGCTGTTTCGAATTAAGATCAAGTGCGCGATCTGCGGTATTCACCGCGAGCCGACATTACGAACTACTTGGATTGCGAGCGCGCCTGATTTCGGTTGGCGGACGTCGATATACTTCCGCAAACACGGTGTTGAATCGACGCAAGCTGCCGAAACCAGCGTGCACGGCAATCTCCGACATCGTAAGGTCGGTCTCGTCGAGAAGCCGCTTGGCCCGCTGGACGCGGGTGGTTTGAGCGACTTGCACCGGGCTGGCGCCCAAGTGTCTCTGGAACAACCTGGACAGATGCCTTGAACCGATCCCGAGGCGGTCGGCCAATGCCTCGACATTGCCGTCATCAAGGGCGCCGTCCGCGATGAGCCGGAGTGCGCGCTCGACGGTTGTCCGTGTCCCCATCCATGCCGGCGAGAATGGCGCGGCCTCTGGCCTACACCTCAGGCACGGTCGGAAACCCGCAAGCTCGGCGGCCGCTGCCGACGGATAGAACGTCACGTTGGCTGCCTTAGCGGGTTTCACCGGACAAACTGGGCGGCAATAGATGCGTGTCGTCCGCACGCCAGAAAAAAACATACCATCGAAGCGGCGGTCCCGTCTGACGCGTGCTTGTTCGCACTGATTGATGTCGAGCATAGCGGCACTCATGTTCGACCGATGACAGAGTCCGAATCCGGCGAGCATCGAGAATATCCTCTATGATATGCACGTGTCCAGCAACGCAGGAGGACGCATGCGCCACGTGCTCGACAATCCAGTTTGTAATGCATTGAATGGTCCACATGCCAATGTGGCCCTGAGGCATAGTTTTGCCCGGCACCGTCTTTTGGACGCGCCGTTTCCGCCAGCGCTGTCGCGCAAGCCCATTATAGTGCCGGCATGACCGCACAGCAGCGCTATCCGGGTTGGTCCGTCGTCTGGGTCGCCTTTATCGTTGCTTTTTTCGCCTGGGGCATCGGTTTCCACGGGATGGGCGTTTTTCTTCAGACGCTTCATGCAACGAAAGGCTGGCCTATCGCGACGATCTCGGCAGCAATCACTGCGCACTTTCTGATCGGCGCCGCAATCGTGGTCTACCTACCGGAAGTGCACCGCAAGCTGGGTCTGGCAAAGTCGACGATACTGGGCGCCGCGCTGACGGCATTCGGAATCGTGAGCTGGTCGATCTCTGCATCACCTTCGCATCTGTTCGCGGCTGCGATATTCTCCGGCAGCGGTTGGGCGCTGACCAGTGGCGCGGCGATCAACGCGATGATTGTTCCGTGGTTCGACAAGGAAAGGCCGAAGGCGATCGGTCACGCCTTCAATGGCTCTAGTTTCGGCGGCGTGATATTCGCACCACTGCTTGTCGCCATGATCTCGCAACTTGGCTTCCCGCAAACCGCGCTCATCGTTGGCAGCTCGATGGTATTGCTCGTTGCGCCGCTCGCCCATCAATGGCTGCGTCACGGTCCAGAGCAGCCGAGCTTGGCCGCAGACGGCATGCCGGGTGGTGCGGCCGCGACCTCGGGCGCGGGGAACTCCGTTCGATCATCACGTCGCGTCCTTATGAACTCACGCGCATTCGTGACGCTCACAGCGGCGTTCGCGTTGGCTCTATTCGCCCAAGTCGGCGTGCTGTCCCACCTGCTGCCGCGCTTGTCGACCATCTTGGAAGCCAGCGGAGCGGCCATTGCAGTTAGCGTTACGACGCTATCGGCCGTCGCGGGACGCATGCTGCTGGCGAGACTGATCGGGAACAACGACCGACGATATGCGGCCTGCGCCAATTTCCTCGTGCAGACCATCGGCGTCAGCATACTTTGCGTAGCCGATGCGGCGCCAATGCTTCTGCTGGGTTGTGTGCTCTTCGGCCTTGGCGTTGGCAATGTGGTATCGATGCCTACACTGATCGCCCAACAGGAGTTTCGAGCGGCCGACGTCGGCACCGTCGTCGCACTCGTCGTTGCCATCAATCAGGCGGTCTTCGCCTTGGCGCCGGCAATCTTAGGCGCTGTGCGTGATTTCGCGTCTAGCTACACTGCGTCGTTTGCCATTGCGGCGGCCATTCAAGTCGCGGCGGCCGGTGTTGTGCTAATTGGTCGTAACGGGATGTCAGCTGATCGCGGACCTAGCTGACGCGTTGCAGCAATCGTCCCAAAAAGCCAAACGTTACCTATCCAACAACAGGAGGAACTGAGAGATGCGTATTCTCATCGTTGGCGCCGGGGCCATTGGTGGATATTTCGGCGGCAGGATGCTGCAAGCCGGCCGCGACGTCACTTTTCTCGTGCGGCCGCGCCGTGCCGCGGAGCTTGCCGCCGCAGGCCTCGTGATCAAGAGCCCGAACGGCGACGTAACGCTGAAGGATCCGCCTGTCGTCCAGGCCGACACCATCAAGGACAAGTTTGACGCGGTGCTTTTGAGCTGCAAGGCTTACGACCTCGACGAGGCGGTCAAGTCGTTCGCGCCGGCGATAGGCGAGAGGACCGCGATCATTCCGCTGCTCAACGGTATGCGTCATCTGGACGTTCTCGACAAAAACTTTGGCGCGAGCCACGTGCTCGGAGGGCTCTGCCTGACTGCGGTGACACTGAACGAGAAGCGCGAAGTGGTGCAGCTGGGCCCGGTGCAGTCGCTTGGTTTCGGCGAGCGCGACGGCAACATGTCAGATCGGATTCGCGCCATCGCGGACGTCGTGAAAAGCTGCAATTTCGACGGCGCGGCGAGCGAGACCGTCCTGCAGGACATGTGGGAGAAATGGGTTTTCCTCGCGTCGAACGCGGCCTCGACCAGCCTGATGCGCGCCCCGATCGGCATGATCCTGGCGGCGCCCGGCGGCAAGGACTTTCTGCTTCGCATTCTCGACGAATGCAGGGCAGTCGCGACCGCGGAAGGCTATCCGCCCCGCGCGCCTGCGCTGGAACGCGCGACAGGGATGTTGACCGCGGAAGGGTCGCCACTCACCGCATCGATGTTCCGCGATATCAAGGCGGGCCAACCCATCGAAGCCGATCATGTGATTGGCGACCTGATTGCGCGCGCTGACACTGCAAAGGTTCCGGTGCCGCGGCTCCGCACGGCCTACACGCATCTGAAGGCCTACGAGCAAACGCGCGGCTGATTGACAAAGCCCGGACACTCGCTGTCAGTCACTCTGAAACTGCTTCACGAATGGGCGCGCGTGTGGGCCAAGAGAGACGCATAAGCTGGTGCGCCAAAGCGAATTGCACCTTTCTGCGTCGCAGCAAATCCGGTTGGCAGCACGGCCGAATGGCGCACAACGAAAAGCACACGACGTCTGATCATCTGTGTCGTCGGACGGTCGCTTGTGGCACATCGCGTCATTTCGCTGCGCTGCGGAATTTGGTCGCTATCCGGGCATAGCGGACTTTGGCAAGCCGTCCGCCCGGCAGATTTATAGTTTCACGGCCTAGATTGCTCGAATGCTGCGACTGCGGACGGCCGGCTTGGTAGTCTGGGTGGTGCCGACGACGCGCTTGGTCGTCTCCCTCTTGCGAGTGATCGCCCCGGACGCCTCCTTCATGTAATCGGGATGGTGACGACCGTAGGTGTCGATCAGAACCTTCACCGACATGCCAAGGAATCCGGCTGCCTCCCACGGGTCAGTACCCAGCTGCATGAGCCAGGTCGCCGCCGTGTGACATCGCGTGTGCGGAGTGACGTTGCCCTCCGACAGGTCGAGCTTCGCCACCTCCACGGCGCGAGCGAAGCCCGTTCTTGACCGACTTCACGCCCGTGCCCTGCCACTCGACGAAGTGGTTGGCGATGATCTTCTTGTCGTACCAGCGACGCATGTGGACGAGCGGTCGGTCCGGCAGCGGCACGGTGGGCGGACGCTTGTTCGTACCGCGCCGGCCGATCGCCAGACGGTGATAGAGGCCGCTCAAGAGGCACGTGACAGCTTGCCCGCAACCAATGCGTCAGGTCCGGCAGCGGGCTCTGTCGGGAAACCAAGTAAAATCAGCAGTTCTTGATCGAGATCATGCACGTTTGTACAGGTTTTGCCTGCAATCGCGCCGGAGAGCCTGCTGCTGGGTGGGGCGGCGTTTAACGAATTGCGCGACGATGCAACAATGCCGCTGATTTGCCTGCGACGTGTCAAAATGTTTTCGCAGGCTTCGCTCAAACCATCCATGCCGGCGGCCACCGGCTACTTTGCATGGGGTTGTTTTCGATATTGTTAGTTGGGAGCGCAGCGCGGCCCGCCTTCGCCGCTCCAGTCCGTCTTCGCTTTCGCTTTGCCCAAGCTACGCCGGACACCACGCTTCACCCTTCGGCCCCACGTGACTGCGCCACGCGTAGCCCGAAGGGCGAAGCGTGGTGGGCGCGGCAGGACTCGAACCTGCAATCAGACCGTTATGAGCGGCAGAATATCGATCAGCTTCGCTGAATTTGCAGCATTTTTGTTTGATTTCGATCGTGTTCGTTGCGCTTTATTGAAGTCGTTTCTGGTGCGAAACTGGTGCGGCAGGGTGCTCCAACTTTCGAGCTAACATCGCGTTGGCGCAGTCAGGCCGCTGCCCGGGAGGCCTGAGAATGTCTGCTGTTAGCACCAAGCGGCGCCGATCTGGTGACGGTTGATGTCGACTGTCGGGGGTAAAGCGGACCTTCCGCAGCCGTGCCGCGAGGGTGCTTGGCGCAAACGCCTCTTTATCTCATACTGCGCTCAAATAACGGCCTGCGCACCATCGTCAATATGCAGTTTGTCGGCCGGACGCGCTACTTTGACGCCGCTGGCTTCCCAGGACGCACCGTTGGATTGAAAGTGCCGGCGAGTGCGAGGTGAAGAGGCGCCACAGCTCACGGCCACGCCGCCGGCGAACGTCCTGAAGGTCAGGAAAAAGGCCGGCAAATGGCAGCTTTGACCGAGCGGGGCCTGTTTTCGATGGCATTCCCAACTTGCGTTTGGTGGGGTCCTCAATCTATTCTTGGATGGCTGGTCCGACCGCTTCGGGTCAAGCTCTGTGGCTGCACAGACAGCCCGTAAAACAAAGGCAAAGGAGGACACGCTATGACGAAGCATGTTGCCTTGAGTCTAGCTATGGCGCTCGGCCTTGCGGCGATGGCCGCGCCGGCCCCCGCACAAGAGGGTCCGAAACTTTACGTCTTCACATCCGGTTCGCTGGGAGGCTTCCCGAAGGCCGCCCTGCAGATGGGCGGCCAGGGCAACATCGATTGGGCGCCCGTGAGCTTCTATGTGCTGAAGCATCCCAAGGGCAACGTCATCATCGATACCGGCAACAACGACAAGACGATCACGGATCCCGAAGGCTGGTGGGGACCGCTGGCCAAGGGATTTGGCCTAAAGATGACTAAGGATGACGCGATCCCCGCTCAACTCGCAAAGATCGGCCTGAAGACGGATGACATCAAGTACGTAGTGGCAGGTCACCTCCACCTCGACCATGGCGGCAATGTCGGACAGTTTCCCAATGCCACGCTCGTGGTGCAGAATGACGAGCTGAAGGCTGCCTGGTGGCCGGATGTCGGGTTTTCGATTTACTACATCCCAGGCGACTTCGCCGACACCAAGAAGATGAACATCGTCCGCCTCAATGGCGATCTCGACCTGTTCGATGATGGTTCCGTGCGCGTCATGCGCGCGCCCGGCCATACGCCCGGCAGTCAGTTCGTGGTAGTGAAACTTCCGAAGACGGGGTCCGTCATCCTCACGAGTGACGTTGTCTACCTGAAGGAAAATCTCGACAAGAATCTGATTCCGCCGATCCCGGGTACGCAATCCCCAGGAGATGCGTACAACAGCTATCAGCGCATTCGTCTCATCCGCGACGCCAACAACGCTCAGATCTTCTACGGGCATGACCCCGAGATCTTCAAGGCAACGAAGAAGGCGCCCGAATTCTACGATTGAGGACTCATTCGGCTGGGCTCCTTCGGGTCGGCCCGGCCGACCGGCGTTGCGTTTTTGGGACCTTGCATGACCATCATGCCGAGCGATGCAGTGCCTGGCGGTATATCGACCGCGAGGGCGGATGCGCCGGCCATCTCCGCGATCGATGTGAGCAAAACCTACGGCTCGGTCTCGGCGCTTGACCGATTGACGCTCGACGTCCGAGCGGGGGAAATATTCGGATTGCTCGGGCCAAATGGCTCCGGCAAGACCACTTTCATGCGGCTGCTTGCGGGCTATCTTCTACCATCTGCCGGCCGCCTGACCGTGGCCGGGCTGGACGTCCTCAACGATTCGCTCGCGGTGCGCCGGCGTATCGGTTACGTGCCTGAATCGGCGCCGCTCTATCACCACATGCGCGTCGGTGAATTCCTCACCTTCATGGCGCGGCTGCGCGGCGTACCCGAGCGAGAAATCGCAAGCGCGGTTGCGCGCGTGGTCGCTCGGCTGGCGCTGTCCGCCGTGCTCGATAAGCCCACCGGGAAGCTATCGCGCGGCTATCGCCAGCGGACCGCGCTTGCGCAGGCGCTGATCCACGATCCAGATATTCTCATTCTCGACGAGCCGACCAATGGTCTCGACCCACGCCAAATCATCGAGATGCGGCAATTGATCCGCTCGCTTGCCGGTCGTCACACGGTGCTGATGAGCTCGCATATCCTGAGCGAAGTGCAAAAGACGTCCGATCGGGTCGCGGTGCTGCTCAATGGCCGTCTGCTCGGCGTGCGGGCTATTGCCGATACGCCCGATCTTGAAGAGTGGTTCTTGTCCCTGACATGAAAACGCTGCGCATTCTGTTTGCCAAGGAATTGAACGCGATTCTGGCATCGCCGATCGGCTACACGGTTTCCGCCGTGTTCCTGCTGGTGCTCGGCTACACGTTCAGCCTCACGCTGTTCACAACCAAGGTCGCCAATCTGCAGTACATTTTCCACCAGATGTACGTGCTGTCGATCCTGCTGGTACCGGTATTGACCATGCGCAGCTTTGCCGAGGAGCGGCGATCGGAAACGCTCGAGCTGTTGCTCACCGCCCCGGTGGGCGAATTGTCCATCGTACTTGCGAAGTATGCGGCCACGCTGACGCTCGTGCTCGGCATGTTTGCAGCATCCCTGGTCTATGCATTGATCCTGGATCGCTACGGCGAGCCGGATTGGGGGCCGATCTATGCGGGTTATCTGGCGCTGATGCTGCACGCCTCGCTTCTTGTTGCAGTCGGTCTCCTGATGTCGAGCTTGACGGAAAATCAGGTCGTCGCCGCAGCACTGTCGATCGGCACGTTTCTAATGCTTTGGTTCGCCGATTCGGTCTCCTATCTGCTGCCGCCGCCGTTCGACAGCGTTGCCATCAACCTGTCGCTGATCGGCCATTTCAAGCCGATGGT
Organism: Bradyrhizobium sp. AZCC 2176; assembly: GCF_036924645.1. Taxonomy (NCBI): domain Bacteria; kingdom Pseudomonadati; phylum Pseudomonadota; class Alphaproteobacteria; order Hyphomicrobiales; family Nitrobacteraceae; genus Bradyrhizobium; species Bradyrhizobium sp. AZCC 2176. The sequence continues at coordinate 960,389 of NZ_JAZHRX010000001.1, read as the reverse complement.
CTCGGGCTCGGTTTTCCTGTCGGATGTCGGCTATTTCGTCACCGCGAGCATGCTCGCGCTGTTCCTCGCAACGTGGGGACTGGCGCAGCGATGAGTGCGGAGCTGGCCAACATCGGCTGGTTTTTCGGTGTCGTCGCCGCGCTTGCACTCCTGTTCGCGGCGGGGCTCACGCTGCCGGTCCGGATTGGGTCAACGAGCCGTGTCGTCACCGCGGTGCTTGTTGTCGGTGCTGCCCTGACCGTCGCGATTCTCGCCAATGTCGCGCTGTTTCGCCACGACGCCTATCTCGACCTCACGCGCGAGAAGGCGTTCACGCCGTCAGCCGAGGCGCGTGACCTGGTGCTCGCACTGAAGGAGCCGATCGACGTCGCCTATTTCTACCAGAAGCAGAATCCCGGCGCCCGGGCGCTGACCACCATGCTCAGCCAGCTCGAGCGGCAAAACCCCAACTTTCACGTGCAACTGATCGATGCCGACCAGAGCCCGGCACTGGCGAACAGCCTCGGTGTCCGCACCTACAATTCCGCCGTGCTGCGCGCCGGCGACCGCCGCATCGAGGTGATCACCACTGACGACCGGGAGATTGCGCTCGGCTTGCTGCGATTGATGCGCCAGCGCGAGATGGTGGTTTGCTTCGCCGCCGGCCATGGTGAGTACGATATCGATAATTTCGAATTCCATACGCATTTCGAGGGCGCTCAGAGTCACCATCACGATGCCTCGGGGCTGGCGGTCGTGCAGATGGAGCATCATGGCATCGGACGGCTCCGGCGTGCGCTGGAGAAGCTCGGGCTGGTCGCGCGAAAAGTATCGTTCGCGACCGGACAGGCGATCCCGGATGATTGCGCTGTGCTGGTCGAGGCCAATCCCCGAACTGCCTATAGCCCGAAGGAAAGCGAACTGTTGCGCCGCTATCTGGAGCGCGGCGGCTCGGCGATGGTTCTCGTCGAGCCAGACTATGTGCTGGACGACAGCATCGCAGCAGTTCTGGCCCGGGCTGGTGTCAAGATCGGCGACGGCGTGATCGTCGACCCCAGGGATCACTATTTTACGGATGAACAGATGATCGCCGTATCACGCTACGGGACCCATCCGGTCACGCGCGGACTTTCGCTATCGTTCTATCCGGGTGCGCGGCCGCTTGAGACTGTGGCGGCAGCCGACGTGCGGGTCGTACCGCTGGCGGCCAGCAGCACGGAGAGCTACATCATCAGCGATCGTCTCGGAAAGCGGGTGGAGCCGGAGACCGGACCGCCCGCAGCGCGGATCATCGTGCTTGCGTCCGAAGGACGCATCACCGAAGCAGCCAAGCCCTTTCGCCTGATCGTCGCGGGCGACGCTGACTTCGTTTCCAATTCTTTCTTTCCTTATCTCGGCAATTCCGATGTCGTGCTCGCGGGGATCGCCTGGCTGACGCGCGAGGAGAGGGCGCCGACCATGAAGCCCCCGGTCGAGGTCTTGCCGACGGTGACGCTTACCGGCGCACAGATGCGCGGCATCTTCATCGTCACGGTACTGCTGATGCCGGGCCTGGTCGCCCTTGCCGGGGTTGCGATGTGGTGGCGGCGGCGATGAACCGCTTCGCCTGGATCGCCGCTGCGCTCGCCGCGACGACGTTCCTCGCAGCGCTTGCCTTCACCGGCGGTCGAGGTGGTCCGGGACTCGCGCCGTTCACGCCCGCCGGACTCCTGACCATTCCGGCCGAGCAGGTCCGCGAGGTCGAGGTGACCAGTGGTGATAGGCAGTGGCACTTTGTGCGCGGTGAGAGCGGTTGGCGGGCGGAGCGAGGGACGGTAACGGCAGGGTTCGAGGCGCGCCTCGAGGGTGCGGTCACGCTCCTGCGCAATTCAGGGCCGGAGCGGATCCTGACCGATGCCGAACTTGCCGGCGTCGATGTTGCGCAGTTCGGCCTGGATCCGCCACGGTCCCGTGTGATCCTCAGGGGATCCGGGGCCGACAGCTTTGCGATCTCATTTGGCGCAGCCAATCTGCTCGGCCTGTCACGCTACGCGAGGCTCGACGACAAGCGCGAGATCGCATTGCTCCCCGGCTTCGTCCCAGAGGCGTGGGAGCAGTTGGGAGGCGCGCCATGATCGGACGCGTCTTGCGGACGTGGTTGGCACTGGCCTTACTGTGGCCGGCCTTCGCGCTTGCCCACGCGACCACGACGGCGCTTGTGCGAATCGAACTCATCGACAATCGGCTGCATTACGCGCTGTCGATCGTGCTGCCCGAAATACCGAACAGATCCGTCGAACTGCTTGCGTCTGCGGTCAACGGCGATCGGCCAGCAGCGGAGCGAATTGCCGAATACGCCCGCCAGACACTTTCGGTCGAACTCGGCAGTGCGCGCTGCCGGATGGGCCGCGTACGGATCGGCGGTGCCGGCGCCAACGATGCTCGCGCCACGATCGAGATCGAGTTCGGCTGTGATGCCTCGCACGGCCGCCTCGAGATTGCCGAGGACTGGAGCGAGCTTCTGGGCGAGCATTATCGAACGTTGGGAAATTTGGGGACAGCCAACGGCGAGCGGCAGGTTAGCTTTGAGGAACCATTACGGAAAGTCGCGATCGACGTGGACCGCCCCGTGGCGACCGGATGGTTCGATTTCGTCAAGCTGGGCATCGAGCACATCATCACCGGTTACGACCATCTGCTGTTCTTGGTAGCACTGCTTGCAACCGCTCAAGGTCTTTGGTCCGTCGTCCGCATTGTCACAGCGTTTACGCTTGCGCATAGCGTGACACTCTCAATTGCCACACTTGATATTCTGACCATTCCGGAGCGGATCATCGAACCGCTAATCGCGGCGAGCATCGTCTGGGTCGCGCTGGAAAATCTGCTTGTCACCGAACCCGATCGGCGCCGCTGGATCTGGAGTTTTGTCTTTGGCCTCGTGCACGGCTTCGGCTTCGCATCGGCACTTGGCGAACTCGGCCTGAAAGGGGCGGCGATCGTGCGGGCGCTCGTCGGATTCAATGTCGGCGTCGAGATCGGGCAACTGATCTTTGTCGCGCTGTTCCTGCCGACGCTGGCCGTTTTGATGCGCGGACGCGGCGCATCATTGACGCCGCGGATCGCGTCCGTTGCGGTCGCCATCGTCGGCAGCTACTGGCTGGGCGAACGCATTTTTGGATGGTGATGCGTGCTCGTGCGGCGACTACGTCACGCGGCTTGGCAGAAGCGCGCCGCTGCGCTCCAGCACCGGATACGCCGCGGCAGCTACAATATGGGAATTGATCAGCTTGATATCCCGCAATAGATCGAGATGGATCGAACTGGCCTGAGCGGCCTGGAGATCGCCATTGCGCAGTCGGTTGACGTGCGAAGCTGTCGCTTTGGTTTCGGCGTCCCTGAACGCGACTTTTTCGTCCACCAGCAGGCGAGCGGTCCGCTGATCTTCAGTGACGAGTAGCGATGCTGCCGTTTTCAGATTGACGGATAGGCGCTCGATCATGGCAGTCAGCTCCTTTTGCTCCTCCTCGGAAAACACCAGGCCTCGCTTCAGCCTCTTGGAGGCGTGCGGCAAAAAATTTCGGTCGACTACGTCGCCGGCCTGCTCAATATTCATCGTGAATGTCAAAATCTCATTCAGACGACGATGATCCGCGGGATTTAACTCTTCTGGATCAAGCGACGTAAGGTAGGCCTTGATTGCGATATTCAGCTTATCCAGCACGTCTTCACGCCGGCGGGTCTCAACCAGCAATCTTCGGTTTCCCTTCGCCAGTCCCGCGTTCACTCCTTGGAGCATTTCCTCAAGCACGTCGGCAAGCCGTAGCGCCTCGCGAGATGCTGCGCCGAGCGCGACGATGGGTGTCTCCTTAGCCGCGGAATCGAGATAGAGTGGCCGTGCCGGGTCAGCCGGGTTGCTGTTTTCTGGGAGCCAGCGGCGCAACAGCGACGCATAGGGCCCCAGAAGCGGCAGGGATACGGCAGCCACCGCAACATTGAAAAGGGTGTGAAAATCGGCCACTGCACGCGCGCTGGCTGGCTCGATCGCGGCCATGAAATGACTGATCGGGCCGAGAAAACTTATCGTTATGGCAACACCCAGGATACGTCCGATCAGATTGCCTATTGGAAGCCGTTTTGCCGCCAGATCGTCGCCTCGGGGACCCTCCAAGAGGGGATTGATGGCCGTGCCGAGATTTGCACCGAGAACAAGAGCAAACGCGGCGTCAGCAGGAACCACGCCCTTCATCGCTAACGAGATGATGAACAGGACGATGGCGACGCTCGAATGGGCAGCCCATGTCAGCAAAGCCGCCAGAAACACGTCCAGAAGCCACGAGGCGGAAACGGCGCCCAACACCATGCTCAAGACGGGTGAATCCTCGTAGCCAGTCATGAGACTAAGAAGCTGGTGCAACGCAAGCAGCATCAAGCCAAGGCCGATGAACACGCGACCGAGATCATGTGCTTGGGTTCGCGAATCCCTACGGAACATCACCATGCCGAGCAGAATGAGTGCTGGAGAGATCAGCACGACATCGAACGAGAGAACTTGCACGATCAGGGTCGTCCCCACGTTGGCACCCAACATGACCGCGAGAGCCGGGACCAACCCCACCAGACCTCCTGCTGCGAAGCCGGCCGTCATCAGTCCGGTGGCGGTGCTGCTTTGGAGCAGAGCAGTAACGCCCACGCCGGCGAGGAAGGCGCGAAGGCGGTTACGCAAGGCACGACCCAGAATGGAGCGCAACTTCGAGCCGAACGCGCGCTGCACGCCGGTCTGCACCATGTGTGTGCCCCAAAGCAGAAGCGCGATCGAGCCGGCGAGATCGATCAGGGAAATCAGCGGGGACATGATCGATGCTCTCCTGGAACGCGTCGACGAACTGAGCCGTCTGACTTACGCGGCGTCTACGGCGCCATCGCTGGCGGTATGTATCCGATCCGCGTATTGTTCGGCGATCGAGCGAAACCCTGCCGGCAATGGCTTGTCGGTGAAGAAATGATGGCATTCGCCAAGATGGCCGCCGCGCACTGTAGCGTTGCGGCCGAACTTGCTGACGTCGGCGACCAGCAGGGCGATCCGGCAATTGGCAACGATGGCCTGACGCGCCTGAAACTCGTCCGAGTGAAAATCGAGCAGGGCGCCATCTTGATCTATGCCGCCGACGCCGAAAATTCCGAAATCCGCCTTGAAACCAGAAAAAAACCGTACTGCGGCGTCGCCGACGATGTCACGGTCGAGCGGACGCAGTGTCCCCCCGGCGATCGTGATTTCGACGTCGGGATTGCGCGCGAACGCCGCTGCCACGTTCAGGTTGTTGGTAATGATCCTCAAATCCTGACGATTGGACAGCGCCTGCGCGACATATTCGGGCGTGGTCCCGAGGCCGATCATGAGTGATGCGCCGTCGGGAATGAAATTGGATACCGCATGAGCGATCCGTCGCTTGGCGTCGGGGTTCAATCCCTGCCGGCTTCCATAAGCAAGATTCTGGTTCTGAACTGGAAGGCCGACGCCGCCGTGGATCCGTCGCAGCAGGCCTTGGTCGCATAGCTGGTTCACCACGCGGCGAACGGTCTGCTGCGTGACATCGAAATGCCCGGCAAGATGTTCGATCGAGGCGAAGCCCTGCTCGCGCACGATCTCCAAAATACGGGCCTGTCGCTTGGTGACGGTCGTGAGCATGAAATCCTTCTTGTCGTCAAAAAGTATCATTCGAACATAAATTGCGCAATTTCTATTTCATTTGCTCGCACTCTGTGTTCAGATGAACAACGGAGGAATAGAAAATGCGCGTGCGCGGAGAAAAGCCTTGGAAGGCTTCCCGGGCGATGGGCGCGGGAACGGTCGACCAACCGTAGAACAGGTCCTCGTCACGGCCGGATCGCTCGCCTGCGCTGGCTGGCTGATTGAGAGTGATGTCAGGACAAAAGAAGCAGCGGACCAAGATGCTTTCGCGCGACTTAACGTGCGCGGCAGCGGCACAACGTTGAACTGGATAGATCATGTCGGCGATTACGCTGGATCACGTTTCCAAGAATTGGGGTCCCATGCGGGCCGTCGACGACGTGAGTCTCACGGCGGAGGAAGGCTCGCTACTGGTGCTGCTCGGTCCATCGGGTTGCGGCAAATCCACGACGCTTCGCCTGATTGCAGGTCTTGAGCAACTCGACGGGGGCACAATTACGATCGGCGGCACGGACGTAACCAATCTCACGCCGGCCCAGCGCAAAATCTCCATGGTGTTCCAGTCCTATGCGCTGTTTCCGCATCTGAGCGTGGCGGAGAATATTGTCTTCGGCCTGCGCGTGCGGCGTGTGTCCCGCGCCGAGCGCGATGCGCGGCTCAAGCGTGTTGCGGATATCGTCGGCCTCGGACATTTGCTCGAGCGCAAGCCGTCTCAGCTGTCCGGCGGCCAGCGCCAGCGTGTCGCACTCGGACGTGCCATCATCGCCGAGGCGCGGGTTTGCCTGATGGACGAACCTCTTTCAAATCTCGACGCCAAGCTGCGTCACGAGATGCGGACCGAGATTCGGGCGCTGCAGCAGCGACTTGGAATGACGATGGTCTATGTGACGCACGATCAGACCGAGGCCATGACTATGGCAGATCGCGTCGTGCTGATGCGCGACGGCCGTGTCGAGCAAAACGGCTCACCGGAAGAATTGTACAATAGGCCAGCGACGGCATTCACGGCGCGATTTATCGGAACGCCGCCGATGAACTTGATCTCGCAGGGCGACCGCCTCATCGGCATTCGACCAGAGCATATTCAGATCGTGGCGCAGGACGGTCAAGCCGCGCGCGTAAAGACCGTCGAGCATCTGGGTGCCGACAGCATCATTCTGTGCGAAATCGCGGGTCAGCCGGTTTCGGTGCGGCAGGACGGTTTCAGCAAGGCCCAGCCAGGCGATGACGTCAGGCTGGCCTGGGACGCCGGCCATGAACATCAGTTTGACCAAAAATCGGAACGGCGGCTGGAGCCGATGCTCAATGAGGCAAGGCGTATTGCAACTGGCTGAAACTGAAACGACGGTCTCGGCGCGGCAAAAAATTAACATGGGAGGACGACATGATATTGGTTCGACGAACAATGCTGGCGGCGACTGCAGTCGCGGTGCTGTTTTTGGGCGCGCGTCCCGCTGCGGCTGTCGATTTGACCATGTATTATCCGGTCGCGGTGGGCGGACCGGTGACGAAGATCATCGACGACATGGTCTCCCGCTTCGAGAAAGAGAATGCGGACATCAAAGTGACCGCGGTCTACGCCGGCAACTACACCGATACGATGACCAAGGCGATGACGGCAATGAAGGGCGGTCAACCGCCGCAATTGTCAGTGCTGCTGTCGACCGACGTCTTCACGCTGATGGACGAGAACGCCATCGTGCCAATGGATAGTCTTGTCACTGACAAGACGTGGTTCAAGGAATTCTATCCGGCGTTCATGGCGAACGGACAGATCGACGGCAAGACCTGGAGCATTCCGTTCCAGCGCTCGACGATCGTGCTGTACTGGAATAAGGACGCCTTCAAGGAAGCGGCCCTCGATCCGGAAAAGGCGCCTGCGACCTGGGACGAAATGGCCGAAATGGCCAAGAAACTTGTCAAGAAGGATGCATCGGGCAACACCACGCGCTGGGGCGTCGAAATTCCGACAACCGGCTACGCCTACTGGATGCTGCAGGCGCTTGCCATCGAGAACGGCCAGAAATTGATGAACGAACCCGGTAACGAGGTTTATCTCACGGCACCAAAGACGGTGGGCGCGTTGGATTATTGGGTCGACCTGTCGCGCAAGCATAATGTGATGCCGACGGGCACTATCGACTGGGCGACGCTGCGCACCGATTTCCTCGAAGGCAAGACCGCGATGATGTGGCACACCACTGGTAACCTGACTGCGGTCAAGGACGCTGCCAAGTTCAACTTTGGCGTTGCCATGCTGCCTGCCAAGGAGCGGCGCGGTTCGCCGACCGGCGGTGGCAATTTCTACATATTCAAGAGCGCTTCCCCCGAGCAGCAGAAGGCCGCCGTGAAATTCATCCAGTGGATGACAGCTCCTGAGCGCGCAGCGGAGTGGAGCATGAAAACCGGTTACGTCGCGGTTTCTCCGGCGGCCTACAAGACCCCGGCGATGGAGGCGTATGCAAAGGGTTTCCCTGCCGCGACCGTTGCCCGTGATCAGCTTGAGCATGCCGTGCCGGAATTGTCGGTTCACGAAAATGGCCGCATCTACAAGTTTCTGGGAGATGCCGTGCAGGCGGCGGTCACCGGCGCGCAGAAGCCGCAGGAGGCACTTGCTGCTGCTCAGCAGCAGGCCGACCGCGTACTCCGCGCGTATAAATAAAAAGAAGGGGCCGGGTAGGGATTCGCCGCCACTCGGCCCAATAAGCCAATGTCCGATCAACTCGTCATGTCATCAGTTGCGCGCCAGGCGAGATCGCACGCGTGGTGGAACGCAGTGAACGCTTGGCTGCTGTTGTTGCCGGCGGCCGTGCTGCTGCTTGCGTTCACGCACTACCCGATATTGGCGACAATCCGGCATTCCTTCTTTATCACGCGCCGGAATGGCACCGAGGCCTTCGTCGGCCTTGACAGTTATCACTCGATGGCAGCCGATCCGATTTTCTGGAGAGCATTAGCCAACAATTTCTGGTTCGCGCTCGGTACCATTCCGACGTCGATCGCGCTGGCGCTGCTGATGGCGATCTGGGTCAACCGCAATATGCGAGGACGCGGCTTCCTGCGGCTCGCTTATTTCACGCCCACCGTGCTGCCGATGATAGCGGTCGCAAACATCTGGCTGTTCTTCTATACGCCGGACTATGGATTGCTCGATCAGTTGCGCGGATTGTTCGGTTTCGGGGGCTGGAATTGGCTTGGCGATCCAAGCACGGTGATGGGCTGTTTGATCGTCATGGTGATCTGGAAGGAGGCCGGCTTCTTCATGATCTTCTATCTCGCCGCGCTTCAGCAGCTTTCGCCTGACCTCGAGGAGGCGGCGGCCGTGGAAGGAGCGAGCCGCTGGTACACGTTCCGGCGGATCACCTTCCCGTTGCTGATGCCGACCACGTTATTTGTGGCCATCAACGCGGTCATCAATTCATTCAAGTTGGTGGATCACCTTGTCATCATGACCAAAGGCGGCCCCAATAACGCAAGTACGTTGCTGCTGTATTACATCTATGAAGTTGCATTCACGTTCCAGGATTCGGCCTATGCAGCAACGCTGACCGTCGTGCTGCTGGTCTTGCTGAGCACCGTCGCATTGATCAAGTTCGGCTATCTTGATCGCAGGATCCACTATCAATGAACGGGCGGACGCATCCTCTTGAGGCAGTTGCCGCGTGGCTTTTGGCGTTGCTGTGGCTTGCGCCGCTGGCCTACGCGTTCTGGAGCGCACTGCATCCTGCCGCTTATGCAACGTCGTTCAGCCTGTCTGCGCCCTGGACGCTGGAGAATTTTGTGCGGGCATGGCATCAGGCGCCGTTCGGTCGTTACTACTTGAATACGGTCATCCTGGTTGTTCTGATCCTGATCGGACAGCTCGTCCTCTCAACGCTGGCGGCCTACGCCTTCGCGCGCTTCAAGTTCAAAGGCAGCGGCATCGCGTTTGCGCTCGTCCTGCTCCAATTGATGATTATGCCCGACGTACTGATTGTCGAGAATTACCGCATGATCGGAAAGCTCGGATTGCTGGACACCATTCCGGCGATCGCGCTGCCGTATCTCGCGAGCGCGTTCGGCATCTTCCTGTTACGCCAGACATTCAAGAGTGTTCCGCTGGAGCTGGTGGAAGCGGCCCGGGTCGAGGGGGCAGGGCCGTTGCAGATCCTCTGGCGGGTTTACGTTCCGCTGGCGCGGCCCACCTATGTCGCGTTCGGTCTCGTTTCGGTCAGCTATCACTGGAACAATTTCCTGTGGCCGCTGATCGTCACGAATTCGGTCGAGGCGCGACCTCTGACGGTAGGGTTGGCGGTGTTCGGCGCACCGGAAACCGGCGTAGACTGGTCGATCATCACCGCCGCGACTGTAATGACGATGGCGCCCCTGTTGTTCGCGTTCCTGCTGTTCCAGCGGCAGTTCGTCCAATCCTTCATGCGCGCGGGTATCCGCTGATGCGGTTGGTCACGTGGAATATCCAGTGCGGAAAGGGTTGCGATGGCGTGACCGACCTGGCGCGGATCGTTGCCGTCGCGAAGGAAATGGCCGACGCCGATGTCTTCTGTTTCCAGGAGGTATCTTCCGGTTTTTCCAAACTCGATGGCGATATGGATCAAAGTGCGCAAATTGCTGCACTGCTACCCGGTTATCTGCCGGTGTTTAGACCGGCTATCGAAACGATGGACAGCGCGAACGTATTACACCAATTCGGGAACATGACGCTGTCGCGCTTGCCGATCTTGCAGATTGCCAATCACCTTCTGCCGTGGCCGGGAGCAGGTGCCATGCGCAGCATGCGCCGTCACGCGCTGGAGGTCACGGTTCAGGCCGCGTTCGGCGCTCTGCGGATCGTCAACACGCATCTCGAATATCACTCTGCAGGCCAGCGCGAAGCCCAGATTACCCGGCTGCTGGACCTGCAGCAGGAAGCCTCGACGAGCCCCAAAGTGTCCGATTCCCAACACAACGACCCTTACGGAGGTCAGACGGTGGCAGCGTCGAGCCTACTGTGCGGTGATTTCAACTTCGATGTGTCTGATTCGCAGCACGCGTTGATTCATCAATCGGTGCGTTCCGGCCTCAACTATCGGGACGCATGGACCATCTGTCACCCGGGCCAATCGAGATCGCCGACCTGCGGACTTTACGATCATGCGCAGTGGGTTGATGGCCCCGACTGTCGCGATTTTATTTTCACGACAGAAGATTTGACCGGTCTGGTCCGCCGCGTCGAAGTCAACGGCAAGACCGACGCCTCCGATCATCAACCCATCCTCATCGAACTCGCTGATTGAGCAGATGGCGCGTCGCTCCAGCGATCGAGTAGGGGGCCTTCCTGAGCCAATGTCCGGCCGTGCTCGCGGTCGATCGTGCCAGGCACCTGGCGCACGGACCAACCGGACTTAGCGAGCGGCGCTGAAGTCGCCCAAAAATCACCGCACCCGGGCCCTTTCATCATACCGACACATATGTCATTGTAGAAATACAAATGATCGCGGACGGGTTTTTTGAGGCGCCAGCTCGCCGGACCGCGGGAGGGAGGATTACCCATGAAGAAAACGGCATTCATGGCGGTTTTGTTGGGGGTTTTGGCATTGGCAGCACCTGCGCAGGCGGCACGCGTCGAGGTGCAATGGTGGCACGCCATGAGCGGCGTGCTGGGCGACCGGCTCAACGAACTTGTCGAGAAATTCAACGCCTCGCAGGACAAATACACCGTCGTTGCGGTCGCCAAGGGCAATTACGACGAGGTGACCAATGGCGTAATCGCGGCCTATCGCGCCAAGCGGCCGCCCGAAATGGTGCAGATCGCCGAGCGCGGCTACATGACGATGCTGCTCTCCGGCGCGATCGTGCCGGTGCAGGATCTCCTGGATCAGAAGGGCTACAAGATCGACTGGCCCGACTTCATCAAGCCGGTGGCGAGCTTCTGGAGCTACAAGGGCCGGATGTCGGCGATGCCGTTCAACTCCTCGACCCCAATCTTCTGGTACAACAAGGAGCATTTCCGCAAAGCGGGCTTCGACAAGCCGGCTGACACCTGGCAGGAGCTGGAGGCGCAGCTTTACGCCATCAAGGCCAAGGGCGTCAGCGAGTGCGGCACGGTACTGCCGGGCGATTTCTATTGGAGCCTGCTGGAGAACTACAGCGCCATCAACAACCAGCCCTACGGCACGCTCGCCAACGGCTTCGGTGGGCTCGGCACCGAATTCGTGTACAACAAGACCAAGGTGGTCTCGCAAGTCGCGCGCCTGAAGAAATGGCTTGACGATGGCGTCCTGCAGATCGCCGGCCAGGGTTTAAGCCCGGAGCAGTTGTTCACCTCCGGACGCTGTTCGACCTTCGTCAACTCGACCGCGTCGCACGGCAATATCGAGCGCAACGCCAAGATCGAGTGGAGCGCCACCTTCCTGCCGCACGAGAACGATATCAATCCGCCGCTCAACAGCACCATCGGCGGCGGCGCGATCTGGGTGATGAAAGGCCATACGCCGGAGCGCTACGACGCGGTCGCCGCTTTCCTCGATTTCGTCGCTCAACCGGAGACGCAAGTGTGGTGGCATGGCGTGACCGGTTACGTCCCGGCGACCAGCAAAGCCTATGCGCTGGCGCGCGAGCGTGGCTACTACAAGGAGCATCCGACTCGCGAGATCGCGGTGCTGCAGCTCTCGCGCGGCACGCCCAACGACAATTCGCGCGGATTCCGTTTCGGCAATTTCGTACAGACGATGCTGGCGCAGCGCAGCGAGGTCGAAGCGGTGTTCACCGGCCAGAAGCAGCCGCAGCAGGCGATGGATGACGCCGTCAAGCGTGGCAACGAAATCCTGCGGCAGTTCGAGAAGCTCAACGCCGGAAAAGACGCCGAGGCGGGCCGCGAGCCGAAATGAATGCAAGCTCGCCGATCGCAAGCGCGCCGATCTGGCCGGAATCGCCCGCGGTGCAGGTAGCGCAGCCTTCCGGCCTGGCCAGATCGCAGCACCCATCGCCCGGCGCAACCGTTGCCGAGCATAGCCCAGTGACGCCCCGGCCCATCAGGGCGCGGACGCCCAAGCGCGGCCAGCCCGATCGCGAGCCGGGGCTGAAGCGGGCGAATTTCGGCCGTGAGGCCGGCTTGCCGACGCTATTGCTGCTGCCGCAGTTGCTGATCCTGGTTTGCTTCTTCTTCATCCCGTCGCTGCGCGCGCTGATGCAGTCCGTGCTGCTGAGCGATCCGTTCGGCAGCAACGTCCAGTTTGTGTGGTTCGACAATTTCAAGGCGCTGTTCGCAAGCGGCGAATATCGCCAGTCGATTGTCACGACGATCTGGTTCACGGTGACGCAGAATGTGATTACGCTTGCGGTCGCCGTGGTACTGGCATTCGCCAGCGACCGGGTGGTGCGCGGACGTTCCGTCTACCGGACCCTCATCCTGCTGCCCTATGCGATCGCGCCCGCGATCGCCGGCATCCTGTGGGCGTTCCTGTTCAATCCTGTCGTTGGCCCGCTCGCACACATGCTGCACGCGCTCGGGATTTCCTGGGATCCCAACCGAAATCCGAACGACGCGCTGTGGCTTGTGATCATGGCGGCGTCATGGAAGCACATCTGCTACGACTACATCTTCCTGGCCGTCGGCCTTTTGGCGGTGCCGGCCTCGCTGATGGAAGCGGCTGCCGTCGACGGCGCCGGGCCGATACGGCGTTTCTTCCTGATTGCGCTTCCCATGCTTGGACCAACCGTCTTTTTCCTCGCCGTGATGAACTTCATCTACGGTTTCTTCGAAACCTTCGCCATCATTGATGCGGTCACCCATGGCGGGCCGGCCGGCGCGACCAACATCCTGGTGTACAAGGTCTATGTCGACGGCTTCATCAATCTCGACCTGGGCTCCTCGGCGGCGCAGTCGGTGCTGCTGATGACGTTCGCGCTGATCTGCACGTTGCTGCAATTCCGCTATTTCGACCACAAGGTCAACTACGGGGTCTGACCGCATGGTGGAACGAGCGCCCGTCCTCGACACGATCTGCCACGCGATCCTGATCGCCGGCGCGCTATTGGTGTGCGTGCCGCTTTACTTTGCGTTTGTCGCGGGGTCGCTGACGATCGCCGAGGTGCAGAAGGTGCCGCTGCCGTGGCTGCCGGGAGGCCAGTTTGTCGCCAATCTGCAGGCGGCATGGGCCAAGGCCGATTTCAGCCGCACGTTCCTCAATTCCATTGTGGTGGCGGTTGGCATCACCGCCGGCAAGATCGCGGTGTCGTTACTCTCCGCCTTCGCCATCACTTATTTCCGCTTCCGTTACCGGATGTTGGCGTTCTGGCTGATCTTTATGTCGTTGATGCTGCCGATCGAGGTTCGGATCGTGCCGACGTTCGAAGCGGTGGCGAATGCCGCGCTGCCGCTGCAATGGCTCGCCGATATGCTTCACGTTGCCGATTTCTGGAAATGGATCAGCGGTCACGATGTTACGATCACGCTGGAATGGAACATGGTCAATACCTATCCGGGGCTGATCCTGCCGCTGATAGCGTCGGCCACCGCAACCTTCCTGTTCCGGCAATTCTTCCTCACCGTACCGGATGAATTGTGTGAGGCCGCAAGGCTCGACGGCGCGTCGCCGCTGCGTTTCTTTTGGAGCATCCTGCTGCCGCTGTCGGTCTCGAACATCATCGCACTCGCGATCATCCTGTTCCTGTTCGGCTGGAACCAGTATCTGTGGCCGTTGCTGTTCACCACCGACAAGGACATGGCGACCGCCGTGATCGCGCTGAAGAACCTGATCCCGCGCTCCGACAGCGAGCCGGCCTGGAACATCGCCATGAGCGGCGCGCTGCTTACGATGCTGCCGCCGACGATGGTGATATTGCTGTTGCAGCGCTGGTTCCTCAAAGGGCTCATCGACAGCAGCAAATAGGAACGAAGTATGGTTTTCATCGCCGGACACCGCGGCGCTCGCGACCTTTGGCCGGAGAACAGTCTGCTCGGCTTCCGCAATCTAAGCGGACTTGGCGTCGAGGCGGTCGAGTTCGACATTCACCAGAGCGCCGACGGTGGGCTCGTTGTCATTCACGATCCGCTGCTCGATCGCACCACGCATGACACCGGACCGGTCGGGGTCCGTACGTTGAAGCAATTGACCGCGACGCGCCTGCGCGACGCCGGCGAGGAATGCATTCCGACGCTTGATGCCGTGCTCGACCTGTTCAGCGATTCACCGCTCGAACTTCACATCGAGATCAAGACCGACGCCTTCGGCAATCCCTATCCGGGCATCGAAGAGCGTCTGGTCGACGCGGTGAAGCGGCGCGGACTCGAGCAACGCGCCGTGCTCACCTGCTTCGTGCCTGGCGCGATCGAGATTGTGCGACGGCTGAACCCGCAGGCGCGGGTGCTGGTCTCGCTGGACCGCCGGTCGGCGGAGATGATGGGCGGCATGGCGACGGCGCTCGACCGTCTGGCCGCCATTCCCGACTGCATCGTGGCGATCGAGAAGTCGCTGCTGGCGCTGGCGCTGCCGCTGGCGCTGAAAGTTCTGGGTCGCGACCGGCTCGGTGCCTGGGTGACGAACGAGCCGCAGGAGATCGCCCACTGGCTGGCGCAGCCGGTGCGGCAGATCACAACAGACCGGCCCGATCTCGCGGTGAATATCCGGCGCGAGATGATATCCGCGGCCGCGCCATCATGAGCAGCGTCATGATTCCACGCCGGCGATTCCTCACCGGCTCGCTGGCCAGCGCCGCGGTGGCTTCGCCATTCGGGATCGTGCGCGGTGCGCCGGTGACGTTCAGCACGGATCCATACACGCTCGGCGTTGCGTCCGGCTGCCCGCGCGAGGACAGCGTCATCCTATGGACACGCCTCGCGCCGCGACCGCTCGAGGAGGGCGGGATGCCGGCTTCGCCGGTCGAGGTCGAGTGGCAGGTTGCGGAGGATGAAGGATTTGCGCGCATCGCAGCACACGGCGTCGTTCGCGCGACCGCGGAGCTTGCGCATTCGGTGCATGCCGAGGCGAAAGGCCTGCGGCCGGGCCGCGTCTACTGGTACCGGTTTCGCGCCGGGTCGGCGGTGAGCCCGGTCGGGCGCACCCGCACCGCGCCGGCAGGGGGCAATAGCCGATTCCGTTTTGCCTTCGCTTCCTGCCAGCAATACGAGCAGGGCTACTACGCCGCGTATCGCGACATGGCCGCGCGCGACCTCGATCTGGTCGTGCATCTCGGCGACTACATCTACGAGAAGTCCTGGGGCTCGCGCCACGTCCGCCAGCACGGCGTCGGGATTCCGACAACGCTTGCTGAATTCCGCAATCGCTACGCACTCTACAAATCCGACGCCGACCTGCAGGCCGCGCACGCCGCCTTTCCGTGGCTGTCGGTCTGGGACGACCACGAGGTAGCGGACGACTATGCCAATGATCGCTCCTACACGACGCGCGATCCGGAGCATTTCCTGAAAATCCGGGCCGCCGCCTATCAGGCCTATTACGAGCACATGCCGTTGCCGCCGTCGGCGCGTCCGCATGGCCCAAACGCGACCATCTACGAGCATTATCGTTTCGGCGACATGCTGGACATGCTGCTGCTCGATGACCGTCAATATCGCTCCGCGCCAGCCTGCGTGAATGGCGGACGTCCGACATGGGTACAGGACTGCCCGGAGCGCACGGAAGAGATGCGTAGCATGCTCGGGCGTCCGCAGGAGCAATGGCTTGATGCACGGTTCCAAGACAGGCGCGGGCGCTGGACCGTCGTGGCGCAGCAGACCTTGATGGCTGAAGCCAAGCGAAAAGACGCCGAGAGCGGTGACCGCTTTTGGATGGATGGCTGGGATGGATATCCCAATGCCCGCCGCCGCCTGCTCGATTCGATCGTCACACACAAGGTGCGCAATCCGGTCGTCATCGGCGGTGACCGCCACGCTTACTTTGCTGCCGATCTCAAGCGCGAGTTTTCGCGACCGCGTGAGCCGACCATCGCGGCCGAATTCGTCGGCACCTCGATCACCTCGCAAGGGCCAGGCGAGAGCGGCGTGCGCAGCGCGCTCGCCGGCAACCCGGAACTGATCTATGCCAATGGCGAGAAGCGCGGTTACGCGGTTATGGAGCTCGATTCGCGATCCTGCACGGTCGGCTTCGAGGCGGTCGACGACGTCAAGGACGCGCACAGCGCGGTGCGTCGGCTCGCAACCTTCGTGGTCGAGGATGGCGTGCCCGGCGTGAAGGCAGCCTGAATTGAACAGCTTCCACCAACAGAGCTTGATGCCGATGTCTGCTGAGAAGGATTTAATGGCGCTGATGCGCGGCGCCGAGCCGGTGGTAGCAGAGGCGGCCGCGACGCTGGTCGCGATGCAGCGCGCGCCGCTTGCGACAGCGCGCAAGGAACTGCGCGACATCGTTACGGATGCCGATCTCGCCGCGGAGAGGATCGTGATCGATGGGCTAAGAGCGCTGACACCGGGGGCGGAGATCCTGTCGGAGGAGAGGGGTTTTAGCGGTGGCGCAAGCCCGTCGCGCTGGATCATCGATCCGCTCGACGGTACCGTGAATTACGCTGTCGGTCTGCCGTGGTTCTCGGTCAGCGCCGCCTATCATGATGGCGGCGAAGCGCTGGTCGGCCTGATCGAGTCGCCGCTGGCCGATATCCGTGGCCGCTACGTGCTGGGCGCGCTGGCGACGGTGAATGGCGAGCCGGTGCGGGTGTCGCACACGCGCGCGCTTGCAGACGCGGTGGTGTCGGTGATCCTGACCTCGCATTACCAGCCCGACGAAGTCCGGACGGCCGCGGCCATTATCGAGCGGCTTGGCTCGGCGGTGCGCGGTGTCCGCATCGTCGTCTCGGGCGCGCTCGAAATGACATGGATTGCGGCCGGCCGGCTCGATGCCTTTGTGTCGATCAAGGCCGATCTCGTCTCGCATGCCGCCGCGATGCCGCTGGTGCGCGCGGCGGGCGGACGCGTGACCACGGTCGCCGGCGCCGATTCGCAGTTTGACGATTTGGAAAAGATCGCCTCAAATGGTCACATCCATGACGAGCTTCTGAGGCTGCTGCAGGAGATTACACCTTGAGTGACCAGACCATCCTGCGGGTCGCCTGGCTCTACTACATGGAGAACCTGACCCAGGCCGAGATCGGCGAGCGGCTCGGACTGACGCGCGCGCGGGTCAACCGCATGCTCTCGGAAGCGCGCCACAGTGGCATCGTCAGTATCCGGCTCAATTCGGCGTTCGCAAGCTGCACTGAGCTTGAGCATCAGTTGCGGCAGCAATGCGGGCTCGACGATGCGGTGGTGATTCCGAGCCCGGAAAATACCGAACTGGTGGCGAGCCTGATCGGAATGGCGGCGGGGGCCTACCTGTCGAAATTCCTGGAAGAGAAGAAGCCGCGCACCATCGGCATCGGCTGGGGCGCGACCTTGCGCGAAACCATCCGTCACGTCACACCTGCGGAGTATCCCGACCTCTGGATCGTCTCGATGATGGGCGGGCTCTCGCGCGGGCTCGAACTCAACACTTTCGAGATCGCGGGTGAGCTCGCGCGCCGGCTGCATGCCAAATGTAGTTACCTGGCGGCACCGATCTATGCCAGCAGCCGCCGCTCGCGCGATACCTTCATGGCCCAGGAAGTCTATGCGGAGGTCTTGGACCGCGTCGACCGGATCGATCTCGCGCTGCTCAGCATGGGGGATCTCTCGCCGCGCTCGCTCTTGGTGCGCCACGGACTTCCGCCCGACGTCGGCATCGAGGATCTGCGCGGTGCCGGCGCCGTCGGCGACGTGCTTGGACAGTACCTCGACCAGTCGGGCCGGCAGATCAGCCACGGCATCAACGCGCGCGCCATCGCGTTGCCGATCGAAAAGCTCGCGCGGGCGCCGACCGTAATGTTGATTGCCGGCGGGACCAACAAGGCGCCGATCATTGCGGCGGCGCTGCAGGGACGGATCGGCAAGGTGCTGGTGACGGATGAAAAGGCCGCGGCCGGCGCACTTAAGCTGATCGGCAAGCGGCGGTGAGCTTGTATCTCGGGCTCGACATCGGGACCTCCGCCGTCAAGGCGATCATCGTAGACGCCGAGGACCGAGAGCAGGCGAGCGCCGAGGCGCCGCTCTCGATCGATCGTCCGCGACCGCTATGGTCGGAGCAGCATCCCGACGCGTGGTGGACGGCGGCGGCTGCCGTTCTCGATCGTCTCGCCGCAGACCATCCGAAGCTGATGTCCGGTATCGCAGCGATCGGCCTGTCGGGTCAAATGCTCGGTGTCGCGCTGGTCGACGCTTCCGGCCGGCCAATCCGGCCAGCGCCGTTGTGGAATGACGGGCGGGCGGCGGCCGAATGCACCGAGCTCGACTCCAGGCTCCCCGATTTCGCCGAACTCGCCGGTGCCCGGCCGATGCCGGGCTTTTCAGCGCCGAAGATCCTGTGGCTGGCGCGCCATGACCCGGATGCGATCCGGCGCACGCGCCGGATCCTGCTGCCCAAGGATTATGTACGGCTCTGTCTCACCGGCGACGCCGTATCCGATCGTGCCGACGCTTCCGCGACGCTGTTGATGGATACGCGGGCCGGCGTGTGGTCGCCGCGGCTTGCCGAAGCGTGCGGGATCGCGACCGATGTCCTGCCAGAGCTAGTCGAGAGCGGCATGATTGGTGGCACGCTGCGGCCGGAGCTGGCGCAGCGCTTCGGGTTGCGGGCGCATCTTCCGGTCGCCGGCGGCGCGGGCGACAACATGGCGGGTGCGGTCGGCGCCGGCGTGGTTCGGACCGGCAACGCCTTCATCAGTCTTGGCACGTCAGGCGTCTATTTCGTCGCCAATGATCGCTTCGTGCCGGCCCGAGGCCAAGGCATGCACACCCACCGGCACGCCGTGCCTGGTCTGTTCGGCCAGCACGGATGCGTGTTGAGCGCTGCAAGCGCGCTGACATGGATCGCTTGTATCCTCGGCGTCGCGTCGATCGAGCGGTTCCTCGCCGAGATCGAGGCCGCGAATTTTTCGCCGGCGGAGATCCCGGTGTTCTCGCCCTATCTCAGCGGCGAACGAACCCCGCATGACGATCCGCTCGCCAGCGCCACGCTGTCGAACCTGCGCGCCGCAGCGGGCCCGCTTCATATCGGCCGCGCTGTATTGGAAGGCGTCGCCTTTGCGATGGCCGACTGCCACGACGCGCTCACGGAAGCCGGCGCGCCCATTGAAACGATCGCGCTAATCGGCGGCGGAGCGCGCAGCCGTTTCTGGGGACGGATCATTGCCACGGTGATCGATCGCCCCTTGCAGTTGCCGCCACTCGCCCCGCTCGGGCCGGCGCTCGGCGCCGCGCGTTTGGCGCGGCAAGCCAGCGGTGGCGCGTTGACCGGGGAGGCGGAGAGGAACGCCACGATCACACTCGAGCCGGACGCGCCATCCCGCGCCGGCCTGCAGGAACGGCGGGCGATCTACCGGCAGCACTATGCAAAAATGCGAGGTTCCTGAGCCTTCGGCGGCTGGTAGAACATTTGTAATTGTAAAAGGACATATGTATGGTGCCGACGGTTGCCCGTCGTGGTGCCAACGACATGCAGGGATCAAGGCTTGGACATGCGCGCAGCGGTTCTTCACGACATTCGCGACATCCGCGTCACTGACATTCCGGCGCCGACGCCGGCGGCGGACGAGGTGATTGTGCGGGTCAAGGCCGTCGGCGTGTGCGGCAGCGACTTGCATTCCTATCTCGAAGGCGGCACCACCGGCCCGACCCGGATCAATCCCTTTGTGCTCGGCCATGAATTCTCGGGCACGTTGACCCCCGACACCGCGCGACGGGCAGGGTTGCCGGCGGATGCGCTGATGGCGGTGGACCCCGCGATTTCCTGCGGCCGCTGCGAATGGTGCCACCGCGGCCACACCAACCTGTGCCCGAACGTGCGCTTCCTGGGCTACGCGCCGAACGACGGCGCGATGGCCGAGTTCGTCTGCGTGCCGAAGTCCGCCGTGCATATCGTGCCCGACAGTATCGATCCGGCCGCTGCCGCCATCCTGGAGACGCTCGGAGTTGCGATCCACGCCATGGACCTGGCGCGCCCGCGGCTGATGGAAACGGTTGCGGTGCTCGGCTGCGGGCCGGTAGGTTTGCTGCTGGTGCAACTGGCGCGGTTGGCCGGTGCCGGCAAGATCGTCGCGATCGACCCGGTCGATGAACGCACGGCGCTGGCCTGCGATCTCGGCGCCGACGTTGCTTGCCGCAGCCAGGAAGAGGTCGCGAGCGCGACCGATGGCCGCGGCGCCGACCTCGTGGTCGAGGCGACCGACTCTTCGCACGGTTTCGAGCACGCGGCGCGCAGTGCCCGTATCGGCGGCCGCGTCGTCATCGTCGGCATTCCGGAAAACAATCAATACGTCCTGAGCGGCGCCGAATCGCGTCGCAAAGGCCTGTCGATCAAATTTTCGCGTCGCATGCCGGAGGTCTATCCGCGAGCAATCGCATTAACGCAGAGCGGCCGGGTCAGGCTTGCACCCTTGGCCACGCATCGCTTCTCGCTCGACCAGGCGCCGCTGGCATTTGAGCAACAGGTCGCGCGCCGCGATGGGATTATCAAGGCGATCATCTATCCATAGACGGCGGCGTTTCGCTCTCGACCAGGGAGTACCCAAAAGGAGGGCCGTTCTCTGCAAAACTCCCTCTTCCACGGAGTTTGGCCCGGACACCGGTGCGAAGACTGCTATCGAGCAGGCGGACACTTGCGAAACGTAGTCGAGCGTTTATGGGCCGCGCGCCGATAAAATTGCATCGCGGTGTTTCGCTTTTTTGCGATGAAGCCACCAAATCTACGATCAAGTGGAGACATCGTGGCCAGATCACTCGCGCACCGGTAGTTTGTCGACTGCTGAAGTACGTCGAGGAGCAATGAAGATAGGCGTTTCTGGTGCGGTGCCTCGGAGGGGGCGAAATGAAAACCTGCCAGGTGATTGATTTTTGGTGGGCCCGGCAGGACCCGAACCTGCAACCAGACCGTTATGAGCGGGAGGATAGCGGTCAGGTTCGTTGATTTTGCTGTGGTTTCGTTTGGGTTCGATAGCGTTTGTTGCGTTTGAATGAGATCGTTTCTGGTGCGAAACTGGTGCGGTCCGCGCGCGTCGGTCGAGTGGCCGGTCCTGTGAAGGGTTTTGGACGCCGGCTGTCGAAACACGCGGTGCCATCTCCGAAGCGGCCGACGTCCGAAACCCTTCACACAAGTGGCCATTCAGCAATGGTCCACCCAGTCAGACCTATGCTCGCAATTGAGCTAGGAGCGCTTTAGCATCTTCCAGGTCGACTGTGTCGAAGCCCTCGGTGAACCAGCCATAGACAGGCGCAAGTAGATCACGGGCTTCAACATGCCTCCCCTGGTCGTGCCATAGCCGCGCGAGGCTCGTGGCGGCACGGAGTTCAAACATCCTGGCGCCCTGCGCGCGGCTCACGTCGAGCGCCCTACCAAAACACTCTTCCACATCGGTCAATGAATGACCCGCGGCGAGCCGCAGCTCGCCTTCATTCCGGTGCAGCTCCGCCTCCCAAATGTATTGTTCGGAGCGCTGTGATCTTTCTCGCGCATCGATGCACAGAGCCACGGCTGACCGGAAGTCGCCGGCGCGACCACGAACCCGGGCCAACAGGCTCGTGAAAAGCGGAACAAGAAATGTCAGGTTCTTGGCGTCGACATCGGCAATGCCCTTTTGCATCAGGGAAATGCCGCTCTCCGGTCCACCAGTCAATGAGAGGGCCCAGCCCTCAAAAATGATCCCACTGCTCCGCCATGCCAACACGCCGTGCTCCGTCGCAAGAGCACTCAACGCTTGCGTATGAGTTAGCACTGCGGCCGTATTCCCGAAAAGCTGCTCAAGCGCGGCTCCCGCTAAAAAGTGAGCGAAACCACTTGTGTTGACGTGATTGAGTGCGGCTGCGTAGCTGAGAGCTTGTGCCTGCATTCTTGCTGCACGGTCGGGGAAGCCTGAAATCCATTCGACTAACGCCAACAATGCTGATGCAGACGCGAATGGATCAGTGATGTACCGGGCCGCAAGGGATCGGTCACGCTCGGGATCGTACAGCGCAAGAGACTGCTCGAGTTCTTTCCGAGCCAATGCAAACTTTCCAAGCTGATACAACACAATCCCGGTTCCGCGGTGTGCCATCAGCTGCATCGCCCGGTCGCCTTGGCGGATGCCTAGCGTCCGGCAGCGTTCTGCGAATTCCAGTGCCTTGTAAGTGTTGCCGGTCGTGTTGCAGTAAGAGAACTGGGCATAGAGCGACGCAAACAGGTGTCCGACATCATCCAGCTTCTCGGAGAGGAGAATTGCGCGCTCGCTCGCAGCCCCGACCTCAGGACTTGAGTATCCACTCACTGCCACCAAAGGTGTGCCTAAGGTGATCTGGAAATCGAGCTCATGGCGATCGCGGTCCTCCGACTCCGGGAGCGTCCTCAGAAGCGCCAATCCTCGCTCAAGATGGCGGACTGCTTCCTGATCAGCCGAGCGCT
Organism: Bradyrhizobium sp. AZCC 2176; assembly: GCF_036924645.1. Classification (NCBI taxonomy): domain Bacteria; kingdom Pseudomonadati; phylum Pseudomonadota; class Alphaproteobacteria; order Hyphomicrobiales; family Nitrobacteraceae; genus Bradyrhizobium; species Bradyrhizobium sp. AZCC 2176. Next base: position 937,304 of record NZ_JAZHRX010000001.1, on the reverse strand, counting down.
CGGTGGCGCGTTGGCCCGCCTTGAACCAATGGCCGATCGCCTCCGTTGCAAGCCCGGCCTCGGTGAAATGGTGGGCGACAATCTCAGGCAGGGTTTCGGCCAGCGCCGCGAACCGCTCGACCAGCACATTGGCGATGCTCGCATGCAACTGCCTGCGCCGGCTCTTGAGCATCGTGGCGTAGGCGGCGTCCTGTATCAGTGCGTGCTTGAATGAGTAGCTCGCGTCCGGCGGCGTTCCGCGGCTGGAGATGAGGCCGGAGGCCGTCAGCCGCTCAAGTGCCGCGTCGAGGTCCCCCGGGGTCAAAGATGCCACCGCGCCAATCAGCTCGTGGGAGAACTCCCGTCCGATCGCAGAGCCGATCAGCGCCACATCCTTGCCCGAGCCAAGCCGGTCGAGGCGGGCCACCAGCGAGGCCTGCAGCGTCGTCGGTATGGCGAGCTCTGGCAGCGGTCCGTCGAGCAGGTAGCGGTCCGTTGTCTCCCGCAACAGCCCGCTCTCGAGCAGCGCGCTGGTCAGCTCCTCGATGAACAGCGGCACGCCATCCGTGTGCGCAAGGACCTGATCGACGACCGCGTCGGGCAGCGCCTTGCCCTTGGCGACACCACCAATAATGCTGGCGCTGTCGCGACGGCCGAGGCGGCTCAAGGGCAGCATCGTCACATGCGACTGGCCGACCCAGGTTGGCTGGAGCTCCGGCCGGACCGTGACGACCAGCAGCACCGGCAGGCTGGCGGCGCGGGCAACCATTCGATCGAGCAAATCCTGGGATGTCGGATCAATCCAGTGGGCGTCCTCGACCACGATCAGGACGGCGCCCTGCGCCGCTGCGCCGTCGAGCTGATCGAGAAGCGCGGTGAGAGTCAGCTCCCGCTTCTGCTGCGGGCTGATCGCCAACGCCGGATAGCGCCAGTCCGCCGGCACCCCCAACAGCTCGGCAACGAGCGCCACGTCGCGTAGCACATTCTCCGTCGTCGGCTTGAGCAAGGCCTCCAATTTGTCGAGTTTCACACTGACGCTGCTCCCCGGTTCGAAGCCCGCGGCCCGCTCGAGCTGCGCGATGAACGGGTAGAGCGGGCTCTGCACATGGTAGGGCGAGCAGAAATATCGAATGCAAGCATGCGGCTCGCCCTCGCGCGCGGCCAGCAGGCTTTCAGCGATACGCGACTTGCCGATGCCGGGCTCGCCCGTGAGCAGCACGACCCGACCCTCGCCGAGCTTGGCTTGATTCCAACGGCGCAGCAGCAGCTCAATCTCTTCCTGCCGGCCAACGAGCGGGGTCAGCGCGCCCGCGCGCCGCACCTCGAAGCGGCTGACGCCGGCCGTTTCGCCGCGCACCTGCCAAGCCTCCACCGGTTGCGGCAGCCCCTTCACGTCGATGGCAGCAAGCGCGCGGCAGTCGAACATCCGCCCCGCCAGCCGATGCGTGCTGGCGGCGATCACGACCTCGCCGGGCGCTGCCGCGGCCTGCAGCTGCGCTGCTACGTTTGGCGCCTCGCCGATCGCAACGCACTGCTGTGTGTCGCCGGTCCCTGACCGCTCGCCGATGACAACGAGCCCGGTGGCGATGCCAACGCTCACCTGAACGGTCACGCCTGGAGACGCTTTCAACGTGCCGATCGTGTCAAGGATGGCAAGGCCCGCACGCATGGCTTGCTCGGCGTCATGCTCACCAGCAGCGGGGTAGCCAAAATAGACGATCACGCCATCGCCCAGGTACTGGGCAACAAATCCATCGAATCGCGAAACAACATCGGCGACCGATTTGTGGAAGGCGGCGATGAGATCGTGCATGTCTTCAGGGTCGAGGCGCGCCGAAAGCGGCATCGACCCGACCATATTGCAAACCATGATCGTCAGCTGTCGCCGCTCGGGGTTTCCGGAGCCGACTGCCACCGCAGACGATGCTTCATCGCCGTCCGCTGCGGGGTTGTCGGCGTTCTCTTCCTCGTGGTCTCTCCTCATATTGCCAATGGGCAACGCCACAATCGATGACCGGTCGGGTTGCGGCAGGGTGGGCTTGGCGATCTCCCTTTCAGCGGACGACCTGCTCGGCGGCTCCGTGGCGCGAAGCTCGGCGGCGAGCGATCTGGTCGCAGCATCGGGCTCCGTGTTCAGTTCGCGCTTGAGCAGCGCAACGAGGTCCTGGTAATGCTTGAGAGCCTCGGCCTTGCGTCCCGTAGCCGCCAGCGCCCGTACCATCAACCGGTGGGCGTCCTCGCGCATGTTGTTGAGCGCGATGGCGCGCTGGCCGGCCTTCAGCGCTTGTTCGGCACGGCCGGCGGCCAGATCCTGTTCGCCGAGCCCCATCATGGCGCCAAGGGCAAGATCCAGCAATCTTTCGCGTTCACCAGTCAGCCATTCGGTCCAGCCCTCCTCGCCTACGCTAATGTCGTCGATCAGCCGACCCCGGTAGAGATCGGCTGCCGCGCTCAACGCATCCCGGCTGCCGTCACGGACCAGGGCCTCGAATCGGCTGACATCGCAGCGGACGGCCGCCGCATTGAGCGATACGACCTCACCATCGCTCTCCAGAGCGTCCTCGCCGAGCACTTTGCGCAGCCGGAACAAGGCCTGGCGCAGGTTCTGCCTGGCCCGCGCGTCGAAGCGGGAGCCCCACAACAGGGCCGACAGCTTCTCACGCGACTGCGGCCGGGGCGCGGTGCAGGCCAGAAAGGCCAACAAACCCGCGAGCTTCTTGCTCGGCAGGTCGACCACGCCATCCGGCCCGGTCAGCTCGAAGCCTCCCAGCAGCGAAAGACCAAATCTTGGAAAAAGCACGCCGTCCATTGGCGCACGCGGAATTTGCACGACGAAGCCCTCCAAGAGGCAAGTTCTACGCTTTTCTCGCCCCTTCCAGCAAGATTAACGCCGCTGTCACGCCGGACTGACGCTGGCGACGACGGCGGCAGGGCTCAATTGGCGAGGTACCGGGCATCCCGCCGCAAGAATCGGAGGACCACCATGCGCTCCATCGCGATCATTGCATCCCTCGGCGCACTATCGAGTGGTGCTGCCAGGGAGGGCTCTACGTGATCGGTTTGGACGGTGTCTCCGCCCAGGAGCTATCCGATACGATCGGCGCGATCTACGACTGCGCGCTCGATCCACATCAGTGGCCAGACACTTGCCGGAAGATTGCCGACCTGTGCGAGAGCACAGCGGGCGGAATATGCGTTCACGACATGCGGCACGTGCAAAATGATCAGTTATTCGTGTTCGGATACCAGCCGGAATTCCTTGAAAAGCTGGGAAGCCAATATGCACAAAGTCCAATGGCAGCGGCGGATATCGTCTCGAAGATCGGCGACGTTAGTGCTCTCTCTATGATGCGCCTCGAACTGTTGGGAAGCCGTTTCGCTCGAGAAGTGCTAGAGCCGTTCGGACTACTGGACATAATCTGGTTCCCGGCGTTGCGGACTGGCGGTCGCATGGCCTCCATGCATGCCTCACGGAGCGGGAAGGCGCCGCATTACCAACAGCTCGAGATCGGCCTGCTCAAGCTTCTTTCCCCGCACGTCTGCCGTGCCCTCGCCATCTCGGATGCGCTCGATATCAGGGCGCTGAGGTCGGAGATGTTGGAAAAGACGCTTGATGCACTCGTCACAGGTGTTTTCCTCACGTCACGCGATGGCCGCGTCGTCTATATGAATGCCGCTGCCGAGAGGCAGGTCAAAACCGGCAACTCCATTCGCATCGTGAACAACCGGATTTCTCCCACCGATCCCGCCACACGCGCTGCATTGTCGAAGGCCATTGACAAGGCGTCGCGCGACGATATCGACTTGGATACAAGCGAGCATTCCCTTGCGATCCCGGATATCGATGGCGCCGGCTATGTCGCAACCCTCCTTCCGGTCGATCGCGGTCAGCGCAGCGGCATTATCGCGCCGTTTGCAGCATCGGTAGCGGTGTTCACAAAGGATCCTGCTGAGGCGCCGCTGATGCCGGGTGAGGCTTTTGCCAGGCTTTACAGGCTGACCGGCGGCGAACTCCGCGTGCTGCTGGCGCTTACCCAGGGGTTGGGCGCCAAGGAGGCAGCCGACATGCTCGGCATCAGCGAGCCGACCGCGCGCACCCACCTGCAGCACATCTTCTCCAAGACCGACACGACCCGGCAGGCCGATCTCCTGCGCCTGTTGCAGAACTCGACGCCTCAGGTTCGGGCCCCACAGCAGGCTGTTCATTATTCCTGAGGCGGCCTGTCTCTAAATCGGCACCGCGCCCTATGGGCGACGGGACCGGCGCAATTGCGGTCTGGGCTGGCCCCTTCGCCTGCGAAGACCACATCGCCATCATCCACACTGTCGGGCGGCACGGCCAGCGAAACGGTTGACCTGGAGGTGGTTTGCGTGGCCGGCGGGCCCGAACAGTACGACCGGAAGACGCACAGCAACAGCAGTACCAGCCTCATTGGTTCCGATGATGCGGCGGCTGCGGTCGATTGCATAACATCAAGCATCGCCAATTCTGGGCACGTGCAACCGAAGGAACCGTCATGCGCGCACATCCTGTTGTCGCGGTCGCCACACTTATCCTGGTCGGGGTCGGCGTGAAGCTCACCTTCTTTTCCGCGCCGATGGCTGCGGCGGACGTACGCTCCACCAAAAGCGCGAGCATTGACGTCGCCGAGATACACCGAGAGATCAAAGATCTTCCGGTGGAAAATTTTCACGACATGACGTTCGTATCTCCAGTGGCGGTTGATCGCACGATCTAGCGCCTTCGGAACGCGGGCGTTGCCTTTCTTCTTAATACTCACACCCGGAGCGGCAATCGATATTGAGCGGTGAATATTTAAGCGCCTTCGTTTCAAAAAAATCATCGCGGACCAACTGCCTCAGGAGGTTTTCTTGCAAATTTACAGAAATAAACTTCGTCATGCCGACCATGCCATTGCGCGGCGATGGACCTTTGGCGCGGTCGGCTTCTACGGTTCCATCCTGGTCATGATGATCCTGCATGCAGAATTCGGCCAGAAATCCGGCGCTTCCCTCGCCGATGGCCACCGCGCTCAGTCGGCTTCCGTTGAAAGCTCCCGCAACAACGGCGTGGTGACCCGATGACAATCTCGAATTATTCAGTGACACGTTTGGAGCAATGTCCGCCGCAGCCTGACGGCACCGAGATCGTGGTCGCCGACATCTTGGGGCTGCCTTTGACATGGTGGGAGCGCGCCCGCTTCCGGTCAAAGCTGCGCGCGGATATCAGGGACAGATCTGATTTTCTGCGCGATGTCGGCATCGACGTGCTGGAAGCGCATGCTGAAGCGTGCCGCTTTTTCTGGCAACCGATCACGCTGAAGCGGCCATAATCGGTTCCGCGGCATCAGCGATTCCGATGATGCGGCTGCTGCGATCTATTGCCTGACATCGTGCACTGTCCTGGGAGCTTATGCCCCTGCAACTGCCGCCATCGCGCGGTCAGCCGTCGAGGCCATTGGTTCCAGATATTGTGCTGACAACGCATCAAATCATCAATCTACCGTGGTGTCCTGATAATGAAAAACACTTCGCGCCCTTCGGCCGTACTGCCGCCTCTCGCTTCGTTTCACGTCGAAAAGGAAAGGCGAAGCTTCTTCGCTTTTATCACTTCGGCGCTGCACAGCTCACGGCGCCTTCAGGCGGGTCGAATCCTGCGTCAATACGAACACTTGATCGCGTCTTCCGAGCAATCCGCTCTGCGCCAATCGAACCAGGATTCCGAAACTCGGGAAATGCTCGTCAGCAGCAGGCCGGCTCAACCGAGGTTGCCTGCTCAGCCTTCTGCCCGAAACGGGATGGGCTGGCTCGTGGCCGTGGCCGTGGCATTTTTAATCATTCACATCGTCGCCGGGACGATCTGGCCGCGCGCTTCCGAGAATGAGACCACGGCCTCTCAGGCAATATCCTCGTTGTACGATTAGCGAAGCACAACGCAGCTTGCGCGATGGTGCAAGCCGTTGCGCTTCATCATTCGAACTGACCGATGGTCCTGATTCATCCGCGGCATTGCACCGCGCGGGGACTGCGGTCTTGCTGCAGGAGGTCGTTCCCTTGAATAGTCTGATCGCAATCTACATCGCATGGATCGTTGCCCAGACCGGTTTGTCGGCTCCCGATCATCCGCCGATCCACTTCGTGACACCGGCGGAAATGGCAATGCGACATGGCTCGCCGGAAAATAGCGGGCTGGAGTTGCAAGCGCTCTATAATCGCAACGAGGCCTCAATTTACCTGCCTCAGGAGTGGCGACCCAATGATCTGCGGCAGAAGAGCGCCCTGTTGCATGAACTGGTGCATCATGTGCAGCGGTTCAACAAGATAGAGTTGCCTTGTCTCGCCGCGCTTGAGCGCCAGGCCTACGACCTACAAATCAAATGGCTGCGCGAACAAGGGGTGGACGATCCCTATGATCTGATCAAGACAAACGAGCTCAGCATCTACTTGGTGAGCACTTGTCGTGACGGATCATAGCCACTTACGACAAGAGCTGGTTCTCAACGATTTCGGCGAGGTGAATTGAGTGATCGACCGCGCGCGAGCCGGTGCAACTTCAATTGTCCGGATTTTGCCTGCAATCGCGCCGAACAACCCTTTGTCGGGCAGGGCCAGGGGCGGTTCTACAAATGGCGCGATGATCGAGTAGTGCCCCTGATTTGCCCGACGTGTCAAAAGGTTTTGAGGGAATCGCCCAAAGCATCCATGCCGACGACCACAATCCTACTTTGCATGGGGTTGTTTTCGATATTTTAGTTGGAGCGAGCACCGCGTCGGCCTTGCGGCTGTCTTTCCCGATGATGATCTTCCGCGCCATCGAGCAACGCACGGTGCAACGCTGGGGAATGCAGCGCTAATTACTTTACTCGTTGAATCTTGAATGGCCCATTTTTGGGGAGAATTTGTGATGTCGACGCAGCCATCGAGCGCTGCAACGAGAACTCACTCCGGCTGAATGTTGGCTTCCTTGACAACCTTGGCCCACTTCTGAATTTCCGCGCGAATATGATCCGTGAATCGAGCCGGCATTCCTCCGACGGGCTCGACGCCTTGTTCGGCAAACCTGCGCTTCACATCGTCCATCGCGAAGATCGCATTCAGCTCGGCGTTCAGTTTGCGCACGATCTCCGACCGCATGCCTGCCGGCCCTACGATGCCGAACCACACGGTAACCTCGTATCCGGGAACACCTGCCTCCGACACCGTCGGTACATTTCCGGCGAGCGCCGCGCGCGTCTTGCTGCTGACGCCAAGCGCGCGCAATTTTTCGGCATTGACCTGGGGCAATACGTTGGGGGTATTGTCGAAGGCGGTATCGATGTGCCCGCCGAGCAGGTCGTTTACCATCGGCGCGCTCCCCTTGTAGGGTACGTGCACGATGTCGATCCCGGCCATGCTCTTGAACAGCTCCATCGAGAGATGGTTGGACGAGCCGACGCCGGCGGAACCATAGCTGATCTTGCCGGGATTCTTCCTGGCGTAGTCGATCAGCTCCGTGATGGAGTTGATCGGCATCGAGGGTCTGATGACGAGAAGATTTTGCGTCTGACCCGCAAAGATCAGCGGCGTGAAATCCTTCACCGTATCGTAGGGCAGATTCTTGTAGATGCTGGGATTGGTGCCGAAGGGGAAAGCCACGCCGAGCAGGGTGTAACCGTCAGGCGCGGCCTTGGCGACGGATTCGGTGCCAATCAGCGTGCCGCCACCCGGCCGGTTCTCGACCACGACGGGAACGCCCCAGGCTTCGGCGAGCTTTTGCGATGCAATCCGCGCCAGCGTGTCATTGAATCCGCCGGGCGGGTAGGGAACGACGTAGCGGATGGTCCGGCTCGGGTAGTTGTCCGGGTCGACAGGTGTTGAGGCGGTCTGCGCCGATGCGGCGGTGGTGCCGACCACAAGAGCGAGGAGAGCGCGGCAGGCGAAGTGAACAAGACGGCGTGCGCTCGACGTGACTTCAGCCCGCTGCGTTTCAGACATAGCAAGGTCCCTCGATCAGCGGATGGGCGTTGATGAAGGCTTCATCGATCTCGACGCCAAGCCCGGGCATTTCCGACGGCTTGACGCATCCGTCGGCGTCAAGCGTGTAGGGGGCGCCACCGACCTCGTCGCGGAACGGGTTGTGTCTGGCGACATCGCCTTCGAAGTATCCGGGGAGATCGACGGCCGCGAGCACGTTGATGGTCGCGGCCATGTTGATGCCGGTCGCCGAGGTGTGCGGATTGAACGACAGCTTCCAAGCCGAAGCCATCGCTGCAATCCGCATGGTTTCGGTGACGCCGCCGGTCTTCGACAGATCCGGCTGCACAAAACTGACGGCGCCTTCCTCGATCAGGCGGGTGAACTCGAAGCGGGTGTAATGGTTTTCGCCGGCCGCGATCGGTGTGGTGCCGAGCGATGCGCCGGTCTGGTAGGAACGATAATCCTGCGCCGGGAACGGCTCCTCGAGCCAGCCGATCCCGAGCTCATCATAGGCCGGCATCACCCGGCGCACGTCGTCGACGGTGTAGCCGGTGTTGGCGTCGACCAGGATCTCGATGACGTCGCCGACCGCTTCGCGCACCGCGGTGGCGCGGGCTACATCGTCGCGCGGATTGTCGCCGACGCGCAGTTTTATCGCCTTGTAGCCGTTGGCGACGTAGCCGAGTGCCTCCTGCGCCAGCGAGGCCGGCGGCTGGTAGCCGAGCGAGATGCCGCCGGCATAGGCCTTGATCGGTTTTGAGGCGCCGCCGAGCAACTGGTACAGCGGCCAGCCGGCCGTCTTGGCCCTGATATCCCACAGCGCGAGATCGAGGCCGCTCAAGGCCATCGCTGCGGCATAACCCATGCCGTGGCTCGCCAGCTGCATCTGGTAGACGCGCTGCCAGACACCGACGACGTTCATCGCATCCATACCGATGACGAGTTCGGAGATCGTGGTGTCGATCAGTTTGGCGATCGCGCCGGGGCAGCGGCCATGATGGGCCTCGCCCCATCCGGTCAGGCCTTCATCCGTGGAGACCTTCACCAGCACAGCGTCGCGCTTGACCGCGCGGCCGATGCCCAGTCGGACGTTCTGGCCTTCCGGTACGCGATAGGAGATCGGAACCGCCTTGATCGATGTAATGCGCATGTTGGACCTCATGCCGCCTTGTAGGCGGGATTAACGAGATTGAGCGGCGCTTCGCCGCGCAGGATACGAAGCATTTCCTCGGCCGAGCCGACGGCCATCGCGTGGCCGCTGGTGGCGGTGATCCCCGCGGTGTGGGGCGTCAGCAGCAGGTTCGGACAATCGAACAGAACATCGTTCGACGGCAAGGGCTGCACGTCGAACACGTCGAGCGCCGCACCGCGGATCTTCTCCGATCGCAGCGCATCGACGAGGGCGGGGGTCTCGATCACGGCGCCGCGCGAGACATTCACCAGCACGGCGGACGGCCGCATCCGGGCGATAAGATCGCGGCTGACCAGGCCGCGGGTCTCGTCGGTCAGCGCGCAGCAGACCGCGATTGCGTCGCTGCGTGCGAACAGGTCTTCGAGCGAGACTTCCTGGATGGCGGCAGGCAGCGATCCCTTGCGGCGCGAGGTGCCGAGGACCGTCATCCCGAAGCCGTCGCGGGCGATATTTGCGATGCGGCGGCCGATCGTGCCGACGCCGAGGATGCCGAGCGCTGACCCGCTCAATTCGGTTAGGCCGTCCGCGGCCGCGCGCGAAGCCGCCCAGCCTTCGCTGCGCAGGCATCCGTCCACCCGCTGCAGCGGCCGGCGCAGATGCATCAAGGCCGACATCACATATTCGGCCACCGCGTTGGTGTTGCTTCCCGGCAAATTGGCCACCGCGATGCCGCGCGCGGTGGCGGCGGCGACCGGGATGAAGTCGAGACCGACGCCGTGCCGGACGATCCCTTTCAGGCGCGGCGCATGTCCAATAATATCGTCGGGCAGCTTGGCGCGCACGATGATGCCGTCGGCATCCCTGGCCCATTCGCGCAAAGTTTCCGGCCGTGCGTCGGGCGGGACGATCAGGCTGACATGCGGTGCGAGGATCGCTTCGCCATCGGGATGTATCGCATTGGTCAGCAGGACGATCGGTTTGTCAGGCATCTGGCGCAGGTCCCTCGATAATCGGATTGTGCAGGCGTCCGAGGCCTTCGACCTCAACTTCGACAGTCGAGCCTGGTTTGAGCCACGCCGGCGGCTTGTGCAGGGCGGCCACGCCGGCCGGTGTACCGGTGGCGATGATGTCGCCGGGCTCGAGCGCCTGCAAGCTGGACAGATAGGAGACGAGATCGGCTACGTCGAACAGCATGTCCCGCGTCGACCCGGACTGCAGCATGCGGCCGTCGACCTTCAGCGACACCGAAAGCGCGTGAGGGTCCTTCACTTCGTCGCGTGATGCGAGATACGGGCCGAACGGCCCGAACGTGGCAAAATTCTTGCCGCGGTCGAAATGGCTGTCTGCCTTGATGATCTCGCTGGCGCTGATGTCGTTAAAGCAGCCATAGCCAACGACGTGATCGAGTGCCCGGTCCTTGCCGACGTTTTCGGCGCGGGAGCCGATCACGGCGGCAAGTTCGGCTTCATAGGTGACGCCGCCGATTCCTGCCGGCAGCACGACCAACTGTCCGGGTCCGGTAATCGTTCGCGGCGCTTTCATGAACAGCACCGGCTTGTCCGGCGGCGCCATGCCGCGCTCGACCAGTGCATCGCGGTAGTTATGCGCAATGCCGAAGATACGTCGCGGCTCGGGCAGCGGTGCCGTCAGCGTGACCGAGGTGACTGGAAGTCTTGCGTCCTCTGCCAAACCGTGGGCGCCGATGCGTACCACGGCGCCCGCGAGGCCAGCCTCGATCAAGGCCAGCATCTGCGGCGCGGTGCCTCGCAGCGCCTCGCGCATCGACGGATGCGCGAGATCGACGACCTGGTCGCTCGCGTCGGCGCCATCGCCGAGCAGCACGCCTGCGCGAACAAAACCCTGCGCGCTGAAGCTGACAAATTTCATAATGCGGTAACCACTTCAGGCGACGCGGTAGCGGTCGATCACGCCGCGATCGATCTCGATGCCGAGGCCGGCGCCGGTCGGAACCGCAATCGTGCCCTTGACCTGGTTGATCGGCACGACGGCCAGATGATCGCGGAACGGATTTTCCTCCTGCTCGAATTCCAGCATCGGCGGCATTGGAAACAGGCTTGGCGGCTGGTTCGGTATCGACGCCAGGAAGTGGATGGTGGCGGCGATACCGACCGCGGAGCCCCACGCATGCGGCACGCATTCCACGCCATGCGTCGAGGCAAGCGCCGCGATCTTCTTGCATTCGGTGATGCCGCCCGCCGCGCAGACGTCCGGTTGCACGATGTCCATCGCCTTGCGCACGATGGCGTCGCGAAAACCCCAGCGGGTGAATTCATTCTCGCCGCCCGCCACGGCCATGTCGAGCGCCCGCGATACCTCGACATAACCGTCGATGTCCTCCGGCGAGATCGGCTCCTCGAACCACTCGATATCCAGTTCCTCCAGTCTGCGGCCAAGCCGGATCGCGGCGGGAACGGTGAGGCAATGATTGGCGTCGACCATTAGCTTGACGTCGGGGCCGATGGCCTCGCGCACCGCCTTGACGCGATCGAAATCGCGCTTGATCGCGCCGAGGCCGATCTTCATCTTGATCGCCTTGAAGCCTTTCCTGACGTAACCCGATGCTTCCTCGACGGCCTCGTCGACCAGCCGGTTCATGTCGGTGAAGTAGAGTCCGGTGGCATAGGCATCGACTTCGGTGCGGAACGCGCCGCCGATCAGTTTGTGAACCGGCTTGTTGCAGGCCTTGCCGACGATGTCCCACAGCGCGATGTCGATGCCGCTGATGGCGGCGATCGACATGCCCTTCGGGCCGTAATCCTTGATCCGGTTATAGAGGTCTTCCCAGATCACTTCGACGTCGAACGGATCACGGCCGATCACGCGCGGCGCTAGTTGGGTGTCGATGAAGGCCTTGGCGACGGCGGAAGGGCCGTAGCATTCGCCCCAGCCGACGATGCCGTCATCGGTCTCGATCTCGACCAGGCAAGTGCCGCGGGTCTTGTAGAGCCAGCCGCGCGAGGAGGTGAAGGGCCGCTGCACCGGGGCCGCAACGACGTGACAGGTGATTTTCTTGATGGGCAAGCGCGTGGCCTTTGTCTGGAATGCGGGGAACAGGGAGAGCGGCGATGCCGCCGCTTATTCTTTCTGGTCCTTCGGGAAGACCTGCGCTGCCACCGTGCCGAGCGCGGCGGCGACGCTGTCCACTTCCTTGGTCAGGGCATCGCCGGTCAGGTCGTCGACGAGGAACGCGTTCTTTTTGGAAAATTCCTTGAAGCGCGGATCCTGGATCGCTGCGCGAAACGCAGTGATCAGCTTGGTTCTGACATCGGCGGGCAGGTTGGCCGGCGCGACCACATAGGCCATCTGGACGACCGGGCCGTAGGGGAACACGTCGTATCCCTTGTCCTTGAAGGTCGGCACATCCGGAAACATCTCCAGCCGTTCGTTGGCGAAGACACCGATCGGCTTGAGCAGGCCTTCCTGAATCTGCCCGAGCGTTTCCGACGGCTTGAGCACGCCGGAAGCGACGTGCCCGCCGAGCAGGTCGGCGACCACCTTCGATCCGCCGGTGTAGGGCACGTTGACATAGTTGACGCCTGCGGCGCGCGCGGTCATCGACGCGAAGATGTGGTTGAGATTGTAGTTGCCGGGCGTGCCGATCGTGACTTTGTCGGGATTGGCCTTCATGAGCTTGATGAAATCGTCGAGCGATTTCTGCTCGGCCTTCGTCGGCACCAGCAGGATCAGCGGATCGGTGGAGACGCGGGCGATGTGGGTGAACTGCGCATTGGTGAGCGGCGTCTTGCCCTGCGCGATCAGCGCCAGCGTCGAACTGGTGCCCATGCCGATGGTGTAGCCGTCGGGGGCGGCGCTCGCCACCCGGCGCATGCCGATCGTGCCGGTGGCGCCGACCACGTTCTCGATCACGATCTTGATGCCGTGCTCTCGCAGGATCGGATCCAGCGCCCGTGCTGCGACGTCGTTCGAGCCGCCGGCATTCCAGGGCACGATCAAGGTGATGTCTCGCGCCGGATAGGCGGTCTGGGCCTGGGCAGCGGTGGCCTGAAACGCGGCCAGCGCCCACGCCAGAATAATCGCTGGTGATTTGAGCATTCTTGTTTCCTCCCGTTTTGTTGTTTGTTATAATAAACAACATCTGGTGGTCAATAGGCCGCCTTGCGAGGGATTTGCGCCATGTTGCGCGCTGCGATAGCGAGCGTCCGATGACAACGTCATTGAAGCGAATCGAACGCGAGCCGCTGTGGGATCTCGCGCACGCGCAGTTGCGCGATGCGTTGTTGGCCGGGCGGTTCGAGCCCGGCACGGTCCTGACCTTGCGCGCGCTGGCCGAAAGTTTTGGGACGTCGATCACGCCTGTACGCGACGCGCTCACCCGTCTGGTGGCGCAGGGCGTACTGCAGCAGGGACCGCGCAATTCGGCGATCGTGCCAAACCTGACACGCAAGGAACTGGCAGATCTTACGGTGGTGCGCTGCGCGCTCGAAGGACGTGCGGCGCGCGAAGCCGCCGTGCATCGACATGATGCTGCCGCGCTTCGCCGTCTTGAGGAGCGGCTGGCGACAATGCAGTCGCTGATCAAGGCGCGAAAGCTCGAAAGCTATCTCGAGCATCATCGGAAATTTCATTTCGGGATTTACGCGATGTCGGGGATCCCGCTGCTGGTCGAGACCATCGAGAACATGTGGCTGCGCTGCGGACCGGTGCTGTCCTTCGTGATTCCCGAATATGTCGTGCTCTTGAAAGGATGGGATCACCACACTGCCGCGCTGAAGGCGATCATGGCGGGTGACGCTGATCGCGCGGGAAGCGAGATCGTCGCCGACATCACGGAAGCCGCGCATTACCTCGGCGGTCTTGCAGATTCGACGGGACAATTGAGGCGGCCATCCAGCTAGTCATCTTGTAGCCATGATCTGTCAGCCTGCGCCGACGAGCAGCAGATTCGGGCAGGGCCATTGTCGTCAGTTGCTGGAAATGCCGGCTTCCTTGATGAGATTGCGCCATTTGATCACTTCCGACGAGATCAGAGCCTTGAATTCGGCCTGGCTTGTGTAGACCGGATCGGCTCCGATATCGATCATCCGTTTCTGCACCGCCGGATCGGACATGATCTTGACCACCTCGCCATGCAGTCGATCGACAATTGGCTTTGGCGTTCCCTTCGGAACGAGCAGGCCGAACCATGCAAAGGATTCCAGATCCGAAATTCCCGCTTCCGCCATCGTGGGGACATTCGGAAGGACCTTGCTGCGTTGCTTGCTCGTCACCGCGAGTGGCTTTATCTGACCAGCCTGCAACTGGCTTGCAATGTTGGGTATGAGCTGAAAGCTGGCCGGCACGTCGCCCGAAACAAGATCGACGGTAAGTTGGCCGGCCCCACGGTAGGGGACATGAATCAAACGCGTTCCTGTCCGGCGCTCGAACAGCACGCCAGCAAGATGTTGCGAGCTTCCATTGCCGATCGACGAAAATGATATCTGCTCTGGGCTCGCCTTCGCAAAATCGATGAATTCTTGCACGTTGGATGCGGGAATCTTGTTCGGATTGACGACCAGAACATTGGGCATCGTCGAGATCAACGAGATCGGCTCGAAGGCAGTCTCCGGATCATAGGGAAGATCTGCCGTCAATGTCTTGTTGACCGCGAGCGGACCTGAAGAGCTCAGCAGCAGCGTGTAACCATCCGGAGCAGCCCTCGCCACGCTGTGAGTGCCGATGTTGCCGCCGGCGCCTCCCTTGTTTTCGACCACAATGGTGCTGCGGAGAGACTCTCCCAACTTGTCGGCAAGGATACGCGTGATGGCGTCACTTGCGCCCCCAGCCGGAAAAGGCACCACCAACGTAATCTGGCGGGAGGGATAATTGTCTGCGGTTGCCGAAGCACCGTGCATGAAGAGAGCTGACAATGTGCAAAGCGCAATGGCAGTAGAGCGAGATAGCATTGGCGTCCTCAATGGGTGAGGGGCTGGCGGACCGTGACCACCCGGACAGCCCTGTCCATGTGGCACACGACGCGTACCCGAACGTCTCCTCCTGGCGCACTTGGGTGCACTTGAGGTCCAATTCTGAGCAAGTAACGGACGCGCCTCGATCCCGTCGAGTCTCGCGACTTACCAAAGTGTCTCAAAAAGCGTAGTCGGGTGAGCTGGCCAGGCTGTCGATTGCGGTTCTGCGGCGAATAGGCTCGATCTAAGACGCCAACCGTTCGCCGGCGACGTGTCGCGCACTCAGGCAAAATCGAAAGCGCCCCGATGGCGACATGTCAGTTGCGCTAATGCTTCGAGAGAATGCGCGCCCAATTGCCCCATTGCGGTTTCCAGCTCTTCCTTCAACAGTCCGGCCACATAGGAGGCGCCTCGCTCGCCGAGCGCACCGAGGCCGAGAAGGAAAGCGCGGCCGGCAAATGTGCCGCGGGCGCCGAGCGCGATGGCGCGTGCAACATCGAGGCCTGAGCGGATGCCGCTGTCGAACAGGATAGTGGCTCTGCTGCCAACGGATGCAACAATCGCGGGCAGGACATCGATCGCGGCAGGCGCTGCATCGAATTGCCGGCCGCCGTGATTGGAAACCAGGATGCCGTCCACTCCCGCTGCAATGGCCATCTCGGCATCGTCGGGATGCATGACACCCTTCACGACCAGCGCCCCCGGCCAGGCATCCCGCATCCGTTTCAGCACTTCCCACGAAAACGTGCCCTTGATCTGGGTCTGCACAAAGCCGGCCGTGTTCGCCAGCGTCGCCGGCTGTTCAACATAGCGCTCCATGTTGCGAAAGGCCGGGGTCCCCGCGGTAGCGAGCGCGAGCAGCCACGACGGCGACAGCGCGACATCCAGGATCGTCTTTGGCGTGGGCCGGAACGGGACCACCAAACCGTTGCGCAGGTCGCGCGGCCGTTTGGAGCGGACCGGTGCATCCAGTGTTGCGGCCAGCACCCGCACGCCGGCAGCATCCGCCCGCTTGATCAGATCGAAGGTGACGGCGTGGTCGTTGGCGGGCAATCCATAGAGTTGGAACCAGGCATAGGGGCCGGCAAGCTCGGCGACCTCTTCGATCGCAGCGGTGGCCAGCGTGCCGGCGATATAAGGAATTCGTGCCTTGCCGGCGGCGCTCGCGAGAATCCGCGTGGCGCCGGGCCAGATGATGCCGTCGACCCCGACGGGAGAAATGCCGATCGGCGCGGCGCAACGGACGCCGAACAGGTCAACCTCCGTCTGCACGGCAGCCGGACTGCCGTAGCGCGGCACCAGTTCCACGACATCGAGCGCTTCTCGATTGTGCCGCGTGTTCAGATCGCCTCCCGTGCCGCCTTCGAGGAAGTCGAAGGCAAAGCGCGGGATACGGCGGCGGGCGCAGCGCTCAATATCGTCAAGCGCTGGCAGGCGTTGCCGCAGGCGATCCTCAGGGTTCGTTCCGCTGCCGGCGCCCCAGCTGCGCGCGCGCGGCGAGGAGATGCGAAGATCGCCTGTCATGAGAACTGTCCCCGTTGTGCAGGGCTCTCTCATAGAGTGCGGCGTGTCATCTCCGCAAATAATTACCGATGATGAATGCGATAGCTTCCAGTGATATCAGGAACGCACCGACCGTGACTTGGCGCGCCGTGGGCTCCGGTGCCGTGCAGTCGTTTCCGAAACCGGCTGGATGTAGTTGCTCGCCGATGTCGCGGCCTCGACCAGGTCGTGACGAATGATATCGAGTACTGCCCGCGCAGCCGCGGACACCATTCGGCGCGGATGATGAACCCAGGCGATCGACCGGACGATCCGCGGCTCGGCAAAGCGATGCGCCTTGACCCTGCCATCTGCCAGCGATTGCTGCAGCGCGATCGTCGGTAGTACCGACACAAGGTTCGTGGTGGCAACCACATCGCAGAGAGCGGGCAGGGTGTCGAGTTCGAGCCGCGGCCGCAATTCGATGCCCGCCGCGGCAGCGTGCTCCTCCAGGATCATGCGCAAGCCGTGCCGCTTCGACGGCATGACCAGGTCGAACTCGGCCAGATGCCCGAACCGCAGGTTCGCCGGCGGCTTGGTCGGCGCATCCTTTCGACAGACGAATACCATTTCCTCGTCCATGACATGATGCGCCGCGAGTGAAACGCGCCGACGCGGCACGTTGATCAGCGCAAAGTCGAGCAGCCCGGAATTCACCCAGTCGGTCAATGTCTCGGTGTAGCCCTCGCAGACCGAGAGCGTGATCTCCGGATAGAGATGTGCCACGGTTGCGGACGAACTCGCCATGGTGCTTTGTGCCACCGAGGTGATCAGTCCGGCCGATACCCGGCCGGAAATGCGGCCGTTTAGCCGCGCCATTTCCTGTTTGGCATATTCGACATCGCGAGCGATCGGCGAAACGAGCCGGCAGAACGCTTCGCCTGCGACCGTCAGTGTCATTCCATGGCTGCTGCGCTCGAACAGCTTTTGACCAAGCTCGGCCTCGAGCTTGGCGATCTGCATGCTGAGCGCCGGCTGTACGATATTGAGCTGGCGCGCCGCGCGGGTGACACTTTTTTCTTCCGCCAGACAAAGGAAATATTGGATCTGCCTGAATTCCATCGACGTCTCCCCCTGTCGGGCGACGGGCCGGCTCCGCATCGGCCGTCTCATCACTCCGAATGATCGAGTATATCATCAATCATTATTTGTGCTGATATTAGCTTGCCTTTACGCTTCCTTCAAACGACCGGACGCGGGTGGTCCGGGGCCGGAGCGCCACGCGGTTCAGGCAATAGCAATCATCTCGCGCTGCAAACGCCTGGCGTCGCGGGCATCGCGAAACAGGGAGTGAAGGCGATGCAGGATCGCGCACCCACGCGGTTGATTATCGGTATCTCCGGGGCCTCGGGCGTGGCTTACGGTGTGCGGCTGCTGCAGTTGCTTCGAAATGCCGGCATCGAGACGCACCTAGTGATGTCGAGGACGGCCGAGCAGACTTTTGCCTACGAGACCGACTTGAAGATCTCCGAGGTGAGGGCGCTCGCCCATTTCAACCATGCCATTGACGATATGGCTGCCTCGATCTCCAGCGGTTCTTTTCGCACAGCGGGCATGATCGTCGCTCCCTGTTCGATGCGGTCAATGTCGGAAATCGCCTCCGGCGTCACCACGACGCTGCTGACGCGAGCTGCCGATGTCGTCCTCAAGGAGAAGCGCCGACTCGTGTTGATGGTGCGCGAAACACCGCTGCATACGGGTCACCTGCGCACCATGACCGCGCTTTCTGAAATCGGGGCGATCATCGCGCCTCCCGTGCCGGCGTTCTACGCCAAGCCCGACAGTCTGGAGGACTTGGTCGAACACACCGTCGGGCGCGTGCTCGACCTGTTCGATGTCGACATCGGCGTCGTGCGCCGCTGGGGTGAGGACGAGGCGCTCAAGCGTCGTTCGCCACGAAAAATTGCTCCCTGAACGCCTGCAGAAGACCACGGAAAGATCGCATCATGCAGACCGATAACCTGGCTAGAACCGCTGCGGCGGACGCGCCGAAGGACTTGCGCTCCTGGCTCGCCCACCTTGCCGAGCGCGGCAAGCTTGCTGTCGCCCGCGAGGGCGTGGAACTCGCCGATGAGCTTGCCGCCATTTCGAAGCGGCTGGAGCGCGACCGCGCGGTGCTGTTTCCAAAGCCCGGCGGGCACGACATCCCCGTGGTCGCCAATCTGTTCGCAGCGCGGGACTGGGTCGCCGAATCCATTGGTGTCGGCGCCGATCAGTTGCTGGGGCGCTTCCTTGCTGCGGCGCGCGATCCTCTGCCGAGCCGCGAAGTGAGCAGCGGCCCGGTTCAGGAAATCGTCCACAACGAGGTGGACCTTCTCAGGCAGCTACCAATCCCGAAGCACAACGAGCGCGACAGCGGACCCTATATCACGGCAGGCCTGCTGATCGCTCGCAATCCGCGCAACGGCATCCAGAACGTATCGATCCATCGGTGTCAGATCAGCGGTCCGAACCGGATCGGCGTTCTGTTGTTGCCCAGGCATACGCTCTCTTATTTCCGCATGGCCGAGGAGGCAGGCGAAGCGCTTGAGATCGCAATCGTCATTGGGGTCCATCCGGCACTGCTGCTGGCGTCGCAGGCGATTGCTGCGCTCGATGAGGACGAGATGGGGATTGCCGGCGCGCTCCTAGGTCAGTCCGTCGATGTCGTGAAGTGCAAGACCAATTCCGTCCGCGTGCCTGCCCAGGCGGAGATTGTGATCGAAGGGCGAATTCTCCCGCGCGTGCGCGAGCCGGAAGGGCCGTTTGGTGAGTTTCCCCAATACTATGGCCCGCGGGCAAACCGCGAGGTGATCGAAGTGGACGCCGTCACTCACCGCGCCCGGCCGATCTACCACACCATTGTCGGCGGGGGCTACGAGCACCTCGTTCTCGGTGCCGTGCCGCGCGAGGCGACGCTGCTGCAGCATCTGCGGCGCAGCTTCCCGAACGTACTCGACGTACGTCTCCCGCGCGGCGGCACCTGCCGCTACCATCTTGCAGTCAAGATCGACAAGACGTCCGACGGCGAGCCGAAAAACATCATCATGTGTGCCTTCGGCGCCCACTATGACATCAAGCAGGTTGTCGTCGTCGACAAGGACGTCAATATCGGCGATTCCGAGGAAATCGAATGGGCGGTAGCGACGCGCTTCCAAGCCGATCGCGATCTTCTGGTCGTTTCGGGCGCGCTCGGGTCCAAGCTCGATCCGACCACAAAGGATGGCATCAGCGCCAAGATGGGACTCGATGCGACCGTGCCGGTCGACGCGCCGGAACTCGATTTCAAGCGCATTCATGTCAAGGGTGAGGAGCGCGTCGATCTCGCTTCGGCCCTGCAGAACAGTCCCGAGGCCGCGATCTCTCGTGTTCTTCGAGGGGCGCTTAGAGCATGATCCGGAAAAGTGGGTACCGGTTTTCCGGAAAGGTCATGCTCAAACAAAAAGATGGCCACCAGGACCAATCCGTTCGACCTGCCATGTATTTTGAGCCGAAGAGTTGCCGATCTTGATGACTTCAAACCAGCGCAGTGGCGGCGAGATTCTCGTCGATACGCTGAAGATTCACGGCGTGGATACGGTATTCTGCCTGCCCGGGGAAAGTTTTCTGGCCGCGATCGATGCGCTCGCCGGGGCGGGCGATGCGATCCGGACCATCGTGACCCGGCATGAGGCGGGCGCCGCGCACATGGCCGAGGCGTATGGTAAGCTGACCGGGCATCCCGGAATCTGCTTTGTCACGCGAGGGCCGGGCGCAAGCCACGCCGCAATCGGCGTTCACACGGCGTCTCAGGATTCCACGCCGATGATCCTGTTCATCGGCCAGGTTGCCCGCAACATGCTGGGACGCGAGGCATGGCAGGAAGTCGACTTCCGCCGGATGTTCGGTGGCATGGCCAAATGGGTCGTCGAAATCGATCGCGCCGAGCGCATCCCTGAACTGGTCAGCCGTGCCTTCCATGTTGCGGTGTCCGGGCGCCCGGGGCCGGTCGTGGTCTCGCTGCCGGAGGACATGCTTACAGAGCGAGCCCCGGTCGCGAATGCCGGTCGCTACGTGCGGGCTGCCGCCCATCCCGGTCCCGCTCAGCTGTCCCGTTTGGTCGAGATGATCGATGGCGCCGAGCGGCCCCTCGTCATCGTAGGTGGCGGCGGTTGGAATGCCCGAGCCTGCGCGGACCTCAAGAGCTTCGTCGAGACCTTCAGCCTGCCGGTTGTCGCCGGCTTCCGTCGTCAGGACATTCTTGACAACCGGCATTCGCATTATGTCGGCCACGCCGGCCTTGGTCCAAGCACAAAGCTGATCGAACGCATTCGCGGCGCCGACCTGATCATCGCCATGGGTGGGCGCCTGGGTGAGACTACGACGTTAGGTTATACCTTGTTTGAAATTCCTCGCCCGGCTCAATGCTTCGTGCATGTCCATGCCGATCCGAACGAGCTTGGCCGCGTCTATCAGGCCGATCTTTCGATCAACGCCGGCATGCCCGAGATTACCGCCGCGCTGGCTGGATTACGGCCCTCGCAAAGATACAGACCCGAGACGGAAACGCGACGGAGCGAGTGGCTCGCAGCCGCGCGCGAGGAATTCATCGCCGATCAGGTGCCGCCGGGATCCATGCCGGGTCCGGTTGATCTCGGCAAGGTGATGCTGTTCTTGCGCGATGCCCTGCCGGAAGATGCGATCATCTCGAACGGGGCGGGCAACTACGCGATCTGGGTCCACAAGTTTCACCGATATGGCGGTTTCAGGACGCAGCTTGCGCCCACATCAGGAGCTATGGGCTATGGCCTCCCTGCGGCGATCACGGCCAAACTGGTCCACCCTGACCGCACCGCGGTCTGCTTTGCCGGAGATGGCTGCTTTCTGATGAGCGCCAATGAGCTTGCGACCGCGTCGCGACATGGCCTCGGCGTGATTGTCATTGTCGTCAACAACGGCATGTACGGATCGATCCGCATGCACCAGGAGAAGGAATATCCGGGGCGCGTTCACGCGACCGCGCTCGATAATCCGGATTTCGTGGCGCTGGCCCGCTCCTTTGGCGGCTATGGCGAACAGGTCCTGGAAACCGACAGCTTTGCTGCGGCCTTTGCCCGGGCAAGGGCCTTTGCAGACGAGCGGCGAAAGCCAGCCCTCCTGGAACTGAAGATCGATGCAGAAGCCATTGCTCCGGCTGCCACGCTGACGCAATTGCGTGAGCGTGCGCTGGCGTCGCGGCACGCGATACGATCCTCGTGAGGTGCCCGCCTTGCGCTGAAATGAAGCAGCTTGTGAAGAGGAGGACAGTATGTCGACAGCTCTGCGCATTGCTCACGGCGCCTTTGGTCGGGTTGCGCTCCTGGACATGGACCGCTCGCTGGTGCGTCACGCGCACCCGCAGTGCCACGTCCTCCTCAAGGTTGAAGGCGCCGACACGCAATTCCTGGTGGGCGACAGGGCATATCCGCTCACGGATACCAACGCTGTGCTGGTCGATGCCTGGACGCCGCATGCCTACGTGCACGACCCGGCGCGACCGCGGACTCTCATTCTCGCGCTCTACGTCGAACCGCATTGGCTAAGGGAGTTTCGTCCCGGCTGGGCGGCCAGCGGCGCGCCCGGCTTTTTCGAGCAGCGTTCGGGTGAAATCTCGCCGCGGATTCGTCAGCTCACGCTCCGGCTGGCCGCCGAGTTGGTGGAGCATCCGGACTGCACCCGTGTCCATGAACAAGCCCTCTCGGAGCTCATGATCGCGGTAATCGAGCGCTTCACGTCCTGGCGCCGTTTTCCGAATTCGATCCGCGGCATGAATGCGAAGAGCTGCGACTGGCGGATCAGGCGCGTCACGGAAGCGATGCGAACCCGGGACGGTTCGTGCGCCAGCGTCGATCAATTCGCGAAGGACGCGGGCTTGTCGCGTGCGCAGTTCTTTCGCCTGTTCGAGGCTTCGCTCGGTGTGTCGCCAAAGATCTATCTGAATGTGGTACGCATGGAGCGGGTACTCGATGCGGTGATGCATCAGGATGTGCCCTTCGGCGCACTCAGCGAGCGCTTCGGCTTTCCGGAGCCGGCGCATTTCACGCGCTTCTTCCGCGATCACACCGGCGTGAGTCCGCGCGAGTTTCGCAACGTCTCGCGCCTTGCCAACTGACTATTGCCGCGGACTTGCAAATGAGACGATTTGGTAAGTGGTGAGAGCTGACGGTATGGCCCGGCGGGCCGGCGTTCTTACATCTGCTCCACATGGCGTCGCAGAGCGCGCGATCGGGAGGAATGTCGGAAATGGCGCATGCTGCGGCTCGATCCGCATCTGTCGACATGGAAGGCCGGCCTTGGGTCGGCCGCTCGATCGAACGCGTCGAGGATGCCGCGCTGCTGAGCGGTCGCGGCCGCTTCATCGATGATCTCGGCGTTCAACCGGGCACGCTTCACGCGGCGATCCTGCGTTCGCCGCATGCCCATGCCGATATCCTTGCAATCGATACCGAAGCGGCAAAGCTGCTGCCGGGAGTTGCGGCAGTCCTCACGGGCGAGCAGGTCAAGGCCGTCACATCGAGTCTTGTCGTGGGAGTGAAAGCGCCCGTCGAGTGCTGGCCGATCGCGGTCAATCGCGTACGCTATGTCGGCGAGCCGGTGGCGGTGGTCGTGGCGACGGACCGCGCCCGAGCCGAAGACGCAGCCGAGCTGATTGCCGTAGAGTATCGCCCACGAGCCGCCGTCGTCGATCCGCTCGGCGCACTTGCGCCGGAGGCTCCCCTCCTGCACGACGGCTTTCCGGAAAATCTCGCAAGCGATCGCACGTTCCGCTACGGAAATCCCGAGCATGCCTTTGCGAACGCGCCGCACCGTTTCTCGATCGATATCAGATATCCCCGCAACTCCTGTACGCCGATCGAGACCTACGGCGTCATCGCCTCGCATGATGCTGCGGAGGATGCCTTCGAGATCCTGGCCAATTTCCAGGGTCCGTTCAGCATCCATACCGTGATTGCGCGCGCCCTCAAGGTGCCGGGTAATAGGTTGCGGCTGCGCACGCCTCCGGACTCCGGCGGCAGTTTCGGCGTCAAGCAGGGGGTCTTTTCGTACATCGTGCTGATCGCAGCAGCAGCTCGCGTCGCAGGCCGACCGGTCAAGTGGATCGAGGACCGGCTCGAGCACCTCGCCGCATCCGTATCCGCGACCAACCGGGCCACGACCTTGTCGGCGGCCGTTGCCGCAGATGGCAAAATTCTCGCGCTCGATTGGAACCAGGTCGAGGATTGCGGCGCGCATTTGCGTGCACCCGAGCCGGCAACCCTCTACCGCATGCACGGCAACATGACGGGCGCGTACGACATCCGCCACGTCAGGATCCGCAATCGTGTCGTCGTCACCAACAAGACGCCAACCGGCCTCAATCGCGGCTTTGGCGGACCGCAGGTCTACTTTGCGCTGGAGCGGCTGGTGCAACGCATCGCCATCGGCCTCCGCCTCGACCCGCTCGAAATCATCAGGCGCAATCTCATCGATGCGAATGCCTTTCCCTATCGCACCGCGACCGGCGCGTTGCTGGATTCCGGCAATTACCGGGAAGCGGTCATGAGAGCGGCCGAGGAGGGCAAGCTTGCCGAACTCAAGGCGCGCCGCGAGCAGGCGCGTGCGCAGGGGCGTCTGTATGGCATCGGTCTTGCCGCGGTTGTCGAGCCCAGTGTGTCCAACATGGGCTATATCACGACCGTGCTGTCGGCGGCCGAGCGCCGCAAGGCAGGGTCGAAGAACGGCGCGCAGGCCACCGCGACCGTCGGCCTAGATCCCGTCGGCAGCGTCACGGTTCACGTGGCCTCCGTGCCGCAGGGGCAGGGCCATCGCACCGTGCTCTCGCAGGTCGTCGCCGACGTCTTCGGCCTCGAGCCGAAAGATGTCCGGGTCAATACCGAGATCGACACCGCCAAGGACGCCTGGTCAATCGCGTCCGGCAATTATGCCAGCCGTTTCGCCGCAGCGGTAGCCGGCACCGCCAAGCTGGCGGCCCAACGCGTGGCCGACCGTCTCGCCCGCATCGCCGCCAGCCAGTTGAATGTCGAACCGGCGGATATCGTATTCGCCAAAGGGTTCGTCGCGTCCCGGCATAATCCGGAAAACCGGATTGCATTCTCACGCGTGGCCGCGCTCGGCCATTGGTCGCCGGGCTCCCTTCCGGACGACGCCGGTCAGACCATTCGCGAGACCGTGTTCTGGACGCCCACGGAACTGACGCCGCCTGACGATGAGGATCGCATCAACTCCTCGCTCTGCCACGGCTTCATCTTCGATTTCTGCGGCGTGGAGATCGATCGCACCACCCTTGAAACACGCGTCGATCGCTACGTGACCATGCATGATTGCGGCACGATCCTGCATCCCGGCATGGTGAACGGGCAGATCCACGGCGGCTTCGCGCAGGCCTTGGGCGCTGCGCTCTACGAGGAATATGCCTACGGCGATGATGGAAGCTTCCTGACGGGAACGCTGGCCGACTATCTGCTGCCGACCACTACCGAGGTGCCGGAGCCGCAGATAATCCACATGGAGACGCCGTCGCCCTTCACACCGCTCGGAGCGAAGGGCGTCGGCGAAGGCAATTGCATGTCGACGCCGGTCTGCATCGCCAATGCGGTGGCGGATGCGCTTGGGCTCGCCGATGTCACGCTGCCGCTGGTGCCGGCACGGCTCGCGGACCTCGTGCGCGGCGCCGAACCACCGCCTCCAGCGGGCCGCTCGATCGCCGCGCCGGCCCGGGAAGGAGACCGGCGGCTTCGCGGTGCGGGGCAAGCCGCCGTGAAGGGAGCGCCGGAGCAGGTCTGGACCATGCTGCTCGATCCAGCAACGCTGCAATCCGTCATTCCGGGTTGCCAGCACGTCGACCAGATTTCCGAGACACACTTCCGCGCCGACGTGACGCTCGGCATCGGCCCTGTCACCGGGCGCTATCGCGCCGACGTCGATCTGTTCGATCTCGACCCGCCGCGCGCAGTCACGCTGCGCGGACGTGCCGACGGCGCGCTCGGTTTCGGCAGTGCCGAGGGACGCATCACGCTCGAGGGCGACGGCAGGGGCGGCACGCGGCTGACCTATAGCTATGACGCTGCCATCGGCGGAAAGGTCGCGAGCATCGGTGGCCGTCTGCTGGACGGCGCTACGCGGGTGATCATCGCGCAGTTCTTCATGGCGCTCGCCCGCAAGGCCGGCGGTGGCGGGGCCGCGGGCGGCTTCTCGCTCTTCGCATTGCTTGCAAGGCTTGCGGGCCTCTTCGGAGGGCGCCGATGAAGCCTGCCGCGTTCGACTATGTCCGCGCCGAAACCGCCGGCGAAGTCCTCGAGGGGCTCGCGCAGGAAGGCGGCAATGCGCGCGTGCTCGCCGGCGGCCAGTCGCTGATGGCGATGCTCAACATGCGTCTCGCCAAGCCAAAGCTGCTGATCGACATCATGCGCCTGAAGGAGCTCCGTCATATCGAGCAGAAGGCGGGCGCCGTCGTCGTCGGCGCCGCGGTGCGCCAGGCCGAGCTGCTGGCTTGGCCTGCTCTCGCCGAGGCCCTGCCACTCGTGGCGCTCGCGCTGCCATGGGTCGGGCACGCGCAGACCCGCAGTCGCGGCACGATCTGCGGCTCGCTCGCGCATGCCGATCCCAGCGCCGAGATGCCGCTCGCGTTGGTCGCGCTCGGCGGCGAGGTGCATCTGCGCAGCGCGAAGCGGCGGCGGCGCGTGGCGGCAAAGGACTTTTTCGCCGGCATGATGCTGACCGCGCGCGCAGATGACGAACTGATCGAAGGCATATCTCTTCCAATCATCCGCAAAGCGCGCTTTGCGTTCCGCGAGGTTGCGCGACGGCACGGCGATTTCGCCATCGTCGCCTGCGCGGCGATGGCGACGCCGGCCGGGATTCGCTTCACCGTGGGCGGCATCGCCGACGTTCCGACCGCGCGCGACTGGCCGCGACTTGAAGGCAGCGCGCTCGATGACGCCTTGAACGGATTTGCCTATGAACTCGATGCACGCGATGACGTCCACGCGACCGCGCGCTACCGCCGCGACCTCGTGCGGATGATCGGCCGCGATCTGATCGGCGAGGTGCTGCAATGACCCGCCTCGGCGCCAACGGCCGCCATCCCGTTCGGCTCGCGCTGAACGGCAAGCCGGTCGAAGCGGAAGCGGAGCCGCGCATGCTGCTCTCCGACTTCCTGCGCCATCAGCTCGGTGCGACAGGCACTCATGTCGGCTGCGAGCACGGCGTCTGCGGCGCCTGTACCGTCGTTGTCGACGGCATGCTCACGCGCGCCTGTCTCACGCTCGCGGTGCAGGTCGATGGTTGCGATATCAGGACGGTCGAAGGGCTCGCGCCCTCGCCGGACCGGCTCGGCGCGCTACAAAGCGCCTTTCGGCGCAACCATGCGCTCCAGTGCGGCTTCTGCACTGCCGGAATCCTGATGTCGCTCGACCACTATCTGAGCCGGCAGCCGGCGCCGACCGAGGACGGGATCCGCGATCTCCTGAGTGGCCATCTGTGCCGTTGCACCGGCTACACCCCGATCATTCAGTCGGCGCTGGAAGCGGCCGCCGAGCTTGCCACCGCCACGGAAGAGACCTCAGATGCTTGATCTCGGCAGCAGCTTCGTTGCCAGTGCGTCGCGCGATCCCAACGCCATTGCGCTGGTTGATGGCGATCTCCGCCTCACTTATCGGCAATGGTTCGAGAAGATCTCGGCGCTGGTGGGATCGTTCGACCAACTCGGCCTGAAGCCGGGAGATCACGTCATCACCCTGTTGCAGAACCGCTGGGAGGCGGCCACGCTGCACTGGGCCTGCCAGTTCGCAGGGATCGTCATCACGCCGATCAACTGGCGCGCCAAGGCCGACGAGCTGGATTTCTGCATCGAGAATTCCGAGGCCTGCGCCATCTTCTATCAGGACGTCTCCGCGGAGGCCGTGAGGGAGTCGTCGCGCGCCGGCCAATTGCGGCGCGTCCGAGTCGATCCGGGAGCAGGCGAGGCGATCCGCTTTGCCGAGATGATCGAGGGCAGCGCGCCTGACGCCGAGCCGCGCGTGGGCGCCGACGCCTGGTCGATCATGCTCTACACGTCGGGCACGACCTCGCGGCCGAAGGGCGTGCCGCGGCGGCATCGCGCCGAACGGGCTGCGGCGATCGCCCATGTCGCGCAAAACCTCTATGGTCGCTGCGAGCGCACCCTCGGCGTGATGCCGCTCTACCACACCATGGGCGTTCGCTCCCTGCTCGCGATGTCCCTGATCGGCGGCACCTTCGTCTGCCTGCCGCGCTATGACAGCCGCCAGGCGCTGGCGCTGATCGAAAGGGAGAAGATCAGCAACCTCTATCTGGTGCCGACGCTGTACCACGATCTCGTCCACCACGAGGCGTTTTCCGCGACCGACGTGTCGAGCGTACGCAAACTCGGCTTCGCCGGCGCGTCCATGACCGATGGACTGTTGAAGAAGCTGAACGACGCGTTCAGGCCGGAACTGTTCGTCAATCACTATGGCAGCTCGGAGATCTACACCTTTACGATCGACCAGAATGCCGCGACGAAACCAGGCTCAGCGGGCAAGGCTGGCATCAACCAGCATGTCAGGGTGGTGCGGGTCGGCGCGCGCTCGATCGCGGAGCTTGCCGCGGTCGGCGAGGAGGGCGAGATCATCGCATTGCTTGCCGGCGATGAGGCGTTCGAAGGTTACTGGCGGCGGCCCGAAGCGGATGCCAAGGCGCTGCGCGAGGGCTGGTATTTCACCGGCGATACCGGCTTTGTCGATCCGGATGGCGATCTCTACGTCACGGGCCGTGTCGACGACATGATCATTACGGGCGGCGAGAACGTCTCTCCGGTCGAGATCGAAAGCTGTCTGTCGCTGCATCCCGCCGTGTCCGAGGTCGCGGTGGTCGGCATTGCCGACGAGAAATGGGGCAAGATCGTCGCCGCCTTCGTCAAGCGCAACAAGCTCGTATCCGAGGTGGAGCTGGAGCAGTTCTGCCGCACCTCGGGGCTCGCCAATTTCAAGCGGCCGCGACGCTACGTCTTCGTCGACGCTATCCCGAAATCGCCGGTCGGCAAGCTGCTGCGGCGACTGCTCGTGGCCGGGGATTACGAGACCGAGCGCCAGCCACCGCCGGACGCCGCCTGACCTTAAGCATCAACAGAAGGAAGCACAGATGCCGTCACCCTACACATTTGCCGATCCTCGCCTTGCCAAGCTGGACGGGTTCAAGGTCGAAATTGACGAGGCGCATGAACGCGCCGACATCGTCCTCGGCCGACCGCCCTACAACATCGTGGCGATGCCGCAGCGCGACCAACTCCGGCTGACGTTCGAAACGCTCGACGAGGATCCGCGCGTTCGCATCATCGTGGTGCGGTCGGAAGGAGAGCATTTCTCCAGCGGCGGCAATATTGGTGGTTTCATGGAGGCAAGTCCCGAACATGTCTCGAAGCTTGCCTGGAACATCGCCGCGCCGGCACGCTGCGCCAAGCCGGTGATCGTCGCCAACCGTGGCTATTGTTTCGGCGTCGGTTTTGAGCTCTCGCTCGCGTGTGATTTTCGGATCGCGTCCGAAACCACGCAGTACGCGCTGCCGGAACAGAAGCTCGGACAGATCCCGGGATCAGGCGGCTCGGCACGGTTGCAGAAGATGGTCGGCATCACCCGCACCAAGGACATCGTCATGCGTTCCAAGCGCATCTCGGCGAAGCAAGCGCTGGAGTGGGGCATCGTGACGGAATGCGTGCCGGATGCGGAATTGGAGAAGGCGACCGACAGGCTGGTGGACGAGCTTCGCACGTTCTCGCCGCTCGCGCAGCGAACGGCCAAGAAGCTCCTGAACGATACCGAGGACTCGACGCTCGCGATCGCGATCGAACTCGAGGGCCACTGCTACAGCCGCCTGCGCCAGTCGGATGATTTCAAGGAAGGCGTCGAGGCCTTCAATGCCAAGCGGCCGCCGAAGTTCGGTGGCCGCTGACACGCGAGGCAGTAACCGCCGCGGTTCGGCAATTGAGCGAGCCGCGGCAATAGTCAAAGCGGGGAGGGTGGGTCATGGCTGAGATTGACGCGCCGATTTGCGATGACGGAGACGTCGGCAGATAACCAAAGGACGGTGCCCGCGCGATGCGGGTGGCGCGGGCGCTACGGAACGGTTTGGATCACGACCACAACAAGCTCTTCAGATAGCTCCTCCATTTTATCCCTCCCAATCCACAAATTTGGCGGCGGAGCTGCAGGGCCGTTTGCGCCGATCGGTTCGATCAAAGCTCGCCTAGCGATGTCAAACGGTGACATTGACTTTCTCCATCGCTGACCCGGAAATGGATCAACTGAATTTAAGGGTGTGCCCGCCTATCGGCGCGTCCCGACTCTCGCAAGACAAATACTCAGCACTGAATCGTAATCTTGTTGGCGAATTGCTCACCCCAGTTGCTCGATGCCGTAAGCGAATTGAAGAATGCCTCGCTGAGGGTCGATGTCGACGGTCCCGCGGGCGGCTTGCGAATGTTGAGTTTACAGGCGGCCGGCGCGCCGATGAGCTTCATCGCATTGCGCTCGCTGAGGGTGAAATCGACAAAGCCGACGGGATCGTAGAATTCAAGGCTGAGCGTTTGCGCGCTTACCGGTGTCTTCAATGGAAGGGTGAAGTTCAGCGTCAGCAGGCCGTCGTTGTAATCCAGCCAGTAGTTGGTTGGCTTTTGAAGCAAGACGCGCTTGGACGACGAGCACACGAAAGTGAAGTAACGGTACTCCTGCAAAGACTCTACATTTACTTGGGCAAGGCCGGCGAGATCCTCCCGAGAAAACTCTCCCTTCTTGCGCTTATCGAGGCCTTGCACTGCGAAGGTCGAGAACATCTCGTCGAAGGTCCACCGGTGGCGGATCTCCGTTACCGTGCCGTCTTCCGCGTAAACGATCTCGCTTTGCATCGTCACCCATACGTGCGGGTGCGCGTCGGCAGGATCGACCAGAGCGAGCAATACTGCCGTGCCCGCAATGAGGCTCTTTCTCAGTCGGCGCACGTACCGCGCGATGCTTCTTAAACCTTCATAGCCCATCGTCCACTCCCTCATACGTTGACCTTGACATCATTGTCCGATACGGAGACGTTATGTTATAACATTACGTAGTTGGGGACTGATCGTGAAGTTGTGGGGCGATTTGAGGGGGAGTCGGTCAAAAAACGGGCGGGCGGGTCGATTTAGTGCGGGTTTGGTTGCACATTTGGTGGGTTTTGGTGCCGGTTCCATTCAGGCACAAGAGGCGGCCGCTCCCCCCGCAAATCCTGTTCTTCTTGAGACGATCACCGTACAGGCGCCCGCGCAGCGTCCCGCGCCCCGAACGACTGCGGCTCGCAGTCGCCCCGCCGGCCGCGTGGCTGGCTCCGCACTGCCAATTCCGCGGGGCGAGATCCCGAACAATCCGGCGCCTTTCGAAGCCCAGCGCGAGCGTTTCCTGCGCAGGCCGGGCGCCGAGGCGGTGGTTTCCGTTACACAACAGGACCCGGGCAATCAGGCGAACATTCGCGAAGCGCTCGAGCAAACGCCTGGAGTCTACGTCACCGACAAAGGCGAAAACGGGCAGGGCACGATTTCGATGCGTGGCAGTGACTCGTCGCAAACGGGGCCGCGCAGCGGTCGCGGCGTGCGCGCCTTCATCGACGGGGTACCGCTAGGCCGCATCGAAAGCGGCAATACACCGTCGATCTTCGATCTCAAGGCGGTGGATTACATCGAGGTCTATCGTGGCGCGAACAGCCTGCGCTATGGCGCGCTCGCCACCGGCGGCGCTATCAATCTCGTCTCCAAGACGGGCCTCACTGCGCCAGGTGCAGCGATCTCCGGCGCGTTCGGAAGCTACGGAAATCTGCAGGGTCAGCTCGAATACGGCGGAGCCAAGGACAATTTCGACTACTATCTTCAGACGAACGCCTATCACAACAAGGGGTACGAATACTTTTCGCAGAATGATACGAAGCGCTTCAGCGGCAATGTCGGCTGGCGTCCGAACGACATCGTCGACAGCCGCACTTATGTTGCGATCGGAAGCAACAAGCAGGAATTGCCGACCAGTATTCCACTCAATCAACTCCCGATCTATCGCCGAAGCGGATATGACCCTGGCAACACGTCGTTCCCCTATAATTTGCGTGCCGATTTTGACTACGCCCGTATCGTAAACAAGACCTTGTTCCGGCTAGGATCGACGTCGATCGAGATCTCGCCGTATTACATTGCAACAGCCTTCGATCATCTACCGTCGCCGCGCGCCGGCATCGTCGATGTGGCGTGGAAGGATCATGGCGTCTCCTTCCGCATGGAACAGAAGGGGGAAATCGCTGGCAAGCCGCTGGAGTTGGTCGCCGGCTACCGCCCGACTTATGAGACCGCCCGATATCGGGACTTCCAGTGGGTGCCCGGATCGTCGGGCAATCAGAAGGCCGCGCTCGTCTACAACGACGCCTTCACGTCATGGCTGCACGAAAGTTACGCGGAAGCAGCACTCGAAGTCTTGCCGCGCGTGCACCTCTTCACCGGTTTGCAGGCCTTCTGGACCAATCGCACGCTGAAAGACGAGTACAGCGGTCCCGTCATCGCCGGTGGCCTGTTTGGCCCGGGCAGTTCGACTGGCCGCCGCAACTACGATCGCGAATTTGAGGCCGTCAATCCGAAGTTTGGCGCAAACTGGGAGTACCTCTCCAACCATTTCCTTTACGGCAATATCTCGCGCAGCACCGAGGTGCCTAACAGCGGTGACATCTTCTCGCTGCTCGGCATCGAGCAGACCGTGAACGGATTCAGCAATCCGAACGTGCAACTCGCCCTGACGGATCGGCTTCGCATGCAGAAAGCGTGGACGACGGAGGTCGGTGTGCGCGGCGGGTGGGACCGCTTCAATTACGATGTAACACTCTATCACATGCAGCTACGCGACGAGATTCTGTCGCAATGCGCGCTTGGCCTCATCCCGCTTTCCCGCCTGACCCCCGGCCAGCGAGCGCAAGTGAACGGACAATACTCTTGCGGCCTCTCGGGAAGTCAGGCGGCCTTCAACGCCGACCGCACCATCCACGACGGGATCGAGACGGCTTTCCGCACCCGCCCGTTCGTGGATGTCTTCAATCCCGGCGACC
Organism: Bradyrhizobium sp. AZCC 2176; assembly: GCF_036924645.1. Classification (NCBI taxonomy): domain Bacteria; kingdom Pseudomonadati; phylum Pseudomonadota; class Alphaproteobacteria; order Hyphomicrobiales; family Nitrobacteraceae; genus Bradyrhizobium; species Bradyrhizobium sp. AZCC 2176. The sequence continues at coordinate 904,670 of NZ_JAZHRX010000001.1, read as the reverse complement.
ACGTCTTCCTGAATGCCGTCTACAACTTCAACCACTTCCGTTTCGACAATGATGCACTGTTCGGGAGCAGCACGCTTCCTGTCATTCCGAAGCATCAGGCCTTTGGCGAATTAGGCTACCGTCACCCCTCCGGATTCTATGTATCGGGCAACATCCGCTACATCGGCGAGCGCTACACCACCTTCGACAATTCGGGCGGCAATGCCTTCGTCGTGCCGGCTTATGCGCTCTATGGCGCGAAGCTGGGATGGAAAGCGCCCGATAATTCGCTCACGCTATGGTTCGAGGCACGGAATCTCACCGATGTCGCCTATGTGGGCGACTTTACTCCGAGCTTGCGGGCAGCAGACATCGCCGCCGGCACACCGTCAGTTTATCCGGGCACCGGTCGCGCCTTCTACGCAGGCTTCACCAAGCGTTTCTATTGAGGGTATTCCCGTGGGACGCCATTTCGCTTCAGCGTTGCTCCTGACCTTTGTCCTCGTAGCCGGGGCGGGAGAGGCCTTTTCGCAGGATGTACGCCCGAACGCTTCAACACGCACGAACGTGGTGCGAATCATCACCGATGACTTTGTGCTTCCTGGAAAGCTCGACAAGCTGGCGGGTTTCGCGGGGGCGCAGGGACTGGCGCTGGAAAGTGTCTTTGTCGCCCGCACACCGGGCTCGCCCGCCGATTGGATCGGCGGCGCGGGTCTGGTCATTCTCGACACGCCGCGCCCGATGGACCTGGCGCGCGTCCAGGAAAGCGTCGGCTCAGCATTGAAAGACACGGCGGTACCGTGGATACGGATCGGTGGAGGACCTCCGGCCTTCGGCAATCTCCCCCCGCTGATCGCGCGTCGCCTGATGGCCCATTACAGCCACGGCGGGGAGGAAAATCTCAAAGCGCTTTTCGAATTCTGGGCCGCCTTACGCGATAGCCGCGATCCCACGCATATTGCGTCGCCGACCCCTCTTCCTTCGACCGGCATTTATCACCCTGACGCGCCTACGGCCTTTACGTCCGTCGCAGATTACCTGCGTTGGGCAGAAGGCCGGGTCACCAGACCCAAAGGGCATATCGGTATCGCGATCTATCCGGGCCTGATCGCGAATATGGAAACAAAAGTCGTCGACGCGATGATCCGCCAAAGTGAGAATCGCGGATTGCTGCCGATGGCGTTCTGGCTTGAGGCGGCCGACCCGCAAGGGCTGGAAAAGCTGCTCGTCCCCGCCAAGGCCGACGTGCTTGTCATCGCAACCCACATGCAAAACGGCTCAGCGCGCAGCGCGGAATTCCTCAAGCTCGGAATCCCGGTCGTCCAGGTCGTCAACTACCGCGAAGGCGACGCTGACGCGTGGGACCGGGCCGAAAGCGGCATGGCCGCGCCGCTCGCTGCAGCGTTCCTTGCCGTTCCCGAAGGATGGGGTGCGAGCGATCCGCTGGTGGTCGACGCGCTACACAATGGCGAGCCGGCTCCCATTCAAAAGCAGATCGAAGCGCTTCTCGGCAAACTCGAACGACTTGTCGCCCTGCGTCACACGCCGGCTGATCAAAAGAAGCTCGCGGCGATGTTCTGGAACTACCCGCCGGGCGAGAAGAACTTCTCCGCCTCCAACCTCAATATTCCAAGGAGCCTCGAGAAGATGACGGCTGCGCTTGCGAAGGCGGGTTATGCCGTCAAGCCGACAAGTGAGGCCGATTTGATCGAAGCCGGACAAGCCATGCTGGCAGGCTACTACCGGCCCGAGACCCTGGATGCCTTGCGCGGGCGTGGGTTGGCCGGAACGTTGCCCGTTCGAGCCTACCGTTCGTGGCTGGACGCGCTGCCCGCACAGCGGAAGTCAGAGCTCTTGGCAAAATGGGGAGAGCCCGAGCAGCACTCCGCCGTGCGCGATATCGGAGGCGAAAAGCAGTTCGTCATTCCGCGCTTCGAGGTGGGGAAGCTCACCATCATGCCGCAGCCGCCACGCGGCGGAAGGCCAGGGGAAAATTATCACGACACGAAGCAGCCGCCCGATCACGCCTATCTTGCGACGTATCTCTATGTGCGAGAGACGCTGGGCGCGGACGCGCTTATCCATCTCGGTACTCATGGAACGCAGGAATGGACACCCGGGAAAGATCGCGGTCTTTCGGTTCACGATTATCCCATGCTGGCCGTCGGCAACATGCCGGTGATCTATCCCTACATTCAAGACAATGTTGCCGAAGCCATCCAGGCCAAACGCCGCGGCCGCGCCGTCACGGTTAGTCACCAGACGCCGGCCTTCGCGCCCGCTGGCCTCTATAACGAGCTGCGCGACCTGCATACGAAGATCCACGAATTCATGCAACTCGAGAACGGCGCGGTGAAAGAACAGACCGGCGAAGACATCCGAAAGGCCGTCGTCAAACATAACTATCATCGCGACATGGGCTGGGACGAGAAAGCCATCGACGGCGACTTCCCGAAATTCCTGTCGGAACTACACGATCATCTGCACGAATTGGCCCAACACGCCATGCCGCTCGGGCTTCACACCTTCGGTGAGCCGTCTTCGCCGGATGAGCGTCTTTCGACGGTCATGCAGCAACTCGGGCAGCCCTTCTACAAAAAGCTCGGCACGGAGCCTGAAGAGTTCTTCGCCGTCGACTTCAAGGCGCTGCAAGATAGCGCGCCTTACAGGCTCCTCCGCCGCCACCTTCGCGAAGGGGTGCCGGTCGAAACCCTTGCCGACTCGGAACTTGCCGACGCCATCAAACGAGCGGTCGGCCTCGATCTCAATCTTCAGCATCCCGGGGAGATCGAAGGCCTCCTCCTGGCGCTTGGCGGCGGCTTTGTTCCTCCCGGTGCGGGCGGCGATCCAATCCGCAATCCTGATATGGCAAGCGGACGCAACCTGTTTGCCTTCGAGCCTGACAAGGTGCCGACCCGCGTGGCCCACGAAGCCGGGGCGAAAGCCTTGCAGCAGCTAATTGATGCCTATCGCAAGGATCACCAAGGCGAGACACCGCGCAAACTCGCCTTCAGCATGTGGGGCTCCGAGACGATGCGGCATCTCGGCATCGTCGAGAGCCAGATACTTCACGCGCTTGGGCTCAGGCCGGTCTGGAATAGCGGTGGACGCCTGGCGGCGCTCGCCATCATCCCGCGGCAGGAACTCGGACGTCCGCGCATTGACGTCGTGATGCAGATCACCAGCGTCTATCGCGACCAGTTTGACAGCTTCATGCGGAAGCTGGCGGACGCGATCGAACAGCTCGCGCAACTCGACGAGGGCGACAATCCCTTGTTCCAGAACACCCGCGCATCGGCCGAGCGCCTGGTCGCTCAAGGCCAGCCCAGGGAACGGGCGCTTCAACTGGCTAGGCTGCGCATGTTCAGCAACGCCATGGGCGACTACGGCACGGGCCTGCCGGAGGCCGTGTTGAAATCGGCGTCGTGGGAGAAGGATTCAAGCCTCGCCGAAGCGTTCCTCGGCCGCACGCAGTACGCCTACGGCTCGAAGCTCTGGGGCATCCGTGGAGATGGTGAAACCAACTTGTTCGCCGAGCAGCTCAAAGGCGTCCAGGCCGCCGTTCTGTCGCGTTCCTCCAAACTGCACGGCATTCTCTCGACAGACCATCCGTTCGAATTTCTCGGTGGCTTGTCGCTGGCGATCCGGCACCTCGATGGCGCTTCACCGTCGCTCTACATCGCGGACCTTCGCGAAAATACCGCGCGCATCACATCGGCGGCACGTTTGCTCTCCGATGAAACCCGTTCGCGGTATTTCAATCCACACTGGATCTCGACGATACAGAAAGAGGGTTATGCCGGCACTCTGGAAATCCTCAATGCCGTGAACAATCTTTGGGGTTGGCAAGTCGTCGATCCCAATATGGTGCGTGCGGACCAATGGCAAACCGTGCACGACACGTTCATACGCGACATTCGCGATCTCAAGCTCGGAGCTTGGTTTGAACAACACAATCCGACGGCGCAGCTCCAGATCATAGAACGCATGATCGAAGCCATTCGGAAAGGCTATTGGGATGCACCGGAACACACTCGCCGCGAGTTGGTCGCGCGCGTCGACGAGTTGGCCCAAAAGAATGTCCTCATGGGCGAGAAGCTGACAAAAGCCTTCGTCGACCAGATGGGGGCCGGGTTTGGTATCGCGCGCCCGTCACAACAGCCGCCGCCGGCCGCTGCCAAGCAGGCCGAGATCAATCCTCCACAGACCGTGACCGGTCCTGTACTTGAGCCGGTCGTCGCCGGGGCCGGGGAGAGCCGATCATGGTGGCACAGTGCTATGGCGCTTCTCATGATGCTGGCTTGCTTCGGCGCAGGCCTCTACGTGCAATGGCGCCGGAACAGCTTGGCAGCTTTAGGAAATGCCTAATGTCGACGTTTGAATCTGCTCTTTATGAGATCGCGAAGCTCTTCCTCTTTCCCGTTTTAGTCTTGATCGTCAGCGCGCTGCTTTACGCCTTTGTCGCGCTGGGCGCGTTCGTCATGGAAGCGTGGCAACGGTGGCACGGCACTTACCGGTCGCAGCTTGCGGCGCACCAGAGCAAGACGAACGCCGTCAGCGACGATCTCGAAATCTGGATTCTCCGGCGGCTGGAATGGCTGAGCGTGGTGTCCCGAAGTGCGCCCATGCTCGGACTTGTCGCGACCATGATCCCGATGGGGCCAGCATTGCTCGCCCTGACGCGCAGCGATGCGCGCAGCGTCGGCGAGAATTTCGTGGTGGCCTTCTCTGCGGTCATCCTTGCGCTCATCAGCGCCTCCATAGCCTATTTTATCCTGACGGTGCGCCGCCGCTGGCTGCTCGAGGAGTTGCGTGCTTTCGAGCGCGAGAAGGGAGTGTCTTAATGCGTTTCCTTGAAGAGGGCGAAAGCGACGATCCGATCCTCTCGCTGGTCAACCTGATCGACGTCTTTCTCGTCGTCGTGGCGATGCTGATGATTATCATCGTCCGCAATCCGCTCAATCCGTTCTCGAACCAGAGCGTCGTTGTCGTCGAGAACCCTGGCAAGGCCGACATGAAGATAACTGTGAAGGAGGGTCGCGAGCTGACCCGCTACCAAACCAACGGCTCCATCGGCGAGGGCGAGGGCATCCGCGCCGGCATCACCTACCGGCTGCCGGATGGCCGTATGATTTATGTACCGGAAGGTAAGGATGACATGCGTTGAGGCGGAAAACCGGACGTCGGCGTGGCGCTTGCGCGAGCCGGACCGCCCCTGTCCGGAACGAGGCATCCAGCTGGCCACGCATCCGCGGCGCATTGCTCGATAGCTGCCCTTGAACGGGCGTGCGACTGCGATGCCGCCGCTGAAATCGCCGATGCCGCCTTCGAGCGTCTCATACCCATTGATGCGAACAGCCTGAGCCGCGGGGTCAGCGCAAGCTGCGGGGACGACGCGCCCGATTTCCACCATCGCACGAAAGGTGACCGCGGCGACTTCTTGCTCATGGAACACGAACTTCATTAGCGGCTTTTTCACGGCTTGTACCTGGTGAACTCGGCCTTAGGCGGGAGTGGGGACATGCAAGGCGTATGGAAACAGAAGAACACTGAATTGACCCCTCGGTTTTTCGAACTCCAGAATCGGCGAAAAAATCGAGGCGAAATTCGCAAGTTCCTTCAGGAAGATCTGAGATCGAGTCGTTCTCAAAACGAAATCGAGTCGTTCTTAAAGCGGAAATCGAGTCTTTCTCAAAGTGTCCGTACAAGTGTGTGTGGGGACACTTTGAAAACGACTCGGCTAAGTGCTTGAGTTTGCTGATTCCTGCATTTTGAAAACGACTCGATCTTGACCTTAAGAACGACTCGATCAGCGGTGCTTTCGTTTTGAAAACGACTCGATCCTGCAAGTCGTTCGAGACGCTGCGGAATTCGCCCCGTTTTTTGTGTCGGCGGGCGCTCGGTCCGGCAGCTTCGGCTCAGTCGCTGATAGTCCTGGTTCAGGACGAAGTTGAAAGCCGTATTCGCACGATGTTGCCGGCGATCGCTCGATCGAATTCGCTCCGGCTCGCCAGGGTCAACCGAAGGCGCGTCAGGGCTACTCGTAGATGCTGGCCGCATGCAGCAGTCGAGCAAGGACGGCGTAAGGCATGCTTTCCCGCTCATGCCCGTCCAGGAGGCGGCTTTGGCCAAGGGGGCTCGGCCCTTGATGGTCTCGCAGCACAGCTGCGAAAGCTTCGAGATATTGGTCCAGCGTAACCTGCTCCCATTCCTCCGGATGCGCCAGCAAGTGCTCGCGGAGACTCTCCACATAAGCGGAGAGCTCGGACGCATTCGAGGGAGCGGCATCGATAAGCCGGTGACTCATGTCAGCACCCATCTCTTCTGCGTACCCTGACCGATTGGCCAACTAACTAACTCTCTACTCTCCGAGACCGCCGGCGAATACGCCCTCATCTGGTCCCGCTGACCGGCCAAAGACGCCCCCCTCCACCGAGCGGGGCGTCTCCCCTGCTAATCCCTGTCAGCTTGCCGGATTGCGCGCCATGACGATCCACGTCGCGCCGTCGATCATCACCGACCGCTCGCCGGGGCGGCCCGCGAAGGCGGCACGAACCGCGGCCGAGGCGCGGGCGCGGATGTCGTCGGGCTGATCAGCGAGCGCGCGCGACAGCGGGCCGACCTCGAACGTCATCTTCACCGCGTCGTCGATCGCCGCGTCCCGCGTCGCGCCCTCGCCAAACGGGATGGAAGCATCGAAGGGCGCGATAGCGATATCGGTGAAGCCGGCCGCCGTCAGGATGCGAGCCACCCGCCCCCGGTCGCCGAACGAGAATGGGCCGGGCGCTTCGGGATCGGGCAGCGCCGTCGGCGGGACGATGCCTTTGATCGCGCCCATCGGCAGGCGCACCCAATCGTTCTCGGCCGCGCCACGCCAGCAGACGAAAGCGACCCGCCCGCCCGGCTGGAGCGCGCGGCGCATATGGGCGAACGCCCCTGTCGGATCGTCGAAGAACATCACCCCGAAACGCGAGAACAGGATGTCGAACGCCCCCTCGGGCAGCTCGGCGCTGCTGGCGTCGGCCACCCGGAACAGGGCCGGCGTATCCTGTAGCGCAAGCGCGCGCGCTCGGCCGATCAGCGGTTCGGATATGTCCACGCCCAGCACTTGGCCCCCCGCGCCGACGCGGGCGGCCAGAGCCAGACTCGACGCGCCCGCGCCGCAGCCGACGTCCAGCACGCGCTCGCCCGTCGCGGGCGCGGCGGCTTCGATCGCGGCCTGGCCGAACACCGCCAGCCTGGCATCGAGCCGGGCCTGGTGGGCGACCCAGCGCTCCCCGCTTTGGCCATTCCAGTCGGCGACCTGATCGGCATTGTGCTGTGCCATGACATATCCTTGTTCTGATTCGTTCTTAACTAAGCTATCCGATGCCAAAGCGCGCATCGTCTCCAGCGATCCCGCGTCCACCAGCGATAAGGCGCCAGACCTGCGTGTGATCGTCTCATGCGTCGAGATCGGTGCCGCCTAGCGCCGGACTTCGAAGGACAACCGCGCCCGCGGCAACCGGAGAAGGGAATCTGTGCTCTCAAACCAGCATCGACTGCTGGGCGAAGATACCCGCCATCGCGCCTTGCCATGATGCCGTGGTGACCGAGGCCATGAGGGGGTTGGCGAGGTCGCCGGCGGCGTAGATGCCGGGCATGCTGGTTTCGCGGCGCTCGTCGACCTTGAGGGCGATGCCGAGGGGCGTATCGACCGTGGCGAGACCCAGTGATTCATGCAGGCTTGCGGACGGCTTGTTGCGCGGATGGGCGAACAGGATGTCGACCACGACATCGGGGCCGGTATCGAGCTTGACGGTGGCGCTATGGCCCCCGTGATGGGCGATCTCGGTGATCCGGCCCTCGACGACAGGTATGTTGCGGCGCGCCAGATCGGCCCGGATATCGGGCGGAATGTCGTGACCATCGGCGAAGAGCGTCAACCTGTCGGTCCAATCGTGGAACAGCCTGACCTGATTGTGCGACTGCGGGCCGGACCAGACGAGGCCCCAATGCTGGCCGGCGACTTCAAAGCCGTCGCAATAGGGGCAGGGCACGATGGACGTGCCCCAGCCTTCGGCAAAGCCCGGAACATCAGGCATCTGGTCGGCGACGCCATAGCTCAGGATCAGGCGGCGCGCCCCAAGGCGTTCGCCATCGCCAGTGAGGACGGAGAAATCGTCGATGGTGCCGGATACGCTGTCGGCCCCGGCATTGACCAGCCTGATCGTGGGATAACGCGCCAGCTGCTGCCGCGCCTCGGCGAGGATGTCCAGCGGCGGCTTGTGATCGTGGCCGAGCAGGCCATGCGAGTGGCCGGCGAAGCGGTTGCGTGGCAGGCCGGTATCGAGAACGGTGACCTTGCGGCGGGCACGGCCGAGCTGCAGGGCGCCGGCGAGACCGGCAAAGCTGCCGCCGATGATGATGACGTCATCCATGGTGATGGGCTCCGTGTTGTGGATGGAGGGGGTTGGGCTGGGCCTGGCGCGCAATATCGTCCAGCGATACGCGCTCGAGACGGGCAGCGAGCAGGGCTTCGGCATCTGCGAGAAAGTCGCCCATCACTGTGTTGACCGGCCGGACAATGCCGCATTCGATATCGCCGGGCGGCCCGGGGAACTTGATTTGGAGGACAGGTTGAAACCTACCCATTGGCTTGCACATTTCAGATACTACATGGTATCGTAATGCAAGAATTATAATACTGTCAAGTACTGGAATTGTCGTGACCGAAAACAGCCAGGGCCGGCGCGGCCGGCCCGCCAACCAGGCGCTTGGCCAAACGATAGTCGACGCCGCGAGCGAACTCTTTGTGGAATTGGGTTTTCAAGCGACGACATTGGACAAGGTCGCCCAGCGGGCGAAGATATCCAAGCTCAGCATCTATCGGCACTTCGAGAACAAGGAGGCGCTGTTCAGCGCAGCCATCGCGGCCGGCTGCCATCAGTTGTTTGCACCACAGGCCCTTCTTGAAGGCGTCGACGGTTCGGTCGAAGATCAGCTCATGGCGGTCGGATCATCCCTGCTTCGCACGCTGTTGAGATCAGACGTCCGCAGTGTCGAAGCCATGGTCATGGCCGACAAGACGAATCAAAACTCGTTAAGCAAGCTCCATTACGAAGCCGGCCCCGCCCATGTCATCGCCCAAATCGAGGCCCTGTTGCGTCAGTTGCACGCGAAGGCGCTTCTGAACGTGCCCGATCCTCTCCGCTCCGCCCGCTTGTTTGCCGCGCTTTTCAAAGGATCCGATCTCCTGATTATCGCACGCTTCGATCAGGCGAGAGCAGAGGACGACAACGAAATCGAATCCTATTGCCGGTCGGCCGTCGCCATGTTCATCGCCGCGCACGGTTGCAACGACCACGTGGGCGGATATTTGCCTGCCCCAAGGTCAAAAAACAAAATTTGAATCGTGCGTGACCGATGTTGTCAAAATAACCGAGACCGGTTTGAAATCATGGAGGCCGAAGAGCTTTCGATTGGCGACAAGATCGCGGAAAAATACGCTTGTTGAACTATCGGTTGCGATACCAGTCCGCACGATGATTCCCGCGCGCCCACCCGCTCTTGTCAGTTGGGAAGAAAAGGGGCGTCCGGTCAATCGGCGGCACCCATCTTCCTTGGAGATGCAGCGGACAGCCCTCGACGAGAAAAGACCCCCCTCACTTTTTTCGGGTCGCAAATTCGGCGAAAAAATCGAGGAGAAATTTGACAGGCGTTTCAGGGAGATCTGAGATCGAGTCGTTTTCAAAACGAAATCGAGTCGTTCTTAAAGCGGAAATCGAGTCGTTTTCAAAGTGTCCGCATAAAGTGATTGATTTGTTGGTGGGCCCGGCAGGACTCGAACCTGCAACCAGACCGTTATGAGCGGCCGGCTCTAACCATTGAGCTACAGGCCCCGCCGCGGAACGGCCGAAAAGCGGCGGCCGGCAACGGTGCCGCCATCGTTTACAGGCATGACAGCGATACGGCAATGCCGCCCTTGGGATCCAAAAACAGGCTTTCATCAGGCCCTGCGCTTGCCTACAACCTCCGCTGCATCATTCGTCACCAAACGCTTGAGGCCAAAAATGAAACTCGCTGGGATCGTCTGGGCCGGCCTGCTGCTGTTTGCCGGCGCCGCCGCGGCGCAGGAGGGAGGCAAGGCCATTACCAAAACCACGATCAGCCTGGGGACCGCGACGCCGGGCGGCGGCTTTCCGGTCTATGGCAATGCCTTCGCCGAAATCGTGAACGCCGCCGATCCGGCGCTCTCGGTCGAGCCGCGCAACACCAAGGGCTCCAACGAAAACATCCCGCTCTTGGAATCCGACCAGCTCGATATCGCGCTGGTGGCTGGCGAGCCGGCCTATGAGGCCTTCATGGGCATCGGCCGGCAGCCGGCAACGAAACTGAAAATCCTCACCGCGATGTATTCCAGCCCCGGCATGTTCGTGGTGCGGGCGGACAGTCCCTACAAAACGATCAGGGATCTGGTCGGCCAGCCGGTCGCCTTCGGCGCCAAGGGGTCGGGCCTGCCGATCCTGTCGCGCTATATTCTCGACGGCATCGGGCTGAAGCAGGACGAAGACTTCAAATCGATCTATCTCGACCGCGCCGGCGACGGCCCCGCCATGGTGCAGGATGGCCGCGCGGCGGCGCTGTGGGGCGCGGGCATCGGCTGGCCGGGTTTTGCTGCGATGGCACAGGCGCCGGGCGGCGCACGGTTCATCGCGCCTGACGGCGGCGACATCGCGCGCATCCGCGCCAAGCACACGTTCCTGAAGCCCCTGACAGTCCCCGCCAACAGCTATACCAACCAGCCGGCAGCGATCGATTCCGTCGGCTCGTGGAGCTTTGTGCTGGCGCGCGAAAGCCTGCCTGACGACGTCACCTACCGGCTGGCGCGCACGCTGCATGGGGCCGAGGCCGCGCTCTGCAAGAAGCTGCCGCAGGCCTGTGAGACCACGGCCGCGAACACGGTTGCGGCGGCGCCGAATGCGGCGCTGATCCATCCCGGCGTGATGAAGTATTTTAGGGAGATCGGGGTGGCGAAGTAGGTGAATGGCGAATGGTGAGTAGCGAATGGCGAGGTTCGCCACCTACTACTCGCCATTCGCTACTCGCCATTCGCCCGTTTATTTCTTCGCCATCGCACACGCCGGATCGGGCGGGCCGAACGCTTCATCGCCGGGAATCTTGGCGAGGATCTGGTAGTAATCCCACGGATATTTCGATTCTTCCGGCTTCTTGACCTGCACCAGCCAGAGGTCATGTACCATCAGATTGTCCTCGCGCAGCCTGCCGTTGCGGGAGAAGAAATCCTCAATCGGCTTTTCGCGCATCTTCGCCGCCACCTTCAGCGGCTCGTCGGTGCCGGCTTCCTTGATGGCGTTGAGATAGCTCGTGACCGAGGAATAGACGCCGGCTTGCCACATCGTCGGCATCCGGTTCATCTTGGCGAAATAGCGCTTCGACCATTCGCGCGTCTTGTCGTCCATGTCCCAGTAGAACGACGTCGTCAGCAACAGGCCCTGCGCCGCCGGCAATCCCAGCGAATGAATGTCTGTGATCAGCGCGAGCAGCGCTGCCATCTGCTGACCGCCCTTGAAGACTCCGAACTCGGCGGCGGTCTTGATCTCGTTCATGTTGTTGGGCGGACCGGCGGCGATGCCGATGATCTTGGCCTTGGAGGCCTGTGCCTGCAGGACGAAGGACGACAGATCGGGCGTGGCAAGCGGCGGGCGCACTGAACCCAGCACCTTGCCGCCATTGGCGGTGACGACGCTGGAGGCGTCGCGTTCCAGCGAGTGGCCGAACGCATAGTCATCGGTAATGAAGAACCAGCTATCGCCGCCGCGCTTCACCACGGCCTGCGCGGTGCCGACCGCGAGCGAACGGGTGTCGATCACCCACTGCATGGCGTAGGGCGAGCAGAACTTGCCGTGGAAATCCGCGGCGAGAGTCGAATGCGTTATGAACAGTTTCTTCTTTTCATTGGCGATGTTCTGCACGGCGAGGCCGACCGCCGACACCGGCACGTCGACGATCACGTCGACCTGGTCGACATCGTACCAGCGCCGCGCGATGCCGCCGCCGATGTCGGGCTTGAGCTGATGGTCGCCGACGACGATGCTGATCGGCTTGCCCAGCACCTTGCCGCCGAAATCATCGATCGCCATTTGCGCTGACGTGACCGAGCCCTGGCCAGTCGGCGTCGCCGCCGGACCGTTCATGTCGGTGAGGACGCCGATCTTGACCAAATCGTCTGAAACTTGCGCGAGCGCGGCGGTCGATGCCAGCAGCGCGCCCGCGAGTATTCCCAGCCTGGATAGGTTCCCGGCGAACATCCTGTCTTCTCCTCCCTGGAATCGGCACGTTGGCCGTTGGTTTTTGCAGACGGTTGATCCGCCAATTGGTCTCATTTGCAACTATTTTGGGACGGCGTCAACGTGGTCCGGAGGGGCACGATGACGGCAGTCCCCCGGTTCTGTTTATTTCCGGCCCGATTCAGGGCATAGCCGGGCCATGACCTCGCCCCAGCGCCTGCCGACCTCGCTGACACCGCTCGATAGGGCGCTCGACGCCCTGCTCAACGGCGTGGAACCGGTCGCGCCGGTGGAATTAACCCTCAAGGAAGCGCTGCGTTGCATCGCCGCGGAGATGCCGCCGCTCCAGGCCCATCCGCAGCGCGACATCGCCGCGGCGGATGGCTACGCCTTTTGCGCCCGCGATCTCGTCGGCGCGTCTTCCTATGCGCCGTTGCCATTGTCGGCGCCGCCGGTCTGGGTCGAGGCCGGCGAGGCCATGCCGGAAGCTTGCGACTGCGTGCTTGATTCCGATTCCGTCGACGTGTCAGGCCCGCTGCCGCAGGTGCTGGCGGAGGCGATTCCGGGGCAGGGCGTGCGCCGGGCAGGCGGTGATATCGCCGCCGGCAGTCTCGTCGCGGAGGCCGGGCGGCGCGTGCTGCCGCGCGATCTCCTGGTGGCGTGCGCGGCCGGATTGGAACGATTGAAAGTCCGCCGCCCGAGGCTGCGCATCGTCAATGTTCCCGGCGGCGCCGTGACGGCGGATCTGATCGCGGAGAGCGCGCGGGCCACCGGCGCCGACGTCGTGTCATCGACCGCCGCAGGCCGCGATGCCGGATCGATTGCCGCGGCGCTCGATGATGGCGCGTGCGATCTGCTCCTGATCATCGGCGGCTCCGGCGTCGGCCGCACCGACGCGGCAGTGATGGCATTGGCTGCGCGTGGCAAAATTCTCGCCCACGGCATTGCCCTGCAACCTGGTCGCACCTCGGCCGTCGGGCGCCTCAGTAAGATTCCCGTCGTGGTGCTGCCGGGCGCGCCGGATCAGGCCCTTGCGGCATGGTGGACGCTGGCGCTTCCCGCGGTCGATCGCCTTTCGGGCCGGCGCCTGCGCAAGACAGTCAATTTGCCGCTGGCGCGCAAGATTGCATCTCACGTCGGCCTCGCCGAGATCGTGCTGCTGGAGCGGAAGCAGGACATGTGGATCCCGCTGGCGGTAAGCGAATTGTCGCTTGAGTCGATCGCCCGCGCCGAGGCCTGGCTCGTGGTATCAGGCGGCTCGGAAGGATTTGCGGCAGGCAGCCCGGTCGATGCCTATATGTTGCGGGACTGATATGAGTTCGGGAATGATCAATACGCCCTCACCGAAGGATCGCGACAATAGCGAGCAGGACCAGTTCCTGACGGTCCTGTCGCGCGAGGATGCGCTGGCGCGTTTCGAAGCCGCCTTGTTTCCGCGCGCCGTGCCGGGCGAGCAACGGCCGCTCGCCGACGCACTCGGCTGCGCGCTGGCCGAGGATGTCGTGGCGCCGATCGACGTGCCGCCGTTCGACCGCTCCAATGTCGATGGCTTTGCAGTCCGCTCGGCCGATCTCGCGGTCGCCGGCGAAGCTTCGCCGGTCCGCGTGATGCTGAACGACGAGATGATCGCCTGCGGCACCGCACCGGCGCGGCCGGTATTGTCGGGAACGGCCACACCCATCGCGACCGGCGGTCCGGTGCCGCGCGGCGCGGACGCCGTCGTCATGGTCGAGCATACGCAGCCGGCGGGGCCTCGCGCGATCGAAATCCGCCGCGCGGCTTTCCCCGGTCAATTCGTCTCCTATGCCGGTTCCGATATCGCCCGCGGCGAGGCGCTGCTGCGCGCCGGCGCCATCATCGGCTCGCGCGAGATCGGCATGCTGGCGGCCTGCGGCATCGCGCAGATTTCCGTCGCGCGCCGGCCGCGCGTCGCCATCATCTCCACCGGCGACGAACTGGTGCAGCCCGGCCAACCGCTGCAGCCCGCCGCAATCTACGACACCAATGGCGCGATCGTGACAGCCGCGATCTCGGAGAACGGCGGCGAGGCGCATTTTTTCGGCGCGATCCCGGACGACGAAGCGCAACTCGAATCCGCGATGCGCAAGGCGCTGGAAGCCAGCGACATGCTGGTGCTGTCGGGCGGCACGTCCAAGGGCGCGGGCGACGTCTCCCACCGCATCATCGGCCGGCTCGGTAGGCCCGGCATCATCGCGCATGGCGTGGCGCTGAAGCCAGGCAAGCCGCTGTGCCTGGCGGTATGCGACGGCAAGCCCGTCATCATCCTGCCGGGATTTCCAACCTCGGCGATGTTCACCTTTCACGACATGATCGTGCCGGTGCTGCGGCGGATGGCGGGCCTGCCGCCGCGTTCGGATGCCATGGTCAATGCACGCGTACCGGTTCGGATCGCATCCGAGCTGGGCCGGACTGAATTCGTCATGGTGTCGCTGGTCGAGGGCGCGGATGGTTTGATCGCTTACCCTACGGGAAAAGGCTCCGGCGCGATCACCTCCTTTGCACAGGCTGACGGCTTTCTGCGGATCGATGCGCTGGCCGACCAGATGCCGGCCGGCAGGGAGGCCGAGGTCACGCTGTTCACGCCGCATGTGCGGGTGCCGGATCTCGTCATCGTCGGCAGCCACTGCACCGGCCTCGATCTCGTCACCGCGCCGCTGGCGCATGCCGGGCTCGTCGTGCGTTCGATCGCCGTCGGCAGCCTCGGTGGCCTCGCGGCCGCCAAACGCGGCGAGTGCGATTTTGCGCCGATCCATTTGTTCGACGAGAAGACCGAGACCTACAACACGCCCTATCTCAGCGACGGGCTCGAACTGCTGCCGGGATGGCGGCGCATGCAGGGCATCGTCTTCCGCACGGGCGACCGGCGCTTCGAGGGGATGTCAGCCGAAGCCGCGGTCCGCGCAGCGCTCGCCGATCCTGCCTGCATCATGGTCAATCGCAATCAAGGCGCGGGTACGCGCATCCTGATCGACCGGCTGCTCGCCGGCGCGCGTCCGGACGGTTACTGGAATCAGCCGCGCTCGCACAATGCGGTGGCGGCGGCGGTCGCGCAGCACCGTGCTGACTGGGGCATGACCATTGCGCCGGTCGCGCATGCGTCAAACCTGGGTTTCATTCCCTTCGCCGAAGAGCATTATGATTTCGCGCTGGTAAAGGCGCGCAAGCAACGGCCGGCCGTGCAGGCCTTCCTCGAAGCACTGGCGTCGGACGCGGCACGCGCGGCGCTGGAGCAGGCGGGATTTCGGCCGGTCTGACGCGCCACAGGTGAGAAGCCGTCAACAGAAACGGCTCGGGCAGGGACGGCAATGGCAAGACCGCTATCGATTGCGATCATCGGCGCCGGCATGGGTGGGCTCGCGACCGCCGCGGCGCTGCGGCGGGTCGGCATCGACGTCACCGTCTGCGAGCAGGCCACGCAATTCGCGCGGCTGGGCGCCGGCATCCAGATCGGTTGCAACGCGATGAAGGCGCTGCGTGGGCTGGGGCTGGAGGCGAGACTGCGCGCGCAGTCGTTCTATCCACGCTCCTGGAATAATCGCGACTGGCGCACTGGCGAAGTCAAATTCGACATGATCTTCGGCGAAAGCGCCGAGCAGAAGTTCGGCGCGCCCTATCTGCTGGCGCATCGCGGCGATCTCCATGCGGCGCTTGCCAGCGCCGTTCCCGATGCCTGCATCAGACTTAATCACAAATTGGCCGGGCTGGAAGAAACCGGCGAAGGCGTCCGGCTCACCTTTGCCAGTGGCGCAACCGCCGTTGCTGACGCCGTGATCGGCGCCGACGGTGTTCACTCCGTGGTGCGGGATATGCTGTTCGGCGTCTCGCCGGTGAACTTCACCGGGCGGATCGCCTACCGTACCACCTATCCCGCCGCGCTGCTCGGCGGCGAACGGATCGACGATTGCACCAAATGGTGGGGCGACGACCGCCACATCGTCATCTATTACGTCAGGCCGGACCGCAGCGAGATCTACCTCGTCACCAGCCAGCCGGAGCCGGATTTTCGTATCGAGTCCTGGTCGGCGAAGGGCGATGTCAGGGAATTGCGCAAAGCATTCGCCGGCTTCGACCGCCAGGTTGAACAGGTGCTGGCCGTATGCCCCGACGTGCACAAATGGGCGATCGTCGACCGCAATTCGCTGGAGCGATGGGCCGACCGCAACGTGACGCTGCTCGGCGACGCCTGCCACCCAATGACGCCCTACATGGCCCAGGGCGCGGCGATGGCGATTGAGGACGCCGCGGTGCTGTCGCGCTGCCTCGACGGCGTCGAGCGGGAAGGCGTTGCAAATGCATTTCGCCGCTTCGAGGCGACACGCAAGGCGCGAACGGAACGTATCCAGCAAATCTCGCGCGCCAACACCTGGCTCAGCGGCAAGACCGATACGGATTGGGTGTACGGCTACGACGCCTGGACAGTGCCGCTGGCGGCGTAGAGAGGGCATGCGCTCAATGGCGAATTCGTGTCCCGGACGCGGCGCAGCGGTGCGCTGCAGAACCGGGACCCACCTTGCTCGACGATGGGCCCCCGGATCTATAGCGCATCGAAGACGCGCGTAAACGCGCTTTTGGTGCTGCACAGCATCCGGGGCACGAGTTAACCCCCATCCAACGCCGCCAACCGCTCGGCCTCTGCAATATCGTCCATGGTATTGGCGTTGAAAAACGGATCGAGTGGCATTGTCGGCCACGCCACGGTGGCGAGTTTGTAGCGGGCGGTCCAGCGGTCGATCTTCCTGATATCCTCAACCACAAGCGCGTGGCGAAGTTGCTCGCGCAAGCCGATCCTCCACAGTCCGATCACCGGATGTGACTGGCCGTCGGAAGCGGCAACGGCAAGTTCGGCGTTTTCCGCCGTGAGCGCGCCATGCAGCCGCGACACCAGATCGCGCGGCAGGAACGGGCAGTCGGCGGCGGCGCTCAACACCAATTCAACATCTGGCCGGTTGGCCGCAGCCCAGTCGAGCGCCGCGAGGATACCTGCGAGCGGGCCGGGAAAATCGGCGACGCCATCTGCAATGACTGGCAGGCCGAACGCGGCAAAGCGAGCGGGATCACCATTGGCATTGAGGATCAAGCCGTCGCATTGCGGCTTCAGGCGCGCGATCACGCGATCGAGGATGGTGCGGCCGGCGATCGTGCGCATCGGCTTGTCGCCGCCGCCCATTCTGCGCGCGAGGCCGCCGGCCAGCAGCACGCCGGGGATACTAGTCATCGCTTTCGCCCTTGCGCTTGTGCCGCGCCGATTCTTCCGCGACATAGTCGAGGTCCTGGTCGAACACGATGCGTTCCTGGCCGGACAGCGCGATGAAGCGTTTGCCGCGCGTGCGCCCGACCAGCGTCAGCCCGACCTGCCGCGCCAGTTCGACGCCCCATGCCGTAAATCCCGAGCGCGAGACGAGAATGGGAATTCCCATCCGCACCGTCTTGATCACCATCTCCGACGTAAGGCGGCCGGTGGTGTAGAGGATCTTGTCGGCGGGATCGACGCCGTGGCGATAGATCCAGCCCGCGATCTTGTCGACGGCGTTGTGGCGGCCGACATCCTCGGTGTAACACACCGGCGCGCCTTCCTTGCACAGCACGCAGCCATGTATCGCGCCGGCTTCCAGGTAGAGCGAGGGCATGGTGTTGATCGTACGCGTCATCTGGTAGAGCCAGGAGGTGCGTAATTCCGCCTTAGGCAGCGCGACGCTTTCAACCGCTTCGAGCAGATCGCCGAACGCCGTGCCCTGCGCGCAGCCGGAAGTCTGCGTGCGCTTCTTCAGTTTTGCCTCGAAGTTGGTGTGATGCTCGGTGCGCACCACCACCACCTGAAGGTCGTCGTGATATTCGACCTCGGTGACGACGTCGTCGTATTTCAGCATGTTCTGGTTGAGGAGATAGCCGAGCGCCAGGTATTCCGGATAGTCGCCGATCGTCATCATGGTGACGATCTCCTGGGCGTTCAGATACAGGGTCAGCGGCCGTTCCACCGGCACCTGGATTTCGACCGCCGCACCCGTCTGGTCGGTCCCGGCGACGCGCTCGGTCAGCCGCGGATCCTCGGGATTCGGCACGATCAGGGGAGCTGGGGCTTTGTCGATTTTCATCATACCCGCAGGTTAGCATGACAATGGCTTCCAGCCGATATAAAGCATTTCAGGGTATGGACAATGTGGCCAACACCGTCGTTGCGAGCGAAGCGAAGCAATCCATAGCGCAGCAAAGAAAGCGTGGATTGCTTCGTCGCTTCGCTCCTCGCAATGACGGTCAGAGCCGGTTCCGGAGAACGTAATGAAGGTAATAGGCCTCGCGGGATGGAGCGGCGCCGGCAAGACCACCTTGCTGACGCGGGCGATCCCGCAATTGCAAAAGCAGGGCCTGCGCGTCTCCGTCATCAAGCACGCCCATCATGCCTTCGACGTCGACATGCCCGGCAAGGATTCCTGGAAGCATCGCGAGGCTGGTGCGGCCGAAGTCCTGGTATCTTCCAGCCAGCGCTGGGCCCTGATGCACGAGCTGCGTGGCGCGGCCGAGCCGCGGCTGCCGGAACTGCTGGCAAAGATGACGCCGGTCGATCTCGTCGTGGTCGAGGGTTTTAAGCGCGAGCCGCACCGCAAAATCGAGGTTTATCGCGCCGCGAATGAAAAGCCGCTGCTGTTTCCGGACGATCCCGGCATTGTCGGCATTGCGACCGATACGGCGGTTGAAACCGCCCTGCCGACCGCCCATCTCGACGATATCGAGGCGGTGGCGGCGATGATGCTGAAATCGGCGATCTCGCTCGAAGACGTGCTGGCGAAATGCGAAGCTGAGGGCTGATCAGGCACATGGCGCAATTGTCCGACGATTGCTTTGCCTTCGGTGGTCCGATGATGTCGGTCGATGAGGCCGTGGGTCTCATTGCCACGCGCGTGACGCCGGTCGTGGATATCGAGACCGTCGTGCTCGCCCGCGCCGATGGCCGCATTCTCGCGCACGACATTCTGGCGCCGCTGCCGCTGCCGCCCTTCACCAATTCCGCAGTCGACGGCTATGCGGTTTCGAGCCGCGACCTGCCGCAGAAGGAAGAGGGGACGTTTCCGGTGGTCGGCCGCGTTCAGGCAGGCAGCTCCGTATCTGCGCCGGTCAAGCCGGGGCAGGCGATACGCATCTTTACCGGCGCGCCGATGCCCGAAGGCGCCGATACCGTGTTCATGCAGGAAGACGTGCGCGTCGAAGGCGACAAGGTCGTGGTGCCTGCCGGCCTCAAGCCCGGCGCCAATGTGCGGCCCGCGGGTGAAGATATTCCGGCAGGCTTCGCGGCACTGAAGGCCGGCCAAAGGCTGCGGCCGCAGGATGTCGCGCTCGCCGCAGCCTTCGGCCTGGCGCAACTCGATGTCGTCAGGCGCATTCGCGTTGCCGTGTTCTCCACCGGCAACGAACTGGCTTCGCCGGGCGAAGCGCGTGCCCCGGCGCAATTGTTTGATTCCAACCGCTTCATGCTGATGGCGATGTTGAGCCGGCTCGGCTGCGAGGTCAGCGATCTCGGCATCCTCAGGGACGACCGCGCCGCGCTCGCCCGTGCCCTGCAGGAGGTCGCCGGCACGCACGACCTGATCCTCACCACCGGTGGCGTTTCGACCGGCGAGGAAGATCACGTCAAGGCGAGCGTCGAAAGCGTCGGCAGGCTGGTGCTGTGGCGGATGGCGATCAAGCCGGGCCGCCCCGTTGCGATGGGAATCATCGGCGGCACACCATTCATCGGCTTGCCCGGCAATCCGGTGGCGAGTTTTGTTACCTTCGTCCATGTGGTGCGGCCGACGATTCTGGCGCTGTCCGGCGCGCAGCCGGAGAAGCTGATGCCGATGCCGGTTCGCGCCGCCTTCAGCTACAGGAAAAAGATTTCGCGCCGCGAATATGTCCGCGTCACCCTGCGCAAGGGTGCCGATGGCGCGCTCGAAGCGGTGAAGTTTCCACGCGAAGGCGCTGGCCTTTTGTCCTCGCTGGCGGATACCGACGGCCTGGTCGAGCTTGGCGAAGAAATCACGCAGGTCGCGCCCGGTGAGATGATCGGGTTCCTGTCCTATGCAGGCTTGTTCAATTGAAGTCCGTTGACGATGCGGGCTCGCTTCGCCATGGTCGGCGCATGACGACGACAAAACTCGATCTTGCCGGGCTGAAATGCCCGCTTCCGGCATTGAAGACGCGCAAGGCGCTGAAGACCTTGCCGCCCGGCGATCGGCTGGAAGTGCTCTGCACCGATCCGCTGTCGGTAATCGACATCCCGAACCTCATTCGCGAGACCGGCGACAAGGTCGAAATCACTGAGCGCAGCCAAAGTCGCATCGTTTTCTTGATAGAAAAATCAAATGGCTCGATAGAAAAGGCGAATGCCTGAGCCGTTTCGTTGGGCACAACCCTCGCGCGTCAATTAGACGACTTCATTAGAACGCATGATTGCCGGGTGCGACATTCGGTCCTACAAATCCCTGCATGAACCTCCTGACATCGAAGGCGAGCGCATCGGCATCTCCTGCCGCGGCCAATGAACCGGCGGCAAAACTTGGCAAATCGGCCGGCGGCCCCGAGTTCGGTGCGCTGGCGCAGGCCTCGATTCTGATCGTCGACGACGAGCCCGGCATGCGGAATTTCCTCATGCGCACGCTGGGGCCGCGTTGCAAGCATGTGGCGGAGGCGGCCGACACGGACGAAGCCTCGCGCCTGCTCGACAAGAGCCGGTTCGATGTCGTCATCCTCGACAACATCATGCCGGGCAAGAACGGCGTCGACTGGCTGGCGGAGCAGCGGGCCGTCGGCTTCTTTGCCGATGCCATCCTCATCACGGCCTATGCCGATCTCGACACGGCGATCCAGGCGCTGCGTGCCGGCGCGGCCGATTTCGTGCTGAAACCGTTCCGTTCGAACCAGATATTGAATGCGGTGGCGCGTTGTCTCGACCGGGTCCGGCTGCAGCGCGAAAACTACGTGCTGCGTTATGCGCTGCGCGCTTCATCCGATAGGACGTTCCTGCGCGACAATCTGATCGGGGCATCGCCGGCCGCCCGAAGCGTGCGGGAAACCATTGCCCGCGTCGCCCGCCTGCCGACGTCGATCCTGCTCACCGGCGAATCCGGCACCGGCAAGGAAGTCGCCGCGCGCTCAATTCATTCGCTATCCGACCGCGCCGACAAGCCGTTCGTGCCGGTGAACTGCGCAGCAATTCCGCCCGAGATGATCGAGGCCGAACTGTTTGGCCACATCAAGGGCGCCTTCACCGGCGCGGACAGCGGCCGTGAAGGCCTGTTCCTCTATGCGCACGGCGGCACGTTATTTCTGGATGAAATCGGTGAGCTGCCGCTGCCGATGCAGAGCAAGTTGCTCCGCGTTCTGGAGGACCGCCGCGTCCGCCCAGTCGGCTCCGAGCGTGAAGTGCCGGTCGATCTTCGCTTCATCTTTGCGACCAATGCCGATCTGCAGAAGGGAGTGGAGAAGGGGCGCTTTCGGGCCGACCTCTACTACCGCCTGAACGTCATGCAGATTCATCTGCCGCTCTTGAAGGATCGCGGCGACGACGTGCAGGAACTCGCCACCATCTTCATGAGCAAGCTCTCGGCGCAGCTCGGTATGCCGCCGGTTCCGATCGACAGCTCGGTCCGCGCCGCATTGGCGAGTTACGACTGGCCGGGCAATGTGCGGGAGCTGCGCAATCTGATCGAACGCACGCTGATTCTCGGCGCGTTCCCGGACGATTTCGCTGGGCCGCGAAGCGATGGCCAGCCGGCCGCCGCCGACAGCCTGGCTGATCTGGAGCGCCGGCACATTCTCTCTGTCCTGAAAGAGACCGGCGGCAACCGCGAGGAGGCCGCGCGCAGGCTTGGAATCTCCCGCAAGACCATCGACCGCAAATTCGCGCTATGGAATGTCTGAGCGGGCAAGCAGCATGAACGGGCCGGCGCGCGGTCGCTCCGTTCGTTTCCGGCTGCTGGCGATCGCGCTGCTGCCCATGCTGGTCATCCTGCCGCTGCTGCTCGGGGTTGCCATCTACCGCTGGAATGCGAGGTTCGATGCCACCCTGATTTCGAAGGTGAATGGCGATCTCACCATCGCTCATCAATATCTGGCCCGCATTCTCGAAAAAACCGGCGTTCAGATCCGCGCACTCAGCCTCTCCGCCCGGTTCCGCGATGTGGAGGAGCACGATCCACTGTCCGCCGTGGCCGAACTGCTCGAAACCTCCCGCAAGGAGATCGGTCTCGACTTTCTCTATTTGGTGGACGCGAGCGGAAAGATCCTCGCCTCGTCGCCCGTGTTTCCGGGACGGCCAAAGGGCGACTGGCCGATCATCACCGCGGCGTTGTCGGGAGAGGCCCCGTCAGCCGGCGTCGACGTCTTCACCAATGACGAGCTTGCGGCGATTTCGCCTGATCTCGCCGAACGTGCGCGTCTCGACCTCGTGCCGACGCCGAACGCCGTACCGACCGACCGCGGCGCGGAAACCCACGGCGTGGTCGTGCATGCGGCGAGCCGGGCGACGACCCCCGGGGGAGCGCCGGCTGCCCTGGTCGGCGGCATTCTTCTCAATCAGAATCTTGAATTCATCGATACGATCAACGACCTCGTCTATCGCGAGGCCAGCCTGCCCGAGGGCAGCCAGGGAACGGCGACGCTGTTCCTGGACGACGTGCGGATCTCGACCAATGTGCGCCTGTTCGAGGGGCGGCGCGCGCTGGGAACACGGGTATCGGCGGCGGTCCGCTCCGCGGTGATGGGTGAGGGACGTACCTGGCTCGACAGCGCGTTCGTGGTGAACGACTGGTACATCTCGGCCTACGAGCCGCTCGTCGACACCTATGGCAAGCGCGTCGGCATGCTCTATGTCGGCTTTCTGCAAAAGCCCTTCAGCGACGCGAAGTATGAGACGCTGCTGATCGTCGCGCTGGCATTCATCGTGATCACGGCGGCAACCGTGCCGATCTTCCTGCGCTGGGCGCAGTCGATATTCATGCCGCTCGAGCGGGTCACAGCGACGATCGGCGAAGTGGAGAGCGGCAATTTGTCCGCCCGCACCAAACTGCCGGCGTCGGCCGACGAGATCGGTCGCGTGGCGATCCATCTCGATACCCTGCTCGACCAGATCCAGGAACGCGACCGCCAGTTGCGCGAGTGGAACGAGGAATTGAATATCCGCGTCCGCGAGCGAACGCGGGACCTCGAGCACGCCAATCTGAAGCTGGAGGCGACCACCAAGCAGCTCATCATGTCCGAGAAGCTTGCCGCAATCGGCGAAATTACTGCCGGCGTCGCCCATGAGATCAACAACCCCATCGCGGTGATGCAGGGCAATCTCGACGTCATCCGCAGCGTGATCGGCGCCGACACCGAAAAAGCCAAGGTCGAATTCCGCCTGGTCGACGAGCAGATCCACCGCATCAGCCAGATCGTCACCAAGCTCTTGCAGTTTGCCCGGCCGGAAGAATATGCCGGCTATGTCGAGCGTCATGCGCCCGGAAGCGTCGTCGCGGACTGCCTGCCACTGGTGCAGCATCTCCTGAACAAGACGGAAATCGCCGTGGTGAGAGAGGACCGGGCCAGCCGTCTGGTCCTGATGAACCGCACCGAACTGCAGCAGGTTGTGATCAACCTGATCGTCAACGCAATCCACGCCATGCCGGACGGCGGTACGCTCGCGCTGCGGTCATTCGATGCCGAGCGAGACGGCAATCCGGGTATCATCATCGAAGTGGCCGACACCGGCGTTGGCATGCCAGCGGATGTGGTGGGGAAAGTGTTCGATCCCTTCTTCACGACGAAGCGCCGGGAGGGTACCGGCCTTGGTCTTTCCATAAGTCAGACATTGATCAAGCGCCAGCGCGGCCAGATTACGGCGGAAAGCGAAGTCGGCCGCGGAAGCAGATTCCGCGTGTGGCTTCCGGAAGCCGACTGATCGCCGGCCGGGCTGGACATTTTGTCCAGCTAGTCCGGACATTTTGTCCCGATCCGCGGTGGCGTCACTCACAAGTCATTGATTTCTTGCATCGTGCGATTTGGCACACGGATTGCTCACTCCTCTTCAACAAGTTGAAAGGGGAGGAGCGATGACCAGCGGTGTGCAATTGAGATGAGCTGTCGGCCGCGCTTCTCATGCCGGCAAATTCTCACCTCAATTGGCCGGCATGGCTTGCGGGCATAATCAAAATATCAGGGTGGATTCTCGAACGCGCGCGGCGATCCCCGCGCGTTCCGGAACTGCATGGAACAGCGGATGGGGCTGTTCCACTGCATGGCTGAAGACGACGGGATCGAAGACGGCAAAAACGCCCAGTTCAACAGTGGGCCGCAGGGGAAAATAGCGATGACAACAATCAGCAGCGCCGGGAGCATACCCGGTGCCGGAACGGGATTCCTTGACAAGGAGCGGACGATTGCGACCGCCGGCTTCAACCGGTGGCTGGTGCCGCCGGCTGCGCTTTGCATTCATCTGTGCATCGGCATGGCCTATGGCTTCAGCGTGTTCTGGCTGCCGCTGTCGCGCGCGATCGGCGTGACCGCGCCGAAGGCCTGCCCCGACATGACGCTGATGCAGGAATTGTTCACCACCACCTGCGACTGGAAAGTCGCCAGCATGGGCTGGATGTACACGCTGTTCTTCGTGCTGCTCGGCGTTTCCGCCGCGATCTGGGGCGGCTGGCTGGAGCGCGTCGGACCGCGCAAGGCCGGCTTCGTGTCGGCGCTGTGCTGGTGCGGCGGTCTCGTGCTTGGTGCGATCGGCATCATCACCCATCAATTGTGGCTGTTGTGGCTCGGCTCCGGCGTCATCGGCGGCATCGGGCTCGGCCTCGGTTACATCTCGCCGGTATCGACGCTGGTGAAATGGTTTCCGGACCGGCGCGGCATGGCGACCGGCATGGCCATCATGGGCTTTGGCGGCGGCGCCATGATCGGTGCCCCACTGGCGAACCTGCTGATGAACTATTTCAAGTCGCCGACCTCGGTCGGCGCCTGGGAAACCTTCATCGCGATGGGCGCCATCTATTTCGTGTTCATGATGATCGGCGCCTTCCGCTATCGCATTCCGCCGGCGGGCTGGCGGCCCGAGGGTTGGACTCCGCCCAGCAAAGCCAATGCGATGATCTCGCAGAACCATGTTCATCTGAAGGACGCGCACAAGACGCCGCAGTTCTGGCTGATCTGGTGGGTGCTCTGCCTGAACGTGTCGGCAGGTATCGGCGTGATCGGCATGGCTTCGCCGATGTTGCAGGAAATCTTCGCCGGCAAGCTGATCGGATTGCCCGACATTGGCTTCAACCAACTCGACGCGGCGCAGAAGGCGACGATTGCCGGCATCGCGGCTGGTTTCGCCGGCCTGCTGTCGCTGTTCAATATCGGCGGCCGCTTCTTCTGGGCGTCGCTGTCGGACAAGATGGGCCGCAAGAACACCTATTATACGTTCTTCATCCTGGGCATCGTGCTCTATGCGCTGGCGCCGACATTCGCGGCGATGGGCTCGAAGCTTCTATTCGTGATCGGCTTCGGCATCATCCTGTCGATGTATGGCGGCGGCTTCGCCACCGTGCCGGCGTATCTCGCCGACATGTTCGGCACGCAGTTCGTGGGCGCTATCCACGGCCGTCTGCTGACGGCGTGGTCGACGGCGGGCATCATCGGTCCCGTGGTCGTGAACTACATTCGCGAGTTCCAGCTTGCCGCAGGCGTGCCGCGCGACCAGCTCTACAACACCACGATGTACATCCTGTGCGCGATGCTGATCGCGGGCCTGATCTGCAACTACCTGATCAAGCCGGTCGATGCGAAGTGGCACATGAGCGAAGCCGAGGTTGCCAAGTTGCAGGCGGCAACGGCGAGCGCGGGCGCATCGGGTCCGTCAGGCTCCTATGGCATCGGATTCGGCGGGCTCGACACCAAGGCCGCGCTGTTCTGGGCCTTCGTGGGCGTTCCCTTGGCCTGGGGCGTGTGGAAGACGCTGGAAAGCGCCGTCAAGATCCTATGACGCCGAGGACGCCGCGGGGTGTGAACTTGCTTCCCGCGGCGTCTTCCAATGTCTGCTCGGGCCGCCGGTCGATATGTTTTCGCAATCGCAGCATGGAACAGCTTTATTGATCCTGCGGTCGTTTCGCGTTCTCATTGCTCGGTCAGGCAAGTCTACACCGGCGAGGATCGCCGAGGGCGTTCGAACGCCCGAACCACGCCCACCGCCAGCGACTTAAATACCTATCAAGACATCACAATTCGCTTGGCATCTGGCATACCAGAGATTAGAGTTGATCGAATTCAGGTCGAGGGAACGAGACGCTTATCAATGACCATCCATAACGTGCACGAGGTCCGCTCGTTCGAACATCCCGGCGCGGGACGGAAGCGGGCCAAGGCGACCCCCAAGGGCCGACAGGTTGACCCCACCGCCGCCCACGAGATCGAGTTGCTGCTCGGCGATCGGCCGCGGCGCCGCGATCTCCTGATAGAGCACCTGCACCTGATCCAGGACAAGTATCACCAGATCTCGGCGGCGCATCTCGCGGCGCTGGCCGACGAGATGAAGCTGTCATTTGCCGAAGTGTTCGAGACCGCGACCTTCTACGCGCATTTCGACGTGGTGAAGGAAGGCGCGCCCGACATCGCGCCGCTGACGATCCGGGTCTGCGATTCGCTCACCTGCGCGATGCTGGGCGCGGAAAAGCTGCTGCACGAACTGCAGGACAGCGCAGGCCCGGGCATTCGCGTGGTGCGCGCCCCCTGCGTCGGCCGCTGCGATACCGCGCCTGCGGCCGAGGTCGGTCATCACTTCGTCGATCATGCCACGGTCACAACCGTGCTCGCCGCGGCGAAGGGCGGCGAAACGCATGCGCATCTGCCGAAATATGTCGATTACGACGCCTATGTCGCCGGCGGCGGTTATGCACTGCTGAACCGCCTGCGCTCTGGCGCCATGACGAGAGAAGACCTGCTGAAGTCGCTCGACGACGCCTCGCTGCGCGGGCTTGGCGGTGCCGGCTTCCCGACGGGACGCAAATGGCGCGCGGTGCTCGGTGAGCCCGGACCGCGGCTGATGGCGATCAATGGCGACGAGGGCGAACCCGGCACCTTCAAGGATCGCTATTACCTCGAAACCGATCCGCATCGCTTCATCGAGGGCATGCTGATCGGCGCCCATGTGGTCGAGGCGACCGACGTCTACATCTACATCCGCGACGAATACCCGGCCTCGCGCGAAATCCTCACGCGCGAAATTGCGAAGCTGCCGCCGGGCGGCCCCGTGCTGCACATGCGCCGCGGCGCCGGCGCCTATATCTGCGGCGAGGAATCCTCGCTGCTGGAGTCCATTGAGGGCAAGCGCGGCCTGCCAAGGCACAAGCCGCCTTATCCGTTCCAAGTCGGCCTGTTCGGCCTGCCGACGCTGATCAACAATATCGAGACGCTGTGGTGGGTGCGCGACATCGTCGAGAAGGGCGCCGACTGGTGGAAGAGCCACGGCCGCAACGACCGTCACGGGCTGCGCAGCTATTCGGTGTCGGGCCGCGTCAAAAATCCCGGCATGAAGCTGGCGCCGGCAGGCGTCACCGTGCGCGAACTGATCGATGAGTTCTGCGGTGGCATGGCTGACGGCCACACCTTCCACGCTTACCTTCCGGGCGGCGCCTCGGGCGGCATTTTGCCGGCCTCGATGGACAACATCCCGCTCGACTTCGGCACGCTGGAAAAATACGGCTGCTTCATCGGCTCCGCCGCAATCGTCATCCTATCCGAGCAGGACAGCGTGAAGGGCGCGGCGCTGAACCTGATGAAGTTCTTCGAGGACGAAAGCTGCGGCCAGTGCACGCCGTGCCGGGTCGGCACCCAGAAGGCGGCACTCCTGATGCAGCGTCCAGTTTGGAACCGCGAATTGCTCGACCAGCTGAGCCAGGCGATGCGCGATGCCTCGATCTGCGGGCTTGGCCAAGCCGCCTCGAATCCGCTGACGTCAGTGATTAAATATTTTCCGGAAGAATTCGTGCCGAAAGAGGCCGCGGAATGACCAAGATCAAGTTCGAACTCGACGGTCAACAGGTCGAGGCCAACGCCGGCGAGACCATCTGGCAAGTGGCGAAACGCCACCAGAAGGAAATTCCGCATCTCTGCTATTCGCCGGAGCCGGACTACCGGCCCGACGGCAATTGCCGCGCCTGCATGGTCGAGATCGAGGGCGAGCGCGTGCTGGCCGCGTCCTGCAAACGCACGCCGAGCGTCGGCATGAAGGTAAAGACCGAGAGCGCGCGTGCAGTCGCGGCGCAGAAGATGGTGATGGAGTTGCTGGTTGCTGACCAGCCGGCGCGCGAAACCTCGCATGATCCCGATTCGAAATTCTGGCACTGGGCCGAAAAGGTCGACGTCACCGAGAGCCGTTTTCCGGCGGCCGAGCGTTGGCAAGGCGATACCAGCCATCCCGCGATGAGCGTCAATCTCGATGCCTGCATCCAGTGTGGCCTGTGCGTGCGCGCCTGCCGCGAGGTGCAGGTCAACGACGTCATCGGCATGGCCTATCGCAATGCCGGCGCCAAGATTGTGTTCGACTTCGACGATCCGATGGGTGAATCGACCTGCGTTGCCTGCGGCGAATGCGTGCAGGCCTGCCCGACCGGCGCCCTGATGCCCTCGGTGATGCTGGACGAGAACCAGACCCGCGTCACCTACCCCGACAAGAAGGTCGACTCGCTCTGCCCGTTCTGCGGCGTCGGCTGCCAGGTCACCTATCAGGTCAAGGACGAGAAGGTCATCTACGCCGAGGGCCGCGATGGCCCGGCCAACCACAACCGTCTCTGCGTCAAGGGCCGCTTCGGCTTCGACTACATCCATCATCCGCATCGCCTGACAAAGCCGCTGGTGCGGCTGCCGAATGCGAAGAAGGATGCCAACGACCAGGTCGATCCGGCCAATCCGTTCACCCATTTCCGCGAAGCCTCGTGGGAAGAGGCGCTCGATATCGCAGCCAAGGGCCTCGTCAAGATCCGCGACGAAAAGGGCGTCAAGGCGCTGGCCGGTTTCGGCTCCGCCAAGGGCTCGAACGAAGAGGCCTACCTGTTCCAGAAGCTGGTGCGCACCGGCTTCGGCTCCAACAATGTCGATCACTGTACGCGGCTATGCCACGCTTCATCCGTGGCGGCGCTGATGGAAGGGTTGAACTCGGGCGCGGTGTCGGCGCCGTTTGCGGCTGCGATGGATGCCGAAGTCATCATCGTGATCGGCGCCAATCCGACCGTGAATCATCCGGTCGCCGCGACCTATATCAAGAATGCAGCCAAGCGCGGCGCCAAGCTGATCGTGATGGATCCGCGCCGGCAGTCTCTGTCGCGCCACGCCTGGCGGCATCTGGCGTTCAAGCCCGGTAGCGACGTCGCGATGCTGAACGCGATGCTCCACACCATCATTACCGAAGGGCTGACCGACCAGCAGTATATCGCGGGCTATACCGAAGGCTTTGACGAACTCGCCGAGCGCATCAAGGAATTCCCGCCGGAGAAGATGGAAGCGATCTGCGGCGTCCCTGCCGAGACGCTGAAGGAAGTCGCGCGCGTCTATGCCCGCTCGCAGGCCTCCATCATCTTCTGGGGCATGGGCATCAGCCAGCATATCCACGGGACCGATAACGCGCGCTGCCTGATCGCGCTGGCGCTGACCACCGGCCAGGTCGGCCGTCCCGGCACCGGCCTGCATCCGCTGCGTGGCCAGAACAACGTGCAGGGCGCGTCCGACGCCGGCTTGATCCCGATGTTTTTGCCGGACTACCAGCCGGTCGGGCGAACCGATCTGCGAGAGCCCTTTGAAAAGCTCTGGCATCAGGATCTCGATCCCGTGCGCGGCCTCACCGTCGTCGAAATCATGAACGCGATCCACGCCGGCGAGATTACCGGCATGTATATCGAGGGCGAAAACCCCGCGATGTCGGACCCCGATCTGCAGCACGCACGCCACGCGCTGGCCATGCTCGATCATCTGGTGGTGCAGGATCTCTTTGTGACGGAAACGGCGTTCCATGCCGACGTCATCCTGCCGGCCTCGGCCTTTGCGGAAAAATCCGGCACTTTCACCAACACTGATCGCCGCGTGCAACTCGCACGCGAGGTGATCAGGCCGCCGGGCGATGCACGGCAGGATCTCTGGATCATCCAGGAGATCGGCAAGCGCATGGGCCTGCCGTGGAATTACAACGGCCCGGCCGACGTGTTCACCGAGATGACGCAGGTGATGCCGTCGCTGAACAACATCACTTGGGATCGGCTGGTGCGCGAGGGCGCGGTGACCTATCCGGTGGACGCTTCCGACCAGCCCGGCAACGAGATCATCTTCACCACGGGCTTCCCGACCGCGAGTGGCCGCGGCAAGATCGTGCCGGCGAAGGTGATCGCGCCCGACGAGGTGCCCGATTCCGAATATCCGATGGTGCTGTCCACGGGACGCGTGCTCGAACATTGGCACACCGGCTCGATGACCCGCCGCGCCAGCGTGCTCGATCAGATCGAGCCGGAAGCGGTGGCGTTCATGTCACCGAAGGACATGCGCAAGCTCAGCGTCTGGCCCGGCGACTTCATTCGCCTGCAGACCCGCCGCGGCGCCGTCGAGGTCAAGCTGCGCTCCGACCGCGACGTGCCTGAAAACATGGTGTTCATGCCGTTCTGCTACGCGGAGGCGGCGGCGAACCTGTTGACCAACCCGGCGCTCGACCCATTCGGCAAGATCCCCGAATTCAAGTTCTGCGCCGTGCGGGTCGAAAAGGTGGCGCTGCAGTCGGCCGCGGAGTAGGCGAGAGGCAATCGTCTTGCAGCGATGTGACGGCGCGATGGATGCGCTTCACTTCGCCGGAAGGACAAAGACTTGGCCGGGATAAATCAGGTTGGGATTGCGGATCTGTTCCCGGTTCGCCTTGTAGATGATGGCATAGCGCGTGCCCGCGCCGTACGAGAGTTGGCTGAGACGCCAGAGGCTGTCGCCGCGTGACACAGTCGTGGTCGTGATCTTTGGCACGACCACGGTGGATGAAGGCGAACCTCCGTCTGGCAGAACGACAGCCCCTGCAGCCGCCAATTGTGGTTGTTGCGCAGCGGCAGACTCCGGGCGCTTCGACGCTGTGGTCTGCGCCGGCACAGATGCGGTCACCGTGTCAGGAACATTGAACGGCACCTCGGCACGTGCGCGTACAGAGCCGGAAGTCGATGCCTCGTCCACTCGCACGCGGTAGCTGCCCGGTGCGACCCCTTCATTGATTGTGACCGCAAAACGCCCATCAGCGGCGGCCGATACCGACGTAATAAAGCTGTCGTTGAGATAAAGCCGCAATGCCGCGCCGGGGCGTGCCTGGCCGCTCACGTGGAACTTGCCACCCGGCTCGATCTCGACCGTCTCCACGATCACGGCGCCAGCCGCCGGTTTTGCCGCCGCCGGTTGCGACAGCATGACGATTGGCTTGTTCGGCGTGATCAGCGCCACGACCGGCCGGTCGGTCGCTTTCGGCTCAAGTGCCACCGTCACATTCTGTTTGGACGTGGTCTGCTTGCCGTCCGGCTGCCTGGAGCGCAGCGTCAGGTCGTAGGTGCCAGATGGAAGCCGCGGCGGGACGATGACGAATTGTCCGGATTGATCCGCGACCGCGCGATCATGCACTTCGCCATTACGCAGCAGTTCCACCGTCGCGCCGGGCGCTGTCCGGCCGGCTATGACGGCTTCGCCCGTCGGTTCGATGCGGGCAACATCGAACGTCGGCACGCCGTCGCTGTTCTCCGGTGGTGGGGGTGATCCTGCCAGCGCGTCCACGATGGCGTTGGCTTCCGCTTTCGCCGTTGCGAGCGGGGCGGGGCTTTGCTCTCGCGCGTCCGATGCAGGCTTTGAGATCGTCGGCGCGACGGCTGCAGTGCTGGTGTCGGCCGGCGGCCCGCGGCGGACGTACAAAATGGTGCCGGCCACTGCCACGCCACAGGCTGCAACAAGCGCCATGATGGGTATGATAGTTCGGCTCGTCGAAGTGGCTGTCATGATATTCGCCCGTCTGCCGGATCGCTGGTTCGTCAATACTCTATGCTTTCTCGAGCAAGGTGGGTACCACTTTGCGTTGCGAAAACCGGGCCTTCCACTCGTCAGCCTACAACCAGCCGACGCGTCGGAAGCGCCAGAACAAGCCGGTGCATACGAGCAGGATTGCGGCGATCACGCTGAAATAGCCGTACTCCCACTGCAGCTCCGGCATGTGCTTGAAATTCATGCCGTAGATGCCGGCGATCGCGGTCGGCACCGCGATGATGGCAAGCCATGACGCCAGCTTCTTGGATACCGCGGTCTCCTGCGCCTGGCCCACCAGCAAGCTCGCCTCGAAAGCAAACGCCAATACCTCGCGGAGCGAGTCGATCTGCTCCTGAACGGTCCGCACATGGTCCGTCACGTCGCGGAACAGCGGTTGCATAGTGGATCGCACCATCGGCAAATTGTCATGCTCAAGCCGGCGGCAGACCTCCACCAGCGGCCCGACCGCATTGCGCAGGCGCAACAGGTCGCGTCGGAGCTGATAGAGACGCTCGATCTGCGCCTGCGTCATCGCGCTCGCGAGCACCTGCGCCTCCATCGTCTCGACCTCCTCCTGAATGGTTTCGAGAACGGGGGAGTAGTTGTCGACGATGAAGTCGAGGATGGCGTAGAGGATGTAGTCCTCCCCACGAGCCAGTGCCCGCGGACAGCTTTCGCATCGTTCGCGTACCGGCTTGTAGGACGTCGAGGCGCCATGGCGGACCGAGACGATATATCCTTCGCCGACGAACAGATGCGTCTCTCCGAATGCAATGCTGTCGCCATCGAGCTGCGCGGTGCGCGCCACGATGAACAGGGCGTCGCCGTACTGCTCGATCTTCGGCCGCTGATGGGCGTGGTCGGCGTCCTCAATGGCGAGATCATGCAGCTCGAACTGCTGCTGCACGCGGTGCAGCACCGTGATGTCAGGTTCATGCAGTCCGATCCAGACCACATGGCCCGGCCGGCTGCGCCAGCTTGAGGCTTCATCGATATTGATGTTGGCGATGCGCCGGCCATCGACATAGACACCGGCGGCCACGACGCCTTCTGAAGATACCGCTTCTGTCACGGGGGAGGGAGACGATGCTACGTTCATGGCTTCCTCCATCGATCGCTGTGTTATGGTCATTTGCCTTCGATGAAGCTAGCACCCGAGCAAGCGGCGTCAAATGGAATGTCCAGCCGGCCGGTCGATCGGGATAGGGCGCCGCCCCGCATATCGAGCTCAATCTCGCGCGACAATTCGATGATGGTCTCGGGATGATGGTCTCGGGATGATGCCCGTTCTCGAACAGTGCATACTTGATGGCCTGGGGCGTGCGCAAGGACGACGGGCGCGTCTTTATGAGATTCCTATAACGTTGCCATTCCCTCCGTCTCGAAAACCTATGCAGCCGGTGGCACCTCAGTCCAGCAAAACGCGAAACCGTCCATTCGGTTCGCGAATCAAGTCGCGCAGGAACATTCCCATGCTGGACATTCTCATGCTGGCGCTCGCCTTCGGCTTCTTCGTGGCAGGCATTGGTTACGCCTATGCCTGCGAGCGGTTGTAGAGAGGAGAGCACCATGATCTTCGATTACTCGCTTGCCGGTCTCGTCTCGCTCGGCCTGCTGTTTTACCTGACCTACGCGCTGCTGCGGCCCGAGCGCTTCTGAGCGCGCCACGATCACGCTGGTCGAGGTCGTCCTGGCGTTTGTCGTCGCCTCGGCGCCATTGATTGAGCTCATTCGCCTGCTGCTGAAGGGTTCCTGACAATGACCGTCATCGGATGGATTCAAATTCCTCTGTATTGCGCCATCGTAGTCGCGCTGGTCAAACCGCTCGGCTGGTACATGACTCGCGTCTTCAACGGCGAGCGCACTTTCCTCTCTCCCGTCCTGCGGCCGGTCGAGACGGCGCTGTACTGGATCGGCGGCGTCGATGAGAAGCGGGAGCAGCACTGGCTGAGCTATACGGTCGCCATGCTGCTGTTCCATGTCGGCGGCTTCCTCGTCATCTATAGCCTGATGCGGCTGCAGGCCCTGTTGCCGCTCAATCCGGTAGAGCAATCCGCCGTCGCCCCGGATCTGTCTTTCAACACGGCGATCTCGTTTCTCACCAACACCAACTGGCAGAACTATGGCGGCGAGAGCACGCTGTCCTATCTGACGCAGATGGTCGGCCTGACGCACCAGAATTTTCTGTCGGCGGCGACCGGCATCGCGCTTGCGGTAGCGCTGATCCGTGGCTTTTCCCGTTCCTCGATGCGCACCATCGGCAATTTCTGGGTCGATGTGACGCGCTGCACCCTCTATGTGCTTCTGCCGATCTGCATCATCTATACGCTGTTCCTGGTCTGGCAGGGCATGCCGCAGACACTCGGTGCCTATGTCGAGGCGACGACGCTGGAAGGCGCCAAGCAGACCATTGCTGTAGGCCCCGTCGCCTCGCAGGTCGCCATCAAGATGCTCGGCACCAATGGCGGCGGCTTCTTCAACGCCAATGCCGCGCATCCCTTCGAAAACCCCACCGCGCTGTCGAACTTCGTGCAGATGATCTCGATCTTCGCGCTTGGCGCGGCGCTGACCAACGTGTTCGGCCGCATGGTCGGCAACCAGCGTCAGGGCTGGGCGATCCTCGCCGTGATGGGCGTGCTGTTCCTGTCGGGTGTCGCCGTCACCTATTGGGCCGAAGCCAACGGCACCTCGGCGCTGAGCGCGCTCGGCCTGTCCGGCGGCAACATGGAAGGCAAGGAAGTCCGTTTCGGAATCGTCGCTTCCTCACTCTTCGCGGTCATCACCACGGCGGCCTCGTGCGGCGCGGTCAACGCCATGCACGATAGTTTCACCGCACTTGGCGGCATGATTCCGCTGATCAACATCCAGCTCGGCGAAATCATCGTCGGCGGCGTCGGCGCCGGCATGTACGGCATGCTGCTGTTCGTGGTGCTGGCGATCTTCGTTGCCGGCCTGATGGTCGGCCGCACGCCGGAGTATGTCGGCAAGAAGATCGAGGCGCGCGAGGTCAAGATGGCGATGCTCGCGATCCTGGTGCTGCCGCTGATGATCCTTGGCTGGACGGCCGTCGCGGTCGTGTTCCCGCCGGCGGTGGCGTCAATGGCCAATGGCGGTCCGCATGGCTTCACCGAAGTGCTTTACGCCTACACCTCTCAAACCGGCAATAACGGCTCTGCTTTCGCGGGCCTCACCGGCAACACGTTCTTCTACAATCTGACCGGTGCGATGGCGATGTTCGTTGGCCGCTTCTTCATGATCGTGCCGGCAATGGCGATTGCAGGCTCGCTCGCGGAGAAAAAATCAATCCCGCCATCGGTGGGCACGTTCCCGACCACCGGCGGCCTTTTTGTCGGCCTCGTCGTCGGCGTCATCCTGATCATCGGCGGCCTCACTTTCTTCCCGGCGTTGGCGCTCGGGCCGATCGTCGAGCACCTCGCCGGCAATGCCAACACGCTGTTCTGATAGATTCCTTTTCGGAGTTACGTCCATGGAAGCCATGAAGCTACAGAAAAAGGCGACGGCGTCGGCGATGCTCGACCCCAAGATCCTCGTGCCTGCGATCAAATCGGCCTTGGTCAAGCTCGACCCGCGCCTGATGATCAAGAGCCCCGTGATGTTCGTGGTCGAGGTCGTGGCGGCGCTGACCACGGTCATCTTCCTGCGCGACCTCGTCACGGGCGGTGCAAATCTCGGCTTCACGTTTCAGATCATCCTATGGCTGTGGTTCACGGTGCTGTTTGCCAATTTCGCGGAAGCCGTCGCCGAAGGCCGCGGCAAGGCGCAGGCCGAATCGCTGAAGAAGACCCGCACCGAGAGCCAGGCCAAGCTGCTGACGGGATCGGACAAAGCCTATCGTCTCGTGCCCGGCACCGCGCTCAAGGTCGGCGATATCGTCCTGGTGGAGGCCGGCGACAACATCCCCTCCGACGGCGAGGTGATCGAAGGCGTCGCCTCCGTCAACGAGGCCGCGATCACCGGTGAATCTGCGCCTGTGATCCGCGAGTCCGGCGGCGACCGCTCGGCGGTGACCGGCGGAACGCAGGTGCTGTCCGACTGGATCCGCGTTCGCATCACCGCAGCCCAAGGATCGACCTTTATCGACCGCATGATCAAGCTGGTCGAAGGCGCCGAACGGCAGAAGACGCCGAACGAGATCGCGCTCAACATCCTGCTGGCTGGATTGACCATCATCTTCGTGTTCGCGACCGTGACGATCCCGAGCTATGCGGCCTATGCAGGCGGCTCGATATCGGTGATCGTTCTGGTGGCGCTGTTCGTCACCTTGATCCCGACCACGATCGGCGCCCTGTTGTCGGCGATCGGCATCGCCGGCATGGACCGTCTGGTGCGCTTCAACGTGCTGGCGATGTCCGGCCGCGCGGTCGAGGCCGCTGGCGACGTCGATACGCTGCTGCTGGACAAGACCGGCACCATCACGCTGGGCAACCGTCAGGCCGCGGCTTTCCGTCCGGTTCGGGGTGCCACTGAGCAGGAACTCGCCGATGCGGCGCAGCTCGCCTCGCTGGCTGACGAGACGCCCGAAGGCCGCTCCATCGTCGTCCTGGCCAAGGAGAAATACGGCATTCGTGGCCGCGAGATGCATGAGCTTGCCGCGACATTTGTTCCGTTCACCGCGCAGACGCGCATGAGCGGCATCGATGCCGGATCTTCCTCGGTCCGCAAGGGCGCGGTGGACGCGATCCTGAACTATATCGGCGGTGGGAATGCCCAAACTATCGCCACCGGCAACGCGGTTCGCGCGCTGCAGCCGACCGTCAGCTCGGAGGCGGCCCGCGAACTCCAGAGCATCGCAGACGAGATCGCGAAAGCCGGCGGTACTCCGCTCGCGGTGGCCAGGGATGGTCGCCTCCTCGGCGTGGTGCACCTGAAGGATATCGTCAAGGGCGGCATCCGCGAACGCTTTGCCGAGCTGCGCCGCATGGGTATCCGCACCGTGATGATCACCGGCGATAATCCGATGACGGCGGCCGCCATCGCCGCCGAAGCCGGCGTCGACGATTTCCTGGCGCAGGCGACGCCGGAGGACAAACTGAAGCTGATCCGCGACGAACAGGCCAAGGGCAAATTGGTTGCGATGTGCGGCGACGGCACCAACGACGCCCCGGCGCTGGCGCAGGCTGATGTCGGCGTCGCCATGAACACCGGCACGCAGGCCGCACGGGAAGCCGGCAATATGGTCGATCTCGATTCCAACCCGACCAAGCTGATCGAGGTGGTCGAAATCGGCAAGCAGCTTTTGATGACGCGTGGCGCGCTGACCACGTTTTCGATCGCCAACGACGTCGCGAAATATTTCGCCATCATCCCCGCGATGTTCCTGGCATTCTATCCGCAGCTTGAGGTGCTCAATGTCATGCACCTCGCCAGCCCGCAGAGCGCGATCCTGTCGGCGATCATCTTCAATGCGCTCATCATCATCGCGTTGATCCCGCTGGCGCTGAAAGGCGTGGCGTACCGCGCCGTAGGCGCCGGGGCGCTTTTGCGCCGCAACCTGCTGATCTACGGCTTGGGCGGCATCATCGTTCCCTTCATCGGCATCAAGGCCATCGACCTCGCCGTCGCGGTTTTGGGCTTAGCCTAACTCTAGCCGTCATTGCGAGGAGCGGAGCGACCAAGCAATCCATTCTTTCTTTGCCGCCCCATGGCTTGCTTCGCTTCGCTCGCAATGAGAACCAAGGAGACGCACAATGCTCAGAGAAATTCGTCCCGCCATCCTCATCCTGCTGCTGCTTACCGCGATCATCGGCCTCGCCTATCCCCTCGCCATGACCGCGATTGCCGGCGTAATCTTTCCGAAGCAGGCGCAAGGCAGCCTGATCGAGAGGGACGGCAAGATCATTGGCTCCACCCTGATCGGGCAGGAGTTCAAGGACGACAAGTATTTCCACGGCCGCCCTTCGGCGACGCTGGCGCCGGACCCAGCCGATTCGAGCAAGACCGTGTCCGCGCCCTATAACGCCGCCAATTCCGGCGGCTCCAACCTCGGGCCGACCAGCAAGGCGCTGAACGACCGGGTCAAGGAGGACGTCGAGAAGCTGAAGGCCGAAAATCCGTCCGCTGCTGTGCCTGTCGACCTCGTCACGACCTCGGGGAGCGGGCTTGATCCGGATATTTCGCCGGAGGGCGCGCTGTTCCAGGTGCCGCGGGTGGCGAAGGCGCGCAACCTGCCAGAAGCCCGGGTCCGCCAGCTGGTCACCGAGCACATCCAGGACCGCATGGCTGGATTGCTGGGCGAACCGCGCGTTAACGTATTGGCGTTGAATCTCGCATTGGACGAGGCTTCCAAATGAGACCCGCTAGGCCCGCCGAGGGGTGAGGACTATATTGCCGCATGGTCAAAACCCGCCGCGACCCCCAACAGCGTCCCTTGCCGGAAGCCCTCCTGGAAGCGGCCCGGCGCGAGGACAGCCGCGCGGGCCGGCTCAAGATCTTCGTCGGCGCCGCTCCCGGCGTCGGCAAAACCTACGAGATGCTGCAGAGCGCTCACGCCAAGAAAAAAGCGGGCGCTGATGTCGTCGTTGGCATCGTCGAAACCCATGGCCGGGCCGAAACCGAAGCGCTTTTGAACGGCCTCGAAGTGCTGCCGCGCCGGCGGCTCGCCTACAAGGAGCAGATACTCGAGGAGATGGACCTCGATGCGCTGATTGCGCGGCGGCCGCAGATTGCGCTCGTCGATGAACTCGCCCACACCAACGCGCCGGGCAGCCGCCATCCCAAGCGCTATCTAGATGTCGAGGAACTGCTGTCCCATGGCATCGATGTCTATACGGCGGTCAACATCCAGCACATCGAAAGCCTCAACGACGTGGTCGCGCAGATCACGCATGTGCGGGTGCGCGAAACCGTGCCGGACAAGGTGTTCGACCGGGCCGACGCCATCGAGCTGATCGACCTGACCCCTGACGACCTGATCCAGCGGCTGAAGGAGGGCAAGGTCTATGTCCCCAAACAGGCCGAGCGCGCGCTGGAGCATTATTTCTCGCCGGGCAACCTGACCGCGCTACGCGAGCTGGCGCTGCGGCGCACCGCCGAGCGGGTCGACGAGCAGTTGCTCACCCATATGCAGGCAAACGCTATCGCAGGTCCGTGGGCGGCGGGCGAGCGCATTCTGGTTTGCGTCAGCGAAGACCCGCGCGCAGCCGGCCTCGTGCGCTACACCAAACGGCTGGCGGACCGGCTGCACGCGCAATGGACGGCGATCAGCATCGAGACGCGGCGCAGCTTACAACTGACCGACGAGCAGCGCGACCGGCTAGCCGACACCATGCGGCTTGCCGAAGCGCTCGGGGCTGAGGCGCTCACCATTCCCGGCGTTGGCCGCCGTATTGCCGACGACGTCATCCATTTCGCGCATGCCAACAACGTGACCCAAATCATCATCGGCAAGTCGACGCGTTCATGGTGGTTCGAACTGACGCGCGGTTCTGTCGTACGCGATCTGGTGCGGCGCGCCGGCAACATCAGCGTCCACGTGATCGCCGGCGACGAACAGGGCGTGGCGAAGCCGGCGGTGCAGACCGCGGCGCGGCAGGAACCGTTCAACGCGCGGCCT
The DNA here is from genome assembly GCF_036924645.1 of Bradyrhizobium sp. AZCC 2176. Taxonomy (NCBI): domain Bacteria; kingdom Pseudomonadati; phylum Pseudomonadota; class Alphaproteobacteria; order Hyphomicrobiales; family Nitrobacteraceae; genus Bradyrhizobium; species Bradyrhizobium sp. AZCC 2176. The sequence goes on along the minus strand of NZ_JAZHRX010000001.1, from coordinate 864,800 downwards.
TATCTGATGGCGCTGCTGTTCGTCGCGATCGGCCTTGCCGCCGCCGCGGTGATCCAGCCGCTGTTCGGCGGCGTCGAGAATGTCGATCTGGTGTTCCTCACCGCCGTGGTGAGTGTTGCGGTGCGCTTTGGGCTATGGCCGTCACTGCTGGCGAGCGTCGCGGCATCGCTGTGCTACAATTTCTTCTTCATGTCGCCGTACTATACCTTCACCATCGCCGACCCGACCAATGTCGCGGCGTTCTTCTTCTTCATGCTGATTGCGCTGCTGGTCTCTAACGTCGCTGCGCGGGTGCGGTCGCAGGCCGATACCGCGATCGGCCGGATGCGGACCACCGAATTGCTCTACGCCTTCAGCCGTAAACTCGCCAGCACCGCGACGCTCGACGACGTGCTGTGGGCGACCGCCTATCAGACCGCGCTGATGCTGAAGGTGCGTGTGGTGCTGCTGCTGCCGGAAGAGGGCGTGTTGACCGTGAAGTCCGGCTATCCGCCGGAAGACCAGCTTGACCAGGCCGATCTCGCCGCCGCCAACTGGGCCTGGGACAACGACCGTCCGGCCGGGCGCGGCTCGGACACACTGCCGGGCGCCAAGCGGCTGTTCCTGCCGATGCGAACCGGACGCGGCCCGATCGGCGTCATCGGCATCGACGACGATCGGACCGGACCGCTGCTGACGCCGGATCAGCGTCGCCTGCTGGACGCCCTGGTCGATCAGGGCGCGCTCGCAATCGAGCGGGTGCTGCTGGTCGAGGACATGGATCGCGTCAAGCGCACCGTAGAATCTGACCGGCTGCGTGGCGCGCTGCTGACCTCTATCTCGCACGATCTGAAGACGCCGCTGGCCTCGGTGCTCGGCGCCGCCTCTACCCTGCGCGATCTCGGCGCCGGCCTTAACGATGCACAGAAGAACGATCTGCTCGTCACCATGATCGACGAATCCGAGCGGCTCAACCGCTTCATCGCCAACCTGCTCGACATGACCAAACTCGAATCCGGCGCGATCGTGCCGAATACCGCGCGGCACGATGTCGGCGAGATCGTCGGCAGCGCGCTGCGCCGCGCCGGCAAGATCCTCGTGCATCACAAGGTGTCGCTGGAACTCGGCTCCGATCTGCCGATGCTGGAGCTCGATGCCGTGTTGTTCGAGCAGGTGCTGTTCAACCTGCTCGACAACGCCGCCAAGTACGCGCCATCAGGCACTACGATTTCGATCAGGGGAACGCGCGATCAGGGAAAGGTCTCGCTGCAGATCCTGGACGAGGGCAACGGTATCCCGCCGGAAGAGCTGGAGAGCGTGTTCGACAAATTCCATCGCGCGCAGAAGGGCGATCACGTTCGTCCCGGCACCGGTCTTGGCCTTGCGATTTCCCGTGGCTTTGTCGAGGCGATGCATGGCACGATCTCGGCCGCCAATCGCAGCGACCGCAGTGGGGCGGTGATATCAATTCGGCTGCCAGTCCCGGCCACCGACAGTGCGCTGGATACCGCCGCATGAATGCTCCCGCCATCAAGGTCCTGGTCATCGACGACGAGCCGCCGATCCGCAAGCTGTTGCGGATGGGGCTGAGCACGCAAGGCTACGACATCCTGGAAGCCTCGAACGGCAAGATCGCGCTGGAGAAGCTGACCGAAAATCCGGCGCTGATCATCCTCGATCTGGGCCTGCCCGACATCCAGGGCCATGACCTGCTGCGCATGATCCGCGGCCGCAACGACAGCGTGCCGATCGTGGTGCTGTCGAGCCGCGGCGACGAGGCCGGCAAGGTGCAGGCGCTCGACTTCGGCGCTGACGACTATCTGACAAAGCCGTTCGGCATGGATGAGCTGTTGGCGCGGATGCGCGCTGCGCTGCGGCACCAATTGCAGGTGCAGGGCGAGCGGCCGGTGTTTCGCGCCGGCGATCTCTCGGTCGACCTGGTCCGCCGCATCGTCAAGGTCGGTGAGCGAGAGGTAAAACTCTCACCGAAGGAATATGATCTGCTGCGCGTGCTGGTGCAGCACGCCGGCAAGGTGCTGACCCACCGCTTTCTGCTGAAGGAGCTCTGGGACGAACTGACGGACGCGCAATATTTGCGCGTCTATGTCCGCCAGCTCCGGCAGAAGATCGAAGCCGATCCCGAGCGCCCGCAATTCGTGCTGACCGAGACCGGCATCGGCTATCGGTTGCGCGCGCCGGATTAAGGGGCACACGATGTCGTTTGAGCACGAAACAATCTTGCGTAGCGTAAAAAGAAACGCTCTACTGAAGAAAGTTTTCCGTTCGAGAAGATAATAGCGATCATAGGGGGACCTCCGATGCTGCGTCTGCGTCACGCGACAGCCGTAGTGCTTTTCGCCGGGCTTCAATGTTTCACCGCCTCCGGTTCGATTGCAGGCACGGCGGATAATCAGGTTCAGGAAGCGGTATGGCCCACCAAGGCCTGGCCGGTCTCAACCCCCGAAGAGCAGGGGATGCAATCCGGTACGCTCGCCCGGCTGGTAGAGACCGTCGGGGGCTACAAGCAGGACAGCCTGCTGATCGCCCGGCACGGGAAGATCGTGCTTGATGCTTATTATGCACCCTATCAGCCTAACATTACCCACGACCTGAGGTCGGTAACGAAGAGTGTTGTCAGCACGTTGACGGCCATCGAAATCAAACAGGGCCTGCTCGACAGCGTTGATCATCCGGTCATGGACTTGTTCGCCGACAAGCAAATTCCCAACATCGACGAAGCCAAGAAGGCGATTACCGTTCAGCACCTGCTGGACATGACCTCGGGCTTCGAGTGGCAGGAGAAATCCTATACGCCCCGACGAGACCCTCATGCGGATGTATCAGGCGCCGGATCGGACCGCTTTCGTGCTAAGCCAGCCGATGTCGGATACTCCCGGTGCCAAATTCTATTACAACAGCGGCAATCCATACGTGCTGTCCGCGCTCATCAACAGGAAGACCGGTCAGAACGCGCTGGACTTTGCGAAGAGGGAACTGTTCGGGCCGCTTGGCATCACCAGCGCTCGCTGGGGCCGGCCCGACGCCCAGGGAGTCATCGACGGCGAAGCCGGACTGTCGCTTGCGCCGCACGACATGGCCCGATTTGGCTATCTCTACCTCCGCAACGGAATGTGGGACGGCAAGCAGATCATCCCATCGTCATGGGTCGATCGGGCGAGGGAAGGAAAGGTTACGGCGACTTTCGGGTTTCGCTACGCAAATCTGTGGTGGTCGCTGCCCGAAAAGGGGGCCTACATGGCGCGAGGTCGCCATTCGCAACTGATCCTCGTTCTTCCGAAGCTGGATATTGTTGCCGTCATGACCGGCATTCTGCGCGACGACCAGTTTTATCCAACAATCAGGCTGATCGATGATATCGCCAGCGCCGTCAAGTCGGACCAGCCGCTGCCGCCTGATGTTATTGCGCAATCCCTGCTCGCGGCATCGGTTCGCGAAGCGGCCACGGAGCGGCCGTCGCCGCTCGGCAAGACCCCCGAACTGGCGAAACAGATATCGGGGAAGACCTATCAGGTGAGCAGCAACACTCTGAGAGTAAAGACGTTCGCGCTGAACCTCACCGATCCGGATCCGTTCTGGGAAATCATCACCTATGCTGGAAGGGCGGACCAGCCTGAGGGGCACTTTTCAGGACTTCTCGGACTTGACGGGATTTATCGAAGAAGCCCGCCGGTTAATTATGGGATCAATGCATCCAAGGGACGCTGGCTCGACGAGCGTAGATTTGCATTGGAGCGCCGAATACTCGGACGTAGCGAAACGCAGCTTTGGATTCTCGCTTTCGATGGCAACAAGGTTGAAATCGCCTTTGAAAATACCGATGGCACCAAGGCAACGCTGTACGGAGAAGTGAAGGAGTGAGAGGCGGCCGCCTCTCGCCGAAACCATCTTTCAATTCTGACGTTACTTTCCCGACGGCCGCGGCAGCCAGAGCCAATAGCTCCTCATGCGCCGGTTTGCCATCGAGCGTGCGGGTCAGCTTGCCGCACGCGCTGCAACCGTAAAGTGGTATGCTCAATCGTGCAGTTTGATCCAGACTGAGCTCGCGCGCAGGAAACTCAGGCAGGAGGAAGCACGGCCATGGCTGAGAGCGTCATGTATCACGAAGGCAACCGGCAATTGCAGGATCAGTTCGACAGCCGCCGGATTTCGGACCGGCTGGAAGAGAAGTTGATGCGCAAGGAATTTTCGGCTGACGACAAGCAGTTCATCGAAGGCCTTCCTTACTTTTTCCTGGCGACGGCCGACGCCGAGGGGCGGCCCGATTGCTCGTTCAAGGGCGGGGCACCGGGCTTTGTGCGCATCACCGGACCTTCCGAGATCGCATTCCCCGACTATGACGGCAACGGCATGTTCAAGAGTCTCGGCAACATCGTCGCCAATGCCGATGTCGGCTTGCTCTTCATCGCCATGCATGACAAGCCACGGCGTCTGCGGGTCAACGGCAGCGCACGCGTGAGTGACCGCGATCCGCTGCTTGCGGAGACCGTCGGCGCGCAGCTTGTCGTTCGTGTCACCGCGCGGGCGATCTTTCCGAATTGTCCGCGCTATATTCCGACGATGAGTTCGATCGAACCGTCGATGTACGTACCCGCCGCCGGACAGGCCGCGCCGGAGCCGGCGTGGAAGGGCTTTGCGGACTTCAAGGACTGCATTCATCCACGGCAGCCGACATTCAAGGGTTAGCGGCGACCTAGATCGCCGCCATCTCACCTTTGCTCCAGGCTTCGCGCAGCTTGAACTTCTGGATCTTGCCTGATCCCGTCAGCGGGAACGCGTCCACGACAAACCAGTGCTTCGGCGTCTTGTGCGGGGCGAGCGAGGCGCGCATGTAGTCGATCAGTTCTTCCTTTTCGATTGTTGCGCCGGGCGCCGGGCGGATGAAGGCCGCGACCTCTTCGCCCCACTTCTCGTGGGGAATGCCGATCACGGCGACTTCGCCGACCTTCGGATGTTTGAACAAGAGCTCCTCCAGCTCGCGCGGATAGATGTTCTCGCCGCCGCGGATGATCATGTCCTTGAGGCGGCCCTCCACCGTGCAATAGCCGCGCGCGTCCATCGCGCAGAGATCGCCGGTATGCAGCCAGCCGTCCGCATCGATCGCGGCTGCGGTCGCATCCGGCATTTCAAAGTAACCGAGCATTACGTGGTAGCCACGGGTGCAGAACTCGCCGATCGTGCCCACCGGAACGGTCTCGCCGGTCGCGGGGTCGATGATCTTTGTTTCCATGTTCGGAAGCGGCAGGCCGATCGTATTGGCCTTGTCCTCGACGCTGTCGGTGGTGCGGGTTTGCGCCGCGACCGGGGAGCATTCGGTCTGTCCGAAAACAATCGTGAACGGCGCGCCGAGCTTTTCTTCCAATAGCCGCACCAGCGCGGCCGGCACCGTCGAGCCGCCCGAGCAGATCGCCTTGACCGAGGAGAGGTCGGTCGCCGCGAATGTCGGATGCTCCAGCATCGCGACCAGCATCGTGGGAACGCCCAGCATCGCATTGCCGCGATAGGTTCCGAGCATTTCCAGCACCAGCCCGGGCTCGAACGCTTCGACCAGCACCTGGGTCGAGGCTTTCGATACCGCGCCGATCACGCAGCAGACGCAGCCGCCGGTGTGAAACAGCGGCATCGTGGTGATGAAGACGTCGCCGGCATCGACGCCCATCCGGTCGGCGGTATCGGCGCCGTTGTTGAGAAGTCCGCGATGACGGAGCAGGGCGCCCTTCGGAAAGCCCGTGGTGCCCGAGGTGTACTGGATCATGACGGGATCGTCGGGACTGACGGCCGGCAGTTTGATGTGCTCGTCATCGCCCGCGGCGATGAACGCATTCCAGTCGTCGAAACAGATGATCTCGCGCAGTTCGGGGCAGTTCGGCGCCACCGCCTGCACCGTCTCCAGCATCGGATTGCCGCGAAAACCGTCGACGACGAAGATTCCGGCCGAGCGCGACTGCTTCAACACATATTCGAGCTCTCGGGCGCGAAAGGCCGGGTTCACGGTGACGAGGATCATGCCCGCCATGCCGGCGCCGAATTCGAGCATCACCCATTCCGGGAGGTTCTGTGCCCAGACGGCAATGCGCTCGCCCGGCCGAAAGCGCGACAGCAGCGCGCGGGCGGTCCGCTGGGCTTCATGATAGAATTGCGCGTAGGTCCATTGACGGCGCAGCTTCGGATCAGGCACGCCTGCAATCAGGGCCAAGCGATCGGGCGCCGCCTCAGCCGCCTTGCGCAAGAGGTCGCCGAACGTCATCTCCCGCACCGCAGGCGTCGTCGGGCCTGCGACGTGCGACTTCGTTAATGCCATCAAATCCTCCCCGGTCCAGCGCCATTATTGTCGTGGCGTCAGGTTCTCAGGGGAAAATGCCTTCCGGCGGCCATCAATGCAAGCGGGAGTGGACTGGCGGCGTGGCGGCGGCCCAAGAGTCGTCAGCTTGCCTTGCGATGCCTGGCCGCGGAGCGGTGCGCCCTTTTTGCCGTCCGGCGTGCCGGTGCTCGCCGCGCGGTCGAGGCATGCGCCCGCCGTTTCGCCGACTTGCCCTTAAGGCTCGCCTTGAGCGCGTCCATCAGGTTGATGACGTTGTCGGGCTTCTCCTCGCGCTCAGCGACCTTGACCGGCTTGCCGGAGGCTTTCCGGCGCACCAGCGCCCTCAGCGCGTCTTCGTATTCGTCCTTGAATTTCGACGGATCGAAATGCGCGGCCTTGGTATGCAGGATATGGCCGGCGAGTTCGACCATGTCCTTGGTGATCCTGGGCGTCTTGATGCCGTCGAAATAGTCCTCCTCGTCGCGCAGTTCGTAAGGATATCGCAGCGTGGTGCCGAGCAGGCCCTTGCCGAGCGGCTCGATCGCCATGACGTGCTCGCGGTTGGTCAGCACGATGCGCGCCAGCGCGACCCGGTCCTCATCCTTCATGGCGTCGCGGATCACGGCGAAGGCGTCCACCGCCGCCTTGCCGTCGGGGGCGACGTAATAGGGATGGTTATAATATCGCTTGTCGATTTCTTCCCTCGGCACGAAACTGTCGATCTCGATGGTGTGATTGCTCTCGATCTGGACAGCTTCGAGTTCCTCCTTTTCGATCTCGACATACTGGCCCTTTTTTAGCTCATAGCCGCGGCCCTTCTGGTCGCTCTCGACGACGTCGCCGGTCTCGGCGTCGATCATCTGTTGCTTCAGCCGGTTGCCGGTCTCTCTGTTGATCATGTGAAAGCGGGTTTTCTCGACCGATGTCGAGGCCGGATACAGCACCACCGGACATGACACCAGGGAGAGTTTTAACGTGCCTTTCCAATAGGCGCGGGGGGGCATTGCAATCTCCGGCATAGTTGGGTTTAGGAACTTCAACGGCTAGTATGGGTTTTCGTTCCGGGCACTGCCGCAGGGGCGCGGGTGTTGATTGAGGTTTGGCCGTGGCGTTGAAGAAACTCAGCACGTACCGGAAGAAGCGCGACTTCGGCAAGACGACGGAGCCCTCCGGCGAGGTCAAGGTCGCGCCGGCAAGGCAGCGGCGATTCATCGTTCAAAAGCACGACGCGAGCCGGCTGCACTACGATTTCCGGCTGGAGTTCGATGGCGTCTTCAAATCCTGGGCGGTCACCAAGGGGCCATCGCTCGATCCGCATGACAAGCGGCTGGCGGTCGAAGTTGAGGACCATCCGCTCGATTATGGCGATTTCGAAGGCACCATTCCCGAAGACCAGTATGGCGGCGGCACCGTCATGCTGTGGGATCGCGGCTATTGGGAGTCCGACGATCCCGAGCGCGGCTTCAAGAAGGGCGACCTGAAATTCACGTTGCAGGGCGACAAGCTGCAGGGAAGCTGGGTTCTGGTGCGGATGAAGGGCGACCGCTACGGCGGCAAGCGCACCAACTGGCTCCTGATCAAGCACCGCGACGAGTACGCCAAAGAAGGCGAGGCCAACGACCTCCTGGAGGAGGATCGCTCCGTGGCCTCGGGGCGAACCATGGTGCAGATCGCGCAAGGCAAGGGCAAGGCGCCAACACCGTTCATGCTGGCGAGCAAAACAAAGGCCGACGCGGTCTGGCAGTCGAATCGTGGCGATGCCGCCGAGGCGCGCGCCAGCAGGAAGACCGTGGCACTGCGAGCCACCCCGGAGACCAAGACGCGCACACCGGCGCCAGCAGCAAAGCCGAGGAAGGTCGCGGCGATGCCGGATTTCGTCGCGCCGCAACTCTGCACGGTGGTCGGGCGCCCGCCCGGCGGGGAGGGATGGTGCCACGAGATCAAGTTCGACGGCTATCGCGTGCAGTTGCGGGTTGAGGACGGCGATGCCGTACTCAACACGCGCAAGGGGCTCGACTGGACCGACAAGTTCAAGGCGATCGCCAACGAGGCGAAGTCGCTTCCGGACGTGCTGATCGACGGCGAGATCGTCGCGCTCGATCACAACGGCGCGCCCAACTTCTCCACCCTGCAGGCGGCACTATCGGACGGCGACAGCGAGAGCCTGATCTTCTATGCATTCGACCTGCTGTTCGCCGGGGGCGAAGATCTTCGCGGCCTGCCGCTCGGCGAGCGCAAGGCGCGGCTGAAGCAGCTCCTGGAAGCGCGCAAGGGCAAGGGAAAGCAGATCCGCTATGTCGAGCATTTCGAAAGCGGCGGCGATGCCGTGCTGCAGTCGGCATGCAAGCTCGAACTGGAAGGGGTTGTCTCCAAGAAGCTCGACGCGCCCTACCGCTCGGGGCGTACGGAGATCTGGACCAAGACAAAGTGCCGGGCCGGGCATGAGGTGGTGCTGGGTGGCTGGAAGACCACCAACGGCAAATTCCGCTCGCTGATGGCGGGCGTCTATCGCGGCGACCATCTCGCCTTTGTCGGCATCGTGGGCACCGGCTTCGGGCAAGACAAGGTCCGCCGCATCATGCCGGCGCTGAAGGCAGCAGCCTCCGACAAGAGCCCGTTTGGCGGCAAGAACGCGCCGAAGAAGACCCGAGATGTGCATTGGCTGAAACCCGAACTGGTCGCCGAGATCGAATTCGCGGGCTTTACGGCGGATGGAAATATCCGCCAGGCCGCGTTCAAGGGTCTGCGGCAGGACAAGCCGGCCGAAGAGGTGGAGGCCGAAACACCGTCCAAGGCCGAGGTCGCACAGCCCAAGCCGGCTGGGGGCAAGGGCAAGGCAGCAGCGACCCGGGCAAAGCCAGCCACGAACAAGAAGACCGGCGAAGTCATGGGCGTCGTGATCTCCAAGCCCGACAAGGAGCTATGGCCTGATGCCGGTGACGGCGAGGCCGTCACCAAGCTCGATCTTGCACAATATTTCGAGGCGGTCGGCGAATGGATGATTGGCCACCTCAAGGGCCGTCCATGCTCGATCGTTCGCGCGCCCGATGGCATCCACGGCGAAAAATTCTTCCAGCGCCACGCCATGCAAGGCGCGTCCAACCTGTTCGAACTGGCCAAGGTTTCGGGCGACCGCAAACCCTATCTGCAGATCGACCGGATCGAGGGGTTGGCCGCGGTGGCGCAGATCGGCGGGCTGGAGCTGCATCCCTGGAATTGTGCACCCGATGCCTATGACACGCCGGGCCGGCTGGTGTTCGATCTCGACCCCGCGCCGGAGGTCGAATTCTCCGAAGTGATCGAAGCAGCAAAGGACATGCGTGAGCGGTTGACGGCCGTTGGCCTCGAAAGCTTCTGCAAGACCACCGGCGGCAAGGGCCTGCACGTGGTGGCGCCACTGCTCTACGGCGCAAGGGACAAGGTCACTTGGAAGGAAGCCAAGGCCTTCGCGCAAGGCATCTGCCAGTGGATGGCCAATGATGACCCCGAGCGCTACCTGCTCAACATGTCGAAGAAGCTGCGCAAGGGAAAAATCTTCCTCGACTATCTTCGCAACGACCGGATGTCGACGGCGGTCGCCGTGCTGTCGCCGCGTGCGCGCGGCGGCGCTACTGTCTCGATGCCTGTGACTTGGACGCAGGTGCGCGGCGATCTCGATCCGAAGAAGTACACGGTTCGCACCGTGCCTTCGCTGCTGGCAAAGACCAAGGCGTGGGACGGCTACGATGACGCCGGAGCGTCGATCAAGGCGGCGATGAAAAAGCTCGCTGGAAAATAAGGTAGGCAAAGCGACTTGTCCGCCGTAGCTTAACGAGCGAAGGCGGAAGCATGCCAACGTCTTTGATCGCGTAAGAAAAGGTGGGCGCGGCGCAAGCGCGCCTTTGCCCACCTTGCGATTCCGCTCAAAGCTTTCCGAGCAGCAGCAGGATCAGCAGGATCACGATCACCAGGCCCAGCCCACCGCCGCCGTAGTAGCCGGTGCCATAGAACGGTCCGCCGCCGATGCCGCTGAAACCGCCCAGCAGGGCGATGACGAGAATGATCAGGATGATGGTGCCGATTGACATGAGTCTCTCCTCAGCCCGGTAGGGCCCTCTTGTTTGTTCTGCCCTGTGACAGGAACAACAAATCGGATTCATCAAAGTTCCTTATTGCGTCGCGACGGTCCCTGCGCCTCTTCCCTTCGAACCGTGTGTAGTTACATACGCTTAAGTTGAGGAGAGGATTTTTGCGATGACTAAGCCGCTGGTAGTTTCCATTCCGCATAGTCTGGGACGCGACGAGGCCATGCGCCGCCTGAAGACCGGGCTTTCGCGCGCCGCTTCCAGCGTGCCGGTGCTGAGCGTCGATGAGGAGCGATGGGAAGACAACCGCATGATCTTCCGCGTTCGCGCCCTCGGGCAGGCCGCCGCCGGCCATGTCGATGTTGCGGAAGATCATGTGCAGGTAGAAGTCGTGCTGCCATGGCTGTTGCAGCGCTTTGCCGAGGTGGCCCAGGCCGCGATCCAGAACCGCGGCAAGCTGTTGCTAACCAAGAAAAGTTGACGCTTAGGTACGGTTGCGCTTTCGTGCCTGCGTTGTCGCGCCGTTGAACCTGGCTTTCAGCACGGCGACCGGCAGATGCGCCAGCAGATCCGACAGCCGCAACTGCGTGGCATCGGCGTCGGCAAAACCCTCCACCGCATAGCCGCCGACGTTGAGTGCGGCGTCATAATTCTCCGGTCCAGGCCAGTGTCTGCCGCCGTCGGTCAACGGCGCAAACCAACGCGTAACCACGGTTATCGCAGCCTCGCGGCCGCGCCGTCGGGCGAACGCGATGAAATGATCGTGCTGCGGTCCGCTCACTGGCAAAGGCTCGTAGTCGCCGTTCGTGAATAAATCGGCGCTTTCGGTTCGAAGCTGGAGCAGGTGTCGCGTCCAGGCCAGCTTCAGATGACCGCTCGGCCACTTCTCGATCAGCCGATTCCAATCCGGCTTCTCCAGCGCGTCGAGCCGCCCTGCGCGTTCGGCAAAGTCGACCCGCCGCCGGTTGTCGGGATCGACCAGTGAATAATCCCAAAGCTCCGTGCCTTGATAGAAATCCGGCACGCCCGGCATCATGGCCTTCAGCGTGACCTGACTGAGCGAATTCAAGCCGCCCAGCAGTGACAGCCGCTGCGCCAACGTTTGCAGGGAGTTCAAGAATTCCCCTGAGAGAGCAGGATCGAGGATTTTGGCGATGAAGTCTTTTACGCCCTCCTCATAGGCCGTGTGGGGATTGAGCCAGCTCGTTTCCTGCTTGCCCTCGCGCGCGGCCTTCAGCGCATATTCCTGCATCCGTTCAGCAAACGAGGCCTCGTCCGGCTGCCATGCCCCCAGCAGCGCCTGATACAGCATGTATTCGAATGTCGCCGACGGCGCGCGCAAATCACCATCGACGAGCAGATGCGGCGCGTTGAGCAGCTTCCATCGGGCCACCGTGCTGGTCCATTCGCCCGGAATTTCCGAAAGTGCCATGATGCGTGCTCGCGCATCCTCGCCGCGCTTGGTGTCATGCGTCGCAGTGGCCGTCATCCCATGCGGCCACTCGGCGGCGCGGGCCTGCATCATCAGGTGAAAATCGCCGGCCGAAAGCGCTTTTGCGGCCGGATCGCCGCCGACTTCATTGAGGGCGAGCAGGCGGTGGTAGCGGTAGAAGGTCGTGTCCTCCAGCGACTTCGCCATCATGGGACCGGTGAACTGCTGCACCTTCAGCGCGAAACGTCGCACGCGCGGCGCGCTGTGGTGCGCGCGCCCGGGTTTGATCAGATCCATCGTCAACGCGTCGCGCAGGAAGTCGAAAATGCCGTCATCGGCGGCAAACCAGTCGGCGCGTGCCCGTTCGATTGTCCCGGATATCAGTTGGCGATCATGCGCGGATGGGCCCGACGATGTCAGGTAGCTGCGGTAGACCGGAAAGTGCAGCACGTAGAGTTCGAGCGCCTGCCGCAGGCTGTCGGCAGAATAGTCGCGGGTGGAGTAATGCCCGCTGGCGATCCGCGCCAGCAGGCGCGTCAGCACCGTGAACTCGCTGGTCAGCAGCGTTTCCAGCACGCGGCGTTTTGCGTCCCGCAGGATCGGTTCGAGTTTTGGCGATTGGTTGCTGACCTGCCGCCAGATCTCGTCGAGTGGCTCCAGGCCGCTTCCGTCGGTCAGCACATGGGTGATGGCGTTCATCCACTCATAGCCGGTGGTGCCGTGAACGCCGGCAAATGACGGCAGCCTTTCGTGTTCGCCGAGAATTTTTTCGATCACCACGTAGAACGGCCGGTTGCGGCCGCCATGCGCTTCGCGGATCAGCCGGCGCAGGCGCTGGAAATACTGGACGGGATCGCGCAGGCCGTCGATGTGGTCGAGCCGCAATCCCCCCAGCTTTCCTTCTGCAATGAGCCGTTTAACCAGCCGGTGAATCGCCTCGAACGTGCCGGCGTCCTCGATACGCAAGCCCGCCAGTGTATTGATATCGAAGAAGCGCCGGTAGTTGATGTCGCTGGAGGCAAGCCGCCAGTGACCGAGCTTGTAGTGCTGGCGCTCGAGCAGATGGTGCAGCGCCAGTGTCTGCGCGGCGCGATCCTCTCCGGCGCGATAGGCGTCCAGCCCGCGCGCGATGATCTCGGCGGCTCCCGGAGTGCCTTTCAGTTCGGCTTTGAAGGCTGGCGCTTCCTTGCGGTTGGGCCGTCGCGGCCCCTGATAATTGGCGGCCAGCGCAAGCATGGCTTTGCCGGGCGCGCTCGCTTCCGCGCTCGCGTCCTTGAGAATCATGCGCAGGATTTCGCCGTAGCGTTCCGGCGCGATCGGCAGCCGATGCTCGAAATACCAGGCCGAAAAGCTGCCTTCGGCGGAATTGTAGCGCAGTTCGATCTCGCCGTTTTCCAATGCCTGGCCGTAAGATGAGCCGATGATCGGCAACAGCACGCCGCCACGTGCGCGGTATGGCAACTGCTCCCAGTCGATGTCGAAGGAGGCTGCGTGCGGCGAGGCGGGGCCCCATTCCAGCACATCGAGCCACCATGGATTATCGTCGTAGTGCACGCCGACATGGTTGGGCACGAAGTCGAGGATCAGCCCGAGATCGTGTTGCCGCAGCACGGCGCTCAGCCGCTCGAAGCCGGCTTCGCCGCCGAGCTCCGGATTGAACTGGGCGTGGTCGGTGACATCATAGCCGTGCGCGCTGCCCTTGCGGGCGCGCATGAAGGGCGAGGCATAAAGATGGGTGATGCCGAGCGCCTTCAGGTAGGGCACCACGGCAGCGGCGGCGTCGAAATCGAAATCCGCAGACAATTGCAGGCGGTAGGTCGCGATCGGGATCGCCGGGGGCATTTTCCTATCCGATGCGCCAGAGCACCGTCCATGGCGGGACGCTGTCGCCCAACTCGCTGCCCCAGATCAGGGTTCCCGCGGGCGCTCCGGCCGCATGGCTGATGGCCTGGTCCGACAGGTTGGCGCGCAGGCGGAGCGTTGCGCCATCGCCCATCCGCCAATGGGCCGTCAGCAGGCGATTGGCTGCGTGCGCCTCGCCGAAGGCGGCGCCCGCAAGCCGTGGGACGATCTCCTGCCGGCGAACCTTCAACAGGTCCCGCACCAGCGCTAGCCGCTTCCGTGCCGCCGGCACGTCGCGCTCGTTCCAGTCGAGCACGGCGGAATCGCGCGTCGATGGGTCGAGTGCATCCGGCACCTCGTCGCCGAATTCCGCATAGGCCCAGGCATATTCGGCGCGGCGGCCCTTGCGGACCGCGTCGGCGAGATCGCCACCGAAATCGCAGAAGAACGGGAACGGCGCCTTCGAGCCCCATTCCTCGCCCATGAACAGCATGGGAATGGATGGCGCCAGCAGCAGCACTACGAGTGCCGCTTCGATAGCTTGCCCATCCGCGTAGCTTTCGAGCCGGTCGCCCAGCGCGCGATTGCCGATCTGGTCGTGGTTCTGCAGAAAGTTGATGAAGGCTGTCGGCGCGAGATGGCCGCTTGGCTCGCCACGCCTGACGCCGCGAAACGCCGATGGCTCGCCCTGGTAGACGAAGCCTGACGACAGCGAGCGCGCGATATCCGAAATCGGCGAGCGCTGGTAGTCGATATAATAGCCCTGCTTCTCGCTGGTCATCATCACGCGCCAGGCGTGATGATAGTCGTCGTTCCACTGCGCGCGGTATTTTCCCTGCGGCGGATCCTGCGCGGCGTCCAGAATGCTGGCGCGATTGTCGCCGTTCTCCAGCACGAGGTGAATATGCCGGCCGGTTTCCGCGGCGAGCTTTCCGGCGGCAGCGCTGAGATCGTGCAGCAGCGACAACCCACCCGGCTCGACGATCGAGTTGACGGCATCGAGCCGCAGCCCGTCGAAGCGATAGTCGCGCAGCCAGGAGAGCGCATTCTCGATCGCAAAGGCGCGGACTTCCTTCACGCGATAGTCGATCGCGCTGCCCCAGGGCGTGTGGGCTTCGGTGAAGAAGGAGGGCGCGTAGCGGCCGAGATAGTTTCCTTCGGGGCCGAAATGATTATAGACCACGTCGAGCATCACCATCAGTCCGCGCAGATGCGCTGCATCGATCAGCGCCTTGAGATCTTCGGGGCGGCCATAGGCGCTGTCGGGCGCGTACCACAGGACGCCGTCATAGCCCCAGTTGCGCGCACCCGCGAAATCCGCCAGCGGCATCAATTCCAGCGCGGTAATGCCGGTCTCTGCGAGATGATCGAGTCTGTCGATCATCGCGCGATAGCTGCCTTGCCTGGTGAAAGTTCCGACATGGGCCTCTACAATCACGGCCTCCTGCCACGGCCGCCCACGCCAGCCCGCGGCCTGCCACGGATAGGCTTCATGATCGATCACCTCGCTCGGGCCAAAGACATCATCGGGCTGAAACGCCGACGCCGGATCCGGCACGTCGATCTCATCATCGATGCGGAATTTGTAGCGCGCGCCGGCCTTTATGCCTGCGATGTCGGCGGTGAACCAGCCGTCCTCGCCGCGCTTCATCGCGTGAGGCTGCTCCAGCATGACATCGACGCGTTTCGCCGCCGGCGCCCACAGCCGAAACCGCGTGCCGTAGTTGGCGAGACAGGGGCCGAATTGCCGGTCATTCATGCCGCGCCCGCAAAGGCAAGCACCGACCGCGGCGGTGCGCTGGTCTTGGCGCCGGATGCGAATTCGCTGTTGGCCTCAACGGCCTCAGTCGTGTTCAGCAGCTGCTGCCAGTTTTTGTACTCGGGCATCCTGGGCAAAGTGAAAGCAATCTCTTCAGGGGCGGCGTTCAGGACGATAAAGATCGGCGGCTGTCCTTGTTCCAATGGCCCCAGCACGTAAGCGAGAAACCGGCCTTCCGGAAAATTCCAGTCGGCTTCCTGCATTTCCTCGGCTGCGGGCGTCAACCACAGCACGCCAAAGGAGCCGTCCTTTCTCCGCCCGGAGAGCCAGCGCTGGGAGCGGAGTTGGGGAAAGCGCCGGCGGAGCGCGGTCATGTAGCCGACGAAACCGGTGAGATCATCGCCTGGCTTGCCGAGATTGTCCCAGCTCACCCAGCCGGTCTCGTTGTCCTGGCAATAGGCGTTGTTATTGCCGTTCTGCGAATTGCCGACCTCGTCGCCGGCCAGCATCAGGGGCGTGCCTTGCGCAAGGAACAGGCAGGCGAGCTGGTTCTTGCGGAGCTGCCGGCGCAGCGCAACGATCGCCGCGTCGCTGGTCGGGCCCTCATGGCCGCAATTGTTGCTGTGGTTGTCGTTGGAGCCGTCGCGATTGTCCTCGCCGTTGGCCTCGTTGTGCTTCTCGTTGTAGCTGAACAGATCGGCCAGCGTGAACCCATCATGGACGGTGATGTGATTGATGCTGGCGCGCGTCGCTCGGTTGTCGTGATGAAACAGATCGGATGAAGCGGTCATGCGGCGCGATACTTCGCCGATCAGGCTGCCTTCGCCGCTCCAGTAGCGCCGCATTGCGCTCCGATAACGGTCGTTCCATTCCGACCATTGCGATGGAAACGCGCCGACCTGATAACCGCCCATGCCGAGATCCCATGGCTCGGCGACGAGCTTTACGGTTGCCAGCACCGGGTCCTGCCGCACCGCGGTCAGAAACGCGGAATTGCGGTCGAAGCCGTTCGGCATCCGCGCCAGCGTGGTGGCGAGGTCGAAGCGGAAGCCGTCGACGTGACAGACCTCGACCCAGTAGCGCAGCGAATCCATCACCATCTGCAATACGCGCGGATGGGTGAGGTTGACCGAGCTGCCGCAGCCGGTGAAGTCGTCGTAGTAGCGCGGATTGTCCTTGTTGAGCCAATAATAGGACGCGTTGTCGATGCCGCGGAGACTCAGCGTTGGTCCGAGATGATTGCCCTCGGCGGTATGGTTATAGACCACGTCGAGCATCACCTCGATGCCGGCGTCGTGCAGCCGCGCTACCGTAGTGCGAAACGCGTCGAGCGCGTTGTCCTGCGCATAGCGCGGTTCCGGCGCGAAGAACGCCAATGTGTTGTAACCCCAGTAGTTGGCAAGCTTCCGCTCAACCAGCACGCGGTCATCGATCAGCCCGTGGATCGGCAGCAATTCGATGGTGGTGACGCCGAGCTTCTTGAGATGGTCGATCATCGCCGGCGAGCACAACCCGCCATAGGTACCGCGCCAACCCGGCGCGACGTCGTCGCGCTTCTGCGTCAGGCCCTTGACGTGGGCTTCGTAGATGATGGTGTCTTCCCAGGCGACGTTCGGCCGGATCTCGCGGCGGCCCCAGTTGAAGGTCTCGTCGACCACGACCGCCTTCGGCATGCCGCGCGCATTGTCGCGGCGGTCGAAGGAAAGATCCTCGCGCGCGCTGCCGGTGCGATAGCCGAAATGCGCATCGCTCCACACCAGGCGCCCGGCGATCCGCTTGGCATAAGGATCGAGCAGCAACTTGTTGGCGTTGAAGCGGTGCCCACGCTCGGGCGCGTAGGGGCCGTGGACGCGATAGCCATACAGCTGGCCGGGCGAGACGTCGTTGAGGTAGCCGTGCCAGACGTCCTCGTTGCGCTCGGGAAGTTCGATCCGCTCGAGTTCGCGCCGTCCCTGGCCGTCGAACAGGCAAAGCTCGACCTTTTCCGCATTGGCCGAAAACAGCGCAAAGTTTGTGCCCCGTCCGTCCCAGCTTGCTCCGAGGCGGGCAGGGCTTCCCGCGGACAATCGCATGCGTCAGCTTTCCGGTACGAGAAAGATCGCGGCCAGCGGCGGAATGGTCA
The DNA here is from genome assembly GCF_036924645.1 of Bradyrhizobium sp. AZCC 2176. Taxonomy (NCBI): domain Bacteria; kingdom Pseudomonadati; phylum Pseudomonadota; class Alphaproteobacteria; order Hyphomicrobiales; family Nitrobacteraceae; genus Bradyrhizobium; species Bradyrhizobium sp. AZCC 2176. The sequence goes on along the minus strand of NZ_JAZHRX010000001.1, from coordinate 847,283 downwards.
GTGAGAGCTCGGGGATGCTGCCTTCCAGGGTATGGACTTCGCCGACATTGCCGACATTGCTGCCGCCATAATGGGCGGAGTCGGAATTGAGCGCTTCCTTCCACTTGCCGGCAAACGGCACCCGGACGCGATAATTCTGATAAACATTCGGCGAGAAGTTCACGACCACGAGACAGCGCGCCTTCGCATCGAAGCCCTTGCGCAGCCAGGCAAAGACGTTGCCGCCGGAATCATGGGTGATGACCCATTCAAATCCGGCCTGGTTGCAGTCCATCTCGTGCAGCGCCGGTACGCTGCGATAGAGGCGGTTGAGGTCGCGGATCAGGTTCTGAATGCCGCTATGGCGGCGCTGCCCCAGGAGGTGCCAGTCGAGCGAATGATCGTGATTCCATTCGCGCTCCTGGCCGAACTCGCAGCCCATGAACAACAGCTTCTTGCCGGGATGACCGAACATGAAGCTGTAATAGGCGCGCAAATTCGCAAAACGCTGCCATTCGTCGCCGGGCATGCGGCCGAGGATCGACCGCTTGCCGTGCACTACTTCGTCATGCGACAGCGGCAGAATGAAATTCTCCGAAAACGCGTAGTGCAGGCCGAACAGGATGTCGCCGTGATGGTGCTTGCGGTACACCGGATCCTTGCCGACATATTTCAGCGTGTCGTGCATCCAGCCCATGTTCCATTTGAAGCCGAAGCCGAGCCCGCCATATTCGACCGGTTGCGAAACCTGCGGCCATGCGGTGGATTCTTCCGCAGCCGTGGTGGCTTCCGGAAAATGCCCGAACAGTTCGATGTTGAAGCGTCGCAGGAACTCGATGGCTTCGAGATTTTCCCGACCGCCATGCCGGTTCGGAATCCACTCGCCGGCGGGCCGGCTGTAGTCGAGGTAGAGCATCGAGGCGACCGCGTCGACGCGCAGGCCGTCGACGCCATAGCGATCGAGCCAGAACAGCGCGTTGGAGACCAGGAAGTTGACCACTTCGGTGCGGCCGTAATTATAGATCAGCGTGCCCCAGTCGAGGTGGCGGCCCTGCAGCGGATTGGCGTGCTCGTAGAGCGCGGTACCGTCGAAATAGCCGAGCCCGTGCGGATCGTCGGGAAAATGTCCGGGCACCCAGTCGAGCCAAACACCAATCCCCTCACGATGGCAGGCATCGACGAGGGCGGAAAAGTCCTCCGGCATGCCGAACCGGCTGGTCGGGGCGTACAGGCCGGTCGGCTGATAGCCCCAGGAGCCGTCGAACGGATGTTCGCTGACGGGCAGAAACTCGATATGGGTAAAGCCCATATCCTTCGCATAGGCCGGAAGCTGTTCGGCGAGGTCGCGATAACTCAGCCATTCATTGCCGTTCTTGCGCCGCCAGGAGCCGAGATGCACCTCGTAGATCGAGATCGGCGCGCCCAGCGCGTTGATGCCTGACGGCGCGGCGCGCGGATGCGGAATCCTGCTTTCGTCGACGACGATCGAGGCCGTTGAGGGGCGCACTTCAGCCGCAAAGGCTACCGGATCGGATTTGAGCGGCAGATGCCGCCCGTCGGAGTCGGTGATGTCGAACTTGTAGCGGTCGCCGGCGCGGGCATGGGGCACGAACAATTCCCAATAGCCGACGCCGCGCACCCGCATCGGATGCCGCCGCGCGTTCCAGAAATTGAAATCGCCGACCACGCTGACGGCCTTCGCGTTCGGCGCCAGCACCACAAACGCGACGCCGTCGACGCCGTCGAGCGTCATCGGATGGGCACCGAGCTTGTCGTAGATCCGCCGGTGGGTGCCTTCGCCCAGGAGATAGAGATCGAAGTCGCTGAGCACGGGCGGGAAGCGATAGGGATCGTCGAGATCGACGACGTTTTCGCCGAAGCGGGCCCGGAGCTGGTAGCGCTTGGCGCCGTTCGGCAGCGCGCCTGCGAACAGTCCGGCATCGTGAATTCGCTCCAATGGCGCCGTCTCGCCATGCTCGCCGATCGCCTCCACGTTGGAGGCTTCGGGAATGAAAGCGCGCACCACGCTGCGACCGCCTTCGCTGTGCAAGCCGAGGTAATGAAAGGGGTCGGAATGCTTGCCTTCGATGATTGCATAGGCCTCAGCGGGTAGCTTGGTCATTAGGCCTCGAATGGTGGTTGCGACAACGTTCGGATAATTCCGGTGAGCGGCATGCGTAGCCAGTCTGGTCGATATAACAATTCGTATTCGATTTCGTTCAGGGCCTTCTCGAGCAGGAAGAAGGTCAGGATGCCCTCGGCGGCACTGGGATCGGTCGGCCACAGCCGTTGATCGGCCATGGCTTCGCTGTAGGCGGCGAAAAATGCGACGGTCGCCCGGTCGCGCCACTCGCCAAGCGCCGCGCCGAGCTTGCCTTGCTCATCTTGGGCTACCTTGAGCGCGCGCTCAAGGGCAGCGGTTGCCGAATAATCGATCGAGCGGATCAGGCTGGCGACGTCGCGCGCAGCGGGTGCCTTGCGCCGGCGTTCAGCGATGGTGCGCCGCGGCGCGCCCTCGAAGTCGATGATGAAGATGTCGTCCTTGACGATCAGCAACTGGCTGAGGTCGAGGTCGCCATGGCAGCGGATGCTGGCGGCGTCGAGTTCGCGCGGCAGCAGCCTTTCGAGCCGGTCCGGCAGGGTTGGCTGCAACGCCAGCACCTGATCGACCAACGTCCGGTCAGCTTCCTTCAGCGTATCCCGCCGCTGCCTGAGTGCATCGAAAACGCGCCCGGCGCAGAGCGTCACATCGTCGATCCAGCGCTGTACATCGTCGCGCGCAGTCGGCTCCGGCGCGAATTCGGCAGGCTCGCTGTTGCCGGCCAGCGCAACGTGCAGTTCGGCCACGCGCCGCCCGGCCTGCGACATGTGACGCAGATAAGGGATCTCTTCCTCGCGCTCGCCGGGGTGGATGCTCTCCGTCAAGAGACGCTGTTCCTCGACGAAGCGATCGAGATAGGCCGCACTCACGGTCCAGAGGTCGCCCTGATTGGCGACGAAGGCGTGGACGACGCCGACCGCGCTCTTCTCGTTGCCCTCGACCAACTCGACGCTGCCGAGCAGCGCCGGCGTGTTGGCGAAGTTGGCGACATCGGTGAGAAAGCGTCCCATCTCGATCTCGGGATTGGGGCCGGGCTGAAGCGTGCGGTAGATCTTGACGACATAGTCGTTGTCCACCAGGGCGGTGCTGCGCGGCTGGTCGGACTCGACGGTGCGGATGTGTTCGGGCTGCCGGATCGGCTTGTCACCGAAGCGGCTGGTCGGCCGGAATTCGAGCCGCAAGCCCTGTTCGCTCTCATCGACCGTCAGCGATTGCTGCAGGTTGCGCAACAGCAGGGAGATGAAGATCTGGTCGTTGGCGACGTCGAGCAGCGTGCCTTCGCGGGCTCCTTGCCGAACGGCGGCCAGCGCTTGCGGATTGTAGCGCTCGCGGTCGAAGCGTACCCATTCGATTTGCATCGGCAGCACGTAGCGCGTGGTGACATTGCGCTGCGTCGTCTCGAAAAAGGCGAGCCACGGCCGGTTGTCGCCGATGTCGCAGAACGGAATGGCCGACGTCAGCGTCGGCCGGATCGCCTTCGCCGACCGTTCCGGATACCAGCGGCTGCGCGCCAGATGTCCCGGCAGCACGTCGCGCTCGAACACGCCGCGTTCGCGCGCCAGCGACACCCAGGTCGCGTTCAGCGGCACCACCAGCGTTTCGAATTCGGGCACCGCGCGCTGCGGCGGCGGCGCCGATTTGTCGCGCTCCTGCAGCTCGAACCAGTAAAAGCCGTAAGGTGCGAGCGTGACCATGTAGGGCAGTTCGCCGATCGCCGGGAAGCGGGTGCGGCCGAGCATTTCCAGCGGAATGCGATCCTTGAAGGCGGAAAGGTCGAGTTCGGTCGCCTGCGCCGATCGCGAAAGGTTGGCAACGCACAGGATGACTTCGCCCTGATATTGACGCACGTAGCACAGCACCGAGCGGTTTTCCGGGCGGATGAACGTCATGGTGCCGCGGCCGAAGGCGAGCGTCGACTTGCGGACCGCGATCAGGCGCTTGGTGGCCGATAGCAGCGACGACAGGCTGCGTGACTGCGCCTCGACATTGACCGATTCATAGCCGTAGACGGGGTCCATGATGGTCGGCGCGTAGAGTCTTGCCGGATCGGCGCGGGAGAAGCCGCCATTGCGGTCCGGCGTCCATTGCATTGGGGTGCGCACCCCGTTGCGGTCGCCGAGATAGATATTGTCGCCCATGCCGATCTCATCGCCGTAATAGATGATCGGCGTGCCCGGGAACGACAGCAGCAGCGAGTTCATCAGTTCGATCTTGCGCCGGTCATTGTCCATCAAGGGCGCCAGCCGGCGGCGGATGCCGACGTTGATGCGCGCACGGGGATCGTTGGCGTAGGTCGACCACAGATAGTCGCGCTCGACGTCGGTGACCATTTCCAGCGTCAGCTCGTCGTGATTGCGCAGGAACAGCGCCCACTGGCAATTGCCCGGGATGTCCGGTGTCTGACGCAGGATGTCCGTGATCGGAAAGCGGTCCTCCTGCGCGATCGCCATGTAGATGCGCGGCATCAGCGGGAAGTGATAGGCCATGTGGCACTCGTCGCCGCGGCCGAAATATTCCTGCACGTCCTCCGGCCATTGATTGGCCTCGGCCAGCAGCACCTTGCCCCTTGCGTAATTGTCGAGCTCACTGCGCAGCCGTTTGATGATGGCGTGCGTCTCGGGCAGGTTCTCGTTGTTGGTGCCGTCGCGCTCGCAGAGATAGGGGATCGCGTCGAGCCGGAAGCCGTCGACGCCGGTGTCGAGCCAGCGCTTCATCACCTGCACCAGCGCGCTCACCACGCGTGGATTGTCGAAATTCAGGTCCGGCTGATGCGAGAAGAAGCGATGCCAGTAGAATTGGCCGGCCTCCGGGTCCCAGGTCCAGTTCGATTTCTCGGTGTCGGTGAAGATGATCCGCGTGCCCTGATATTTCTGGTCGGTATCGCTCCAGACATACCAGTTGCGGGCAGAGGAATTCGGGTCCGAGCGGCGGGCGCGCTTGAACCAGTCGTGCTGGTCGGACGTGTGGTTGACGACGAGTTCGGTGATCACCCGCAGGCCGCGCTTCTTGGCTTCCTGGATGAAGCGGCGGAAATCCTTCATCGTCCCGAAATCGGGGTTGATGTCGCCGTAATCGGCGATGTCGTAGCCGTCGTCGCGGCCAGGGGAGGGGTAGAACGGCAACAGCCACAGCGTGGTGACGCCGAGATCCTGCAGATAGCCGAGTTTCTCGGTCAGCCCCGCAAAGTCACCGATGCCGTCATTGTTGCTGTCGGCAAAGGCCTTGACGTGGAGCTGATAGATGATGGCGTCCTTGTACCAGAGCTCGTCGGTGACGGCGTCGATGGCTGGCACCTTCTTTGCCTCCAGTACAATGCTGCCATCTTTATCCAGGGGATAGGTACCCTCGATAGCGAGGGAGACGCCGGGGGTGGAGCTCTCGGCGGTTTGCGCTTTTTTGTTCACGGTGATGCCATTGTGCCATGGAAATGACGTCCCCGTTTCGTTTGCAGAAAGGGACGTTCCGGACTGAGATAGAATCCGCTCGGCTCGCTTTGGTTCCAGTGGAACCGTTGCTGGGTCCGGGCGTTACGCATCCTCTATCTCCTTCCCGTAATTGGACAATTTCGCGACATCGGTTTGATGTTTGCGTGCAAAGTACGTGCCGAATGGACCTTTTTGCTCAAGCCAAAGCCCAGGGAATCCAGACCGAGTTCCTGGACGGCCAAGGTCACCGCCGTGTGACGGACGCTGCCGCGCTCAAAATCATCCTGGATGCCCTGCCGCCGCAGGCCCCGGGACCGCTGGTCGGACACCCCGTGGTGGTCCGCTCCGGGCGGCCGTCGCGAACCGAACTGCCGGCTACGGCCAAGCTTCCGGTGGAATGGAAAATCGTTGCGGGGGCGGGCGTCGTTATCGCCAAGGGTAAGAGCTCGGATCACGCCATCGACTGGCCCAGGGACCTTCCGCATGGCGTCTACCGGCTGCAGGTGAGCAACGCCACGACCGCCGAGGACGTGCCGCTGATCTCGGCGCCGGAACGGGCGTTTGGCGGCGAATTCGACCGTTGCTGGCTGCTTGCGGTCCAGCTTTATGGCGTCCGTTCTGCGCGCAACTGGGGCATGGGCGACTTCACCGACCTCGCCAGCCTGATCGAACTCGCCGATCATCTCGGCGCCGACGGCGTCGGCCTCAATCCGTTGCATGCCCTGTTTGACGATCGCCCGGCCGATTGCAGCCCCTATTCGCCGAACAGCCGGCTGTTTCTCAACGCGCTCTATATCGACGTCGAAAAGCTTCCCGAATTTCGGCCCGATTCCGAAACAAGCGAGGCGCTGGCGCCGTTGCGGGCGGGCAATGTCGTCGATTACGTCGGCGTCGCCGGTCTGAAGTGGCGGGCGCTCCGCAGCGCCTTCGCTGCCTTCAAGGCCAACGCCAAGCCGGACCGCCGACAGGATTTTGACAAATTCCGCGCCGAGCGCGGCACCTTGCTGTCGCACTTTGCCTGCTTCGAGGTGCTGCGGCACAAATTCGGCAAGCCATGGTGGGAATGGCCGGTAGAGTGGCGGCAGCCGGACGATGCCCGATGTGCTGCGATGCGCCAGGGCGAGGATGCCAGCGAGATCGAGTTCGTCGAATTCGCGCAATGGACCGCCGACCGGCAGTTGGGGGCGGCGGCCGATCTGGCGAAGAAGCTCGGTATGAAGGTCGGGCTCTATCTCGACGTGGCGGTCGGCGTGCAAGCCGACGGGTTCGATGCCTGGAACGAGCAGGTGGCGATCTCCCGCCATCTCGGCGTCGGAGCGCCGCCCGATCCGCTCAACACCGCCGGCCAGACCTGGGGCCTCGCCGGCTTCAATGCCGCTGGGCTTGAGCTTGAGTCCTTTGCGCCGTACCGCGACATGCTGCGCGCCTCGATGCGCCACGCCGGCGCCATCCGTCTCGACCACGTGCTCGGGCTGAAGCGGCTCTATCTGGTGCCGCAAGGCTTCAGCGCCCGCGACGGCGTCTATGTCCAGATGCCGTTCGAGGCGCTGCTGGCGGCGACCGCGCAGGAAAGCGTTGCCAATCGCTGCGTCGTGATCGGCGAAGACCTCGGCACGGTGCCGGAAGGCTTTCGCGACCAGATTGCCGATTGGGGCATCTGGTCGTATCTCGTGATGATGTTCGAGCGCGACGATGCCGGGTCGTTCCGCAACATCGATCATTACCTGACGAATGCGCTCGTCACCTTCAATACCCACGATCTCTCAACCTACGCCGGCTGGCGCTCGTTCGGCGATCTCAAGCTGAAGCGATCGCTCGGGATCGATCCCGGCGAGAGCGACGATGCGCGCTGGCATGCGCTGGCGATGCTGGACGAGGTGCTCCACCATCACACCATCGATCGCAACGATCTCTATTCAGTGACGAATTTCCTGGCGCGCACCAAATCGCGCCTGCTCGCGGTCTCGCTTGAGGATCTGCTCGGGGTGGTGGATCAGCCCAACATTCCTGGCACCGTCGACGAGCATCCGAACTGGCGGCGGCGGCTTCCGGTGCCGATCGAGGAAATGACATCCACGGTAGACGTCGCCGCGCTCAAGGCGGCAACCCATGAGCGGTCGCGCGCCGCGCTCTGATACAGCATGATCCGGAAAAAGTAGTTGCCGGTTTTTTCGAAAAGATCATGCTCAAGGATGAAGGTAGAGCGGGATGACAGTTCGAGGAACTGCCATCCCGCTCCAGTGGTGAAGCATCGTGCCGTGCCGTATCGAAGACTATGGGCTGATCGGCGATTGCGAAACCGCGGCGCTGGTCGGCCGGGACGGATCGATCGACTGGCTGTGCTGGCCGGCTTTTGATTCGGATGCCTGCTTTGCCGCGCTGCTCGGCACCGAGAAGCACGGCCGCTGGCTGATCGCGCCGGCAGGTGAAGTTACCGGCACCTCGCGCCGCTATTGGGACGACACGCTGATCCTTGAGACTCGATTCGAGACCGCCGACGGCGCGGTCGACCTGATCGATTTCATGCCGCCGCGCGGCAATGCCTCCGATGTGGTGCGGCTGGTGCGCGGCGTTCGCGGCCGGGTCAAGATGCATATGCAACTGGTAATCCGTTTCGGCTTCGGCATCGACATTCCCTGGGTTAAGAAAAGCGAGGACGGTTCGGCGCTGCTCGCGATCTGCGGGCAGGATATGACGGTGCTGCGGACACCGGTCGAGACCCGCGGCGAAGATCTGACGACGGTCGCCGATTTCGAGGTCGGCGAGGGCGATACCGTTCCCTTCGTGCTGACCTATGGTCCCTCGCATCTGCCCGTGCCCAAGCCGATCGACCCCTCCTATGCGTTGAAGGATACCGAAGCGTTCTGGACCGAATGGTGCAGCCGTTGCACCTATCAGGGCGAGCGCCGTGACCTCGTGATGCGCTCCTTGATAACGCTGAAGGCGCAGACCTACGCCCCGACCGGCGGCATTGTCGCAGCTCCAACGGCCTCGCTGCCGGAAAAGCTCGGAGGCGCACGCAACTGGGACTATCGCTTCTGCTGGCTGCGCGACGCCACCTTCACCCTGCTGGCGCTGATGAATTCGGGCTATACCGAGGAAGCCTCCGCCTGGCACCAGTGGCTGTTGCGGGCGGCGGCGGGTTCTCCCGCCAACATGCAGATCATGTACGGCATCATGGGCCAGCGCCGCCTGCTGGAATGGGAGGCCGTATGGCTGCCCGGCTACGAAGGTGCAAGGCCGGTGCGGGTCGGCAATGCCGCGCACGCACAACTGCAGCTCGACGTCTACGGCGAACTGATTGATGCCTTTCACCAGTGGCGCACCGCCAAGTTAGGGCTGGATGAAACGAGCTGGTCGCTGGAATGTGCGGTGCTGCAGCACCTTGCCGAACGATGGGATCAGCCGGATCATGGCATCTGGGAGCGCCGCAGCGCAGGCAGGCATTATGTCTCGTCGAAGGTGATGACCTGGGTCGCGTTCGACCGCGGCATCAAGAGCGCCGAGACGTTCGGCTTCAAGGCGCCGCTCGAGAAGTGGCGCGCGCTGCGCGACACCATCCATCTCGACGTCTGCGCAAAAGGCTTCGATCCGGAATTGAACGCCTTCGTCGAGTCCTACGGCTCGAAGATGCTCGATGCCAGCATCCTGTTGCTGCCGTCGGTAGGCTTTTTGCCGCCGGAAGATCCGCGCGTCCGCGGCACGATCGCCGCGGTCGAACGGCATCTGATGCGCGACGGCTTTGTGCTGCGGCACGATCCCCGTGAAGTGGAGAAGCAGCCGGCCGAGGGTGCGTTCCTCGCCTGCACGCTGTGGCTTGCAGACGCCTATGTGCTGGCGGGCGAGTCCGCTCGCGCGCAAGAGCTGTTTAGCCGCGTAGTCGCGGTGGCCAACGATCTCGGCCTTCTGGCCGAGGAGTACGATACGGCGGCCGGCCGCCAGACCGGCAATTTCCCGCAGGCGCTGACGCACATCGCGCTGATCAACACCGCGCATAATTTGAGTGTAACGAAGCAATCGGCCGAGAAGCCGGCGAAGCAGCGCTCGAAATAGCGGCCGTCATTCCGGATTCGTGCTTCGCACGGCTCGAAATGACGGCCCATCTGCGTTCGCAGGGACGACGGGAGAATGCCCGACGAGGCCGGGCAAAAACTTGCGCCTCTAAAAACTTGTGCCTCAACGAGTCGCGCGAGCCGGCACCCGTCCTGGCCGCGGCAGGCCCGGGCTGGGATGAACCTGCCTTCATGGGAGGAGGCGGCGGTCGGGCACCGGCTCGCGCTTGCCGATCGTGCCTGACGACAGAAGCGGATTCGCGGTGCGAAGACTTTGAGAATTCCTCGATTTATCCTTCACCCAGGCTTGACACGCCGGCGTATGGCATTTTCGAGCGACGTGAATGCCGGATGCGCGTGAAGAAAACGTGTCGAAAAAGAATTCCTATCCGAGCTGCAGCACCGTCTCGATTGCCGCCGCGAATCCGTCGCGCTCGTTGCTGTCGGTCACATGCGTGGCGTGCTGCTTGATGTTGTCGGCGGCATCGCCCATGGCGAACGAGACGCCGCTTTTCGCAAACATCGGCAGGTCGTTCTCCATGTCGCCGATGGTAGCCATCGCGTCGGCCGGGATGCCTAGTCGCCGGGCGATATTTTCCACGAAGGTGCCCTTGTCATGACCGGGGGGCGTCACATCCAGATAATAGGTCTGCGAGCGGACCGCGGTCGCCTCCAGGCCGACGGCTTCCTTCATCGCCACCTCGCAACGCTGCAGCAGTGCGGCGTCCGAACTGGCGCCGACGATCTTGCAGGTCTCTGCGAGATACGGCGTGAAGTCGGCGATGATGGTCGGATCGGCCTTGATCGCGCGTTTCTCGTGCGGAACGTATTCGCCGTCGGGATTGCGCGTGTACCACCGCGCGTTGGTGAACAGCCAGATATCCACGCCGAACGCGGCGAGCACGTCGAGGCTGCGCTGCGCTACCGCAGGCCGAATCAGGTGCTGCTCGATTGGTCTGAGCCCGGCGTCGACGATCGAACTGCCGTTGAAGGCGCCGACGGGAAGCGTGATCGAAAGCGGATCGATCAGAAACCCCATTCCGATGGTCGGCCGGCTGGAGACAATGGTGAAGCCGATGCCGGCCGCATGCAGCCTGCGCACGGCCGCCTTTGCGCCATCGGTCAGAACCTTGTCCTTCGTCAACAGGGTGCCGTCGACGTCGGAAACAACAAGCGCAATGCGGGTCATTGGGGAACCAGGTTCAATTGACTGACGATATCATCCACGATTCGCTCGACCGGTGCATCGATCGATACCGTGATCGGCCGTTCGTTCGCTCCCGGCCGCTCCAGTGTCCTGAACTGGCTGGCGAGCAGGCCCGGCGGCATGAAGTGTCCCTTGCGGGACGCAAGCCGGGCCGCGATCAGATCCTGCGTGCCGTCGAGAAAGACGATGCAGACGTCGTCGCGGCCGTGGACGAGAACGTCGCGATAGGCGCGCTTTAGCGCCGAGCAGGCGATGACGGCGCGCTCACCGGCGGCCGAGAGACGGTCGATCTCATCGGCAATCGCCTGCAGCCACGGCCAGCGGTCCTCGTCCGTCAGCGGATGGCCGGCGCTCATCTTCGCGACGTTGCCTGCCGGGTGAAACCTGTCGCCGTCCTCGTAACGCCAGCCGAGTCGTCCAGCGAGATGATCGGCGATGGTGCTCTTGCCGGAGCCGGAAACGCCCATCACCACCAGCGCACAAGGAGTCTTACTGCCCACCAAAATTCTCCGGAATCGCTTCCCGGTCCACCAGCCAGACCGTCTCGCCGGTGGATCGCACGCGATTGGCGGGCAGGTTCTCGCCTGCGAAGAGGCGCGTCAAGATCGCGCGCTTGGTCCCACCGGCAACCTCGAACAGCATTTCGCGGCAGGAGGCGAGGGTGGGCAGCGTGAGGGTGACCCGTGGGACGAACGGCTCGACATTGGCCCGGGGAACGCCGACGACCCAGCGCGCGATCTCCTCAAGCGCAGGATCATCCGGAAACAACGAGGCCGTATGGCCGTCGGGACCGACGCCCATCAGCACGAGATCGAACAGGGGACGGGCGTGATCGAGCGCATCCGCGCCATAGAACGACTTCAACTCCTGCTCGTACAGCGCAGCGCCCCGGTCGGGATCGGCAGGGTCGGCGGTCGCGGTCGGAATCGGATGGATGTTTGCCGCCGGTGCGAGCCGATCCAGAAAGATCGACCGCGCCATGCCCATGTTGTTGAGCGGGTCGCTCGCGGGCACGAAGCGCTCGTCGCCGATGAACCAGTGTACACGCTCCCAGGGAATCCGGCTTCGATACGCATCCGTCGCGAGCAATTGATAAAGTTGCTTCGGGCTCGAACCGCCGGTCAGGCAGATCGCCACGCGGCCATTATTCGCCGCTATTCGGGCCAGCATACGCTCGGCCGCGACTGTTGCCAGCGCCGCGGGATCGGCGGCCAAAATCACGTGGCGGTTGTCGTTCGCCGTCATCGCTCACCCGAGCTTTCGCCAGCTTCGGCCGTCGCGGGCCAAGAGCTCGTTGGCTTGCTCGGGCCCCTCGCTGCCGGCCTTGTACGTCTTCAATCCCTCCGCGCCGGCCTTCTTCCAGGCGTCGATGAACGGTTGTACCGCCTTCCAGCCGGCTTCGACACTGTCGGCGCGCTGGAACAGGATGTTGTCGCCGATCATGCAGTCATGGATCAGCGTCTCGTAGCCGGTCGAGGGTTCCGCCTTGAAATAGTCCTTGTAGCGAAACTTCATCTCGACGCCGTCGATCAGGATCGAGGGGCCGGGCACCTTGGTGTTGAACTGCAGCGCGATGCCTTCGTTCGGCGCTACGCCGATCACGAGGTAATTCTGCGCCAGCGCTTCGACAGGCGTGCAGTTGAACATCGCGAACGGCGCCTGCTTGAACTTGATCGCGACTTCAGTGCGCTTGACGCCGAGCGCCTTGCCGGTGCGCAGGTAAAAGGGAACGCCGGCCCAGCGCCAATTGTCGATTATCAGCTTCAGCGCCGCATAGGTTTCGGTGGTGCTGCCGGGTGCGACGTCCTCGATCTTGCGGTAGTCGGCAATCTCGCTCTCACCGATCCGGCCGGCGAGATACTGGCCGCGCACCGAATTGCGCAACGCCTCCGCCTCGCTTTGGACCTGGATCGCGGCGAGCACGTCCGCCTTTTCCGTGCGGACCGAATGCGCGTCAAAGCGGATCGGCGGCTCCATTGCGACCAGCGACAGCAATTGAAAGAGATGGTTCGGCACCATGTCGCGCAGCGCGCCGGTCTGGTCGTAGAAGCTGCCGCGGTGGCCGACGCCGAGCTGTTCATTGACCGTGATCTGAACATGGTCGATATGGTTGCGGTTCCAGATCGGCTCAAACATGCCGTTGGCGAAGCGCAGCACCAAAATGTTCTGCACCGTCTCCTTGCCGAGATAGTGATCGATCCGGTAGATCTCGTGCTCATCGACGAGTCTGAGCAACTCGCTGTTCAGCGCCTTTGCGGAGGCGAGATCAGTGCCGAATGGCTTTTCCACCACCAGCCGCCGCCACGCGCCGTTCTCGGCCAGCATGCCGGTGCGGCCAAGCTCGCGGCTGATCGGCAGGAATGCGTTGGGCGGGGTCGCCAGATAGAATAGCCGGTTGCCGCCTGTGTTTCGCGCGGCTTCCAATTCGGCGAGCTGCTTGCTCATCGCGTCGAACGAGGGTGGACGCTTTGGGTCGGCCTCGATGCAGGTGACGCATTCGAGCAGACGCCGCGCGATCTTATCATCCACCGGGCGGGTCGCAAACTCTCGCAGGCCCTTCATCAGATTGTCGCGAAGTGCGTCGTTCGACATCCCTTCGCGCGTGATACCGACCACGCAGAACTTGTCCGGCAAGAGATCGGCTGCCGCGAGGTTGTACAGGGCAGGGACGACCAGCCGGTGCGCGAGGTCGCCGGTCACTCCGAAAATGACGAAGGAACAGGGATCGGGTTTCTTCTGCGTTGTCTGACCGACCGCCATGACCGCTCAAGCCTTCGTGTCAGGTTTTTTCGGCGGCTCCTTGTGCCCGCCGAAGCCGGCCCGCATCGCGGACAGGATCTTTTCCGCAAAGGTATGATCCTTGCGCGAACGGAAGCGCGCGTAGAGCGCCGCCGTCAGCACTTCCGCGGGCACGGCCTCGTCGATCGCGGCATTCACGGTCCAGCGTCCCTCGCCGGAATCCTCCACAAAGCCGGAGTAATTATCCAGCGTCTGATTTTCCGCGAGCGCGGAGGATGTGAGATCGAGCAGCCAGGACGGGATCACGCTGCCGCGCCGCCACACCTCGGCGATGTCGGCAACGTTCAGGTCGAAACGATGCTCGGCAGGCAGCGCCTCGATATTGGCGTTCTTCAGAATGTCAAACCCTTCGGCATAGGCCTGCATCAAGCCGTATTCGATGCCGTTGTGGATCATCTTGACGAAGTGTCCGGCTCCCGATGGACCGGCGTGGATATAACCTTGCTCGATGCGCGGGTCGCGGCTCTCGCGTCCCTGCGTGCGTGGTATGTCGCCAATGCCCGGTGCCAGCGTCTTGAAGATCGGGTCGAGTCGATCAACCACTGCCTTGTCGCCACCGATCATCATGCAATAGCCGCGTTCGATACCCCAGACACCGCCGCTGGTGCCGACGTCGAGATAATGTAGGCCCTTTGCCTTCAGCGCCGCGCCGCGGCGAACGTCGTCCTGCCAGAACGTGTTGCCGCCATCGATGATGACGTCGCCGGGCTGCATCAGCTTCGCCAGTGCCTCGATCGTCGCCTCGGTGATCTTGCCTGCCGGCAGCATCACCCAGGCGGTGCGTGGCTTTTCGAGTTTCGCCACGAAATCTTCCAGCGTGTCGGCGCCGACGGCGCCTTCCGCGGCGAGTGCGGCGACCGCTTTCGCGTCCTTGTCGTATACCACGCTGGTGTGGCCGTTCTTCATCAGCCGGCGGACGATATTGCCGCCCATCCGGCCGAGCCCGATCATGCCGAGTTGCATAGCCTGACTTTCCTAACTGAGCGCTTCCGCAATCGCGGCATCGAGTACGGACAGTCCCGATCCGAGGTCGCCCTTGAGATGGACGCGCAGCGCGCGCCTGCCGCGCTCGGTGAGCACGTCGAAATCGCCGCGCGCCTGCGCCGCCTTGATGATGCCGAAACTCGCCTTCTGTCCGGGCACCGGCAAATCCTCGGCATCGTCGGCGGTGATCTGCAGGAACACGCCGCTGTCGGGGCCGCCCTTGTAGGCTTGGCCGGTGGAGTGCAGGAAGCGCGGGCCGAATTCGGCGCAGGTTGCAACGTGGTGCGTGTCGCGCACCGCAAGCCGCATCTTCTGCAGCGAGCCGATCGTGCCGGGGCGGCGCGCGATATAGGCGAGCAGGGCGACATAGTCGCCGCTGTCCGAGCGCGAGAGATGCGCTTTGATCCAGGAGCCGAGCGTGCCGTCGGCGCCGGCCTTGCGCAGCTCGGCGGCGTTGTGCGCGTCTGTGTAGAGATCGGCCTCATCGGTTGAAACCACCGGCTTCTCCGCAGGCAGCGCGCCGGTCTTCTCGAACGCAGCCGTCAGCTCGCGGGTCTTGATCTTGGCCGCCTCCACGTCGGGCTGGTTGAACGGATTGATGCCGAGGATCGCGCCTGCCACGGCGGTAGCCATCTCGAACCGGAAAAACTCCTGGCCGATATGTTCGATGGATTTCATGACGATGCGGGCGACGGGATGCCCGGCCGCCTCCAGCGCCTTGAGCCGGTCATCATGCGAGGCGTCGTCCTCGCCATCGGTGCGGATATCGATGAAGAAACGGTCGTTGCCGTAGAGCGACGGCGCGTCCAGCGGCTCGCCGTCGATCGGGATCAGGCCCTTGCCGTCCTTGCCGGTGGATTCGGCAATCAGTTGTTCGGCCCAGGCGCCAAAATCGGCGACCTTCTCCGACGAGGTGATCGTCACCTTGTCGCGGCCGTCGAGGCCGGCGAGCCCCATCGCCAGCCCAAGCTGCACGCCGGGGTTTTCATGCGGCGGCACGTCGGCGCCGCAGGACCGCGCCATCGCGAGGGCGTGCGTGATCAGGCTGCGAACGTCGATACCGGCGGCGGCCGCCGTCACCAGTCCGAACGGCGAGAGCACGGAATAGCGTCCGCCGATCGCGGGATCGCCATGGAAGATGCGGGCAAAGCCCTGCTTGATCGCTGTCTTCTCCAGCGACGAGCCGGGGTCGGTGATGGCGATGAAGCGGTGGCCGGCCTTGTCCTTGCCGATAGTCCTGCAAACCCGATCGAAGAAATAGTCCTTCATCACGTTCGGTTCGGTGGTGCCGCCCGATTTGCTGGAGACAATGAAGAGCGTGTGGGCGAGGTCGACCGTATCCTCCATCGCGCGCACCTGCGCGGGATCGGTGGAATCGAGCACATGCAGCTTCGGGAAACCGGATTTTTTGGCAAACGTTTCCGCCAGCACTTCCGGCCCGAGGCTCGATCCGCCCATGCCGAGCACCACAGCGTCGCTGAAATTCTGTCCCTTCACGCGGCGGGCAAAATCCTCGTAATCGGCGACGTCGGCGGCCGCGGGGCTGTTGAGCCAGCCCAGCCACTTGTCCTCGTCGTCATCGGTCCAGACCGATTTGTCCTTCTGCCACAGCCGGCGGATCGTAGCTGACGCACGCCAGTCCTCGGTGCTCTTCGCCACGGCTTTCCTGATGCCGTCGCCGAGTGCGAGTTGCTGGCGGTCGATACCGCCGCCGAGCGAAGCCGCGCGCTTCTGCGCGACTGCGCCATAGAGCTTGTCGGCGGCATCGGCGAACAGCTTGACGCCGTCCTTGACCAGTTCTTCCGTGATGGCGTTGAGCGAGATGCCGGACTTTTCGAGCTCTTCCAGTACGCGCCTTGCGTCCTCGATATTTTCCTCGAGGCTGTCCCTCAGCTTGCCGTGATCGCGGAACGCATCAAGCGTTGCCGGCGGCACGGTGTTGACGGTGTTGGCGCCGATCAGTTCCTCGACATACAACACATCGCTGTAGTCCTTGTTCTTGGTGCCGGTGGACGCCCACAGCAAACGCTGCGGCTTTGCGCCCTTGGCCGCGAGCTTCTCCCAACGGGGGCCGGCGAACAGCCGCTTGTAATCCTGATAGGCGAGCTTGGCGTTGGCGACGGCGACCTTGCCCTTTAGCGCGCTCAGCCGCTCCTTCTCGCTGGGGTCGTTGGCCCTGGCGATCTTCTCGTCGAGCTGCTTGTCGACTGCGGTATCGATGCGGCTGACGAAGAAGGAGGCGACGCTGGCGACGGGCGCGGGATCGCCGCCATTGGCGACGAGTTTTTCAAGGCCGGCGATATAGGCCTCCGCCACCTCGCGATAGACGTCTTGCGAGAACAACAGCGTGATGTTGATGCTGATGCCTTCGCCGATAAGATGCTCGATCGCGGGCAGTCCTTCCGGCGTGGCCGGGACCTTCACCATCAGGTTCTGACGTTTGACGTCCTTCCAGAGCCGTTCGGCTTCCGCGATGGTCGCCTTGGTATCCATCGCCAGATAGGGCGAGACCTCGAGGCTGACGAAACCGTCGGTGCCGTTCAAGTGGTCGTAAACCGGTCGCAGCACGTCGGCGGCATTCTGGATGTCCTCGATGGCGAGCGTCTCGAACAGGTCGGCGACAGGGCGGTCGCCCACCTTCAGGGCGTGACCGATCGCGCCGTCATATTCGTCCGAACTGCCGATCGCCTTTTCGAAGATCGAGGGGTTCGACGTCACGCCCTTGACGCCGTCGGTGTCGATCAGCGCCTTGAGATCGCCCTTGGCGACGAAGCCGCGGGCGAGGAAGTCCAGCCAGATCGCCTGGCCATGGTTTTCGAGTGCTTTGACGGGATTCATGGTGCCTGTTCTGTTCGGTCAGTTTTTTGGGTTTCCGGCAGCTTTCGGGGGCAGGGCCGGAAAGTCAACATTTGGTTGGGCATGCAGCCGGGTGGAATGGGACGGTCCGGGACGATAACGCCATTGGCACCGGTTCGATCCCGAAAATGGCTGGTCTTGCCGGCCTCGATCCCAGCGGATCGGTCGAACCGGCATCCCGAATTGTGACACCAACGGGCACAAGCACGAAGTCGTGAAGGAGGCCGTCATGCGCAGTTGAACTACGGCGACCAAATCGCCCAAATAAGCGATCGATGCGAAAGATTCACGTCAATCGGCAAGATGAAGGCCTCAGACCTCACGGTCGCAGATAAAGATAGCCTTGCAATTGCAGCTCGGCGATGCGCACCACGCCAGTTCGGCGCATTCGCGCAAGTCCGCGCGATCGACGCGAAAGATCTTGTCGTCGGCGCCGGCAACCAGATCATTGCTGGCGTCGTCGTTGGCCTTGTTGCGTTCCCAGATCCTGATCCGCTCCAGCCGGACCAGCACAGATTTATCGTCTTTCATCGCCACTTCAATGCCGCCGCCTTCGCAATCGACGCCGCAGCCAAGCCGGATTTCTCCGCCGGTGTTCTCGGAGACGATGTGATTGCAATAGCCGCTGGAATCGAAATTGCCGGCGCGGTGGCGATATTTGAAGCCCTAGGCGGAACGAGTAATTGACGATCTTGTCTTCCGGTACGTCCTCGGCCGTCACCAATAGCCTCATCGCGCTGCCTTTCTGCTCGGATGTTGCGCCAGATGATTGGCGTCATAGCGACGCACGAAGCGGGCATAGGTCTTCTGGCTGAGCGGGCCGCCGAGCATTTGGGTGTCGAAGGCGGTGGCCTTGGCTTTGTCGACGCTCCCCTGGGCGTGACAGGCATCGGCTCCGGGGACGGAGGCAAATGCGGCGACGATCCAGACGTATTTCATGGCAGACTCGGATTAAACGCGCGGCATATTACTTTAGTTGCAGTTGGCGCCGCGTGCGCTCAAACACCGACCCCAAATGAACGCGTGTTCATATGGCGTTTTTTGCCGCCGGCCGGCCGCCCGAAGGTCACAAAAGGCGCCGTTATCGCACTTTCGGGCCGCTCAGAAGCCCGAATTGCTTCGTTTGGCTGTTTCGGGTTTGCCAGGCGGATGCGGATTCGAGCCGCGCGACCGCCCAGATTCCTTAAAAAATCCCTTACAGCGTGCTCCGTACTAAACCGGTAAAAAATGTTGCAGCACGGCTACAACGCGAGCCAAATGGGACCGTATCAATACGAGGTGGAGGTCGTTAGCACGACTATTGCATTGCATTGTGAAGTCGCTCGCGTGTCCAATCGACCTATGTGCTGATTGTGATTCGCGAACGGAAGCTGTGACGCTCCGACACTGGAACCCGAGTGGTGCGTCCGGCATTTACAGGTGACCATGGAGAGACGGATCATGTACAACGATTCTCTGTTCAATGCTTTCGCCCGGTCCTTCGAAGCCAGAAGCCAGACCGATATGTCGATGGCGGAATATCTGGAGTCGTGTCGAAGCGATCCGATGCGATATGCCAATGCAACCGAGCGATTGCTAGCTGCGATCGGTGAGCCTCAGATGATTGACACGGCCAAGGACCCTCGCCTTGGCCGTATCTTCTTGAACCGCACGATGCGGCTTTATCCGGCCTTCGCCGGCTTCTACGGCATGGAGGACACGATCGAGCGCATCGTCGGGTTCTTCCGCCACGCCGCTCAAGGCCTCGAAGAACGCAAGCAGATACTCTATCTGCTCGGGCCTGTTGGTGGCGGAAAATCCTCGCTCGCCGAACGCCTCAAGTCGTTGATGGAAGTCCACCCCATTTACGTGTTGAAGGCCGGTGACGAACTCAGTCCGGTGTTCGAAAGCCCGCTCAGCCTGTTCGATCCGGAATCGCTCGGGCCGATGCTCGAGGAAAAGTACGGCATTCCGCGCCGACGCCTCAGCGGGCTGATGAGCCCATGGTGCTACAAGCGTCTCGAATCCTTCGGTGGCGACATCTCGCAATTTCGCGTCGCCAAGATCCAGCCGTCGCGGCTGCGCCAGATCGCAATCGCCAAGACCGAGCCCGGCGACGAAAACAACCAGGACATCTCGTCCTTGGTCGGCAAGGTCGACATCCGCAAGCTGGAGACCTTCGCCCAGAACGATCCCGACGCTTACAGCTACTCGGGCGGTCTCAATCGCGCCAACCAGGGCATTCTCGAATTCGTCGAGATGTTCAAGGCGCCGATCAAGATGCTGCATCCGCTGCTCACGGCAACGCAGGAGAGTAACTATATCGGGACCGAGAACATCGGCGCGATCCCGTTCACCGGTATCGTTCTCGCCCACTCCAACGAGTCGGAATGGCAAAGCTTCAAGGCCAACAAGAACAACGAGGCCTTCATCGACCGCATCTGCGTCATCAAGGTGCCGTACAGCCTGCGCGTCACCGAAGAGCAGAAGATCTATGAGAAGCTGATCCAGGGGTCCGAGCTGGCCACCGCGCCGTGCGCGCCGGCCACGCTGGAAACGCTGGCGCGCTTCTCGGTGATGTCGCGGTTGCACAGGCACGAGAACTCGACCGTGTTCGCCAAGATGCGGATCTACGACGGTGAAAGCCTGAAGGAATCCGATCCGAAGGCGCGCAGCGTTCAGGAATACAGGGATGCCGCGGGCGTCGATGAAGGCATGGACGGCGTTTCGACCCGCTTCGCCTTCAAGGTTCTCGCTGCGACCTTCAACCACGACACCAATGAGGTCGGTGCCGACGCGGTCCATCTGATGTACACGCTGGAGCAGGCGATCCGGCGCGAGCAGCTTCCCGACGAGGTCGAGAAGCGTTATATCGAGTTCATCAAGGCCGAACTGGCGCCGCGCTATGCCGAATTCATCGGGCATGAGATCCAGAAGGCCTATCTCGAGTCCTATGCGGACTACGGCCAGAACCTGTTCGACCGCTATGTCGACTATGCCGATGCCTGGATCGAGGATCAGGATTTCAAGGATCCCGACACCGGACAACTGCTCGATCGCGAACTGCTCAATCAGGAGCTGACCAAGATCGAAAAGCCGGCCGGCATCGCCAACCCCAAGGACTTCCGCAATGAAGTCGTCAAGTTCTCGCTGCGGTCGCGTGCCCAGAACGGTGGCAAGAACCCGTCCTGGACCAGCTACGAGAAGATTCGCGAAGTAATCGAGAAGCGGATATTCTCCCAGGTCGAGGATTTGCTGCCTGTGATTTCCTTCGGCTCGAAGAAGGACGGCGAGACCGAGAAGAAGCATGACGACTTCGTCGCGCGCATGGTCGAGCGCGGCTACACCGAGCGGCAAGTCCGCCGGTTGGTCGAGTGGTACATGCGCGTAAAACAGGCTGGCTGAGGCGGATGAAACGTGGCCATTCATATTGTCGACCGGCGCCTGAATCCGGGTAGCAAGAGTCTCGAGAATCGCCAGCGCTTTCTGCGCCGTGCCAAGGCGCTGGTTCAGGGGGCCGTGAAGAAATCGTCGCAGGACCGGGACATCAAGGATGTCCTGGAAGGCGGCGAGGTCAGCGTCCCGATCGACGGCATGGACGAGCCGCGCTTTCGCCGAGAGGGCGGCACGCGCGACATGGTGCTGCCTGGAAACAAGAAGTTCATCGAGGGCGATATTCTCCCGCGGCCGAACCCGAGCGGTGGCAAGGGGAGGGGTGCGGGCGAGGGCGACAGCGAAGATACGTTCCGCTTCGTTCTCAGCCGCGACGAGTTTGTCGACCTGTTCCTCGACGACCTGGAATTGCCGGACCTCGCCAAGCGAAAGCTGGCCGAGGTCGAAAGCCAAGGCATTCGCCGGGCGGGCTACACAACCTCTGGCTCGCCCGCCAATATTTCGGTGAGCCGAACGGTAAGTCGCGCCCTGGCGCGGCGCGTCGCGCTGCGGCGGCCAAGGCCGGAGGTGCTGGCGGCGCTCGAAGCCGAGCTTGCCGATTGCCGCGACGAGGCGCGCCGCGCCGAACTCATGGCCGAGATCGAGGCGCTGAAGACCAAGATGCGCCGCATCCCGTTCATCGATCCGATCGACATCCGCTACCGGCGTTTCGAGACGGTGCCGAAGCCGGTGGCGCAGGCCGTGATGTTCTGCCTGATGGACGTCTCCGGTTCGATGACCGAGCATATGAAGGATCTCGCCAAGCGGTTCTATATGCTGCTCTACGTGTTCCTGAAGCGGCGCTATCGCCACGTCGAGATCGTTTTCATCCGGCATACCGATCGGGCCGAGGAGGTCGACGAGCAGACGTTCTTTTACGGACCGGCTTCCGGCGGCACGCTGGTGTCGAGCGCGTTGCAGGCGATGCACGACATCGTGCGGTCGCGATTCCGGCCGGCGGACTGGAACATCTATGCCGCGCAGGCTTCAGACGGCGACAATTCCTACGCGGACGGCGAGGTCACCAGCCGGCTGCTGACCAACAATATCCTGCCGGTCAGCCAGTTCTTTGCCTATCTGGAGGTCGGCCAGGAAAACGGCCTGTCCTACGAAATGCCCAATTCGTCGCTGTGGACCCTTTACGAGGGCCTGCGCGCGAACGGCGCGCCGCTATCGATGCGCAAGGTCAACGAGCGCAGCGAGATATTCCCGGTGTTTCACGATCTCTTCCAGCGCCGTAGCCAGCAGGAAAGGAGCGCGTCGTGACCGCGACCGACCAACTGCTGTTTGAGGGCGCCGAGTGGGACTTCCGGACGCTGCAACGGATCTGCGGCGCCTGCGAGCAGGTTGCGCGGGACGAGTTGAAGCTCGACGTCTATCCCAACCAGATCGAGGTCATTACCGCCGAGCAAATGCTGGACGCCTATTCGTCGGTCGGCATGCCGCTGTTCTACAAGCACTGGTCGTTCGGCAAACACTTTGCCTTTCAGGAGGCATCCTATCGCAAGGGGCTGATGGGACTGGCCTATGAGATCGTCATCAACTCGTCGCCGTGTATTTCCTACCTGATGGAAGAAAATACCGCGACGATGCAGACGCTCGTGATCGCGCATGCCGCCTTCGGCCACAATCATTTCTTCAAGAACAACTATCTGTTCAAGCAATGGACCGACGCCGACGGCATTCTCGATTATCTCGAATTCGCCAAGCGCTATGTGGCGCATTGCGAGGAACGCCACGGCCGGCTGGCGGTCGAGCACACTCTCGATGCCGCGCACGCCCTGATGTCGCACGGCATCGATCGCTATCCCGGCAAGAAGAGTCTCGATCTTCGCGCGGAGGAAAAGCGGGCGGGCAGGCGCCGTGCCCACGAGGAGGCCGCATTCAACGATTTGTGGCGCACCGTTCCGACCGGCCCGGCGAAAAGCGGCGCAATACTGGACGTCGAGCGGCGCCGCCAGATGCTCGGTCTGCCGCAGGAAAACCTGCTGTATTTTCTCGAGAAGACGGCGCCGCGCCTGCGCCCCTGGCAACGCGAATTGCTGCGGATCGTGCGGCACATCGCGCAGTATTTCTATCCGCAGAGCCAGACCAAGGTGATGAACGAGGGAACGGCGACCTACGTTCACTATCGCATCATCAACCGGCTGCACCAGCAGGGACGGCTGACGGACGGCAATTTCCTGGAATTTCTGCAGTCGCACACCAACGTCGTGTTCCAGCCCGAGTTCGACGACCGGCGCTATTCCGGCTTCAACCCGTATGCGCTGGGATTTGCCATGATGCAGGACATCGAGCGCATCGTCACCAATCCGGAGGCCGAGGATCGCGAGTGGTTCCCGGATATCGCCGGCTCCGGCGATACGATGGGTGTGCTACGCGACATCTGGGCCAATTATCGCGATGAGAGCTTCATCAGCCAGTTCATGAGCCCGCGGCTGATCCGGCATTTCCGCATGTTCCACCTGCATGACGATCCGGAGGAGCGGGCCGGCATCCGGGTCGATGCGATCCACGACGAGCGCGGCTATCGCCGGCTGCGGCGCGAACTGGCGCGGCAATACGATGTCGGTTTCATCGACGCGAACATCGAAGTCGTCGACGTCGACCTCGCCGGCGATCGCCGGCTGATGTTGCGCCATACCGTAGTAAAGGGCGCCCAGCTCAACGAAGCCGACACCAAGCGCGTGCTGCAGCACCTTGCCGATCTCTGGAGCTACGACGTCTCGCTCGTCGAGGCCGACGCGGCCGGCACGGTGTTGAAGGAGTACGTTGCACACCCGCGGAATATCTCCGTGGCAGCGTAGTTACCCGCGGCAGCGTAGTTACCGGAGACTGGCGTTGATCTTTTCCAGCGCCGCCGAGCCGGGGCACAGATCCTTGGCTTCCAGCGTGTTGAGCGGCGTCTCGACGGTGTCGAGATGGGTGTGGAGGTCCTCGGAGTCCGGATCGACGTAGAGCAGCCCGGTAACCACCTGGCCCTTCGCCGCGTGCTTCTGCAGGAAGGTCATGGCCGCCAGCCGGTCGTTGGCGTCATAGTCGGCGTCGATTTTGCGCAGCGCCAGCCTCGTGCCATCATGCTGCTCGACCACCTGCACGGTGCCGGGCGCATAATCGACCGTAATCGGGTCGCGGCCGGTGAGCACGTCGAGGCGGTTCACCGCGTCATTATGCTCACGAACATAGTCAAAGCTCTTGGTCGAGCCGGCGTGGTTGTTGAAGGCGATGCAGGGGCTGACGACGTCGATGAAGGCCGCGCCCTTGTGCCGGATGGCGGCAGCGATCAGCGGCACGAGCTGGGTCTTGTCGCCGGAGAAGCTGCGCGCCACAAAGCTCGCGCCGAGCTGCAGCGCGATCGCCACCAGGTCGATGGCGTTATCGGTATTCATCACACCCTTCTTGGACTTCGAGCCGCGGTCGGCGGTGGCCGAGAACTGGCCCTTGGTCAGGCCGTATACGCCGTTGTTCTCGACGATATAGGTCATGTTGACGGCGCGCCGGATCGAGTGCGCGAACTGGCCGAAGCCGATCGAGGCACTGTCGCCGTCGCCGGAGACGCCGAGATAGATCAGGTCGCGGTTGGCGAGGTTGGCGCCGGTCAGCACCGACGGCATGCGGCCGTGTACGGAGTTGAAGCCGTGCGAATTGCCGAGGAAATAGTCCGGCGTCTTCGACGAGCAGCCGATGCCGGAGATTTTTGCGACGCGATGCGGCTCGATCGACAACTCGTAACAGGCCTCGATGATCGAGGCCGTGATCGAGTCGTGGCCGCAGCCGGCGCACAGCGTCGAGATTTTCCCCTCGTAGTCGCGATGGGTATAGCCGAGCTCGTTCTTCGGCAGGCCGGGATGATGAAACTTGGGCTTTGCAATGTAGGTCATGACAACACCTGCGGCTCCCGGCTCGTCATGGCCGGGCTTGTCCCGGCCATCCACGTCTTGGCCGAGAAAAAGGAAGACGTGGATGCCCGGCACAAGGCCGGGCATGACGCCGGAGAAGTCGACGCATCGATCATGACACGGCCTTGCGGAGAGGGGTCACCTTGAGGTGGTCCTGGTGGTCGCCGATGGCGTTGGCGATGAAGCGGGCGGTGATAGGCGTGCCGTCATAGTGCAGGATCGGCACCAGCCGAACCGGATCGATGCCGTTCTCGTTGACGATCAACTGCCGTAACTGCCCGTCGCGGTTCTGCTCCACAACGTAAACGAAATCATGGTCCGCGATGAAGCTCGCCACGCTGGAGTGGAACGGGAAGGCGCGGATGCGCATGCGGTCGAGTTGATGCCCGCGTGCTTCCAACAGCCCGATCGCCTCGTCCATCGCCGGTGCGGTCGAGCCGAAATAGATCACGCCGTATTTGGTCGGCTTGGCGGCATTGGCCTGCAACGGCCGTGGTACCATGTCCTGCGCGGTCTCGAACTTGCGCACCAGCCGCTGCATGTTGTCGGCATAAACCGCGCCTTCTTCCGAGTAGCGCGCGTAGCGGTCGCGCGAGGTGCCCCGGGTGAAGAACGAGCCCTTGGTCGGGTGCGTGCCGGGATAGGTGCGATAGGGAATGCCGTCGCCGTCGACATCGAGATAGCGGCCGAAATCGCGGCCGGGCTCGTCGAGCATTTCCGCGGTCATCACCTTGCCGCGGTCATATTGCCGGGCGTCGTCCCATTTCAGCGGGCGGCACAGCCGGTGGTTCATGCCGATGTCGAGGTCGAGCATCAAAAAGATCATGGTCTGCAGCCGCTCGGCAAGATCGAACGATTGCGCCGCGAACTCGAACGCTTCGGCGGGATCTTCCGGGAACAGCAGGATATGCTTGGTGTCACCGTGCGAAGCATAGGCACAGGCGATGATGTCGCATTGCTGGGTGCGCGTCGGCATGCCGGTCGAGGGGCCGGCGCGCTGGATGTTCATGATTACGGCCGGAATTTCCGCGAAATAGGACAGGCCGATGAATTCGGTCATCAGGGAGATGCCGGGGCCGGAGGTCGCGGTGAAGGCGCGTGCGCCATTCCAGGAGGCGCCGATCACGATGCCGATGGATGCGAGCTCATCTTCGCCTTGCACGATCGCGTATTTGGCCTTGCCGGTTTCGGGATCGTGCCGCAGCTTCTTGCAGTGGCTCGTGAACGCCTCCGCCACCGACGACGACGGCGTGATCGGATACCACGCGCAGACGGTGGCGCCGCCATAGACGGCGCCGAGCGCAGCCGCGCTGTTGCCTTCCATGAAAATGCGATCGCCGACCTTGTCCGATTTCTTCACCTGCAGCCCGATCGGGCATTTCAGGTTCTGCAGAGCCCAGTCGCGGCCGAGGTGCAGCGCATGGACGTTGGAGGAAAGCAGTTTCTCCTTGCCCTTGTACTGCTCGCCGATGAGTTGCTCGACGACCTTGGGGTCCATGTCGAGCAGTGCACAGAGCGCGCCGAGATAGATGATGTTCTTGAAGAGCTGGCGCTGGCGCGGATCGGTATAGGTCGAGTTGGTGATCGCAGTCAGCGGCACACCGATCACGTTGATATCGGCGCGGAATTTCGACGTCGGCATCGGCTTGGTCGAGTCGTAGAACAAATAGCCGCCCGGCTCGATCGAGGCGACGTCCTTGTCCCAGGTCTGCGGGTTCATCGCCACCATCATGTCGACGCCGCCGCGGGCGCCGAGATGGCCGGCCTCGGTGACCCGCACCTCGTACCAGGTCGGAAGACCCTGGATGTTGGAGGGGAAGATGTTGCGCGGAGAAACCGGCACGCCGTGGCGCAGGATCGAGCGCGCGAACAGTTCGTTGGCGCTGGCCGAACCCGAGCCGTTGACGTTGGCGAAGCGGACGACGAAATCGTTTACGCTGCTGATCGGGCTTTGGACTGGCATGTTGATCCCGCGTGAGTCATATCGATGAGGTACTTTTGCATGTCCCAGGCGCCGGTGGGGCACCGCTCGGCGCATAGCCCGCAATGCAGGCAGACGTCTTCGTCCTTCACCATCACGCGCCCGGTCTTGAGGCCTTCGGCGACGTAGAGCGCCTGGTCGTGATGCGGCGATGGCGCTTTCAGCCGCTGCCGCAGGTCCTCTTCCTCGCCATTCTCTGTGAACGTGATGCAGTCCATCGGGCAGATGTCGACGCAGGCGTCGCATTCGATGCAGGCGGGCGCCGAGAACACGGTCTGCACGTCACAATTCAGGCAGCGCTGCGCCTCGCCGAGCGCGAGCTTGACGTCATAGCCGAGCTCGACCTCGGTCTTGATGTCCTTCAGCGCAATCACCTTGTCGCGATGCGGCACCTTGTAGCGCTTGTCGCCGGAGATATCATTGTCGTAGCTCCACTCGTGGATGCCCATCTTCTGCGAGGAAACGTGCACTTCGGGAAGCGGGCGCTCGGTGATGTCTTCGCCCGAGATCATCTTGTGGATCGACAGCGCGGCGTCATGGCCGTGTGCGACCGCCCAGATGATGTTCTTGGGGCCGAACGCCGCGTCGCCGCCGAAGAACACTTTTGGATTGGTCGAGACGAAGGTCGTGGGGTCGACCTGCGGCATGTTCCACTTGTCGAACTCGATACCGCAATCGCGCTCGATCCAGGGGAACGCGTTCTCCTGACCGACCGCGACCAGCACGTCGTCGCACGGAATGGTCTGGTCCGGCTCGCCAGAGGGCACCAGATTGCGGCGGCCTTTAGCGTCGTATTCGGCTTTCACCTTCTGAAAGGTGACGCCGATGAGCTTGCCGCTGACATGCTTGAATGCCACCGGCACCATGTAATTGAGGATCGGAATATCCTCGTGAAGGGCGTCTTCCTTTTCCCAGGGGCTCGCCTTCATTTCCTCGAAGCCGGAGCGCACGATCACTTTCACGTCAGCGCCGCCGAGTCGGCGCGCGGTGCGGCAGCAATCCATCGCGGTATTGCCACCGCCAAGCACGATCACGCGGCGTCCGATCTTCTCGACATGGCCGAACGAAACCGACGCCAGCCACTCGATGCCGATATGGATGTTTCCCGCGGCCTCCCTGCGGCCGGGGATGTCAAGCTCGCGGCCGCGCGGGGCGCCGGAGCCTATAAAGATCGCGTCGTAGTTTTCGTTGAGCAGCTGCTTCAGGCTGTCGATGCGATGACCGCCCTTGAATTCGACGCCGAGGTTGAGGATGTAATCTGTTTCCTCGTCGATGACGGTGTCAGGCAGGCGGAACTTTGGAATCTGGCTCCGCATCATGCCGCCCGCCTTCGGATCGGCATCGAACACGGTGCAGTGATAGCCGAGCGGCGCGAGGTCGCGCGCCACCGTAAGCGAGGCGGGACCGCCGCCGACCAGCGCGATGCGCTTGCCGTTCTTCGCCGAGGGCTTCGGCATGCGGTGCTTGACGTCGTCCTTGAAGTCGGCGGCGACGCGTTTCAGGCGGCAGATCGCGACCGGGGTTTCCTCGACGCGGCCGCGGCGGCACGCCGGCTCGCATGGACGATCGCAGGTGCGTCCCAGAATTCCGGGAAACACATTCGATTTCCAGTTGATCATATAGGCGTCGCTATAACGCCCCTCGGCAATCAATCGGATGTACTCGGGAACCGGCGTGTGTGCGGGGCAGGCCCATTGGCAATCGACCACTTTGTGAAAGTAGTCTGGCGCCGAGATATCAGTCGGTTTCATTCCTACCTTGTCCGCGCCAACAACGACAACGCGGCCTTATTTTGCCTGCGAACGCTTAACGAGCGTTCTTGTGGTTTTTGAATTGGATCATAGGCTTATCTTATTAGAGCCATTCCAGACGCGGCACACAAGCCAATTTTGCGAGATCACCAGCTTTCAATGCATGGGAGCTTGGACCTGGTGTCGCAGCGTTATGTGGCAGTGCAACATGTGCAGTGCAGCTTTCTACTTTCGAACGTCACGCGTTCGTGCATGTCGAGCAGACGAATCTGCGTGGATGCGATGACGTCTGCTCAGATCAGACGCAGGATGGCGCCGGTCGCGGCCAGAAGGACGACGACAATCCACGGCGGCAGTTTCCAAACCGCAAGCAGTAGGAAGCCGGCGAGCGCCACGGCGAAATCGCGCGGGGTGAGCACGGCACTGGTCCAGACCGGACTGTAGAGCGCCGCGCCAAGGATGCCGACGACGGCGGCATTGGTGCCGCGCATGGCGGCCTGCGCGGTGGGACGCAGGCGTAGCGCATCCCAGAACGGCAACATGCCATAGACCAGCAGCAGGCCCGGCAGGGACAAGGCGATAAGTGCGATCACCGCGCCGGCGAGACCGTTGGGAGCAGGTCCTATGGCGCCGAGATAGGCCGCAAAGGTGAACAGCGGTCCGGGCACCGCTTGCGCCATGCCATAACCAGCGAGGAAATCCGCATTGCTGACCCAGCCGGGCGTCACCACTTCCGCCTGCAACAGCGGCAGCACGACATGGCCGCCGCCGAACACTAGGGAACCGGAACGATAGAAAGCGTCGAACAGCGCGAGGCCTTGCGAACCGGTCTTCGTCGCCACTAGCGGCGCGATCACGAACAGCGCTGCAAACAGCACCAGCGCGACCGCGCCGTGCCCGCGCGATACCGCAAAGCCGAGATGGCCGGCAGGGGAAGGCCCATTTCCGCGGCACAGCCAGAGCCCGGCGACAGCCCCCAGCGCGATGGCGCCGATCTGCCCAAACGATCCGCCGATGAAAACCACGATCGCAACAGCCGCGAGCGCGATCGCCGCCCGCGCCCGGTCCGGCGTCAGGCTGTTGGCCATGCCCCAGATCGCCTGCGCGACCACCGCAACCGCGACCAGCTTCAGGCCGTGGAGAACCCCTTCGGCGACAGGGCCGGCGAAGGCGGTCGCACCGAGCGCGAAGGCGAACAGAGTGAGTGCCGACGGCATGGTAAAGGCGAACCACGCCGCCAGTCCGCCGAGCAGGCCGTTGCCGCGCAAAATGCCGAGCGTGAAACCGACCTGGCTGGATGCCGGACCGGGCAAGAACTGGCAGAGCGCAACGACGTCGGCATAGCTGCTTTCGCTGAGCCATTTTCGCCGTTCGACGAATTCCGCCCTGAAGTAACCGAGATGCGCGATCGGCCCGCCGAATGATGTGAGCCCCAGCTTGAGGAAGGCGGCGAAAACCTCGGCGATATTGCCCGCAGATTTTTCCGCCATGTAGTTCGACTCCGTCATCGGGGCAACGATATCGGGAACCGGCAATGTCACCAAGCGTTTGTTCAGACGACCTTTAGCAAAGGAGAAATGCGCATGGCATCCCCAGCCGATCGGTCCCCACAGCACCATACCCAGAACATGAAGAAGCGCTTCCAGGAAACCATCACGCATTTGCGACAGGACATCAGCAAGGTCGATGAACCCCAACTGAAAGCGATGTTCGAGACTTCGGCGGAAGTTCTGACCGGCCTCACCAAGGCCTTCGACGATTACGAGAAGAAGAACGAAGCCGCTTGGCGCAAGCAGTGAGCTGGCCGATTGGACCG
The DNA here is from genome assembly GCF_036924645.1 of Bradyrhizobium sp. AZCC 2176. Lineage (NCBI taxonomy): Bacteria > Pseudomonadati > Pseudomonadota > Alphaproteobacteria > Hyphomicrobiales > Nitrobacteraceae > Bradyrhizobium > Bradyrhizobium sp. AZCC 2176. The sequence continues at coordinate 817,022 of NZ_JAZHRX010000001.1, read as the reverse complement.
GTGCCGGAAGTTTCTTGCCAAATAGCAAACACCGACCGCTGGTTTGCAGTATCTCCCGTTAATAGGGCCTTCATTGGCGGTTCCTAGGATAGCGGCATTGCCACTTGTTCCCGCGCCGGAACGTCCCGATCATGCCGCCATCCACCAGTTCAACGTCGCGTGTCGAATTGCTCGATCTGCTACGTCCCGCGCAGCGTTGGGTCAGGGATTTCCTGTCGGGCCGTGCCGTCAGCTTTGGATGGCCGCTCAAGCTGCCGGCGGCCGCCAGCAGCGGCCGGGGCGCTTAGCCGCCGATATCGCTCTTCGTCAGATCCCACATCAGCCGGTAGATTCCGCTCGAGATCGTCAGCGGCTTCAATGCGATATTGCCGCTGAAGCGCAGCATGGCCGCGGGCAACGCGCCAACATCGGTCGCATCGATCAGCACGAACCAGTCGCCGGCGCCGGGGTTGGGCGCAGAGGGATCGTCGGTGATCGGCTTCGACAGCGCCGGGTCGCCTTCGATCAAATGCATGGAGATGATTCCGTCGAGTTGCGCCGGATCGAGTTGCTCGGCGAGCGCGGTGCGCAATTTGTCCTCACCGCCAGCCGAGGGACGCAGCCTGATGATGCCGAGCGCCGCACCGCGGCCGGTGCCGCGGCTGACCGTGATGCGCGCGACAGAACGGATCATGTTCCTGAAACGGGCGATGTTGGCCATCGACCATGCGGTCTGGTTCGAAAGCGCCGTGCGATAGGCCGGGCTGTCCAGCACCTCAAACGTTTCGGTCGAGTAGAGGCTGAGATATTTCGGGTTGCCGTCGTGGGCGACATAACGACGTGCTTCGAGGAAGCCTGCGATCGCCACGCGTTCCTCGAGATGTTCGCGGTCGTACCAGCGATTGAATTCGGCCTCGTCGGATGCATCGATGTTCATCGACGTCAGCAGCATGCCTTTACCGGCTATTGGCATTTTTCTTGATTCCTATTTGCCAGTTCTGGAAGCCATGTCCGCGATCGCCTTCATCACGGCATCACGGACACCGGAATCGTACAGCGTGTGGCCGGCGCCCTCGACGAAGCGGATCTCGGCCTCGCGCCACAGCGCGCCAAGCGCATGCGAGGTCGCGGGCGGGCACAGCAGGTCGTAGCGGCCCTGCACGATGATGCCAGGGATGCCTTTCAGGCTGCCCGCGTCGCGCAGCAACTGGTTGGGTTGCATGAAGCAGTTATTGGCGAAGTAGTGCGCTTCCATGAACGGCGTGGCCGGCAGGCCCCGCGATGAACTGAGCGCTGCCAGATCGAGGCGGGTGCGGTTCGGCGCGTGTTCGGAAAGAATGCGTTCGGTTTCGCCCCATGCCCGCGCTGCCGGAATATTCACGTCAGGATTGGGATCGAGGATACGGCGAAAATAGGTCTGGATCGGTTGTGCGCGTTCATCTTCGGGCAGCACGCTCAGGAAGTCGTCGTAAAGGCCGGGATAGAACCGCGGCAACACCTTGAGAAAACCGTTTTCGATTTCCTCTAATGTGCCGAGGAAGGTGGCGCGCAGCACGATGCCGGTGACGCGGTCGGGATGGGCCTGCGCATAGGCCAGCGCCAGCGTCGCGCCCCACGAGCCGCCGACGATCATCCAGCGTTCGAAGCCGAATTTCTCGCGGATCGCCTCCATGTCGGAGATCAGATGCGGCAGCGTGTTGGCTTCGCGGCAGCCCTTGGGGCGGCTGCGGCCGGCGCCGCGCTGGTCGAACAGCACCGCGTGAAAGCGTTCGGGATCGAACAGGCGGCGATGGTCGGGCTGGCAGCCGCTGCCGGGCCCGCCATGCAGATAGACCGCGGCAATGCCGCCTAGCCGGCCGACGCTTTCGACGTAGATATCGTGACTGTCGCTGACTGGGAACTGCTCCGACGTCAGCGGGGCAAACGGATCGGCGGGTTTGATGGATTTGCCGGCGTCGGCGTCAGGCGCCATGCTCGCCTTCCGTCTCCAGCGTGCCGCCGGCGAAATTGCGATAGAGGAAGCGGTCCTGGTGCGCGGCCGCCTCGCGTTCGGCCTGCTTGAAGATCTGCTCGTGCATCGGCGACAGCGTGCAGGCCGGATCGGTATTGCCGGCATCGCCGGTCAGCGCAAAGGCCTGGCAGCGGCAGCCGCCGAAGTCGACTTCGCGGAATTCGCAGCTCTTGCACGGCTCCGGCATCCAGCCGGTGCCGCGATAGCGGTTGAAGGCCTCGGAATTCTGCCAGATCCAGGCGATCGAATGATTGGACCGCACCGATTCGAATTTGAGCCCGGTGATGCTCTCCGCGGCGTGGCAGGGCAGGACCTTGCCCGCTGGCGAAATATTGAAGAACTGGCGGCCCCAGCCGCCCATGCATTTCTTCGGCCGCAGCGCGTAATAATCCGGCACGACATAGTCGATGGCGAGAATGCCCTTAAGCCGCACCACAGCTTCCTCGACGATGCGGCTGGTCTCCTCGATCTGTTCGAGCGTCGGCATCAAGGCGGCGCGGTTCTTCAAGGCCCAGCCGTAATACTGGACATTGGCCACTTCCAGCCGGTCGGCGTCGAGATCGACGGCCATCTGGATGATGTCGGAGAGCTGGTGCAGGTTCTGGCGGTGCATGACGGCGTTGACCGTCAGCGGCAGGTCGAGCTCGCGCGTCCATTTCGCGGCTTCGATCTTCTTCTCATGCGCGTTCTTCAATCCGGCGACGCGATCGGCCACCATGGGCTCGTTGCCCTGAAAGCTGATCTGCACGTGGCAGAGGCCGGCATCGGCCAGCGCGGAGAGTTTTTCCTTGGTCAGTAGTATCGCCGAGGTGATGAGGTTGCTGTACAGCCCGACGTCGGTCGCGTGCTGCACCAGCTCGACCAGGTCCTTGCGCGCGGTCGGTTCGCCGCCCGAGAAATGGATCTGCAGCACGCCGATTTCGGCGAGTTCGCTCAAGACCTTCTTCCATTCGTCGGTCGTCAGTTCGCTGCCGCCGCGGTCGAGTTCGATCGGGTTGGAGCAATAGGGGCATTGCAGCGGGCAACGGTGCGTCAGCTCGGCGAGCACGGCGAGGGGAATGCCGAACGTCTCCGCGGTCGAACGCTGCGATTCCAGAACCGCGAGCCCGTCACTGGGCGCGGCGCTGGTTGTTTTGCCATCTGCGAGAATGTCGCTCATGACGTCTTCTCACGCGCTTCGGTCAGAAAACCCTTATCGGCGAGGTCCTGCAGCATCCCGATAACGTCGGTCAGGATCGCCTCGCGCGCCGCGGCATATCTGGCGGCGAGCTGATCGGCCATATCGCCGACGCTGCGTACGCCGTCGCAGAGCTGCAGCACTTCCACCGCGATTTCGTCCGGCGCCAGCACGCGCTCCGGCGCCAGGATTACCCAGACCTGCCGCGTCTCATCGAATTTCAGCCGGGCGTGTCGCGGCAGTTTCGGCCGGCTCGCCTCGCTGACACTGATGTTGCGGCTCGCAGCCATCGATCACTACTCTCCTTTGGGCACGAACGCGCCGGGCGGTATATGGCCCTCGACATAGGCATGATACAGCGCATCGAGCTGAACCCATAGCACATTGGTCTTGAAGATCAGCGCGTTGCAGACCGCCTCGCGTTCCGCCGGCGTCTTCGCATTGGCCTTGACGTATTCCAGCGCGAAGCCCGCATCGCGCGGGGCCTGCGTCAGGCGGCGGCTGAAATAGGTCATGATGTCAGGATTGACGAAATCATAGTGCTGCAGCATGCCGGAAATGCGTTCCTCATGCAGGTTCGGCGCGAACAGTTCCGTGAGCGAGGAGGCGATCGCCTCCAGCGGCGTCTTGTCCCGGCAGAAATGCACGTAGGCTTCCACCGCAAACCGCGTCGCCGGCAGGATGCCTTCGGTCGATTCCACATAGGCGCTGTCGAGCCCGAGGCCTTCGGTCAGCTTGAGCCAGCGTTCGATGCCGCCTTCACTGTCCTGGTCGCCGTCGTGGTCCTCGATCCGGTGCCGCCATTCGATCCTCGTGGCGCGGTCCCGGAAGCGCGAAATCACCATCGCGTCCTTCAGCGGGATCGTGCTCTGGTAGAAATAGCGGTTCAGCGCCCAGGCCTGCACCTGCCCCTTGTTGAGCTTGCCGCCATGCAGCAGCCGGTGGAACGGGTGCAGGTTGTGATAGCGCGTCGCGCCGATGTGGCGGAGCATCGCTTCGAGTTCATCGGCATTGTTGAGCGTGATGCCCTTGCCGATCGAGTGGGCGGTCATTTCCGCCTTGGCCATGACATTCACAGCGTGATCTCCGTTCCATCGGCTGGAATCTGCCAGCCCGCTTGTTCCAGTTCCTTTCGCTCGTCCGAGCTGGAGAGCAGAGCGGGGTTGGAGTTGTTGATATGCAGGAACATCTTGCGGCCGATATCGAGGCCGGCAAGGCTCTCGATCGCGCCATGTTCGCCCGACATTGAAATATGGCCCATCCCTTGTCCCGTCTTGGTGCCGAGGTCCTGGACGATCAATTCGTCGTCGCGCCACACGGTGCCGTCGAAGAAGACCAGCGCAGCACCCGCTAGGCGCGATTTGAGTTCGTCGGTCACCCTCGCGCAGGCAGCCAGGAAATAGAAGTACCTGCCGGTTCCCTTGTCCAGAATCCGTAAGCCCAGCGTATCGCCCGCGGCATCGCCGCCCGCCGGATGCGCCTTGCCTTCGAGATACCACGCGCCCTTGCCGGGAACCGCGAAGGGAAGGATTTCCATGCCGGATGGGGAGCCGTCAGGCAGGGCGGGCTCGAACGCCCTGTCGACCTCAATCGGCCGCCGTTTCACGTTATTTTCGCCCAGCACGTTAAAGATGCTGTTGGATCGCAAAATCGCAAGCACCCGCTGATGCGCATAGAGCGTAAAGGGCGACCCCTCGCGCATCGACAACAGCCCTGCGACCGCGTCGACCTCGCCATTGGTCAGGACTACGCCGGCAATCGGGCTGTGCCGGAGCTGTCCGGCCTTGGGGTGAAGCTGCGGCGTCGCGATCAATTGCTGACGCAGGTCAGGCGAGGCGTTGATAAGATACCAGTGCGCGCCATCGGCGCTGACCGCGATCGAGGCTTGGGTACTGCGCAGCTCAGGATTGTCGCTTCGTGCCTTCACGCACACCGGACATCCGCAATTCCACTGCGGAACACCGCCGCCTGCCGCGGCGCCCAGGACGACGACGCGAAGCATGATCCGTCTCCTGGAGATTTCGGATTTGAAGACACAAACTGAATTACAAACGCCGCAAAGTGGACACCGGCGTCGGACACAGTCCCGCGATCGGGAACGTGTCAGGCCCGGAGGTCCACCTGCGTGAGACTATGAAACGCGCGCCGCTTACTTGCGGGTGGCACACATATACATGTTGATTTCCATGCCGACCGATACTTCGACGATTTTCGGCGCTTTCCAGGCCATTTGGCTCTCCCTTGCTACCCGGGCGATTCCACCCTTGCAGGTTAAGGTACTGCGGATCAAAAAGTTCGCCAGTTAAATCTTTTGCCTGGAACCCCATTTGTTTATGCTGCGTCGCAAAGAGATTTCACGGGGTTGTGTGGAGGACGTTGCTCAAAACAACGTGGGATCAAGCCTTTCGCGGTTGTTCGCGCCACCGCGAATGGCGATTCTGGGTATGACGGAGCGCAGCCGGCTCCGGATAAAGAACTTGTGAGATAGAGGCGGCCTCCGGTTGCGGGGCCATCAACCGGAGCCAGGTTTCAGCCGATGCCGAGATATTATTTCAACACCCGTATCGGCGACGAGCTGATCTCAGATCCCGACGGCGAAGTGCTTGTCGATCCCGATCGCGCCTGGGAAATGGCGCGCGCCATGATCCGGGAGCTGCTCAAGACCGACGGCGCCGATGGCGCGCTGCTGAGCGCGATCATCGAGGTGACCGACGACGACGGTGAAATCGTGCTGGAGTTTCCGTTCGCCGAAGCGATCCTCGACGCCCCCGGCGGCTCGGTCACGAAGCACTGACGTGCGATGAAGCCGGCCGCCGATTCGGCCGGCGCAGTTTCCGTGAAGCATGTTTCCGGTTGCGCTTCGACGGAAAAATATCGGAGATTGCCGCTCGGAAAGCCACCGGCGTCGGCACTGCCATGTGCCGCGTGTAGAGAACAGGCTTCCGCCAGGGAGAACACCCATGATCAGCCATTCGTCGGCACCGCGCAGCCTGTTGCTGGCCGGTGCCTTCCTCGGTGCCTTCACGCTCGGCGCCGCGGCCCAGCAGCCCGCCGCATCGCCACCTGCCGCCGACGCACCGCCTGCGGCCGCACCCGCGCTTCCGCCGGGATCGCCGTTGATGGGACGTCCCGCGGGCAACGAAGCCGCCGCCAAGCTCGCGCCGAATGCGCCGCCGCCGATTCCCGCGGCGCCGGACAAATTGCCGACGGCGAAGCTCAAAGTGCCGGCCGGCTTCAACATCGAGGTCTATGCCGCGGGCATGGCGAATGCGCGCTCGCTTGCCGTGGGCGACAAGGGCACGGTGTTCGTCGGCAGCCGCCTCGTCGACAAGGTCTATGCCATCGTCAACAAGGACGGCAAGCGCGAGGTCAAGGTGCTGGCCTCCGGCCTCTACCGTCCGAACGGCATCGCGTTCAAGGACGGCACGCTCTACATCGCGGAGCTGTCGAAGGTCTCCAAGATCGACAAGGTTGAAGACGTCATCGACAACCCGCCGAAGCCGACCCTGATCTACGACAAGCTGCCGAAGGACGAGGCCCACGGTTGGAAGTTCATCGGCATCGGCCCCGACAACAAGCTCTATGTTCCGGTCGGCCAGCCCGGCAACAACGTGCTGCACAGCGACGAGCACGGCCAGATCCGCCGGATGAATCTCGACGGTTCGGGCGCGGAAGTGATCGCCAGGGGCGTTCGCCAGACCGTCGGCTTCGACTGGCATCCGGTGACCAAGCAGCTCTACTTCACCGACAATGGCCGCGACTGGATGTCGGAAGACGTGCCGGAGGACGAGCTCAACCGCATCACCAAGGTTGGTGAACATTTCGGCGCGCCCTACTGTCTGCAGGGCAATATTGTCGATCCCGAATTCGGCTGGGGCAAATCCTGCAGCGAATACACCGCGCCGGTCGGCCTGCTGGGACCGCATTCCGCGGCGCTCGGCATGCGGTTCTACACCGGCAGCATGTTCCCGAAGGGCTACAAGAACGCGGCCATCATCGCGCGGCACGGCTCATGGAACCGCACCAAGAAAGTCGGCGGTGACGTCGTGATCGTCAAGCTGAACAAGGACGGCTCGATGAAGTCGATGGAGCCGTTCCTCACCGGCTTCCTCGAAGACAACAAATATATTGGCCGTCCGGTCGACGTGCTGCCGATGAAGGATGGCTCGCTCTTGGTCTCCGACGACTGGAACGGTGCGGTCTACCGCATCACCTACGGCAAGCAGAAGGTGGCGGGGAAGTCGTAGGAGAAGCGACGAACGCTCCACTTGGTCATTCCGGGCTGGTGCGTTAGCACCAGACCCGGAATCTCGAGATTCCGGGTTCGATGCTTCGCATCGCCCCGGAATGACGACGTACCGGAAATGGCTGATGCGTAAAACAATAACGGCACTGGCGTTTGCGTTGATTTCAACATGCGCACCGGCTGAAACCATCGAACAACGCATCGTGCCGTGTCTCGCCTGCCACGGCGAGAAAGGTCAGTCCGAGACCGAGAACACGCCCTCGCTCGGCGGCCAGCAGGCGCCTTACACCCTGATCCAGCTCTTCATGTTTCGCGAAAGGCTGCGCACCTTCGAGCCGATGAACGAAATGGCGAAGCCGCTCACCGACGACGATCTTCGCCTCTTTTCAGACTTCATCGCCAGGATACCGAAGCCCTCGCCGCCAGCGGAAAATGGCGATCCAGCGCGGATGCAGCGCGGGCAGGCGCTGGTGCAGCAGCACCGCTGCGACACCTGTCACAATCCCGATTTGTCGGGCAAGGAAAACGTCCCGCGCATCGCCAACCAGCGCCAGGATTATCTCGCCAAGACGCTTGCCGAGTACAAGGACAACAGCCGCCACGGCTATGATGCCAGCATGGCCGACGTGATGGCGCCGATCTCGCCAGAGCAGATCGCCGATCTCGCCTATTTCATCGCCCGTATGCGCTAAAATCCGGGCGGCGGCCCGCTGGCGCTGCCCTGCGCCCGGCGCTACAAGGGCGGCAACGGATGGAGTTTTGCATGCACGATCTATGGCGTCTGTCGGCTGCGGAAATGGCTTCGCTGATCAGGTCGAAGAACGTCTCGGCGAAGGAAGCGGCCGCTGCGGCGCTGGCTCGGTTGGACGCGGTCAACCCCAGGATCAACGCCGTCGTCGACCACAGGCCCGAGGACGTCCTGGCGCAGGCTTCCGCTATCGACGCTGCGATCGGGCGCGGCGAAGATGTCGGTCCGCTGGCGGGCGTGCCCGTGACGGTAAAAGTCAATATCGACCAGGAAGGCTTTGCCACCACCAACGGGCTGAAGCTGCAGCGCGACGCTATCGCAAAAAGCAACAGCCCGGTGATCGACAATCTGCGCAAATCCGGCGCCGTCATTCTGGGCCGCACCAACTGCCCGGCGTTTTCCTATCGCTGGTTCACCACCAATCTCATTCATGGCGACACCAAGAACCCGCGCGATCCCTCGATCACCCCGGGCGGCTCGTCCGGCGGCGCGGGGGCTGCGGTCGCGGCCGGCATCGGGCATATCGCACATGGCACTGATATTGCGGGATCGATCCGCTATCCGGCTTACGCCTGCGGCGTGCATGGCCTGCGGCCGACCATGGGACGTATTGCAGCTTTCAACGCGGCGCTCCCTGAGCGGCCGATCGGGCCACAGATCAGCGCCGTCTCGGGCCCGCTGGCGCGCACCGTCGGCGATATCAGGATCGCGCTGGCTGCGATGTCGGCCAGGGACTATCGCGATCCCTGGTGGGTGCCGGCGCCGCTCGAGGGGCCGGCGATGCCCAAGCGCGTCGCGATGTGTCTCAACCCGGATGGACTCGATCCCGTGCCCGAGGTGAAAGCCGCGGTCGCCGATGCGGGCAAGCGGCTCGCCCGCGCTGGCTGGATCGTCGAGGAGATCGCCAACACGCCGCCCTTGCGCGAGGCCGCCGATCTCCAGACAAAACTCTGGCTCGGTGACGGCTACGAGGCGCAACTGGAAGCGGCCGAGCGCGAAGGCGATCCCGGCGCGCTGGCCTGCCTGCGCGGCAACCGCGCCAAAGTGCATTCGTTCGACCTGTCGAAAACGCTGACGCGCCGCGCGACGCTGACCCGCGAATGGCTGGCGTTCTTCGAAAACTATGCGGTGCTGCTGATGCCGGTATCCGGCGAATTGCCGTTCCCCGATCAGCTCGACCGCAAGGACGAGGCGTCGTTTGCGCGCGTCTGGCATGCGCAATTGCCGCAGATCGCCATTCCCTTCATGGGGCTGCCCGGGCTAACGGTTTCGACCGGGCTGGTCGGGCGCATTCCTGTCGGCGTGCAGCTCGTCGCCAGCCGCTACCGTGAAGATCTCTGCCTCGCAGCAGGCGAGGCGGTCGAAGCGGGTGGAACACCGTCGGCGGCGATCGATCCCGCCGGCTGACTTCGAGAGAACGAGATGCCAGGCGTTTATGATTTTACGGCGCAGTCGCTCGCCGGCGACGAGGTGCCGCTGAAGCGGTTTGAAGGTCAGGTGCTCCTGATCGTCAACACCGCGAGCGCCTGCGGATTCACGCCGCAGTACAAGGGCCTCGAGCAATTGCAACGCGAACTCGCGCCGCGTGGCTTTGCGGTGCTCGGTTTTCCTTGCAACCAGTTCGGCGGGCAAGAGCCGGGCGACGCCAAACAGATCGGAGAGTTCTGCGAACGCAAATATGACGTGACGTTTCCGATGTTCGCCAAGATCGACGTCAACGGCAGCCATGCGCATCCGTTGTTCAACCACCTGAAGAATGAGAAATCCGGGCTGCTCGGTTCGTCGATCAAATGGAATTTCACCAAATTCCTGGTCGACCGGTCGGGCAGGGTGGTCGGGCGCTATGCCCCGACCGTGACGCCCGAGGGACTACGAAGAGAAATCGAGGCACTGCTGTGAGCGAGACCAACAAAGCGATGAACGACCAATTCCCCGACCGTCTCTCGGTCGATCCGAACAGCCCGTACTACAATGCCGAGATCCTCGCGCGCGACGTCGGCATTCGTTTCAAGGGTGTCGAGAAAACCAATGTCGAGGAGTATTGCATCAGCGAGGGCTGGGTGCGCGTCACCGCAGGCAACGCCAAGGACCGCTACGGCAACCCGCTGACGATCAAGGTGCACGGCCCGGTCGAGCCGTATTTCCGCGACAAGAGTTCGTCTTGACGCGGTCTTTCGTTCGTCATTGCGAGCGAAGCGAAGCAATCCATACCTCCGTACGCGTTGCTTGATGGATTGCTTCGTCGCTTCGCTCCTCGCAATGACGGTGGAGGCATAAGGGGCCAATCTCATGTCCGTCCGTATCGTCGACGTCTGCGAAATCACAAAACCGATCTCCTCGCCGATCCGCAACGCCTATATCGACTTCACCAAGATGACGACGAGCCTGGTCGCCGTCGTCACCGATGCCGTGCGCGACGGCAAGCGCGTGGTCGGTTACGGCTTCAATTCCAATGGCCGCTACGGGCAGGGCGGACTGATCCGCGAACGCTTTGCGCCGCGGCTCAAGGAGGCCGATCCAAAGACGCTGCTCGATGCCGATGGCGACAATCTCGATCCGGACAAGGTCTGGGACCTACCGGGCATCGGATTCGAAGGAGAATCCGATCTTTACAAGGAAATGAAGGCCCTGGCGGCGTAGCGGGCCAGGCAGTTCGGATTGCCGGATGGGTCTGCCAACGGATTGTTCACCAATTTTGTGAGCGTTGCTCAAATAATTCTTGAGCGTCGCTCAAGATTTGCTATACTCAGGTTTGTAACAGCCTTGCTCTTTTCTCGGGACAGCGGCGCGAGCCGCCGCACCCCCTTGCTCGGGATTGATAGTCACATGCAATATTCGGCGAAGGGTTTACGGGGTGCGGCAAGCGCCGGGGTGATCAGCCCGATTGATCTGGAGCGCCTGCTTGCCTTTCTGTCGGCCAGTGAGGCGCGAGAACCGGCCAACGGCGCAGGCCCGGCGAAGTTCGATGCCGCGCATCTGCTCTGGTACGCCGGCGCATTGATCGTGATCGGCGCCATGGGCCTGTTTTCGACCGTGGCGTTTTCGCAGATGGGCGGCGGGGCGCTCACGGCCTGCGCGATTGGCTATGCGATCGGATTTGCCGTGACGGGTCATTACCTCTGGCACCGAAAGAATTTGCGCGTTCCCGGCGGATTGCTGGTCGCCGTCGCGGTCTCGATGGCGCCGCTCGCGGTCTACGGCATCCAAGACGAGCTTGGCTGGTGGGGCAAGTTCGGCAAGCCGGGTACCGTGCACGACTTCTACGTCTGGATCAAAGGCAGTTGGGTTTTCATGGAGATCGCGACTGTTGCGGCCGGCGCTGTCGCGTTGCGCTATTTCCGGTTTCCCTTCATCGTCGCGCTCATCGCGGTCGCGCTCTGGTTCATGTCGATGGACCTGGCGCCATGGATCAGCGGTGTGGATCATCTCGACTTCGCGATGCGGCGCAGGGTGTCGATCTGGTTCGGATTTCTTGTCCTCGCCGTGGCCTGGACCGTGGACTATCGCGGCCGCAATGGCGACTTTGCCTTCTGGCTGCATCTGTTCGGGCTGCTGGCTTTCTGGGGCGGAATTACCGCCTCGAACAGCGCAACCGAACTGGGCAGGGCGGTTTATTGCCTGCTCAATGTCGGATTGCTGGCGCTTGCCGTGATCCTGATGCGGCGTGTCTATGCGGTGTTCGGTACGTTCGGCGTCTCTCTCTATCTCGGACATCTCGCAAACGTCGTATTCAAGAACTCGCTGCTGTTTCCCTTCTCGCTGTCGCTGATCGGAATTGCCGTGATCGCGGCCGGTCTCTTCTATCATCGCAAGGAGCGCGCCATCGCGGCCTGGCTCTCCGCCCATCTTCCCACAGCGCTATTGCGGCTGCGGCCCGCGTCCGCATAACGGCGCGGCTCGTGATGACGGCGGCGGTCCGACCGCCGTCCGCCATCAGTTCTCGGACACCAGCCCCTTGTCGATGGCCGATTGCCGATTCTTGAAAATCGCCATCGCCGTCTTCATCCGCAGGAAGCCGAATTTCGCATACAACGGCTCGCGGCCGGCGACCGAATAGAGAAGGATCTTGGTGTGCGATCGCGATTGGTCGACCAGCCTTTCGATGATCTGCTTTCCGAGACCGAGCCCCTGATGGCTCGGCAGCACGGCAACGTCGCAGAGATAGGCGCAATCGCGCCCGTCGGCCAGAACGCGGCCGGCGCCAACGAGCCGGCCGTTGTCGCGGGCAAAACAGCAAAACATGCTGTTGCCAAACACCACTTCGAGATCGTCCGCATTCTTGTTGCCGAGCGGCGCGGCGCGGTAGAGGGCTTCAAGTTCCTGCCAGTCTACGCCAGCCCGGTCGTCGGTCCAGATAATCGTCATCGTGCGGCCTCAGCTTTCAAGAGCGACATCGGTTGCGGCACGCCATACATCAGCGTGCGCCATAGCCATTCGACCGGGCCATATCGGTAACGGCCAAGCCACCACGCGCTAAGCAAGACCTGCGCTAGGTAGACGGCAATACCGATCGTCAGCGCATTGGCGACACCGAGGCGGCCGAACAGGCCGAGACCATAGCCATAAAAGATCCAGCCGAAGATCAGGGACTGTGCGAGGTAGTTGGTGAAGGCCATGCGTCCCAGCGGCGCGGCCCAGCCAAGCAGCCTCCTTCCGCTCGCGAGATTGGCGATACCGATGATGGTGGCAGCGTAACCCAGTGCCAGCACGATGGTGCCGAGAGCGTCGGCACCAGCAAGGATCAATGCCGCGCCGAGGCCAACACAGGGAGCGCCGGTCGACAGCAGGCGCCGGGGTGGGCTTTGCAGAATGCCGGTGCGCCAAGCGAACGCTCCGAGAAGGAACAGCCCAATCGTGCGCGGAAAAACAAAGGCGTGCAATGGAACGATGAGCGGAATCTCGCGGAGCCGGAACGCCACTACGTCGAGAAAGCCGCCGGTCGCATAGATGCGGATAGCGTCCGCGACATGCTGCGTGATCGTGGCCGTGCCGGGAGACAATCCAGCCGGCGGAAAGGCCTGCATCGCAAGATAAAGCCCAACAAATGCCAGCGCGGCGACGGCCAGCAGCCAGCGCGGGCCAAACAGGAACGGCAGCACGATCAGGCCGGCCAGCGCATATTCGGTGAGAATATCGCCGTTCCAGATCAGGCAGAGATGAATTAGCCCGAAGACCAGCAACACGGCGAGCCGGCGTATGAGAAGCGAGGTGCGGCGCTCACTGTTCGCAAGCCGCTCGAACTGGATGGCAAGGCCGGCGCCGAACAGCAGCGAAAACAGTGCAAATGCCTTCATCTCGACAGCCAGCGTCAAGATCGTTTCGATGGCGCTGTCGATCGGCGATGCCGGAGACTTCTGGGAAAGGAACTGTTCGAAGATCGAGACGCGAAATTCATTGACGACGTTGATCGCGAGAACGCCGAATAGGGCGATGCCCCGCAGCACGTCGATGGCGGCGATCCGCTCGGCGGGGTCGATCGGCCGGAGAGGTGCGACGCCATCGGCCATGGCAGCATGATTTCCAACTGAGCGGCGAATGAAAGCCGCGAACGCTCTACGACAGCCGCATGTCCAGTAATCGCCGGCCTTCGGTCTTGAGCAGCTTCTTCACCGCGCTGGACGCGGCGATCTCGCCCTGGTTGGCGTAGGCCTCGTGATTCTTCTCGATGTCTTCCAGCCGGTAGAGGTAGTTGACCATGACTCCTGCGGATTCGCGCAGGCCCTTTGGCGACAGGTCGCCGAGCCAGTTGATCTTCTCCAGCCGCGCGCCATTGCCGATGTGGAAGCGCGCCACCGAATCGATCAGCCGGCCCTTTGGCGTGCGGGCTTTGAGGAAATAGTGCGCGGCCAAGGGCTCGAGCACCGCGCGTAGTTGCGCGGTCAGTTCGGTGTTCTCGAACCAGTCCGGCTTGTCGAGGGCCTCCAGCAGCGTCCGCTCCTCGTCGCTGACCGGGACGTCATCGGCCTGCTTCAGCCATTGCATGAAGCCCGGAACCGGGGACAGCGTGATGAAGGTATCGAGTTTCGGCAATTCGCGCCGCAATTCCTCGGCCACCTGCTTGATCAGAAAACTGCCGAAGGAAATGCCGCCTAGACCTTTTTGCGTATTCGAGATCGAATAGAACACGGCGGTGCGGGCGCGTTCGATCGGCACCGGCTGACGCTCGGCCGCGAGCAGCGGCGCGATCGCGGTCGGAATTGCCTCGGTCAGTGCAACCTCGACGAAGATCAGCGGTTCGTCTGCAAGCTGGGGATGGAAGAAGGCGTAGCAGCGGCGGTCAATCGGGTCGATGCGGCGGCGCAAATCGTTCCAGTCGCGGATTTCGTGCACGGCCTCGTAACGGATGATCTGTTCCAGAATATTCGCTGGCGTCGACCAGTCGATCCTGCGTAGCACGAGAAATCCCCTGTTGAACCAAGAAGACAATAGATGAACGACGTCGCGGTCGAGCGCGGCCAGATCCTTGTTGCCCTTCATCAGGGAAAGCAGGTCGGCGCGCATCGCCACCAAATCGCTGGTGCCGCCCGGCGCACGGTTGAGCCGGCGGATCAACTCCTGCCGCTGCGGCTCGGATGCAAAGTGAAGGTCGCTGGCATCGCTGTCGTTCGGCTGGCTGCGCCAGCTCTCGATCGCCTGCGACAACTTCTCGCGGTCGGGGCCGAAGTCTCTGGCCAGCCTTTCGAAGAAGGCAAGCCGGCCGGCAGCGTCGAGGTTATGGTAGCGGTCGAGCACATCGCGCGCCATCGCGGTGCCGGATGCTTCGCCACGGCCCGACAGCAGCGCCTTGCATAGTTCGATCAGCTCCGATGCATCCTGGCCATCGTTCGACGGCCCGGCTCGCCGGAGCAGCGTGCGGCCGCGTTCTGAAATGGTCGCGAGAAGATCGGAGAAGAAGGCGTTGGCCATATGGTGGGTCGAATCCAGTGGGGGCGCCGGAATCTTATACGGGATTTAGGTCGCTGCCGATCACAATCAAGCGCATGGATCGTACGGAAATATGTCATGTCTCGAAACTATATGTCGTCATGGCCGGGCTTGCCGACTTCGCTGAAGCTACGCCGGCCTTACGCTTGAATGCCCGGCGAAGCCTTGGCATAGCCGGGACCCGGCCATCGATCCTTGGAAAAAGCCTTTTCGTGAAGAGTGATGGATACGCGGATCAAGCCCGCGTATGACGATTTAGCCTCACTCCTTCCCGGCAAATTCCGTCGGCGTTTTGCCGGTAACCTGCCGGAAGGCGTGGGAAAACGCAGGTACGCTGGCATAGCCCAGATCCGAGGCAAGCTGCTTGACCGAGACGTTCGCGTCCGTCGACAGCTTCTCGATGGCGGCAGCAATCCGGGCACGCTGGCACCAGCTCTTGAAGCTCAATTGTGACTCCGATGAGAACAGCCGCGACAGCGTCCGCACCGAGGTGCCGACCTCGCGCGCCAGCGTCTCGATCTCATGGTTGCCGGTCGGGTCCGCGAGCACGATGTCGGCGGCGCGCCGGCAGCGCGGCTCGCGCGGTAGCGGGATGAAGGTCGCGGAATCCTCCGCCTGGTCCAGCTCCATCATCGCGAGCCGTAATAGAAGCTCCGTTCGCTCGCGGTCGCCGCGATCGTCGAACAGCGCGAGTATGGTCTGATGCAGCAGCGGCGACACCCGCACCACGAATTCCGCGACGAGGCTGTGGCTGCGCGCCTCGCGCTGCAGCCAGTCGAGTTCGAAATAGAGCGTCCGCATCTCGATATCGGCCAGCACGTCGATCGCGTGTTCCGACAGGGCGGGGACCCAGACCGCGCGATCCGGCGGCACCAGCCAGCGGCCTTTCGGCGTCGTCACCTGCATCGTGCCTTTGGCGGCATAAACGAGCTGCGCCTCGCGATGCATGTGGGTGTCGAGCCGGACGCCCTTCTTGTATTGTAGCTGTTCGCAATCATGTGGATGCCGTCGCCGGTCGAGATGCGGTGTCCGATGATGGCGGCAATTGGCTTTTCGGCGATATTCATTGGCGACATCCCGTCAGGACAACCACCTATAACCTATTTCGGAAAATTGCGGGATTCGGGAATCGACCATGAACAGCCCCAGCCGGGTGATCACTTTCGTCAATGCCGCCCATTTCATCGACCATTATGCGATGCTGATTTTCGCCGCCGCCGTCATCATCATGGGGCCCGCGCTCGGCATGGCCTATTCGGAACTGCTGCCTTACGCCACCCCGGGCTTCGTCGCCTTCGGTGCCGGCTCGCTCATCACCGGCTGGCTTGGCGACCGCTGGAGCCGCCGCCACATGATGGTAATCTTCTTCCTCGGCATCGGCGCGTCGATGATCGCGGTCGGCTTCGTCTCGAGCCCGCTGCAGCTCGGTGCGGCGCTGCTCGCGATCGGCCTGTTCGCCTCGATCTATCATCCCGTCGGCACCGCGATGATCGTGTCCTATGCCGACAAGCTCGGCCGCGAGATGGGCCTGAACGGCGTCTGGGGCAATCTCGGCGTTGCGTCCTCGGCGCTGGTCACCGGCGTGATCGGGCAATATCTCGGCTGGCGCTGGGCCTTCATCGCGCCGGGAATCGTCACGGTCCTGATTGGCGTCGCCTTTGCCTTGATGGTCGTGCACGAGGACCGAACGGGCACCAGGCAGGCAGCGGCGCAGGTGCGCGTGGCCAAGCAGGACATGTGGCGGGTGTTGCTGGCCCTGCTGATCGTGGTGATCGCGATATCCACCACGTTCAACGCCATCACCGTGGCGATGCCGAAACTGTTCGCTGAGCGGCTGGCCGGCGTGACCAGCAGCCCGGCGTTGCTCGGAGTCATCGCGGCCGGCGTCTATGTGTTCGGCGCGATGACGCAATATACGATCGGCAAGTTGATCGACCATTATTCGCTGAGAGCCGTGATGCTGCCGCTGTCATTTTTGCTGGCGCCGTTCATGTATTTCGCGGCGACGCTGTCGAATCTGCCACTGATCATCGCCTCTATCGGCATCGTGATGGGCGCGTTCGGGCAGGTCACCGTCAACGACGCCATGGTCGGCAAATACACCAGCGAGGAGTGGCGGTCGCGCGCCTATTCGGTGCGCTACTTCATCGGCTTTACCGCGGCGGGTGCGTCCGTCGGTCTGGTGGCATGGCTTTACGAGAAGGGCGGCTTCGTCACCATGCTGCAGGCGTTCGGCGCGCTGTGCCTGCTGGTGATCGTGGCAGCGCTCATCCTGCCGCGGGAGATCAAGGTGCCGGCGGCGCAGACGGCGCCGTGAGGTCACTCGATCGTTGGCAGCCGGGCTGTTGAACTGATGGCGTCATCATTCCGTCATGGTGCCGGCGGCTGGGGCATGGGGTTTTGCTGCCCGCGACGATTTGCTGCGGCGCAATAGCCCGACTGGACTGCCGTGAACCCAAACAGAACACTTGACCATCGCCACCCTCCTTGTGTGAGGTGCGCGCATGACCCGAATCCGACTTTTCCTGTTCATCATTGCGATATTGGTGCCGTCGCTGGCGGCGGCCCAGACCATGAAATTCGAGGAGGCCGCGGCCATGCTGGCCGCGAGTTGCGGCAAAGACATCGACGACAATTGCCGCGGCGTCAATTTCGACGCGACGCGCCTGAAGGAGTGCCTGGGCCGCAACCAGGACGTGGTGTCGGCGAAGTGCAAGGCCGATTATCCCCAGGCTCTCGGCGCCATCCAGCAACGCATCACCGCGCGCACTTCGCTCGTAAAGCTGTGCAATTGGGAGTTGAACCGGCTGTGCGGCGAGGTCCGGCAGGATCCCGTGAAGGGGCTGCAATGCCTGTTGGAATCGACCAAGAAGGCGACCCCGAACTGCAACAAGGCGATCAGCGCGGCGGGGTATCGCTGATGCTTTGGGGGGAAAAACTGCGCGGTATCGGTTTCTTGCTTGCTGCCTTGGTCCTGCTTGCCTTGCCGACGACCGCGCGCGCGCAAGCGGCCATGTCGAGTGGCGATATCATTGAGAAGCTTGCCGTCGACGCCGAGTCGGATATCGACCTGGCCGCCTTGCGCCAGCAGGCCGCCGATCGCATCAAGGCAAGGGCGGATGCCCAGCCGCAAAAGCGGCCGCCGATCGCGCCGCAACTGACGAAGCTGCCGCAACTCCGTTTCGACGTCGTGTTCGACCAGGACTCGTCCCTGATCCGGCCGGCCTCCTATCAGACAATCGGCAGCATCGCCGACGCGCTCACAGATCCGAAGACGCGACCCTATCGCTATCTGATCGTCGATCATGTCGAGTCTGCCGGAAGGCGCGACCACAATCTGATCCTGAGCCAGCGGCGCGCCGAATCGGTCCGCGATGTCCTGGTCAACACCTTCAAGGTGTCGCCGAAACGGCTTCAGGCCCTTGGTCTGGGCGAGGAACAGTTGCAGGATGTCAGTCGTCCGGCGTCGCCTGCCAATGCGCGCGTCCAGATCATTGCGATCGGCAAGTTCGAAACGGCCGATCCGGCCAAGCCGGCAACACCGGCTGCGGGGGCACCAAAAGCCGCCGCTGCGGCTAAGAAAAAGAAGCGCTGATCATCCGTGAAAGGGTGAGCGCGACGCCAGCCGCCGGCTGGGGAAGGAGCACCCGATGTCCAATCAACCCTCGCCGAAAATTGCCGGCCTCTTTCTCGGAGTAGCAGTGATGATGACCGCGCCCGCCGCTGCCGATGCCTTGAAGGACGAGATCGCGCCGACCGGCAAGCTACGGGTTGCGATTGCGATCAGTCCGGCCGGTGGCGCCTTCTGGTCGACCAAGACCGAAACCGGCTATGCCGGCGTGCCGGTCGATCTCGGCAAGGCGATGGCGGAGCAACTTGGCGTCCCCGTCGAATATGTCGCGCACAACAATTCCGGGCAGATCGTCGATGCGGTCTCCAAAGGCACCTGGGACGTCACCTTCCTGCCGAAAGATCCGGAACGTGAGGGCAGGATGGCGTTTGGGCCGATCTATGAGGTCGCGGACGCGACCTACATCGTCAAGCCAGCTTCACAGGTCACGAATTTTGCAACGCTCGATCAGCCCGGGATCAAGGTCGCTGCCGTCAACAACACGACCACGATGCGCGGCGCGATCGCGCATCTGAAGAACGCCAAGGTCACGGGCTACCAGACCTACGACGAAATCTTCGGCCTGCTCAAGGCCGGCGAGATCGACGCGTTCGCGCTGTCGCGCGACCAGCTCAACGCCATGGCAAAACAGATCCCGGGCACGCGCGTGCTGGACGAAACCTTCAAGCAGACGGTGACGGCTGTCGCCGTGCCGCCCAATCGTCCGCTGTCGCTGGCGTTTACGGTCAAGTTTCTGACCGAGGCGATCGCCAACGGCACGCTGCGCAAGGCCTATGACAATAACGGCCTGAAGGACCGGCCGGTGCGGACGCAGACGAAGTAGGCGAGAGCTGCCTGAACGATGGTCTATCCTCTCGTCATTCCGGGGCGATGCGAAGCATCGAACCCGGAATCCATTCTGCACCTTGTGTAGAGGTTGAATGGATTCCGGGTTCGCGCTACGCGCGCCCCGGAATGACAGCGTTAGCGGCCTGCGCGGCGGGCGCTAACATCTGTGCAACTGCACAAATACAAGGCACCGATCCCGGTCAGCCGCCGCGCGATCGGGCCATAACCACGTAGATATACGCGCTTTTTCCAGCCCACGGCCCGGTTTCGGGTTGGCACATCGATTGCTTAATCCTGTCTCAGTCAATGACGACTGCCGTCCTTTCGGATTGCCAAGGCCAGCGTTGGCCGACGGCGTTGGATCAAGCGGCCTCGCGTGAGGCGCTTCGAGCAGTCTTCGGGACCACCTCATGATGGCTCGCGCATCCTAAGTCCCTTATCGGGCGTGACCTGCGTCGTTCTGTGCCGTTCAAAGGCGGCGCCGGATTTGTCGCGCACGAGGACGGCAAGATTTTTCACTTAATCGGTGCACGGCTGCGCAGCATCCGGCGCGCTTCAACCTTGTCTCGAAAAGGGGAAATGGAATGGCCTATCTCGCGCCTTCGGAATTCGTGACCAAGATGGTCGACGCCGGAGAATCCAAAATCTTCATGTCGACGCGCGATACGGTCATCCGCGCCTACATGGCCGGTGCGATCCTCGCGCTCGCCGCGGCGATGGCGGTGACCATCAACGTGCAGACCGGCACGCCGATCGTCGGCGCCGCGTTTTTTCCGGTCGGCTTCTGCATGCTGTACCTGTTTGGCTTCGACCTGCTCACCGGCGTCTTCGTTCTGTGTCCGCTGGCACTGATCGACAAGCGCCCGGGCGTCACGCTCGGCGGCGTGCTGCGCAACTGGAGCCTCGTGTTCATCGGCAATTTTGCCGGCGCGTTCACGGTGGCGGTGATGATGGCGATCGTGTTCACCTTTGGCTTCTCCTCGCCGCCGGACAAGGTCGGCACGGTGATCGGCCAGATCGGCGAAAGCCGCACCGTCGGCTATGCCAATCACGGCGCGGCCGGCATGCTGACGCTGTTCGTCCGCGGCATGCTCTGCAACTGGATGGTGTCGGCCGGCGTGGTCGGCGCAATGATCTCCACCCAGGTCAGCGGCAAGGTGATCGCGATGTGGATGCCGATCATGCTGTTCTTCTTCATGACCTTCGAGCATTCCATCGTGAACATGTTCCTGTTCCCGTCGGGCCTGCTGCTCGGCGGCAAGTTCACCTGGTTCGACTATATCTTCTGGAACGAGATTCCGACCGTGGTCGGCAACCTCGTCGGCGGCCTCGCCTTCACCGGGCTGACGCTGTACGCGACCCACGTCAAGACCGGCCCGTCGCGCAGCGCGTCGGCTGCAGCATCTTCGCGGCCGTCCTCGCGCATTGCCGCTTGATCTTGAGATGAGGATGGGCCTCTCCTCGTAAGGGGAGAGGCCCATTGTCGCGAAAGCCGGGAATGCCGCGCGAGCTGAAAATATCGATCGGACAATTTTCCGATAAGGGAGCCAAGGAAACCAACCAGGATTTCCACGGCGTCCTGATCCCGGACGAGCCGCTGCTCAGCCTCAAGGGCATTTCCATCGTGCTGGCCGACGGCATCAGCACGAGCAAGGTCAGCCGGGTCGCCGCGGAATCGGCGGTCAAGGGGTTTTTGACCGACTATTACTGCACCTCGGAATCCTGGTCGGTGCGCACCTCGGCGCAGCGCGTGCTGGAGGCGACCAATTCCTGGCTGCATTCGCAGACGCGCAGCCAGTATGCCTATGACAAGGATCGCGGTTACGTCTGTACGCTTAGCGCCATGGTCATCAAGTCGACCACGGCGCATCTCTTCCACATCGGCGATTCCCGCATCTATCGTCTCTCCGGCAACACGCTGGAGCAGCTCACCAACGACCACCGCATCGTCATCTCCTCGCAGCAGAGCTATCTCGGCCGGGCGCTTGGCGTAAATCCGCAGATCGAGATCGACTACCAGATGCTGCGGCTCGAGTCGGGCGACGTCTTTGTGCTCGCGACCGATGGCATCTATGAGCATCTCAGCGCCCGTCGCATTGCAAAGGCGGTGAACGAAGCCGGCGCCGATCTCGACGCAGCGGCGAAGGGGATTGTCGACCAGGCTTTTGAGGCTGGCAGCGAGGACAATCTCACCGTTCAGATCGTCCGCGTCGATGAGGTGCCTGATGGTGCTGCCAGCGAAGTGTTTGCGCAGCCGCATGAACTGCCGCTGCCGCCGCTGCTGGAGGCGCGGGCGGTGTTCGATGGCTACCGGATCGTCCGGGAGCTGCACGGCTCCAGCCGCAGTCACATCTATCTCGCCGTCGATATCGAAACCGACGCCGTGGTCACCATCAAGATTCCGTCGATCGATCTGCGCGACGATCCGGCCTACCTGAAGCGGTTCATGATGGAGGAGTGGGTGGCGCGGCGGATCGACAGCCCGCATGTGCTGAAACCCTGCCTGCTGCAGCGCAAGCGCAACTTCCTGTATGTCGCGACCGAATACATCGAGGGGCAGACGCTGACGCAATGGATGATCGACAATCCAAAGCCAGGGCTGGAAACCGTGCGCGGCATCGTCGAGCAGATCGCCAAGGGGCTGCGCGCCTTCCACCGCAAGGAGATGCTGCACCAGGACATCCGGCCCGACAACATCATGATCGACGCCACGGGCACGGTGAAGATCATCGATTTTGGCTCAACGAAAATCACCGGCGTCGTCGAGGCCGAACCGTCAGGCATGCACAACGACATTCTCGGCACCCAGCAATACACCGCGCCCGAATATTTTCTCGGCGAGCCGGCGACCTCACGCTCCGACCTGTTCTCGCTCGGTGTCATCACCTATCAGATGTTGACCGGAAGACTGCCCTACGGTTCGCAGATCGCGAATGCGCGGACGCGATCACAGTTCAACAGGCTGGTCTATCGTCCGGCGTCACATGGGGACCGGGACCTGCCGCAATGGATCGATGGCACGCTCGAGAAGGCCGTGCATCCCAATCCCTACAAGCGCTATGACAGCTTCTCGGAATTTTTGTTCGACCTGCGGCATCCCAATGCGAACTATCTCGCCACATCATCGACGCCGCTGATCGAGCGCAACCCGCTGCTGTTCTGGAAAAGCACGACCGTCGTGCTGGCGCTGGCCGTCATCGTGCTGCTGGCCATGCAGCACGGCATGCATCGCTAGGTTCGTCACCATTGCCGCGATCGGATCCATGTCGGTATCGAAGTGGATTTGCCTGCCGCCCCATCCGATCATTTCGTCTCTTCCTGCCAAGGCTGACACCGATACGCTTTCAAAAATCGTTAACAGCGCTTTACCTGACGAATGCGAGATCGGGCGAGCGCGACAATCCGGCGTTTGCCTTTATGGCTCGAGCGCCCAACCGCGGCAGATCACTCTCCTCCCTTCATGAAACGTTAGGGCTCGCTCCTGTGGTCGTTTGCAACCCGTAGGTGCGACGTCTAGCTTTATCTTCCGGCGACGAATCGGGCGTACATCCCGCATGAAGGGGTTGGCGACATGGTAGAGACAGGTGATGTCGAAGGTCGGCTCTGCGGTGAGCTTGCCGCCTCGATCGCGAGCCATGTGACTCTGCATGGACATAAGGGAGAGGCCACGAGGTCGTGAAGGACAAACCCATCCGCATCCATCCGATCGTCAGCCGGCTGGTCGATCCGGCGGTGCTGGAGAAGATGAAGGTGCGGCCGGTGGGCGAGGCGGAAAAGGGCGAGGCGGCGACATGATGGTCGGCGGGCCGCGCAAGATGGGCGAGGCAGCAAGATACATCGCATGACAACCCCATCTGAAACCGCGAAATCTGGAAGAAGATGACTGTGTCCGCCTTCGCCCGTCTGAACAACTTGCGATATCGAAAAGCCGCCATTTTTGCAGCGGTGCTCCTGGGCGTGCCGCTGCTGCTCCGGCTGGTGCTGCAGGTGCCCTTCGCGACGATGTTCACTCTGATGGCGTTCGTTTGCATCATGCGGTTGTTGCTTCACGCATGGCCCCGGAATCCTCAAACCGGTGTACGGCGCCGTGGGTGGCTCGTTCCATTCGCCTGTGTCTTTGGTGTCATGCTGTTCATTGGTGCATGGGCGACGCAGCCGCATTTCGGCGCGAACGTCTGCCCTTCGAAGGGATTCATGTGGACTACCGACTTTGTCGAAGAGGTCCGGCCGAGGATACGCCGTGCTGTCCGTGACCGTGGGCGCCAACTAGGCAGCGAACTGCCCGCCGGCGTGACCGTTGAGCAGTTTGTCGCTGTCGCCGATCAAGCCGTGGACCTGTTAAAACAGTGTGTAGCCGAGCGCGATGTCAACTATTGCCGCTACGCCGGCTCCGATCCGAACGGGGTCATGATGGATGCCTATACAAGAGATGGGCCGAACGACATAGCACCGAAAGACAGGAACAAGTACCGCTATATCAAGGCAGGCCTCGATTACGATATCTCGATGGTTCAATCAGACGCAGGCGAAAGCTGGTATACAATTCGGGTCAGGCGGTTTGGAAAGCCTTTAGAGGCGGGCGGAAAAATTTGTTACTTGGGTTGCTGGTGTAACGCTAAGTATGGACGATGAGCGAGCTTTTTTCTTCTCGTGCCCGGACGCAGGGCAGCGCGAGTGCTGCGAGCCGGGGCGCAAGCCTACTTTGCATGGGGTTGTTTTCGCGATTTTCCGTTCAGGCCCTGCGGTGCTTTAGTTCGTCGCGCCCGACGCGATCGGATCCATGCCGCTCTTGACGATCTCGCCGCGGGCGGCGGGGGAGGCGAGGAACTTGATCAGCGCCTTGCCGGCATCGGGCTCCTTGGAGACGGTGGCAATGCCTGCGGAAAATACCGTGATCTTCTGCAACTCGTCCGGCAAAGGACCTACGATCTCGATGCCTTCCACCGGCTTCAATTCGCTCATCTGCTGGAAGCCGATCTCGGCGTCGCCGCGCGCGACGATCTCACCGACGGGCGTGGCCGGAATCTTCCGCGCCTTGTCCTTCATTTCCTCGGCAATGCCGAGCTTGCCGAACATCTCGGTCGAGACGTAGACGCCGCTGGCGCTGTCGGAATAGGCGATGGTCTTCACCGCCAGCAGCGCGCGCTTGAGCGCGTCGGGCGTAGAGATGTCCGGCTTCGGCGTGCCTGATTTGACGGCGACCGCGATCGGCGATTTGACGAGATCGACTTTGCTGTCGGCGACCGCCTTGCCCTTCTTGGCGAGATCGTCGAGCGCATAGCCGACCATGATCAGCACGTCCGCAGGTTCGCCGCGCTCCAGCCGCACCGGGATCGCATTGGTCGTCGTGCCCATCGACGGCCCGTAGGCGGTCAGCACTTTATGGCCCGTCGCACGCTCGAATTCAGGAACCAGCGCCTTGTAGGCCGCCGTCAGCCCGCCCGAGATCATCACGCGGACCTCGGCGGCGCCGGCCGTGACGGTCAGCAGGCATACGCTGAGAACGGCGAGCGTGAAGGCGCGAAGATCGGTTGAAAGACGCATGCTGGTTTCTCCCCGAGGACGACTCTTTGAACGGTCGGCCTTGGGAAGATGTTAGCGTGCGAAGGCAGGTTAGCCTAGCGCTGGCGTCATTCCGGGGCACATCGAAGATGCGAACCCGGAATCTCGAGATTCCGGGTCTGGTCCTTCGGACCATCCCGGAATGACCGGCTGCTTACGAATTCACGTGCACGAAATCCCGCAGCAGCGGATAAATCTCGTTGTTCCAGCGCTTGCCCGAGAACACGCCGTAATGGCCGACGCCGGCCTGCATGTGGTGCACCTTGCGATAGGCGCGTACACCGGTGCAGAGGTCCTGCGCCGCCAGTGTCTGGCCGATCGAGCAGATGTCGTCCTTTTCGCCTTCCACCGTCATCAGGCCCATGCGACGGATCGAGGCCGGGTTCACCGGCCGGCCGCGATGCATCAGTCTGCCCTGCGGCAACAGATGCTCCTGAAACACGTCGCGCACGGTCTCGATGTAGAATTCCGCGGGCAGGTCCATCACGGCGAAATATTCGTCGTAGAAGGTCTTGATGACTTCCGCCTTCTCCCTCTCGCCTTTCGCCAGATGATTGGCGAGGTCTATGTGCTGCTTGATGTGGCGCTCGAGATTCATCGAGACGAAGGCGGTGAGCTGCACGAAGCCGGGATAGACCTTGCGGAACGCGCCCTTGCACTGCACCGGCACGAAATTGATCAGGTTTTTTTCGAACCAGTTGATCGGCTTGCTCCTGGCGAATTCGTTGACCTTGGTCGGCTGGATCCGGGTGTCGATCGGCCCGGCCATCAGGGTCAGCGTGGCCGGGCGGGCGGGATGATTGTCCTCCGACATCACGGCGGCAGCGGCCAGCGCCGATACCGACGGCTGGCAGATCGCCACCATGTGCGCGCGCGGGCCGATCTTGTCGAGGAAGGTGATCAGGTGATCGGTGTAATCCTCGAGCCCGAAGCGGCCGGCATGAAGCGGGATGTCGCGCGGGTTATGCCAGTCGGTGATGTAGACGTCGTGGTCCTGCAGCAGCGTCTTCACGGTGGCGCGCAACAGGGTGGCGAAATGGCCGGACATTGGCGCCACCAGCAGCAGCCGCGGCTGCTCCGGCGCGTTCTCCTTCTTGAAGTGCAGCAGCGACCCGAACGGGGTCGCGAAGGTGACTTCCTCGATGACCTCCAGTTCCCGATTGCCGACCAGCACCGTGTCGATGCCATAGGCAGGCCGGTGATAGGTGAGGGAGGACCGCGAGATCAGTTCGAGCGAAGCGGCGAGCCGGCCAAACAGTCTGTCGGAGACGCCCTGCGGCACCAGATTGAGATATTTCAGGGTCGCCGCGGCCCCGGTCCGCCATGGTGACGTCAAGTCCATGTGGTTCTGATAGGCTTGGTACATCATTGACATCATTCACATCCGCCCCCGTCTTGGGATGCCATGCAATATCGACGCCAGAGCCGGCCCGGCCGCCTCTAAAACTGGCACGTGGCTTGCTCCACAAATGCCCGACGCACAGGCATTGGGCGGCTGCGCGGCTGGCTACCGTGCCTGCGCGGAGGCGCTTTGGGGGTTCGAGGGGCTATATGGCAAAGACCACACTGACCATCAGCAGCAAGAATTACTCGTCCTGGTCGCTGCGCGGCTGGCTGCTGGCGAAATTCTCAGGGCTGGAGTTCGAAGAGATCGTCACCGCCCCCGACGATGCGTCGGCGCGGGCCGAAATTCTGCTGCTGTCGTCATCGATCCTGGTGCCGTGCCTGCGCCATGACGGCGCCACCATCTGGGATACGCTGGCGATCGCAGAATACCTCAACGAGGTCATGCCGGACGCCGGCCTGTTGCCGGCCGACCGGATCCGGCGTGCGCATTGCCGGTCGATCTGCGGCGAAATCCATTCAGGCTTCACCACGCTGCGCGCCTCGCTGCCGGTCAACCTGAAGGGCCATTTCCCGGGCTTCAAGATCTGGTCGCGCGCGCAGGCCGATATCGACCGCGTCTGCACCATCTGGCGTGAATGCCTCGCCGAATCAGGCGGGCCGTTCCTGTTCGGCGAGCGCACCATGGCGGATGCGATGTATGCGCCCGTCGTCACCCGTTTCATGACCTATGACGTGAAGCTCGAACCTGCGCTTGCGGCCTACGCCAGCACCATCATGGCCATGCCCGAGATGCAGGAGTGGATCGAGGCCGCCAAGGCGGAGCCCGCCGACATCGAAGAGCTCGAGGTCGAATATTAGGCAGGCCGCGCGCCACCTGCCCGTTTGAAGGGCTCAAGCATCGGGCAGGATATGCTCACGCCAGAGCCAGCCTCGGTTGGCGTCGCCGGTCCCGCGGCCGCCGACTGAGCCTTGCTGAAGGCGGATTCCGGCTTCCCGACAAATGCTTCGCTGCTTCGATGCCGGCGATCGCTGCATTGCGGCGCGACTGGCGTGGATTTCGCATAGCAACATGCAGCCGTGAACGCGACGATGCGACGCTGCCGAAAATCTGGACGCACTTCGCCCGGTCGCGATCTCGCCAACGCGAACCGTGGAGGCTTCAATGAACCAGCAGGCCGTCGTCAGCAAATTCTCTCACGTCAAATCCGGCGATACCGAATTCAAGGGCGGAGGTCTGCGCGACTTCTTCCTGTATCGCGATCTCGGCATCGCCGACGCCACCGGCGGGCAGGTGATCTGCCATCTCGTCAAGGCCAACCCCGATCTGCCTCCGGAAGAGGGCACCGGCTGGCACAAGCACGAATGCGAATTCCAGATCGTCATCATGACCAAGGGCTGGGCGCGGTTCATGTATGAGGACAAGTCGACGCTGGTACAGGCCGGCGACGTCGTCCACCAACGGCCCGGTATCACGCATTACCTCTACGACTACTCGGAGGACATGGAGTACCTCGAGATCGTCAGCCCGGCCGACTTCAAGACCGTCGACGTGCCGCCGGCCGTCGACAAAGTGCCTCCGCCGACCCCCTGGAAGTGACCGCCATGTCGTCCCCCGAGGAATTAACCTTTGTCGTCGGCCGCTGGCTGCGGCCGATTGTTGTGGTTCTGGATGTGGTGCGCCGCCTCGGATTGCGGGCGACATCTAGCCGTGAACAACGGAGTACGACGCGAAATCAGTGATTCGGGCGCGATTCGTTCCATCGCCGTTCCGAACGTAAAGATGGCGCGCGGTTCCGTCGCATTCTGGCACAATGCGAGCGCCTTTCGGTTGCGCGAAAGCTCAGATCGCGCTGGAACGCGGCAGCCTCCAGCCGACTACCGTGGCCTCGACCATGCCGCCGGTTCTGTCATTGCGCCATTGGCCATCGATCCAGCGGCAGGCGAAGGGCAGTTGGTAGGTTCCGCTGTGATCCTCGCAAAGAACTTCTACCGGTTGGTCCGTCGGCGGATTCCCATTCCCGTCGAACTGCGCCAGCCGCTTTTCACGCGTTGCCATACAATCAATCTCCACTGCCGCGGGCCGTTTGAGGCTCACGGCAAAATCCATCCACCATTAACGAGGTGAAGCACAACGCCTGAATGAGGTATCAGTATGGTATCTCTGGGGTCGGAGACCTGCTTCGTGCAAATTGCCGTGATGGACGTTCCCCGTGCGCTGGATGCTTTTGGAACGAGGATTTCAATGATTGATCCGATGGCCAAGATCACCTTCGCCGCTTTAGCGCTGCTGATGGCGTCACTGCCAGCGACCGTTCACGCCCAGGACGTTCCCGGCATCGAGATTTGCACCGTCGAAAAGACCATGGAGCGGCGCACCTCTTGCCTGCAGAGCAATGTCGACTTCCTGCAGAAGACGATCACGAAGCTGACTACCGACCATCAACAGAAGATCGACGCCACAAACCGGCAGATCGAGGCGCTGAAGGGCGCGGTCATTGGCTTGCAGAAGGTCGTGAGCGAGCTGCAGGCGGCGAAGGCAGCGGAAGATGCCAAGAAGGCCGCAGCACCCGCGGCGAAGGATGCCGCGCCGGCTGCGAAGGATGCGGCGCCGGCAAAGGACGGCTCGAAGTAGCGGCCCATCCCGCGGTCACGACACGCGGTATTGCTCCATGATGGCCTTGTCCGGTTCATAGCCGATCCCGGGCCCCTGCGGGACCTCGACATCGCCATTACTGTCGACGTCGATGCGGCCGCGCCAGAGGCATGCGGCGCGCTTCATGTAAAACGCCTCGACGAAACTTGCGTCGTCGCGCAGCGACATCAACTGCAGCGTCGCCAGGAAGCCTGGCCCGAAATACGGCGAATGCGGCGCCAGCCTGACGCCGAGTTCGTCGGCCAGCGCTGCGATCTTCAGATGTTCCGTGATACCGCCAACCTTGATGACGGAGGGTTGCGCGTGGCTTACCGCGCCGGCCTTCATCATTTGCCTGAACTGATGAACCGTGCAGGCGTTCTCCCCGGCTGCAATATTGAGCCCGCCTTTGGTTCGCACTTCGGCGAGCGTTGCAAAATCTTCCGGCGGCCAGACCGGCTCCTCGATGAACATCGGCGCGGCGTCCCGGCAGGAATGCGCGAAGGCGATGGCGGCCGGGCCATCCAGCGGACAATTCAGGTCGACCATCAATGGAGTGCCGTGACCGATCGCTTGCCGCGCGGCAAATACTGCAGGCGTCGTGGTCTCATGCAGTTTGATCGCCTTGTAGCCAAGCCGCAGCGCCGCTTCGCACTCGCTTGCGATCAATTCCGGCTTTCCGATCCTTAGCAGGCTGGCATAGGCGGGAATCCGCGTACGTTTCGCTTCGCCGATCAGCCGATGCAACGGCACGCCCTTCGCTTTGGCGGCAAGGTCCCATAAGGCGATATCAAGCGCCGATATCGCGAACATGGTGATGCCGTAGCGGCCGAACAGATGCAGGTTGCGCTGGATCTGTTCCATGAAGGCGGGAATATCAGCCGCATCGGGAACCCCGAGGCCCTGCGCCTGCGGCGCGATCATTTCCTCGATGGCGGTGCAGGTCGTCCGTGGGCAGACGTAGGCAAAGCCATCGCCCCAGCCGGTGATGCCGGCATCGGTGGAAACCTCGACCATGACGATTTCCAGCGCGGATATGGCGGAAGCGCCTTGCTTGAAACTCGCCACCCCGGCGTCATAGGGGATGCGGATGTGGTGCGCCCGGACATTGGTGATCAGCATGGTTCCCTCCAATCGCGCTCCGGTACATTGTCAGCGGCAAGAACAGAGAGCAAGGATTGTCAAATGAAGCGCGCTGCAACCGATCATAATGCAGGCGCTTCGCATGAAGGCAGCCAGTCATGAATCCGGCCCAGAAAGCGCTCTGGTACATCGAAAGCCATCTCGCCAAGCCGCTGACGCTTGATGAGATTGCTGGTGTTGCCGGCGTCTCGCGCTTCCACATGGTGCGGGCGTTCGCCGCGGCCACCGGATTTTCGGTCATGCGCTATGTGCGTGCCCGCCGGCTCAGCACGGCGGCGCGCGCATTGGCCGCCGGTGCTCCCGACATTCTCAGCCTCGCGCTGGATTCGGACTACAGTTCTCACGAAGCTTTCACACGCGCGTTCCGCGACCATTTCGGCGTCACGCCCGAAGCGGTCCGCGCCGGAGCGTGCCTCGATCGTCTCAAGCTTCAGGAGCCCATCGTCATGGATTCAACCCTGCTCGACACTCTCAAGCCCCCGCGTTTCGAAACGTCCAAGCCGCTGCTGGTCGCCGGCATCAGCGAACGCTGCACCCACGAAAACGGCGGCGCCGGCATTCCCAATCAATGGCAGCGTTTCCACCAAAAGGTCGACGAAATTCCGGACCGCGTCGGAAAGGTTGCCTACGGCGTTTGCTGCAACGGCGACGATTCCGGCAATTTCGATTACATCGCCGGCGTCGAGGTTTCCGACTTCTCCGACCTGCCGCGCGAGTTTGCGCGCGTGCGGATACCCGAACAGAAATATGCCGTGTTCACCCACGCCGAGCACATCTCGACCATTCGCCGCACCGTCAACACGATCTGGAATCACTGGCTGCCGATCTCCGGCATGAAGGCGGCCGACGCGCCGAGTTTTGAGCGCTACGACGAAAAGTTCGATCCGGCCACCGGTAATGGCGGGCTGGAAATCTGGGTGCCGGTGAGGGAATAGCATCACCGCAATGCTGCCCTGCGCCGCGGGATCGCCTGCGGTTGCTTGGCAAGCGATATCGACTTTGCCATAACAAGCGCAACGAAATGTTGCGCTTGCGGGGTCGAGTCTGAAATCCACCTGCAGCCGAAAAGAGCCGGGAGGATTCATGGCCGATATCCGCGTTCTCGCCACCGATCTGGAGTTTCCGGAAGGTCCGGTGGTGATGCCCGATGGCTCGGTTGTGCTGGTCGAAATCCGGGGCAAGCGGCTGACGCGGGTTTATCCCGACGGGCGGAAAGAGGTGGTCGCGCAAATTCCCGGCGGCCCCAATGGTGCCGCGCTCGGCCCCGACGGCAAAATGTACATCTGCAACAATGGCGGCTTTAGCTGGATTCCCACCGGCAAGATGATGATGCCGGGACCGCAGGCCGATGATTATCTCGGCGGCTCGATCCAGCGGGTCGACCTGCAAAGCGGCAAGGTCGAGACCGTCGTCGACAGATGCGGCGAGCACGCGCTGCGGGGACCGAACGACCTGGTGTTCGACAAGCACGGCGGGCTCTGGTTCTCCGACCTCGGCAAGCGCCGCGCCCGCGAGATGGATGTCGGCGCGTTCTACTACATCAAGCCGGGCATGAAGGAGATCGTCGAGGCCGTACATGGTGTGCTGCCCGCCAACGGCATCGGCCTGTCGCCGGACGAGAAGACGGTCTACATCGCGGAGACGCCGACTGCGCGGCTGTGGGGCTATGAAATTGCCGAGCCCGGCACCATCAAGCCGCGCGACGTCATCTATCGCGGCGAGCGCGGCAAGCCGATCGCGGGTCTTGGCGGTTACCAGATGTTCGATTCGATGGCGGTAGAGGCCAACGGCAATGTCTGCGTGGCGACGCTGGTGTCGGGCTGCATCTCGGTGATCGCGCCCGACGGTACACTGGTCGAGCAGGTGCCGACCGGCGACCGCGTCACCACCAACATCGCCTTCGGCGGGCCCGAATTGAAGACGGCTTACATCACGCTGTCGGGCAAGGGCGAACTGATCGCGATGGACTGGGCGCGGCCGGGGCTGGCGCTGAACTTTTTGAACAAATAATACACTGGGGATGCTAGACCCCGTCATTGCGAGCGCAGCGAAGCAATCCATGCCGCCGCGAGGGGATAGATGGATTGCTTCGTCGCTGCGCTCCCTTGCGCAAACGCTTCGTTTGTCGCAGGCAATGACGGTGTGAGAGCGGAGTATTTCAAATGGCCTTTCTTGAACCGGTTCCCCTTCAAGGCGCGCACGCGCGGCTCGAGCCATTGTCGCACGATCACATCGACGGACTCGTGGAAGCGGTCAGCGACGGCGAACTGTGGAAGCTCTGGTACACCTTCATTCCGACCGCCGAAAACATGAAAAAGGAAATCGACCGCCGCCTCGGCCTGCTCGCGGCCGGCTCGATGCTGCCGTTCACGGTGTTTGACGCCGACGGCAAGATCGCGGGCATGACGACGTATATGAACGTCGATGCAGCCAACCGCCGTGTCGAGATCGGCTCGACCTGGTACGCCAGGCGTGTGCAGCGCAGCGCGCTCAATACGCAGTGCAAATTGCTGCTGCTGACCCACGCCTTCGAGAAGCTGAATTGCATTGCGGTAGAGTTCCGCACGCATTTCTTCAATCACCCGAGCCGGCGAGGCATCGAACGGCTCGGCGCCAAGCTCGACGGCATTTTGCGCAGCCATCAGATCGCGCCAAACGGCACATTGCGCGACACCGTGGTTTACAGCATCATCGCCGGCGAATGGCCGACGGTGAAGGCGCATCTCAACTATCAACTCAACGAAAAGCCGCGGTAGCCAAGCCGCGCCAGAAAAGAGACGATGGAAACGTTCGATTATGTGATTATCGGCGCGGGCTCCGCAGGCAGCGTGCTCGCCAACCGGCTCAGCGAGGATTCTGCGAGCCGCATCTGCGTGCTGGAAGCGGGGCCCAGCGACTGGCACCCCTACATTCATCTGCCGGCCGGCTTCATCAAGACGTTCCACATGAAGAGCGTCAACTGGGCCTACAGCCAGGAGCCGGGCCCGTGGACCGGTGGCCGCAGCATCTACGCGCCGCGCGGCAAGACGCTGGGCGGATCGTCCTCGATCAACGGCCATATCTACAACCGCGGCCAGCGCCAGGATTTTGATACCTGGGCACAGCTCGGCAACCGCGGCTGGGGCTATCCGGACATACTGCCCTATTTCAAGCGGCTGGAGCGCCGCGTCGGGGAATGCGACGAGACCTATCGCGGGCGCGACGGCAGTCTCACCGTCACCACCATGGACTGGCAGGATCCGCTCTGCGAGGCCTTCATGGAAGGGGCCATGAGCCTGGGGATTCCGCGCAACCCCGATTACAACGGCGCGATCCAGGAGGGCGTATCCTACTGCCAGCGCACCATCGAGAAGGGCCTGCGCATGAGCGCCGCGAAGGCGTTCCTGCATCCGGCGCGGAAGCGGGGCAATGTCGATGTACGCACCCATGCGCATGTCACCAACCTCATCTTCGAGGGCAAGCGCGCCGTCGGCGTGCGTTATCTCAAGGGCGGCAAGGGCGGCGCTCCGATCGAGGTGCGCGCCAACAAGGAAGTCATCCTTTCCGGCGGCTCTTACAATTCGCCGCAGCTGCTGCAATTGTCCGGCGTCGGATCGCCGGAATTGCTGCAATCGCACGGCATCGAAGTCCGCCACGCGCTGCCCGGCGTCGGCGAGGGCCTGCAGGATCACTACGCGCCGCGTTCGGTTGCACGTGTCAAGAACATCCGGACCATCAACGAACTGCGGCGCGGCATGAGCCTCTGGGTCGAGGCGCTGAAATGGGCAACGACGCGGCGCGGCCTGCTCTCGCTGTCGCCGACCATGGTCTATTGCTTCTGGCATTCGGGCGAGACCACCGAAAGCTCCGACCTGCAGCTCACGTTCACGCCGGCAAGCTACAAGGAAGGCGTGCAGGGCCAGCTCGAGGACGAGCCGGGCATGACGGTCGCCTCATGGCAGCAGCGCCCCGAGAGCCGCGGCTATGTTCGCATCCGCTCGGCCGACCCGTTTGCGCCGCCGATCATCCAGACCAATTACCTGGTCGAGGAGATCGACCGCCGCGTCGTCGTTGCCGGCATGAAGCTGGCACGCCGGCTGCTCGCGTCCAAGCCGCTCGCGCCGTATTATGCCCATGAGGATTTCCCCGGGCCGAAGGTGCAGAGCGACGACGAATTCCTGGCCGCCGCCACCGAGCGCGGCACCACCACCTTCCATCCCGGCTGTACCTGCCGCATGGGACCGGCGGATGCCAAATGGGCCGTAGTCGACGACCAGTTGCGCGTGCACGGGCTGCAGGGATTGCGCGTGGTCGATGCCTCGATCATGCCGCGGATGATCTCGGCCAATCTCAACGCCTCGACACTGATGATCGCCGACAAGGCCTCCGACATGATCCGCGGCAAGGCCGCGCTGGAGGCGGTGCGGTTTCCGGTGCCGGCCTAGCCTTGGCACGGGGAGCATGGCGTTCGTGATCAAGGCCGAGGTTTCCGATCTGCGGTCGAAGACGTTTGCGTTCACCGCGCAAAAGACCATGTACGGCGGCAAGCATATCGCCGAAGGCGACACGGTTTTCGTGTTCGCGAGCGAGAACGAGGGCGGGCAGGGCCTTATCGCGCGCGGCGTTGTGGTTTCGGCCGAAGCGATTGCCAGGAAGCGCGGCATCACCAGGCAAACACCACGTGTGAGCGTCACCATCAGACGCACTGCGCTCGCGAAGCGGTCGCTGGGGCGGAGCGAGCTCAAGCACTTCACCAACTGGAAAGACGGCCGGCCCGGGACCGAGCTCAATTTCAAGTTCTATCGTCAGGCAACGAACAAGATCGCCGGCATCTCGCACGAAGCAGCGGCGTTCCTCGACGAATTCTTCCAGGCGTGCAACTCATAAAGGCGTAGATGTCCGCTTCTGACGGAGAAGCGAAAATCTTACGATCAGTTAAAGTATCACCGCTCGTGACGCTTAGCCGAACAACGTAGGCCTGTCATCGATATCGCCTTGGCATCGCCATCGGATGGATTGGCGCGACAATGGCGTTCGGCTATCGCACCATCGACCCAATAGGAGTCGAGGTTCCCGGTTCCGGCAGATGTCTCATATCTGCCGCACTGCAGATCTATCCTTCGAACGTGTCTGATCTGCCGCACTGTAGACGCATTCCGACACGCATGCTCACGGCGTATCTGACGGGAACGCGCGGCAGTTTACTGCCTTGTTCTTCTAACCTGGAGGAAAAAGTACCGTGATGAAAATTGTGATTATTGCGGGCGCAACGCTTGCCGTGGTGACTGCCGCTGGCGCCGCCGACATTCCGCGCCCACAACCCGTCTATCAGCAGGCCCAAATCGGCAAGATGCCGATTGGCAAGACCCCAATCGGGAAGACTCCAGTCGGCAAGACGCCCGTCGCGACGCGGCCCTATACGCGGTATTGACTTAAGGTCTCGCTGGATCTGACCTTTGTCGTCGACAGTTGAAGGGCGAAGCGTGGCAAATAGGCCGAAGAGGTTAGGGCTGTGCTTGCTTGCGGGATTCACACTCGCTGTCTTGCTTCAGTGCAAAACTCAATCAGCTTCTGCACACGAGAATGACACGCGCGCCCGCTCGGAACGTTCCATTTCCCAGAAACGGGAGGTCCACAAGCGCACCGCCGCCGCGAACGCGCTTGTTTCCAGTGAGGCGCCCATTGAATCGAAACCGGCGCCACAATCTACTCGAAAGCCGGGATCGGGATCAGCAAAGGGTCCGTACTACGTTGATTTCAGAGCCAGGACGGCGGCGAGCTGGGGGCACGCTTTCGTCTGGTTTGGGAAGACAAGCGAGCGAGCAGTTGAAGTCGCGGGCCTTACCCCCGCGGGAGACACCGCAGCTTACGTACTTGGTCATTTGACGTGGGTGCCCTCCGAAACCGCGGCAAGCTATGGCGATCTTGATCCGCAGTACTTGACCGCCAGTTACCGGGTTTACTTGAATGAGCCGGACGCAAAAAAGGTTTTCGCATACATCAAGAAATTGCAGGCGAGTTCACCGGTCTGGAACGCCGAAACAACTAATTGCACTGCGTTTATCGGGAACATCGCGGAGTTCATGGGATTAAAAGTTCCTCACCGCTGGCAGCGCCCTGAGGAGTACGTGAACAATCTCAAGGCGATGAATAGCGGGCGACAGATAGTCCAACTGTCGTCAGAACAATAGCTCGCGTTCATCCTTGGCCCGCCCTGGCGAGACCGGCGCCCGATCCAGGCGCTAGACAGCCTCAGCCCGGTACAGCGTGTCGATCGTCACGACGCCGATCGCGCGCGACACGCAGGGGCAGATCTTGCGGTTGTCCTGCTTCTGCTGATCGCTGAAGAACACGTCGCGATGGTCGATCTCGCCGTCGACGGCGACGACGTCGACGGCGCAGACGCCGCATTCGCCGCGCTGGCAGTCCGAGATCACCTCAAAGCCGGCGCCGTTCAGCGCGTCGAGCATCGAGCTGTTCTGCGGCACCACGAGTTCGGTGTTGGTATCCGTCAGCCGCACGCGGAATTCCGCAGTCGGCTTCAGGCCGCTGGAGCCGAAGGTCTCATAGCGCAAATCGGCGGGCGCTCTTCCCGCGTCGTTCCAGGCGCGCCGCGCCGCTTCCAGCATCCGCATCGGCCCGCACATGATGGCGATGGCATCGTCCGGCAAAGCGTGGAAGGTGGCGTCGAGGTCGAGCCGCGCGCCTTCGTCGGAGGCGTGTACGATCAACCGATCGCCAAGCAGCGCCGTCAGCTCGTCGAGGAAAGCCGCATCGCTGCGCGATTTCGCCGCATAGTGCAGGGGAGCGTCGATGTTGCGGCGGCGCAAGGAGGCGGCGATGCCCGTGATCGGGGTGATTCCGATGCCGCCGGCGATCAGGCAATAGTTCTTTCTCGTCCAATCGATTTCGAGCAGCGATGTCGGATTTGAAATCTCGATCCGTGCGCCCGGCGTCAGGCTCCACATGCCGCGCGACCCGCCGCGGCTGTCCGGCGCCCGCCGGACCGCGATGCGATAGGTGCTGGAATCGCTGTTCTCCACCAGCGAATAGGAGCGCCGCGCCGGCTGGCCGTCGATCAGCACGGTCACGCCGATATGGCTGCCGGCCGGGTAGGGCGGCACGCGGCCGTTCTCGGGGTGCAGTCTGAATTCGCGGATCGTCGGCGTCACGTCGCGGATCGTCTCGACGGTGCACCAACTCCATTGCTCGGCAAAACGCATGGGTGATCCCTATTCCGCTGACGATTTGAGCAGAGCGAGCGCCGGCATCAGCTCGAGATGCGTGCGGTTTCGGATCGCCAGCCGCAAATTGCGCGCGGCGAGGCGCGAATGCTCGCGCATCACGGCCTCGGCCCGCGCGCCCTCGCGGTTCTCGATGGCGTCGACCACGATGCGGTGATGATCCTGTCCGAGCAGCAGGATCTGATGCGCCTCCGGCAACGCCGACTGCGCCATCACGAAAGCGCTTGGCGAAGCGAACGGCAGCGCGGAAACGCGATCGATTTCGCGGATCAGCGGCGCGCTGGCGGATAGTTCATTGAGCAGCGCGTGAAAGCGCGCGTTCATGGTGACATAGGCGGAAAAGGCTTCGACCGAAATCGGATCCTGCCGAACCAGTTGGTCGAGATCGCCAAGGCATTCCTTCAATGGCTCGAGGCTGCGCGCGCTGACGCCGCGCTCGGCCGCAAAGCGGGCGGCGAGGCCCTCCAGCGTACCGCGCAGTTCGATCGAATCCAGAATATCGCGTTCGGTAAAGGCTTTCACCATGAAGCCGCCGGAGGGAATCGCTTGCAGCAGACCTTCGTCCTCCAACCGCACAAGTGCCAGCCGCACCGGCGTCCGCGAGACGCCGGTTATATCGACCGCCTGCAGTTCGGAGATGCGTTCGCCCGGGCGCAGCCGGCCCGAGAGGATCATGTCGCGCAGCGCGAGTTGCGCGCGCACGGTTTGCGAAACGGAGCGCTCGGCGTCGCGTTCGCTCATGGCCTCACTCCGCGGCCTGCACGCTTTGCGGCGCGGTCTCGCGCGCGACCATGCGGTCGATCACGCGCCGTGCCCACATCGCACCCGCATCGATGTTGAGATTGTAGAAGGTGCGATCCGGATTTTCGTTCATCGCGCGCTGCTGCGCTTCGAGGATGATTTCATCCTCGTGGAAGATGCCGGCAACGCCCTCGCGGATTTCGGTGGTCAGCTTCTGTTCGGTTGTCCGGTAGTTGCGGACGAAGGCCCAGAAATAGTGACACGTGGTCTCGGTCTCCGGCGTCATGGTGTTGAGCACAAAACCGTTGACGCCCTGCGAGCGGTCGCCCTCCGGCGCGCCGGTGCCGGCGGGCGCCACGCCGACGTCGATATTGACGGTGCCGGGCGCCTGGAAATTTATGATCTGCCAGCGGTCGACCGCGCCCGGCTTCTGCAGTTGCGCCGCCCAGAACGGCGGTGCGTCGATGCCCTTCATCCAGCGCGTCACCGTCACGGTCTTGTCGCCATGGGTGACGTCGAACGGGGCTTCGGCGACATGGTCATTGCCGATGCTGGAGCCATGCACGAAAGCCTCGTGGGTCAGGTCCATCAAATTGTCGACCACGAGGCGATAATCGCACTTCACATGAATGGTCTTGCCGTCGCCGGCCCAGGCCGGATCGTCGTTCCAGTGCATGTCGGGCACCAGCGCCGGATCGGCCAGCGCCGGATCGCCCATCCACAGCCAGATGAAGCGATGCCGCTCGACCACGGGATAGGAGCGCACACAGGCCGAGGGGTTGATGGTGTCCTGCGAGGGCATGTAGGTGCAGCGGCCCTGCGCATTGAATTTCAGCCCGTGATAGCCGCAGACGACGGTGTCGCCATCGAGCCGTCCCTTGGACAGCGGCACCAGCCGGTGCCAGCAGGCATCCTCCAGGGCGCACACCTTGCCGTTGGACTGGCGGTACATCACGACATGCTTGCCGCAGATCGTGCGCGGAAACAGCGCGTGCTTGAGATCGACATCCCAGGCGGCGGCGTACCAGGCGTTGAGCGGGAACGAGGACGGCATGGCTGCACCCCGTGTTGAGTGCATGATGTATACACTAATGCCGAAATCATGGCAAATATGTCGAATTTCGCTTATCATAATACCACTAAAGTATACTGTTACTCTGTGAATTATCTCATTTCGCCAGCTTCGGTTAGCCGCCACCCTTGATCACAGGCCGAAGTGCAACTCCCACGGTTGCAGGCGTCATCGAAGCGAATAACTGCCGGCCGGCGAAAGCCGCAGCGCCAATCCAGCCGAGCAGCGCTCGGCAAGCCCGCAGGGAGACCACATTCGGAATTCGCAACAACCACGGCAAAAGGAGGCGCGATGTCATCTCAAGTATCGGCCCTCAGGCTTTTCGATTTGATCCAGTCACACCGTGTGACGGCGGTGATCTATGTCGCGGCCAGACTGGGGCTCGCCGAGTTGCTGCGGGACGGACCGCAGACGCTCGGCGAGCTCGCCAAGGCAACCGGTGCAGATGCGCGGGCGCTTGGCCGCCTGCTCACCGCGCTCTCCACCATCGGTATCTGTTCGCGTAGCGGCGAAGATCGCTATGCGTTGACGGAAGTCGGCGCCTGCCTCGACGGCGCCGCGGAGCATTCGTTCAAGGGCTGGGCCATCCTTGAAGCTGAAATGGTTTCAAAGGCCTGGAGCGGAATGCTTGAATCGGTCATGACCGGCAAGACCGGAGCGCAACTGCAAGGCATCGATGACAGCTTCGAGTTGATGGGCCGGACGCCGGGGATTGTGGACAAGTTCAACGCGGCGATGGTGGAGCTTACCCGCCTTGTCACACCGAACGTCCTGCGCTCCTACGATTTCAGCGGGATACGCCACCTGATGGACTTGGGCGGCGGAGCCGGCGAATTGCTCGGTGCCATCGCGCAGCAAAACCGGAAACTGCGCGGAACTGTTTTCGACCTTCCGAGATGTGCCGAGGCCGCAAGCAAGCATCTCAGGCAGATCGGTGTCGGTGACCGTGTGGAATTTGTCGCCGGCGATTTCTTCAAGGCAGTGCCGGCGATCGCAGATGCGATCATCCTCAAGAGCATCATTCACGACTGGGACGATGCGCGCAGCGTCGCGATCCTGAAAAACTGTCGCAAGGCGCTCCCCGACGACGGCAAGCTGCTTCTGGTGGAACGGCTGATGCCGGAGACGCCAACCATGGCGGACGAGGACAGGGAGCAGGCGTTGAGCGATCTGAATATGATGCGCGGGCCCGGAGGGCTCGAGCGCACCGAGAGACAGTACCGCGAATTGCTCAACCAAAGCGGCTTCGATCTGGCTACGACGTATCCAGCCGGCCGCTTCAACTTGATCGAAGCGAATCCCGCTTGAGGTCTGTCGAGTGACGGGATGTCTCCGTCACTCGACGCTCATCATCAGGACTTTAGCCGTAAACGAAAGCCCGGTCCTCGAGGTCGATCGCCGGGAATTCATCCTTCTCCGCCCAGTAATCCTGGTTGTGCTGCCATTCCGGCTTCTCGCCGCGCCTGGGCAGCAGATGCATGCCGCGCATCATGTAGCCGGGATTGAAGTTTTCCGGATCGATCCACGGCAACAACGGCATGTTGTGGTCTTCGGGACGCAACGCCGGCGTCACCTTTTTCGCGCCGGTCTCCTTCATGTGTGTGAGCAGCCGGCAGACGAAGTCGGCGACGAGATCGACGCGCAGCGTCCAGCTCGCGCGGAAATAGCCGAATACCCAGACCAGGTTCGGCACGCCGGTGAACATCATGCCGCGATAGGTCACGGTATCGGCGAAGTCGAGCGGCTCGCCGTCGACGGCGAACTCGATGTCGCCATTGGCACAGAGGTTGAAGCCGGTCGCGGTGACGATGATGTCGGCTTCGAGCTCCTTGCCGGATTTCAAGAGAATGCCCTTTTCGGTGAAGCGGTCGATCTCGTCGGTGACGACGGAGGCCTTGCCGGACCTGATGCCCTGGAACAGGTCTCCATCAGGGATGAAGGCGATGCGCTGCCGCCACGGCCGATATTTTGGCGTGAAGTGGGTCGCGATGTCGTAGTCCTTGCCGAGATAGGCTTCAACGGCCGACAGCAGATCCTTCTTGGCCGCTTCCGGCTCCTCGAACGTCTTGCGTGTGAAGGCATCCTGGTCGAACAGGATCTTGCGCCGGGTGATCTCGTGGATCCATTTTTCGTCGACCTGCAACTGGCGCAATTGTTCGGCGATTTCGATCGCGTTGCGCCCGGTGCGGAAATAGGTCGGCGAGCGCTGCAGCATGGTGACATGCGCGCAATCATTG
Source organism: Bradyrhizobium sp. AZCC 2176 (assembly GCF_036924645.1). NCBI lineage: Bacteria > Pseudomonadati > Pseudomonadota > Alphaproteobacteria > Hyphomicrobiales > Nitrobacteraceae > Bradyrhizobium > Bradyrhizobium sp. AZCC 2176. The sequence continues at coordinate 775,521 of NZ_JAZHRX010000001.1, read as the reverse complement.
GCCATCGCCGGGATCAGCGTCGCCGCCGTCGCGCCCGAGCCGATCACGACGACGCGCTTGTTCTTGTAGTCGAGATCCTCGGGCCATTTCTGCGGATGGACGATCGGGCCCTTGAACCTGGCCATGTCCTTCCACTCCGGCGTATAGCCCTCGGTGTGGCGGTAATAGCCCTGGCACATCCAGAAGAAGTTGGTGGTGAAGCGAAGTTGCTCGCCGGTGTCGGTGCGTGTGGCCTCGATGGTCCAGAGGTTTTCCGCGCTCGACCATTTCGCTGAGGTGATGGTGTGCTGGTAGCGGATGTGAGGCGCGAGATCGTTCTCCTCGATCACCTCGCCCATGTATTTCAGGATTTCTGCGGCACTCGCGATCGGCGCTGTCGTCCATGGCTTGAAGCGATAGCCGAAAGTGTGGAGGTCGCTGTCAGAGCGGATGCCGGGATAGCGGTGTGTGGTCCAGGTGCCGCCGAACGTCTTCTGCGCCTCCAGCGCGACGAAGCTCGTTCCTGGGCATTGCGTGGTGAGGTGGTAGGCGGCACCGACGCCAGAGATGCCGGCGCCGGCGATCAGGACGTCGAAATGCTCCGTGGCGCGGGGCGAAGTTGTGTCGATCTGGGTTTGAACGTTCATCTGCCCTGTTCTTTTTTCGTTTGTTGTCTAGAAAACGAAACGCCAGAACCCGGGGTTCTGGCGCTGTAGAGGTTTCCCGAACTACACTTCGCGGCGGCTGAGGAACGCCAGCCGCTCGAACAGGTGCACGTCCTGTTCGTTCTTGAGCAGGGCGCCGTGCAGCGGCGGGATCAGCTTGCGCGGATCGCGCTCCCTGAGCATCTCCGGGGTGATGTCCTCGTTCAGCAGCAGCTTGAGCCAGTCGAGCAGTTCCGACGTCGAGGGCTTCTTCTTCAGCCCCGGTACTTCGCGCACTTCGAAGAAGATGCGCAGGGCTTCTTCCACCAGCCGCTTCTTGATACCGGGGAAGTGCACGTCGACGATCCGGCCCATGGTGTCGGCGTCGGGGAACTTGATGTAGTGGAAGAAGCAGCGGCGCAGGAACGCGTCCGGCAATTCCTTTTCGTTGTTCGATGTGATCATCACGATCGGGCGCAGGCTGGCCTTGATGTTCTCGCCGGTCTCGTAGACGAAGAACTCCATGCGATCGAGTTCGAGCAGGAGATCGTTCGGAAACTCGATGTCGGCCTTGTCGATCTCGTCGATCAAGAGCACCGGGCGCTTGTCGTGGGTGAAGGCTTCCCACAATTTGCCGCGCTTGATGTAATTGGAAATGTCTGAAACCCTGGGGTCGCCGAGCTGGCTGTCGCGCAGGCGCGACACCGCGTCATATTCGTACAGACCCTGCTGCGCCTTGGTGGTGGACTTGATGTGCCAGGTCAGGAGCGGCGCGCCGAGTGCCTTGGCGACTTCCTCCGCCAGCACGGTCTTGCCGGTGCCGGGCTCGCCCTTGATCAGCAGCGGGCGCTCGAGCACGATCGAGGCGTTGACGGCGACCTTGAGGTCGTCGGTGGCGACATAGTCCTTTGTGCCGGTGAATTTCATCTATCCGTTTGCCTTGTTGCTCGTGCCTTGTTGGTTGTCCTTGGGCCGCTCGCGGCCCGAACAGTAAACGACCGCCGGTCCGGCGGTCGCGATTGAAATTGATGTGCCTGTCCCTCAGCGCTTGATCAGCGACAGGATCACCAGGATGATCACGCCGCCGATGGTGGCGTTGATGACATCGCGGACCCAGCCGCCGCCGAGGTGGACGCCGAGTTGCGGCAACAGCCAACTCGCCAGCAGCGCGCCGATGATGCCGACCACGATATTGCCGATCAGCCCGAACCCTGCACCGCGCACGATCAGCCCGGCAAGCCAGCCCGCGATACCGCCAATGATCAGCGCCGCAATGATGCCCATTGAATTTCCCCTGCCGGAATAAGCCCTTTACGGTTCAATTGTAATTGAAAAAGCTTCCCGGTCTAGGCCTGACAGCTATGCGCGGGCCTTTGGCATGCGCTGGCTCTTGACGGGCGCGGTCCGGCGGGCAATCTGTATCCCATGTTCCTGCAATTCTTCACATCGCTGCGCGACGCGCAGGTCCCGGTGACCCTGCGCGAATATCTGACGCTGATGGAGGCGCTCGACGCCGACCTCGCCGATCAGACGGTCGAGAATTTCTACTATCTCTCCCGCGCCGCGCTGGTGAAGGACGAGCGCAATCTCGACAAGTTCGACCGCGTCTTCGGCACCGTGTTCAAGGGGCTGGAGAGTCTCCTGGACGCGATGGAGAAGGCAGACATTCCCGCCGAGTGGCTGAAGAAGCTCGCGGAAAAATACCTCACCGAGGAAGAGAAGAAGCAGATCGAGGCGATGGGCTGGGACAAGCTCATGGAAACGCTTCGTCAGCGCCTGGAGGAACAGCAAGGCCGTCACCAGGGCGGCAACAAGTGGATCGGCACCGCCGGCACCTCGCCGTTCGGCGCTCATGGCTACAATCCGGAAGGTGTAAGAATCGGGCAGGAGAAGAACCGCAACAACCGCGCCGTGAAAGTATGGGACAAGCGCGAATTCAAGGATCTCGACGGCAATGTCGAGCTTGGCATCCGCAACATCAAGATCGCGCTGCGCAGGTTGCGCAAGTTCGCGCGCACCGGCGCGCCGGACGAGCTCGATCTCGACACCACGATCAGGGAGACTGCCAACCATGGCTATCTCGACGTGCACATGCGTCCCGAGCGCCGCAACGCGGTGAAGGTCCTGGTGTTTTTCGACATCGGCGGCTCGATGGATTCGCATATCGAGCAGGTCGAGGAGCTGTTCTCGGCGGCGAAGTCCGAGTTCAAGCACATGGAATATTTCTATTTCCACAACTGCCTGTATGAAGGCGTGTGGAAGCAGAACAAGCGCCGCTTCACCGACCGCACGCCGACCTGGGACGTACTGCATAAGTACCCGCACGACTACAAGGTGGTGTTCGTCGGCGACGCCTCGATGAGCCCTTACGAGATAATGGTGCCCGGCGGCTCGGTTGAGCACGTCAATGAGGAAGCCGGCGCGGTCTGGCTGGAGCGCATCACGCGCACCTATCCGCATACGGTGTGGCTCAATCCGGTGGCGCAGAAGCATTGGGACTATTCGGAATCCACCACCATCATCCGCCGGCTGTTGTCTGAGCGCATGTACCCGATCACGATCGAAGGCCTCGAAAGCGCGATGAAGGAACTGGTGCGGTAGGGTTTGCCGTCATTCCGGGGCGCGCGCAGCGCGAACCCGGAATCCAGAGGTTATTTCGCTCGCTCGAGATTCCGGGTTCGATGCTTCGCATCGCCCCGGAATGACAGATCAAGAACAACGAAAGGCGCAATCAATGCCCCAGACCATCCACCGCGGAATCAAATCGCTGATCGACGAAGCCAACGCCGCGATCGAGACCGTCAGCGCCGCTGACGCCATCAAGGCCGCACAGGACCCGGGCGTCGTGATCGTCGATATCAGAGACCCCCGCGAGATCGAGCGCGAGGGCAAGATCCCCGGTGCGTTCTCCTGCACCCGCGGCATGCTTGAATTCTGGATCGATCCGCAAAGCCCCTACGCCAAGCCGATCTTCCAGGAAGACAAGAAATTCATCTTCCATTGCGCCGGCGGACTGCGTTCGGCGCTCGCGGCCAAGACCGCGCAGGACATGGGCCTGAAGCCGGTCGCCCATATCGGCGGCGGTTTCGCCGCCTGGCGCGATGCCGGCGGCCCGGTCGAGAAGTGGGAGCCGAAGAAGAAGGGGTGAAGACTCGTCACACGCGGGCTTGACCCGCGTGCCCATCCTAGAAAATGAATCCTTCCGAAGAAGATGGATTGCCGGGTCAAGCCCGGCAATGACGATCTGAGAAACTGCCGGAGACTGCTCCATGCCCACCACCAATGACCCGCTCGTCTCCACCGAATGGCTCGCCGCGCACCTGAACGATCCCGGTGTCAAAGTGATCGACGCCTCGTTCAAGATGCCCGGCGTGCTGCCGCTGCCGAAGGACGATTATCTCGCCTCGCATATTCCGGGCGCGGTGTTCTTCGACGTCGACGCGGTGTCCGATCATTCCAACCCGTTGCCGCACATGTTCCCTTCCGCCGAGCAATTCGGCCGCGACGTCGGTGGGCTGGGGATCGGCAATGACGATACCGTCGTGCTCTACGATTCGGGCGGCTGGGTCGCCGCCGCCCGGGTGTGGTGGATGTTCCTGTCGTTCGGCAAGGACGTGCGCGTGCTCGATGGCGGCCTGAAAAAATGGATCGCCGAAGGTCGCAAGGTCGAGAAGGGCGAGGTGACGCCGAAGCCTGCGACCTTCAAGGCGACGTTCGACGCGCGGCGCACGCGCAGCATGCAGCAACTGGTCGCAAATCTCGCAAGCCGCGCCGAGCAAGTGATCGATGCGCGCGCCAACGAGCGCTACCAGGGCAAGGTGGCCGAGCCGCGGCCGGGCCTTCGCTCGGGCCATATCCCCGGCAGCCTCAGCCTGCCCTACAACAACCTGTTCGATGCCGCGACCGGCACGATGAAACCGCTGGACGAACTGCGGGCGGCGTTCTCGGGCGCGGGCGTGAAGCTCGACGCGCCCATCGTGACAAGCTGCGGCTCCGGCGTCAGCGCCGCCGTGCTGACGCTGGCGCTCTATCGCCTCGGCGTCGAGAACCCGGCGCTGTATGACGGCTCGTGGACGGAGTGGGGCGCCGCCGACGGTCCGCCGATCGCGACCGGTCCGGTCTGATCCTTAAGTCCAGACGCTACCTCGTCGCGCGCGCCACCGGGAACTGTGCGAACGGATTGGGTTGTTGCTGCTGCAGAGTCAGGGCCGCCTCTCGTGCCAGACGCGCCCGCCGCGCTGCAATTCGCCGCCGTTCCCGGGCCCGCTGCGCCGCCCGCTTCTTGACGGCGCTGAGATCCGGCTTCGCTTCCGTCGTCGCTTCCATTGCCTTGGCCGCCGTCTTTTCGTCGACGATGACGGCGGGACCGCCAAGCGTCGCGATCCTGGCCGCGGCGACGTTGCCTTCGATATCCGGTGCCAGTGGAGGCGGGATGGCGGCGGCAGGCTCCGGCGCCTCCGCGATGGCGGCGAGCTTTACTTCCGCATCGGCAACGGGCGCTTCGGTTTCGGCCGCAGGGGCCGGAGCGGCCGGTGTCTCCGCGCTTGTCGCCTTCGCCGGGTCTTCCGGCTTTGCCACTTCGACCTGCATCGGCTCTGCCGGCTTCAGCGCCGCCAGCTTCTCGGGCTCGGCCGGGCTGACATCCGGGGTTTGCCCGGCCTGCGCCGCGACATCAGTGGCGGCCGGAGCATTCACCGCCGGCTGCTCCGCGACCGGCGGATCGACGCGTAGCAGCGCCAGGGTCGGCGGCGAGTCGTCAGTCTGGCGGGCAAACATCGGCTGGGGCGACGCCCGTCGCGAGGGAAGGTTGGCAAATTCCTCATGCGCGGCTCGCAACAGGGCGGCGGCGCCAAGGCCAAAAACCAGGATCGACATCGACAGCACGATCGCGATGAACAGGAAACGAAAGCCGGGAAGCATGGACGCGAGTTCCACCCCTCCTTATGTCTGGAGGGCTATTGATGCCAAGGGAACGCGGTGACCACTCAGTGGCTCGATTCGCGAGGGAACAAGCGCGCGGGCGAATCAGGCCGATTTGAGAGTATCTCAGCGCCTGGCGGCTTTTTGTTACAAATTCTGTGGTTCGAAGTCGCTCGCTATGCGCTCATGGCGATTTCCGGCGCTCTGAGGCATCTTTGCCGCAGCGCAGGCGCGATCACAAATGACTGGCCTGCGCCGAAATTGGCGGATTTGTCTTGAATGCGCCGCGATCTTCCGTCATCTGCCGTTAACCGTCCGGTGGGGCTTGGGGTCTATACAAAGGCGATGATGAACAACCGCATTCTGACGATTTGTGCCGCCATTGCCGCTGGCGTGGCGGGAACTTCGCTCGCCCATGCGCAGCAGGGCTATCCCGCCCAAGGTCAGGCCTATTCGACAGCTCCGGGACCGTATGTTCCCGGTGGTTATGCGGCCGATGAACGCCGCAGCCCCGGCGAGCCCGATTTCGACGCGCTGGATGATGATGACGCGCCGAACGGCCAGAACTCGGCCGCGTTGCCGCCGCCCGGTCCGGTGCTGTCGCCCAACGATCCCCGCTATGGCCGTCCGGCCGGCGCCCCGGTTTATTCTGACCGCGGCGCCCCGATGCCCACGGGCCCGATCCTTTCTCCCGACGATCCGCGTTACGGCCGCCCGGCCGGTCCGCCGCCGGTGATCTATGCGGACCGCCCGCCCGGCTCGCAGCAGCCTGCCTATTCGGATCGCGGCGACAGCCGCATCCCCGGCGCCGGCATCGTCTATCCGAACGACGACCGCGCTGGCCTGCGCCCGCCGGGAGCGATCGGCGCTGCACCGGCGCCCGCGCCCGGTGCTACCGGCGCACTGCCGCAACCGCAGCAACCCGGCGCCGACGGCAGGCCGGTGCAGCTCGCCGCGCTGCCGCCGGAAGAGCAGCCGGAAGTGGGCCCTGCGCAGCTTCCACCGCACCTGCGCCGCCAGGAAGTGGCGTTCGCGACCAAGGAGCCCGCGGGCACCATCGTCGTCGATACGGCCAATACCCACCTCTATTACGTGCTCGGCGGCGGCCGCGCGATCCGCTACGGCGTCCGCGTCGGCCGCGACGGCTTCACCTGGACCGGCGTGCAGAAGATCAGCCGCAAGGCCGAGTGGCCGGACTGGCATCCGCCGACCGAGATGATCGAACGCCAGCCCTATCTACCGCGCTTCATGGCCGGCGGCCCCGGCAATCCGCTCGGCGCGCGCGCCATGTATCTCGGCTCGACCATCTACCGCATTCACGGCACCAACCAGCCATCGACGATCGGCAAGTTCGTTTCCTCCGGTTGCATCGGCATGCTGAACGAGGACGTCTCCGACCTGTTCGAGCGCGCCAAGGTCGGCACCCGCGTGGTGGTGATGCCCGGCGGCCCGCCGCCCGCCAACACCGCAAGCGCCTCGGCCGCCCCGCCGCCCGGTGGTCCTGCCGGCGCTGCAGCCTCCGGACCGGCACAGGCCCAACTGGCGCCCGTTCCCGGCACGCAGCAGACCATCGTGCCGCCGCTGCCCGCACCAGTCACGGTGCGCTGAGCGGCCTGTTGTCGGACAAACATTTTAGGCGCGCCGAGGGCGCGCCTTTTTGTTGGGGCGTCTTTTGTTGGGGCGCCGATGAGGTCTTCGGCGCTGGGCGATCATCGGCCCCGGCCTGATCTGAGTTCCGCACCGCACAGTTTTCCCGCCGCTGCCACATTCGCTCGCTTGATTTCACATTCGCTCCGACTACCTGCCGCACGGTCGCAACGAATATGAGGATCACGCCATGCGAATTCTTGTTGCGGGCGCCACTGGCGCCGTCGGCCTTCCGCTCGTTCAGCAGTTGATTGCAGCCGGTCATTCCGTTGTCGGCACGACGCGCACGGCGGCGAAAGCCGAGATCATCAAACGGATGGGTGCGGAACCCGCGATCGCCGACGGGCTCAACGCGGCATCGATTCGCGCCGCCGTGATCGCGGCCAAGCCCGACATCATCATCGATCAGATGACCGATCTCGCTGCGGTCACGGATATCCGGCATTTCGACCGCGCCTTCGCCACCACCAACCGGTTGCGCACGGAGGGTACCGATTTCCTGCTGGCGGCCGCACGCGAAGCCGGCGTGCAACGCTTCATCGCCCAGAGCTTCTGCGGCTGGAATTACGGCCGTGACGGCGCATCGATCAAGACGGAGGCTGATGCGCTCGATCCCGATCCGCCGGAGGAGCTGCGCCCCACGCTGGAAGCGATCAAGTATCTGGAAGGCGCCGTCACCGGCTCGACAAACCCTGAAGGGATTGTCTTGCGATATGGATCATTCTATGGCCCGGATACCGGAATGCTCTCCCGCGCGATGATCGATCAGGTGCGCGGCCGCCGCGTGCCGCTGATCGGCGGCGGTGGCGGATGGTGGTCGTTCATCCACGTCGACGACGCGGCTGCGGCCACAGTTGCTGCCGTTGAGCGCGGCAAGCCTGGCGAAATTTATAACGTCGTCGACGATGAACCGGCGCCGGTCAGCGAATGGCTGCCCGCCATTGCCACGTTGCTCGGAGCCAGGCGGCCGATTCGCGTGCCGGCCTGGCTTGGCCGGTTGTTCGCCGGCGAGCATATGGTTGCGATGATGACCGAGGTGCGGGGAGGCTCCAACGCCAAGGCCAGGCGGGAACTTGGCTGGCGGCCGGCGTATCCGTCATGGCGCCAGGGATTTGCGGAGGTCGCCAGCCGGGCCACCACGCAACATGCGGCGTGAGAACATCCGGCCTGAGCTCGCATAGCCGGTTCGCGTGCAAAAAACGCGTCAAACAAGAATCTGGAGCTTTGGTTCTGATTCAATCAGAACCGATAGCGCTCTACGCCAGCCGTTGCTTCGGCTCGCCCGTGAACCAGGCGTCGATGCCCTCGACCATCTGCTGGTAGTGGTTTCGAAAGCTGTCCCCGGTGACGTAGCCGAGATGCGGCGTCAGCACCATGTTGTCCAGTTTGCGGAAGGGATGGTCGACCGGCAGCGGCTCGACCGAAAACACGTCGACGCCGGCGCCGGCGATCTTCTTTTGCGTCAGCGCTTCCAACAGCGCATCTTCATCGACGATCGGCCCGCGCGCGGTGTTGACGAGGTAGGCGGTCGGCTTCATCCGTGCCAACTCGGCAGCCCCGACCAGCCCGCGCGAGCGCTGGCTCAGCACCACATGGATGGTGACGATGTCTGCGGTCGAGAACAGCTCTTCCTTGCTGACATAGGTGACGCCGACTTCCTTGCATTTTTCAGCCGTCAGGTTCTGGCTCCAGGCGATCACGTTCATGCCGAAGGCCTGCGCCAGCTTGGAGACCTTGGTGCCGAGCTTGCCGAGGCCGATGACGCCGAGCGTCCGGCCTTCGATCTCCATGCCGACGAATTTCTGCAGGGGTTCGCCGGCATGCATGCGGGCGTTTTCGCGGCCGATATTGCGGGTCAGTTCGAGGATCAGGCCCATGGTGAGCGGCGCGGTCGGGTCGCGGCCCCATTGCGTGCCGCACAACGTAACCTTGTGGTCCTTGGCGGCTTCCATATCGATGGCGGCATTGCGCATGCCCGAGGTGATCAGCAGCTTCAGATTGGGCAGCGCGGCAAACATGGTGCGCGGGAACGGCGTCCGTTCACGCATCGCGCAGATGATCTCGAAATCCCTCAGCGCACTGGCCGCGGCTTCCGCGGTCGCAAACGGCTGGTTGAACACGGTGACGTCGACACGGTCCTTGACTTTGGACCAGTCGGCGACTGTCAGCGCCACGTTGAGATAGTCGTCGAGGATTGCACAGCGCAGCCGCGTCATGGGAGGTCCGTTGGTGGCGAGGATGACGGCGGGATGGCCGTCAGGAGAGATCGCCATGGTTGCGCGCAATCAGAAACGGCGCAAGCGGACTTAAATGCAGGGCAGGCTCAAATAACCGGATGGCTCAGTTCGAGCGGCCGAGATGCTTGGCGTGCCAAGCCGGGCCCGGGCCGCGCATATAGTGCAGTTCCGGCCGGTAGGGGTCGAACGCCTTGGCGATGAACTGGCGCCAGAAGGCGCGGAGTTCTGCCAACGGTTTTGCCAGACCGGCGCTTGCATGCGCCGGGGCGGAAAGGGATGCCGAACCGATCGTAGCCATGACGCGGGCCCTTCGTTTTCAATCGCGGCGGCTGGCCGCGTAAAACGCCTTATTCGGCGCCTGAAAACGAGTTTTCGCCTGATTTATTAAAAGATAGTTTCAATTGTCGGGATCTCGGCGCACATGGTGTCCATCCCGTATTCATCCGTGGTGAACGGATGGAAAACGGGTTCCCGCGGTTGCCCTTTGGCGGCTGCGCCGCTACATCAGCGGCAGCAAATCTCCGTAAAATCCAACCGTTTCCAGGGATCGCGATGGCTCGCCAGTTCGTCTATTTCATGCAGGGTTTGACCAAGAGCTACCCGACCCGGAAGGTGCTCGATAACGTCCATCTCTCGTTCTACCCCGACGCCAAGATCGGCGTGCTCGGCGTCAACGGCTCCGGCAAGTCGACGCTGCTCAAGATCATGGCCGGCCTCGACAAGGAGTATAATGGCGAGGCCTGGGTCGCCGAGGGTGCCCGCGTCGGCTATCTCGAGCAGGAGCCGCACCTCGATCCTTCCAAATCGGTTCGCGAGAACGTCATGGAGGGCGTCGCCAAGCAGAAGGCGATCCTCGATCGCTACAACGAGCTGGCGATGAATTATTCGGATGAGACCGCCGACGAGATGACCAAGCTGCAGGACGAGATCGAGGCCGCGGGCCTCTGGGATCTCGACAGCAAGGTCGACCAGGCGATGGATGCGCTGCGCTGCCCGCCCGATGATTCCGATGTCACCAAGCTTTCGGGCGGCGAGCGCCGCCGCGTCGCGCTCTGTAAGCTGCTGCTCGACCAGCCGGAGCTCCTGCTGCTGGACGAGCCGACCAACCATCTCGACGCCGAGTCGGTGTCCTGGCTGGAAGGCCATCTGCGCAATTATCCCGGCGCGATCCTGATCGTGACCCACGACCGCTACTTCCTCGACAACGTCACGGGATGGATCCTCGAACTCGACCGCGGCAAGGGCATTCCCTACGAGGGCAATTATTCGTCCTGGCTGGTGCAGAAGCAGAAGCGCCTCGAGCAGGAGGGCCGCGAGGAGGTCGCGCATCAGAAGACGCTTGCCCGCGAGCAGGAATGGATCGCGTCGTCTCCCAAAGCCCGCCAGGCCAAATCCAAGGCACGCTACCAGCGCTATGAAGAGCTATTGAAGCAGGCGAGCGAGAAGCAGACCACGACCGCGCAGATCACCATTCCCGTGGCCGAACGGCTCGGCCAGAACGTTGTCGACTTCGAAGGGCTCCACAAGAGCTTCGGCGACCGCATGCTGATCGAGAATCTCACGTTCAAGCTGCCGCCAGGCGGCATCGTCGGCGTGATCGGTCCCAACGGCGCCGGCAAGACCACGCTGTTTCGGATGATTACCGGGCAGGAGAAGCCCGACCAGGGCACCATCACCGTCGGCGAAAGCGTGCATCTCGGCTACGTCGACCAGTCGCGCGACGACCTCGACGGCAAGAAGACGGTGTGGGAGGAGATTTCCGGCGGCAACGAATTGATTCTGCTCGGCAAGCGCGAGGTGAACTCTCGCGGCTATTGCTCCTCGTTCAACTTCAAGGGCGCCGACCAGCAGAAGAAGGTTGGCGCGTTGTCGGGCGGCGAACGCAACCGCGTGCATCTGGCCAAGATGCTCAAGTCAGGCGCCAACGTGCTGCTGCTCGACGAACCGACCAACGATCTCGACGTCGATACGCTGCGCGCGCTGGAAGAGGCGCTGGAGGATTTCGCCGGCTGCGCCGTCATCATCAGCCACGATCGCTGGTTCCTCGACCGCATCGCCACGCACATCCTGTCCTTCGAGGGCGACAGCCACGTCGAATGGTTCGAGGGCAACTTCCAGGACTATGAGAAAGACAAGATGCGCCGGCTCGGCCAGGACAGCATCATTCCGCACCGCGTGAAATACAAGAAGCTGACAAGGTGAGCCTCTGCTTGATGTCGCCGAATCCGTCGAGAAAGTTGCGCGCGCGGGGCAGCGCGTCATGAAGGAATTGCGTTGGCTCGCGCAGCCAAAGTCCCTCGATTTGCCACGAGCGCTGTTCTGAAATCAGAACATCGGCCGGCAAGTCCACCAGCGCAGCGTCCCAGCCGGGAAAGAATCGCCGGCCGCGCCTGAAGGCCAACGCGAGCAGGCGCTGTTCGGTGGTGAGGCCGTGATAGTCGAAGGCATTGATCCCGTCGGTGACGTAGATGTGGTTGCCGCCAAATCCGGCTGCCGGCTTGATCCATCGGGCGCGGAATTCGAGATCGGGATATCGTTCCAGAAACGCAAAGGCCAGAACCTGACAGGCACCGTTAGCGAAGAAGTGCCGGTCGGGCCGGTGCCACCGCCGGACCGGATCGGTCTTCACGTTGATCTTCGGGAAGAACATCGCGGCCACGGTTCACAATGAGTCGATATCGTGATAATGTCACCCGATGACCGAGACGGACAACACGGACAACATCGTCCTTGAGCACCTGGGCCATATCCGCGGCGCGATTGATGATGTGCGGGATGATATTCGCGAGGTAAAGCAGCGCGCAGGCAATCTCGAGAACCAGTACGCCAATATGTCGAATCGTCTTGATCGGATGGATGTCCGCATCGAGCGTATCGAGCGGCGTCTCGATCTGACGGACGCGTGAAGATTGTTTCTTCTCGCTCCTGCCTTGCGAGATGCTGCAGCCATGGCTTCGGCTACGATTGAGATCGTGCCACACCGCTATTTTGCCCCGAAGCTCCTGATAACGTGACGATCCCGTAATATGCGCTGCGGCCAGTTGTCGCTTCACAGCGCGGTCAGATTGCGTAGATATAGGCCTCCTTCCGCAATTCGAATCCACGCAAGCGAGCCCTCCTGAATGTCCCTTACGCCCGAAACGCCCTTGCCGCCCGAAGCTCAGCGGAAGGCATTGCGTCCGATACCGCTGCTGATCTTCAGTTCCCGCTGGCTGCAACTGCCGCTTTATATTGGACTGATCGTCGCACAGGGCGTCTATGTGGTGCTGTTTCTGAAGGAGTTGTGGCACCTGTTTGCCCATTCCTTCGACTTCAGCGAGCAGCAGATCATGTTGGCGGTGCTGGGCCTGATCGACGTGGTGATGATTTCCAACCTGCTGGTGATGGTTATTGTCGGCGGCTACGAGACGTTCGTTTCGCGTCTCAATCTGGAAGGACATCCCGATCAGCCGGAATGGCTCAGCCACGTCAACGCCAGTGTGCTCAAGATCAAGCTCGCGATGGCCATCATCGGCATCTCGTCGATCCATCTGTTGCGCACCTTCATCGAGGCCGGAGGATTGACCTCGGGCAAGAGCGGCTACACCGAGACCGGCGTGATGTGGCAGACCATCATCCACACGGTTTTCATTCTGTCGGCGATCGGCATTGCCTATGTCGACAAATTGTCGAATGTTTCCACCGAACACGCCAAACAGGCCGTCTCGCATTGATGGGCGGCGCGTCGATCGACAGGATTCCGGTTTGCGACAAAGGTTGATAGCCGCGGTTCTGATACTGGCAGCGATGACGCCGGGCGCGGTGCGCCCGGCCCGGGCCGCCGACGCCGCCTTCACTCAGTTCGTCGCCTCGCTGTGGCCGGAGGCGCAGGCGGCCGGCGTGTCGCGCGCGACGTTCGATGCCGAGACGCGTGGGCTCGAGCCCGACTACAAATTGCCCGATCTCCTGCTGCCCGGCCGGCCTGCCACCGGCGCACCGTCGCAGGCCGAGTTCGTACAGGTGCCGGCCGATTACGTGAAGGAAGCTTCCATCGCGCGGCTGGCAGCCGAGGGGCAGAAGCTGATGCAGCAGCACCGCGCAGCGCTCACCGAGATCGAAAAGCGCTTCGGCGTTCCCGCCAGCGTCGTCTTGGCGATCTGGGGGCGCGAGACGGACTACGGCCGCTACCGGCTGCCTTACGACACGTTGCGCGTGGTGGCGACGCAGGCCTATGTCGGCCGGCGCAAGGATCAGTACCGCAGCGAATTCATTCTCGCGCTGAAGCTTCTCGGCGAGGGCGCGGTGGCGCGCAAGGATTTCCGCTCGTCCTGGGCCGGCGCCACCGGCTATACGCAATTCCTGCCGTCCGAATATTACAAGCACGGCATCGATCTCGACGGCGACGGCCGGGTCGATATCTGGCATTCGGTGCCGGATGCGCTGGCGTCTGCCGCGCAGCAGCTTGTCAACAAGGGCTGGCAGGCGGGCGTGCGCTGGGCCTATGAGGTAAAGGCGCCCGCCAATGTCGATTGCACCACGGGCGTGCCCGAGGTGACCAAGCCGATCGCCGAATGGCTGCGGGCGGGTTTTGTGCCGGTGCGCGGGCAGAAGTTGAGCGCAGCCGAGCTGGCGCAGCCGGCCTCGCTGTTGCAGGTGGAAGGCACCTACGGCCCGGCGTTCCTGACCACAAAGAACTACTTCGTCATCAAGGAATATAATTTCTCCGACTTGTATGTGCTGTTCGTCGGCCATCTCGCCGACCGCATGACGAGCCCGCAGCCGTTTGCGACCCCATGGTCGGTCTCGACGCAGTTGCGCTCGGCCGATGTCGAAGCCATGCAGCGTCATTTGACGCGCATCGGCCTCTACAAGGACAAGCTCGACGGCAAGGCGGGCATGCAGACCCGCGCGGCATTGGGCGCGTATCAGAAGTCCGCCGGCCTCAAGGTCGATTGCTGGCCGAGCGAAGCGGTGCTGCGCGCTATGAGCGCGGGGCGCTAGCGCGTATCATTCACGAACAAGGGCGACCGAATTCGAGGATGTCGATGACCGCAGGCAGCACGCTCCTGGTCGATTTCTATCGGCAACTCCGGCGGTCGTGGTCGATCGAGACCAGCAGCCGCTGGCGGCGTGACAACCCGGCATCCGGGCAGTGCGGCGTGACGGCGCTCGTCGTTCATGACAAGTTCGGTGGCGAGACCCTGAAGACCGATGTCAACGGCGCCTGGCATTTCTACAACCGGATCGATGGAAGTCGCGTCGACTTCACAATGAGTCAATTCGACAGCCCGATTGGTTACGACGATGTCCCGAGCAGCCGGGACGAGGCGCTTGGCGATTGTTCGAAGCAGCAATACGAGTTGCTGAGGAGCAGGGTGGCGGACGTCGTTTGACGCCGCGGCAAAGAAAAAGCCCGGCCGAGATATCGGCCGGGCTTCGATCAAGGTGCGCGCTCGCGCATCAATCGATCAGATCAGTTGCAGACCTCGACGCGGCGATAGCGCCAGTCATAGCCGTCCCAGAAGCGCTCGCGCACCATCCGGCAGGCCGGGTAGGGCGCTTCTTCCACGTACACCGGTCCGCCGTATGCCGGACGGCTGGAGGCGATCGCGCCACCGATGATCGCGCCGCCGAGCAGGCCGGCCGCCACGCCTGCGGCAACGCCACGCTGTGCGCTTGCGGGCGTCGCGACGAGCGAACCGGCAATCGTTGCGACCGCGACCAAGGCAGCAAATGTCTTCTTCATGTCCTGGGCTCTCCTGGGGTGGCGCCTTCGAGCGCCGGGTTTAGGGATGACTCACACGCTGTTTCGGACTGCCGCTTCGCTAAAAAGCGCACATGGGTCAATCGAAAGTAAACGTTCTGAAGCGTGACCGAAAAAAACGGTCTTTTTCAGGCCAGAAATGGCATGCATCCCGGAAAGCGGCGCCGTTCCGGGATGTGGGGCGCTAATTTAATGAAGATGAACGGGGGTGCTAGTCGCAAACCCTGACGTTGCGGACGCGCCAGCCGTAACCATCCCAGAACCGCTGTCGCTGCCAGATACAAGATTCGCCATAGCCGGGATCGACGACATAGGCCGGGCCGCCATAGCCGGGCCCGTAATAACCCGGGCCGTAATAGTAGCCGTTCTGCGAAGCAATCGCGCCGCCGACGATGGCACCGCCGATCAATCCGGCGGCGACCCCTGCCGCGACACCACGTTGCGCATGGGCGGGAGCCGGGACTGCCACGGCGGAAACCGTCAACGCGGCGGCGGCGCCGAGCGCCATCAATGTCTTCTTCATGGCCTCACCTTTCTCGTGGGGAGCAAAGCACGTTAAGTGTTGTCCCGGCAAAGGTTCCACATTTCACTTGAATGATCAATGAACGGCAGTGCCTCCGGGGGCGACGAAAATGGGAGAGATCGGCAGATTGCGGTGCAAAGATACCTAAGACCCCGCCCGCATTTGGAGCGAAGACACAATGACAAGCGGAATGACGGCATTCGTGGTGGCGGTCGGCGGGATGTCGCTGATCTGCTACCTGTTGATGAGCCGGGTGCAAAACCGCAAGACGCAGCGCGAGAGCGCAGGTGGCGACGCTTCCAGCATGGGCCCCAGCGGCAGTTCCGATGGCGATGGCTGGAACCTGTTTTCCTGGTTCGGCAGCGACAGTTCTTCATCGGATAGCTCCACTTCGTCCGCCGATTCCAGCGGAGACAGTGGCGGAGGCGGCGGCGATGGCGGTGGCGGCGGCGATTGACGCCGAAAACCGCCGGCAACTCAGCGCCAGTGTGATCTACCGCAATGCCGCCTTTTTAGATTCATTCCAGTATTTCTCCGGCATCAGTTTGGAATTGCTTGAAAATGCGGCTTTTCCTTTTGCATCTCGTCGCGCTCTTAAATATCGATGAGGTCGCATCACCGAAGGTTTTACCGATTTCATGATCGTCTGTTCCTGCAACGTTTTGAGCGACCACGATGTCCGCAATGCTGTAAGCGCATCCTCGGACCTGCCGCGAAATCCGAAACAGATTTACGGTTGCCTCGGCTGCAGCGCCGAATGCGGCCGGTGCGCGCGCACCATCAAGACCATCATCGACGAAGCGCTCGGCGCCTGCGCCAAGGAATGCTGCTCCGGTTGCCCGCACAGCCGTCACGCCGCCAACGACGAGCCCGCGCAGGAAACTGCTCCGGCGTTCGCGCTCGCGGCCTGCTGAAAATCCCTTAGAATCCACTGGTTTTCGCTGTTCCCACCGCTTTTTCCGCGGAACAGTTGCTCTTGGCTCCAAACTGATTTAGAAGCGTTCTAAATACAGTGTCAGGCCACCTTTGGCCTGGGAAAATCGGAGTGGACCATGCAGGGCGATCCCAAAGTCATCGACTATCTCAACAAGGGCCTGCGCAGCGAGCTCACCGCGATCAACCAGTACTGGCTGCATTACCGGCTCCTGAACAATTGGGGGCTTTTGGAATTTGCCAAGGTCTGGCGCAAGGAATCCATCGAGGAGATGGAGCACGCCGACAAGTTCACCGACCGGATTCTGTTCCTCGACGGCTTTCCCAACATGCAGGTGCTCGATCCCCTGCGCATCGGGCAGAACGTCCAGGAGATCATCGAATGCGACCTTGCAACCGAGATGACGGCACGCACGCTCTATCAGGAAGCCGCGACCTATTGCCATGGCGTCAAGGATTACGTCTCGCGCGACCTGTTCGAGAGCGTGATGAAGGATGAGGAACATCACATCGATTTCCTCGAAACCCAACTCGATTTGATCAAGCGCATCGGGCTTGATCTCTACACACAGAAGCATGTCGGCGGGCTGGAGAACGGGGACTAGACTCTATCCTTCGTCATGGCCGGGCTTGACCCGGCCATCCACGTCTTCGTCGCCGCGACACTGCTAACTCGTGGATGCCCGGGACAAGCCCGGGCATCACGGAGCCCTACAACTGCGTCTTGTAGCGCTCGTAAATCACGTCCTGGCTTTCGCGCTCGCCGAGACCGGTCTGGTCGTGGATCACTTCGCCGATGCTCGGCATCACCGAGCGCTCGACCCGCTCACCCGCCCACAGCTTTGAGCGCATCAGCGCCTTGCCGCAGTGGAAATAGGCTTCCCTGACCTCGATGCGCAGCACCGCGCGCGGCGGCTTGCCGAACTCGACCATCGAGGCCATCAGCTCCGGATCGACAGACACTTTGCCCCTGCCGCCGACACGCAGCGTCTCGTCGATCCCCGGTACGAAGAAGATCAACTGCACGAAGCCACTTCCCTCGACGATGTTGCGAAAACTGTCGATGCGGTTGTTGCCCGAGCGATCCGGCATCAACAGCAGGTTCGGTCCCGCAACATGGATGAAGCCGGGATTGCCGCCGCGCGGAGAAGCATCGACGCTGCCGTCTGAGCCTGAGGTGGCCAGCACGCAGAACGGCGACATGCCGATGAATTTCTTCGCATGGACGTCGATCTCCGGCCGCGCTTTTGCGATCACGCGGGGCGAGGGTGCAGGATAGATCGAGGCGAGATCGCTGGCGGAAAAATCGGTCACTGCGCGGCTCCGTTCGGTTTCGGCCAGATTATCATCCCGCGGCGCGGGCGTCATCCCTGAGAGAATCTAGACCGCGTCCGCCGGCACGAAGCAGCTGATGATGATGCTGCCGCGGTGGTGCACGTACCACACCACGGCTTCGCCGATCGGGTTGCCCTGATCGCGAATGACCGCGCGCTCGGGCACCTGCATCCATTGGCCTTCGATCGGAACCCAATAGGCGCCAGCGCGAACGTCGTAGGTGGTGCGATGTCCGTCCGACTCATCGCAGCAGGGCACGCCGTTCGGCGCGATCACGCTCTTGAACCAGGCGCGGATATCAGGTGGCACGTGGCGGAACTGGCCCCTGTCGACGGCGAGCGCCGCGCCGGCCAGCACCGAAAGGCAGGCCAGCAAGAACAGTGGCGCAAGCCTTCGCATCCGATCCTCCGCTGCGTTTGTCTTTATCCCCCGCGGGGCATGCCGCCCACGATTCGTAATCTCAGGACAATTCAAGCGGAGCCGGATCGCAGATGCACGCTCAAATAATGAGCGATGTGAGCGAGGCAAATTTGATGCGTTGCGAAATCGGAACTTCCAGCCGGCGTACTGTACACGGTTTTGATGCGCGCCGCGGTTGGCTCAACACGCGCACCGAACTGATGGCTGCCGCTAATAGGGGCAGCACGAACGTGCTATCGATCTCGCGTGAGAATTCGTGGTGAGCTGGCCGAGCCAGCACAGCCGCTCCACGGTCATCCGGCACGATTGGAAACGCGTTGGGCACGAACACGAAGATAGCGATAGGCTTGCTTTCACCCGCGGGATTGCTGTTTGCGCTCCCTGTGTTGCTCTGGGCTTTCGGCTTTACCGAACGCTTCGGGCTGGAGAAATGCAGCATCGGTTCGATTAGCGGTGCTGAATACCAGAACATATTGTCGCGGGCTGGCGAGCAGCGCTGGACGGTGTGGCCTGGCCTGTCGAATGGGGTGTTCTGGCCATCGGACAGGGGCTTTCGCGGTCCGACGGCATCCTTCAATAGCAATCTGAATGATCACCTTCTCTCAAATATCAGAGGGCTTGCTGGACCCGATCCGTCCGTTAGTCGCCAACTGGCCGCTGCCCACGCTGTTATGCGCAGCATGGGCGCAGAATACGTCCAAAGCCAGGAAGTGCCGGACATGCGCCTGGATCACACCGGTTCGCGCGTCTATTTCACATACTACATGGCGCAAGTGCGTTTCGCGCCTGTGTGCGTTCTTTGCCTGATATGGTCGTACACGACCATTGACGTGATCTTTTCGCATGAACTTGCCACCGAGCGATACGAGTTGCAGGCAGTCAACGTTCTGCACGCCGGGCTGAAAGGTAGCCCTGACAAAAACAGGGCGCGCAACGTCCCATGGGGTAGCTGCCCCGAGCTTCGAAGATGACGGACGATTGGATCGCGCGCTCGCTTCAATGTTCGTGCCGGTTCACATGGCCCGCTGCGGTGCGGTCTGCAGCAGCTCCTCCAACTGCTTCTTGTAGAATTTTGCATTGCCGGTCGTGAGATGGCCGCGCGTTTCGCTGGAGGCGGGGATCAGGAACAGGCGGCCGTTCTTGATGCGCTTCATCGCTGCGTCGGTGACGCCGGTTTCCGGCGGATTGCGCTCGTCGTCGGCGGCGTTGATCAAGAGCAGCGTCGCTTCGATCTTCTCGAGCGATGGCGCAGGGTTATAATCGTGCGAGGCTTCCCACTGGTAGATGAAGTCGTTGGCGTCGGCGGTGATCGCTGTCGCCAGCCGGTCGTCGACCATCTTGTCGGCCTTCGTCGCCGTCGGCGCCAGCGCCTGATAGGCCAGCGTGCCGCCGCCGGTCGCGATGCCAAAGGCGTTGATGGCGTATTTCATCATGCGCGGCTGGGCGGTGTAATTGCCGCCATTGTAGTCCGGATCGTTCTTGATGGTCTCCAGCATCATCCGCCGCAGCATCCAGTTGCGCGCCGCCATCTCGGTCGGCTGCGACGCCATCGGTACCAGCGCGTCCATGAACTGCGGATATCTACCGCCCCAGATCCAGGTGTGCATGCCGCCCATCGAATTGCCTATGACGAGCCGCAGATGTTTGACGCCGAGACCTTCCTTGACCAGGCGATACTGCGCGTCGACCATGTCCTCGTAATTGTATTTCGGAAACGCGGTCTTCATGCCGTCGGAGGGCTTTGCCGATTTGCCGTGGCCGACACCGTCAGGAATGATGATGCAGTATTTCGCGGCGTCCAGCGGCTGGCCGGGACCGAACAATTCGCCGCCAAAGCCCGCCGTCAGCATGCTGGCGGCCGAGCCGCCCGAGCCGTGCAGCACCAGCACGGGCTGCCGGTCGGCTCGCCGATGGTGGTGTAATGCAGCCGCAACTCCGGCATCGTCTCGCCGGTGTGGAATTTGAAGTCCCTGGCGATCCAGTCGCCCTGCTTCGGCGCTGGATAATCTGCGGCGAAGGCGGTGACGGAGGTCAAGGCAAGGGCGGCCGAGAAAGCGACGTGCGAAAAATTCATGATGGTCTCCCCGAGGGCTGCGGCGATCTTTTGCACCGCTTGCGGGGGAACCTATCACACCGGCTGTTTCCGTCACCAGGTCGGCGGCACTGCGAGCCGCCCATGCGTTTTCGAGCTCTAGCCCTCCACCTCGGTTTCCGGCCGGTCGTTACCGGCCGCGGTCTCCGAGCGCCATTTTCCATCCGGGGTCTCGTATTCGATCACCTCTGTGCGGCCCGGCACCCGCTGCTCGGCCGCCACGCGCCGGGCGGCGGCCAGCGCTGCGGCGCGGTTCGGAAACGGCTCGGAAAACACGCCGTTGACGGTGTAGGCCCAGCCGCCGTCATGTTCGACGATCTTGTAGGTCACATGGGTCATCGGGAACTCGCTGTTTGCAGGTGCCGACAGGGGTGAACGCGCCGCGCGATCCATGACAGAATAGGCCACGCTGTCGGATTTTGCACCGGCCGTTCGTCCTTGACCGACGGGTGCAGAGGAGAGAACCATGTGCCGCAATATCAAGACCTTGTTCAACTTCGATCCCCCGGCCACGCACGCCGAAATCCATGCTTCCGCGCTGCAATTCGTGCGCAAGCTTTCTGGCTTCAATTCGCCGTCGCAGGCCAACGCCGAGGCGTTCAACCGCGCGGTCTCCGAAGTCTCCGACAGCGCGCGGCGGCTGCTGGCCGCGCTGCAGACCAATGCCCCGCCGCGCGACCGCGAGGTCGAGGCCGAGAAGGCGAGGGAACGCTCGCGGGCGAGGTTTGGCTAGGGCCGCGGGCCTAACGGTTGACGCTTGACCGACCTCAAACAAGTCGATTCTTTTATCGAGCGACGATCTCATAAATATCGTGCAACGATCTCACAAACGCCCTAGGGCTGCTGTCCTCCTGCCTCCCTTCCGTCAAACCAGGATCGCCTCTTCCCTCAAGAATTTGGAAGAACCGTCGGTGGAGGTACCAATGTTATACTCGCAAAGCCCACCACTGACGGCCGAAGAACCTTCGTCCGGCGGGCTTGCGCACGATCCGGACGTCCGATCCGATCAGCGCATTGGCAGACGGCGCATGACGCCGTCGATCGATCCTCCCCATCACTACCGCTTCGGGGAGGGTCGGCCGGCGAGCGGCCGGCCGTCGATTGGCAGGCGAATATTCCGCAGCCTTACCCGGTTCTCTATTGCGGTTCTCATCGGTGTCGGCGCCACGCTTGGCTGGCAGTCCTACGGTGATGCAGCAAAGGAGATGCTGGTAGCCCGGGCTCCGGCGCTGGCCTGGGTGTTATCCGTTTCGACGACGAAGTCGCCAGTCGCGGCTGCAACTTCCACTGACCCGATGCAGCAGCTTGCGCCCTTGGCGTCCAATCTCGATGTCGTGCGGCGCAACGTAGAACAACTCGCTGCCAAGCAAGATCAGATGGCCCAGAACATTGCGGCACTAAAGGCCGTTGAGGAGGACATCAGACAGAAGATGTCATCCACGCCTCCGGCCCCGGCCCAGCAGGCGGCCTCTATCCCGCAGCCCAAACCTCCGCAACCCAAGGCGCAATCATCGGCCCTACAGTCGTCGTCGGTGGCTCGCCCGCCGCCTCCCGCCGGACCACAGCTCGCGCGCTGACGGCCCAGATTGCCGGCGGCGAAATTGATCAACGCCTTTCCTTTTGTGACCCGGTCAACTTATGGCGACCGACCCTCCCGCCCCAGTTCACTTCGAGCTTCATTTTGAGGGGTTATCACCGCGCTCACGCAACATCGGTGGCGCGCTCCTCTGCGACCGTCGCTTCCAACTCGGGATGCGTGCCATGACTGCTGTGGTGGCGCGTTTGAGACATGCCGACCGGTTCTGAAGATGTCTGTTAATCGGGGCAGACCGGAAGTGATCAGTACACCATCAAAGCGACCCTAAGCAGACATCCGCTCCGAGCACGCCAAGTTCCTGTTTCATCCGATCGTCCGCCTTCGTTGCTGAAGACGGCGATTGTCGCCGCGCCGTATTCTTTTCGCTCGCGGGAACCGCGCACGGGCCTAATGCTGGTCAGGCGCAATCCTTTCAGCGTGGATCGATCCTGTAAGCCACAACAGTGCCGTCCATCATCATCGGGATCATGACGGTACCGTCCGGCCCCACGCCGAGATC
Source organism: Bradyrhizobium sp. AZCC 2176 (assembly GCF_036924645.1). Lineage (NCBI taxonomy): Bacteria > Pseudomonadati > Pseudomonadota > Alphaproteobacteria > Hyphomicrobiales > Nitrobacteraceae > Bradyrhizobium > Bradyrhizobium sp. AZCC 2176. The sequence goes on along the minus strand of NZ_JAZHRX010000001.1, from coordinate 752,952 downwards.
GGCGCTCCCCTTGGTGAGCGGTAGGAGGGGTGTCGGCTTGCCATTGTTCGCGACGCGGAACAGACCGCCGCTTACCCAGTCGGTGACAAGATAACCGCCCTTGCCATCGGGCTCGACGCCATCGAAATTGCCGACTGGTGTCGAGTCACCAAGAGCGGACACCTTCTTCGTCGCGAGGTCGACCGCCTTCATGTGGCCAGGTACCTTGGTCGAGAAGTCCGGGGCCATCTTGCCCCACGACGCGACCACAAGCCTCCCGTCCTCGACGAGGAGCCCGTTCGGGTTGTCGAGCGCGTCATCCTGCATCAAGAGAGACAGCTTGCCGCCGTCGAGCACCCAAATGCTGTTTGTCACCATGTCGGATGCGTAGACCCGTCCCCCCTTGTCAGCCGCGAGGTCGTTCAAGAACTTGGAACCGGGTGCCTCGTATCGGTTGATAATTTCACCCTTGGCGATGTCGATTTCCGCAATCCGATCCACGTCTGCGGCGTACAGCTTGCCGTTGGCAAGCGCGAGCCCGGTCGGACTGTCGAGTCCCTTGATCCACTCGATTGTCACAACCTTTCCGTCCGGCGCGAGCTTTGAAATGAAGCCGTTGCCATCCTTTTTCATCGGATCGCCGTTGACGTTCGACACATAAATGGCCCCCGCGGCTCGGTCAAAGACCACTGACTCGGGCTGCTTGAAGCCACTCGCCTCCCACAGCTTCTGAGGTTCCGCGGCGACGGCATTGAAGGTAAGCACAGCAAACACCAATGCGGAGAGCTGAGGTGTCCTCATGGTAGCCTCCTCCTGATTGCCCCAAGGAAGGAAAGAGCCCGTCAGGGCAGACGTTCCTCCCGTTTTCCTTTTATGGCAGGCGCCAATTTGCCTTTGACTTCTTTGCTCCCAAGCGCCCGCCGCTATTCCCAGAAACGTTCTTTCCGCGCGTCTCGTACGAATGAAATTGCGAAGCTCATTGCACCACTCGCTCATGGCCGAGCACATCGGGCTGTGCTCTTGCCGTCGAACATATAGAGCTGCGCGCGTGGGATGGTGCGGGCGCTGAATGGGCAAGCGCTATTCAGCACTTCGGGCGAAAGCTTTTCCACTGCACTTTTCGGACCTCACGCGATGTCCGACTTGGGTCCGGAATGCGTGTCAAAGCGGACGTCCACCAACCACTCCGGATTTATGGTTCCAGCCGCCTGGATTCGAGCACGACGTGATACGCCTCACGGTGCGGCGAGGCAGTGGCGTCCATGATGGCATCGGATGTCACCATCGGAGGGATGCCATGGATCAGGCCAGGCGATTGAAGCTCGCCGCCGTCTTCTTCACCATCTTCTGGATCGGCGGGATGCTGTGGTGGGGCGGCGAGTATCACCCCGCCTACATCATCCTTCTCGCCGTGTGCGGGACCATCGGAGGCTACCTCCGATGCCTCGCCATGCGCTGGGTGTTTTTTCAGCACATGCGTCTGCTTCCGCTGAACGGCGATCAGGGCGATGGCCGGGAGACGCCGTGATACGCGCGCGTTCGGCTGAGCGCTGCTGAAGCGCGCCTTGGGGCCGACAGATGATCCCGGTATTAGATGAGCCGAAGGGTCAACTGGCGCAAGGGATGGATGTGGGTCTGCACAAAGTCGATCAGATGATCCGGCACCGGCACACGATCCATGTCGCAGCGCATCTGGATTTCGGCCGCCATATCCGAAGAAACATCTTCGGACCAGTGTTCGAGCGTGTTGAACGCCACGATGCAGACGGGGCTATTATATTGGCCGGAAAGTAGATCGCCGACGATGGTTTCAATGTCGGCTTTTTCGATCTCGGTTTCTCGGTAAACCGTACCGTTAGAAAAGCTATCTACGACAAGGTAGACGGTTTCATCCGCCCCATAGGGTACCACGCCGGGTGAGAAGTCAGTCTTTGGCATATGCGCGCATCCTGCAACTCACGCGATTCAAGTGCTGTCCACCCCCAGCGGTTCCAATTTTATTCCACTTTTTCCCGAATTTGCTATCATCAGAACCGTCCTATCGCTCGCAAAGGATGTCGATTCACCACAAGTGCCCGGAGAGGTAGTGCCATGACCAGATTGGATGATCGTACGATTGCCAACATGGACTTCGTTCTGGAAGAGACTTGCACCATCTTCCCCAACGGCGGCGATCACGAACGACGTCGCTACATCGCCCAAAAGCTAAAGCTCAGCGCGAAGAGGGGAAACACCACCTTGGGCGGATTGAGGGCCGTCGCACATAGCGCGCTCAACGAGATAACGAAGCAACGGCAGCCTAACTCCCGCTCCTAGGAATTGGCAGCACATATCGAGCGCTCTTGATCCGCGCGATCGGCGTAGCAGCGAGACGTGGAGCCTAAGAAGACGGTGTGATCAGAAAGCGACGCTGTGGCACTGAATTCCGTCAGCAAGCCTGACGGTAATTGCCCGGAATGGACGACCGTGAAGCATTGACTAAGAATGCCGCTTTCTCCCCAAAGCGTATATTTGCGTTCGCCCGGCACACATTCGCCGGGCTTTCGCGCGGCCGAAATAGAAGTCGGCTTCATGACTATCTGCAACGATCAGCCGGCGTCCCACTTCACCGGCAGGTTGAGCAGGCCGCGAAACGCCCAGCCGCCGATTCGCACCGGTTCGCTCCCGTCGAGCCGCAGGCCTTTCAACCGCGCGAACACGCTCGGCAGCGCGACGTCGGCCACCATGGCGCGGGAGGCGAACGCGCCGGCGCAATAATGCGGGCCGGCCCCGAAGGCGATGCTCTTTTGCGTATCGCGCGTGATGTCGAAACGGTCGGGCTCGGCAAAGCAGGCCTCGTCCCGATTGGCCGAGCCGAACATGAAGAACACGCGGTCCTCAGGCTCGAAGTCGACGCCTGCATAGCTCCACGGCTTGGCGACGCGGCGCGGCGACATCTGGATCGGTGCGATCCAGCGCGCATATTCCTCGAAGACGTCGATCCATTTTACCTTGCCCTCGCGCACCAGCGCGAGCTGGTCAGGATGCGTCAGCAGCGCCCAGGTCGCGCCTGATATCGCGTCGCGCGGCTCGTTCTGGCCGCCCGAAATTGCGAGCTTGATGTTGGCGCGGATGCTTTCCATGTTCTGGCCTGAAGCCAGCAGCACGCCGAGGATCGAGGTGTTCGGGTGTTTCTTCACCACCGGAATCATGTCGTCGATCGCGGCATCGATGCCTGATGTCGCCGCATGGCAGCGCGCCTCGACCTCCTTGTTGCCGGTGTAGTTGGCGATGCCGTCGATCATTGCCTGTGACCACGCGTCCATGTCCTGGTAGCGCATGTTGGTGAGCCCGGTGACGTCCTTCAGGCATTCGGCCGACAGCGGCAGCGCCAGCGCTTTGCAGAGGTCGGCAGAGCCTTTTGGCGCGAGTTCGTCGAGGATGCGCTCGGCGTGGGCCTGAAACTGCCGGACCCAGGTGTCGCGCACCGTGCGCGGAGATACGGCGGGAAACATCGCCTGCCGCTCCGTCATGTGCGCCTCGCCATCCTTGCGCATCATGTTGTGGCCCATCAGCACATTCATCAGCCCGTTCGGCTGGTGCGAGGAGAACACGTCGATCCGCTTTTCCTGGGTGAAGATGTCGTCGCGACGGGTGAACACGGTGGAGCCGAGCTGCGGCACGAAGGCGATCGGCGCCTCCTTGCGCATCTGCGCAAGCGCGGGGTAGGGGTCGGCCCAGAAGCTCGGTACGTCGATGTCGAAATGCTGTGCGTTGGACATGATCTGCTCACACAGCTCGATAACCGCCATCGACCATCACGATCGATCCGGAGACATAGGCCGACAAATCGGAGGCGAGGAAGATCGCAGGCCCGACGATGTCCTCCGCGGTGCCGGCGCGGCCCAGCGGGGTATGATCCATGAAGGTCTTCACCAGGTCCGGATTGTTGGCGCGGGCATTGGCGTTCAAGGGCGTCGCGATGAAGCCCGGGCCGATCGCGTTGACGCGGACGCCTTCCTTGCCGAGTTCGGCAGCGAGCGCCTTGGTGAAGCCGAGCACGCCGTGCTTGGAGGCGGTGTAGGCCGGCGAGCTCGGCGTGCGTACATGGACGAAGGACTGGATCGAGCCGATATTGACGATGCGTCCCTTGCTGGCGCGCAGCGGCGCGAGAAAGGCATGCGTCACATTGAAAACACCCGTGAGGTTGACCGCGATGATGTCTTCCCAGTCGTTGATGACGGCCTCTGCCGCGCCCAGCATGCCGTTGCGGCGGACGATGCCGGCATTGTTGACGAGGATCGAAACCTGCCCGACCTTGTCGGCGATTTGCTTGGCCATCGCGACGCAGTCTTCGCGCCTGGCGACGTCGAGTGCAAAGCTTTCGGCACTTCCGCCGGCGTCGCGGATTTCCTTGGCAGCCTCCGCCGCCGCCTTCTCTTCCCTGTCGAGCAGCACGACGCGCGCGCCCTCGCGGGCGTAACCGATCGCGATGGCGCGCCCGATGCCGGAGCCTGCACCGGTGACGACGGCGATATGATTCTGGAGAAGGGGCATGGGGCGTTTCCTCTTGCTTGATTTTGGCGGAGGATAGCAAGCGTGCCCGTTTGTACAAGATGGGTAAGGGACGGCAGTTTCGTAGGGTAGGCAGAGCGCAAGCGTGCTCACCATCGCAGGAATGGCTTAGCGAAATCCCCGTACGCTGGTATGATTCAGGCCCGGCAAGCGATGCCAACGTCGCAGGTGAAGGAGACGAAGCATGATGCGTGCAGCAACTCGATGGTGCGCGCTAAGCCTGCGCAGCGGCGCAAGGGCCGTGCTGATGCTGTGCGCGGTAGCCGCGCTGTCGTTTCCATCGGGCGGATCGCCCGCTGCCGCGCCGATTGCAGTGGCGGTAGCGGATTTCGATTATTTCGACACCTCCGGAGAGGTCGCGGACCAGAGCGCGGAGCATCGCGCCCGTGTGGCGTCGTTTGCAAAATTGCTGCGCGATAATCTGGCCGCCCAGGGCGACTATCGCGTGGTGGCGATCGAATGTCCCGATCATCCCTGCACCGCCACCAGCATGTCGCAGGAGGTTTTCATCGCCGCCGCCCGCCGGGCCGGCGCGCGGCTTGTAGTCTATGGCGGCATCCGCAAGATGAGCACGCTGGTGCAATGGGGCGAAATTCAGTTGCTCGATCTCGAAGCCGAGAAATTGCTGATGCGGCGAACGGTGACGTTTCGCGGCGACAACGATGCCGCCTATCGCCATGCCGCCAATTTCGTCGGCGATCAGTTGAAGGAAACGATGCCGAAGCCGTAATGCGTCCTACGCCTTCGCCAGTGACGCAACAGCTTCGATCTCGATCAGCATCTTCGGATCGGGCAGCGCCTGCACCACGCAGGTGGTGCGCGCGGGGTAGGGCGCGGGTCCGAACGCGGACGCATACAGCACGTTCATCGTGGCGACGTCGGAGGCGCGCGTCAGTAGCACGTTGACCTTGACGAGATCGCGAAACGTTGCGCCGGCCTCGCCGAGCACGCGCTTGATGTTGGCGACGACGAAGCCGAACTGCGCCTCAAAGCCGTCCGCCAGCGCGCCCTTGTCGTCAAAACCCGGAATGCCCGAGACGAACAGCAGGTCGCCGGTGCGGGTAGCGAACGAGAGCGGCGGGGACTTGATGCCGGCGGGCGGCGCGAAGTGCTGGATCGGGGCCATGTGACGCTCTCCATGAACGGTTCGGTGTCTCGAGCCTACAGCATGATCCGGAAAAGTGGATACCGGTTTTCCGAAAAGATCATGCTCCAATCAAAGCGTTAGAGCGGGATGACGATTCGAAGAAGCGTCATCCCGCTCTAACGCGCCGCTGCCTCGCTGGAAAGGCAGCGGCGCGGCGCTTGCGACCCGCCGATAGGTCTTAAAAAGGCATGGCGCCGGTGCGAGGAAATCCCCGGGCGAGTAGCTAGCGCGAAATGATCGCGGCGAGGGTAATCCAGTTCACAGGGGAGATAATTTTGTTCGCTTGGGCAGCTATTGCCGCGCCGATACCCGGCAGATCTCGATGAAATTGTGTCGGGGCCGCCGCGGTGCGCCGATGCTCGTGGCATCAATGCACTTTTCCCATCCGGCCGATAGGGTACAATCCGCCGATCACGACTCAATCGGCGCCGTACGCTGGCCCGCCAATTCCCCTGGAGAAGATATCGATGAAGATGCCATCCGCCCTTCGTGCCGCCGTGCTCGCGCTTGCGGCCATTGCCGGCGTCACGCTGTCCTCCGCCGCGCGTGCCGACGAAGGTTTCGTGCAACTCACGATCTACAAGGCGGGGTGGGTGATCGGCGGCTCCGGCGGCAGCGGCGTGCTGGATTTCCGCGGACGGCGATACCCGCTGTCGACCGGCGGGCTGGATTACGGCTTCGTGTTCGGCGGCTCGAAGACGATACTGCGCGGCCGCGTCAGCAACATCTATCGCCCCTCCGACGTTGCCGGCGTCTATGGCGCGGCCGGCGCGGGCCTTGCGATAGGCCGCGGCGCGCGCGCGATCGTGCTGACCAACCAGAAGGGCGCGGTGCTGGAGTTGACCGGCCACCAGGTGGGATTGATGGCGAACGCCGACCTCAGCGGCCTGGCGATCACGATGCGGTAAGGTTTTGTAGGGTGGGCAAAGGCACACAGGCGCCGTGCCCACCATCTAGCTCCTCGCGCGGACTGGTGGGCACGGCTTCGCTTTGCCCATCCTACGGTTCCTGAGCTAAGGGTTACCTCACCCCGAGAAAATCCCGCTTGCCGATCTCGACGCCGTTGTGGCGCAAAATGCCGTGGGCGGTGGCGGCATGGAAATAGAAGTTCGGGAAGGCGAAGCTGACGAGATATTGCCGGCCCTTCATCGTCATGGTGTTGCTCGGGCCAATGGGAAACGTCACCTCCCGCGTGTCGCCGCCGTCGAACTGCGCCGGCTTGAACGACTTCACATAGTCGATCGCTTTCCCGATCCGCTGCTGCAGCTCTTCAAAACTCTTTTCCGTGTCCGGCGTCTGTGGCACCTCGCTGCCGGTGAGGCGCGCGCAGGTCTTTGCGGCGAAGTCGCAGGCCGTCTGCACCTGCCGCGTCAGCGGATACATGTCCGGGTAAAGCCGGGCATTGAGCAGCACCTCGGGCTGGATGTTCTTCGCCTTGCAATGCGCTTCCGCCTTGGTGAGCAGGCTGGAAAGGCTGCCGAGAATCTGCAGGAAGGCGGGCACGGTCAAGTCATGGAAAGACATGTGATGCTCTTTTCGTGATGGGGATTAACTGCCTCAAGGAGGGTGAGGTGTTTTTGCGAGATGGGGCGGCGCGCGGGAAAATACAACACTTGCGGTGTGGCGATTGCGGTCAATTATTTCACGGCCTGTAGTCCAGATGGAGCCAACGGGTCGCGCGAATGCGCGCCCGATGACAGGCTCCGCGCAATCCGGGGTTCTGCGCACGCGGCACCGTCCCGGATTTCGCTGCGCTCGATCCGGGCTACGAGCAGTTCGTTCACCGCGCCGCCGGCATCACCATGCCCGCCGGCTGCGCCTGCACGCCCGGCCCGCGCATCCGCGCCAACAGCTCCGCCGTCGGCCAGGAATCCGCCGGCAAGCCGTACTTCACTTGCATCGCCTTCACAGCCGTGCGGCTCAACTGCCCCATCACGCCATCGACCTTGCCGACATTGAAGCCCGCGCGCACCAAGAGCTGCTGCAGCTCCTTGAGCTCGTTGAGTGGCAATTGCGCGACAGGCGTGGATGGCTGCCGCATCGGCGCTGCGCCGGCGATTCGGCTGGCGAGATAGCCCGCGGTGGTTGAATAGATCAGCGAGTTGTTCCACTCGGTATAGGCGGCGAAATTTGCGTAGGCGAGAAACGCCGGTCCGGTGCGGCCCATCGGCAAGAGCAGCGACGCCGGCAGGTCGTCGTTCGGCAGCGCGCGGCCGTCGGGATAGGTGACGCCAAGCTGCGCGAACTTTGCGCGCGGCAGTTTGACGGTGAGGTCGGCCTGGTCCCACGGGAAATTCTGCGGCGCGCGCACTTCCTGCAGCCATGGCTCGCCGCGCCGCCACTTCAATCCGTTGGCGATGTAGTTGGCGGTCGAGCCGATCACGTCGGGCACGCTGCGCAGCATGTTGCGGTGGCCGTCGCCGTCATAGTCCACCGCATAGTTGAAATAATGCGTCGGCAGAAATTGCGTCTGGCCGAGTTCGCCGGCCCATGAGCCGATCATCTCGCCAGCCGTGAGATCGCCGCGGTCGATGATCTTCAAGGCGGCGATGGTTTCCTTGCTGAACATCTCCGAGCGGCGGCAATCATAAGCCAGCGAAACCAGCGACGGCAGCGTATGCAGCTTGCCCAACTCGGCGCCAAAACTGCTCTCCAGCCCCCAGAATGCGGCGATCACGGCGGGCGGCACGCCATATTCCTTTTCGGCGCGCGCGAACGCCGCCGCATGCATCCGGATTCGCGCCTGCGCATTTTTTGCCGCGCCGTCGGACGCCCTGTTTCGTGCGAACTCGGTGAACACCTGGCCGAATACGCGCTGGCCGCGGTCGCGGTTGACGATGCTTTGGTCATAGACGAGGTAGGGTGCGGCTTCCGCCAGCGCGCGCTGCGAGACGCCTTCCGCCACTGCCTGCTGCTTGAGGTCAGCGAGGAAACGGTCGAACGACATGCCGTTGTGACAGGCGGCGGCGCGGGGCAATGGGGCCCTTGCGACCGGCTGGCCGGGAACGCCCGCGCCTGGCGGCCTCGGTTGCACCGCCGCAGGCCGGATCGGTGCGGGGGCGGGTTGGGCGATGGCGAGAGATGATAGGGACAGGGACGCCGCGGCAGCAAGCAGGAATCTGTAAAGCGGCATCAATGTCACCGGTTCGGGAGAGGGAGGATAGAAGCGCCTGTCCGCCGCAGCTCGGAGAGCGAAGGCGGATGCCCACCATTTCAAAGCAATCCAGGCAGTTCAATCAAGATGGTGGGCACGGCGCAAGGGCGCCTTTGCCTCACCCTACAGACTTCCGCCTCGGAGCAATCCGGGCCGCAAGCCCCGCCGCGCGCATAGGAGCCTGCCGTATGAGCCTGATCTCGCAGGCTGTTCCAATCGCCCGTCCCCGTGTAGGCTTGCCGTCTGCGCGTCTTTTGAAGGTGAGCCGACAATCACTGGGGCGGGCGGAACGAGGGAGATGGCGGAAAGACCATGACGGAACTCCGATATCTGGCGCCTGGCACGCTTGACGAAGCGGTCGGCGCATTTGCGAAAGCCGGCAGCGCCGCGCGCATCCTGGCCGGCGGCACCGATTTGCTGGTGCAGATGCGATCCGGCGTGCTCAAGCCCGCCGTGATCGTCGACATCAAGAAAATCCCGGAGATGACCGCGATCGAGCAGGCGGCCGACGGCAGCTTTCGCATCGGCGCCGCCGTCTCCGGCATGGCGCTCGCGGAACACAGGAGCTTTGGCAAGGTCTGGCCCGGCGTGCTCGAGGCCGTCAACCTGATCGGTTCCAAGCAGGTGCAGGGCCGGGCATCCGCGGGCGGCAATCTCTGCAACGGCTCGCCCGCCGGCGACAGCGTGCCGGCGATGGTTGCCGCCGGCGCCATCGTCACCGTGCAGGGCCCGGAGGGCCGCCGCGAGCTGAAGGTGGAAGACGTGCCCGCCGGTCCCGGCCGCACCAACTTAAAACCCGGCGAGATACTTGTGAGCTTTACGCTACCGCCGCGTCCGCGGGGATCGAGCGATGCCTACCTGCGCATGATCCCGCGCACCGAAATGGATATCGCCGTCGTCGGCGTCGGCGTCAGCCTGACGATCAAGGACGGCGCCGTCACCGCCGCCCGCGTCGGCCTCGGCGCCGTGGCGCCGACCGTGCTGCTGGTCGAGGACGCCGCGAAAGCGCTGATCGGCTCAAAGCTCGACGCCGCGGCGCTGGCGAAAGCAGCCAGCGCCTGTTCCGCCGCCTGCCGCCCGATCGACGACAAGCGCGGCACCATCGCCTATCGCACCAGGGTGGCCGGCGTGCTGCTCAAGCGCACCGCCGCGATCGCCGCCGAACGCGCTCAAGGGAAATAGACTTCATGGCCAAAGTTCACGTCACCACCACCATCAACGGCGAGCCGATGGAATTTCTGTGCGAGCCATCAGACACCATGCTCGACGCGCTGCGTGGACCGCTGGCGCTCACCGGGTCCAAGGAAGGCTGCGCCTCCGGCGATTGCGGCGCCTGCTCGATCACGGTCGATGACCGCCTGGTCTGCTCCTGCCTGATGCTTGCGGTCGAATCGCAGGACCATGAGATCAGGACCATCGAGGGCCTCGCGAACGGCGAACATCTGCATCCGCTGCAGCAGAAGTTTCTGGAAATGGCCGCCCTGCAATGCGGCATCTGCACGTCGGGCATGCTGGTCGCCTCCGACGCACTGCTGAGGAAAAACCCTGATCCGAGCGAGGAGGAAGTCCGCTTCTGGCTCGCCGGCAACCTCTGCCGGTGCACCGGCTATGACAAGATCGTCCGCGCGGTGATGGAAACCGCTGCCGAAATGCGCGCGCAATAATTGCGGGAGACAGCTCAATGAACCTCGTCACCAACAACAAGTGGATCGGCCAGCGCACGATACGTCCTGATGGCATGGACAAGGTTACCGGCCGCGCCCAGTTCGCTGCCGACACCACTATGCCAGGCCAGATCTGGGGCAAGGTTTTGCGCAGCCCGCATCCGCATGCGCGCATCAGGGGCATCGACACCTCGAAGGCGGAGAAACTGCCGGGCGTAAAAGCCGTCGTCACCTCCAAGGACATCGTCGATTTCCCGATCGAGAAGGGCGCGGTCATGCTGGGCATCCAGGACATGCGCTGGATGTGCCGCAACGTGATGGCGCGCGACAAGGCGCTGTTCCCCGGCCACCCCGTCGCTGCCGTGGCCGCCACCACGGAGGCGATCGCGGCCGAGGCCTGCAAGCTGATCGAGGTCGATTACGAGGTGCTGCCGTGGTCGATCGAGATCGACGACGCGATCAAACCCGACGCGCCGATCCTGCACGAGTTCAACAAATTCGACGGCAAGCCCTCCAACATCGCCGGCCGCCTCGAGCACAAGAAGGGCGATATCGCGGAAGGTTTCAAGAAGGCCGACATCGTCATCGAGCGCACCTTCACCACGCGTCCCGTTCACCAGGGCTATATCGAGCCGCATGCCTGCCTGATCTCGGTGGCGCCTGACGGCAAGACCACGATCTGGAGCTCCAGCCAGGGCCAGTTCATGGTGCGCGCGATGACGGCCTATCTCACCGGCATCCCGCAGAGCGACATCCGCGCCATCCCCGCCGAGATCGGCGGCGGCTTTGGCGGCAAGACCATCGTCTATCTCGAACCGCTCGCGACATTGCTTGCGAAAAAGTCCGGCCGCCCGGTGAAGATGGTGATGACGCGCGAGGAAGTGATGCGCGCGACCGGCCCCACCTCAGGCTCGAAGAGCACGGTGAAAATCGGCGCCACGAAAGACGGCAAGATCGTCGCCGCGCACGGCACCTTCTATCTGCAGGCCGGCGCCTTCCCGGGCTCGCCGATCCGGGGCGCCGCGGGCTGCAGCTTCACGCCCTACGACATCCCGAACCTGCTCTCAGAGGGTTTCGACGTCTGCTCCAACCGCTCCAAAGTCGCGGCCTATCGCGCACCCGGCGCGCCGATCGGCGCCTATGCCGTCGAATGCGTGATGGATGAAGTCGCAGAACGCCTGAAGATGGATCCGCTCGACTTCCGCCTGAAGAACGCCGCCAAGGAAGGAACCAAAGCCGCGCACGGCCCGGTCTTCCCGCGCATCGGCTATATCGAGACGGTGGAAGCCGCCAAGAACTCGCCGCATTATGCCGCGCCGCTCGGCGACGGCCACGGCAGGCCGAGGGGTAGGGGCGTCGCTTCCGGCTTCTGGTTCAACGCCGGCGGCGAATCCTCCGCGCAAGTCAACATCACCGAGGATGGCAACGTCGTCGTCACGACAGGCCATCCTGACATTGGGGGATCGCGCGCGGGCATCGCCAACATCTGCGCCGAACTCCTTGGGATTGATTACCGCCGCGTCTCCGTCATCATCGGCGACACGCAGACGGTCGGCTTCTCCAACCTGACCGGCGGCAGCCGCGTGCTGTTCGCCTCGTCGATGGTGGTGACGCAGTCGACCGAAAAGATCATCCAGACGCTGCGCGAGCGCGCGGCCAAGATCTGGGAGATCGATCCGGAAGCGGTGAAGTGGGAGAACGGCGCGGCGCATCCGGTCAGCCCGAACGCCGGCCAGTTCGAGCCGCTGACGCTGCAAGAGCTCGCCGAGAAGGCGCCCGCGATGGGCGGGCCTATTGGGGCCGGAGTGCAGCTCAATACCCAAGGCGCCGATGGCGGTTTCGGCACCCATGTCTGCGACGTCGAGGTCGACGTCGATCTCGGCATCGCGCGCGTGATCCGCTACACCGCCGTGCAGGATGTCGGCCGCGCCATTCACCCCGGCTATGTCGAGGGCCAGCTCCAGGGCGGCGTCGCGCAAGGCATCGGCTGGGCGCTGAACGAGGAATACATCTACACGCGGGAAGGCAAGGTCGATAATCCCGGCTTCCTCGACTATCGCATGCCGGTCTGTTCGGACCTGCCGATGATCGACTGCATCATGGTCGAGATCCCGAACCCGAAACACCCGCAAGGCGTCAAGGGCGTTGGCGAAGTGCCGCTGGTGCCCGTGATGGCGGCGGTAGCGAATGCCATCTACAACGCGCTCGGCAAACGCTTCTACGCCCTGCCGATGTCGCCGCCGAAGGTGCTGGAGGTTTTGGAAGCGCCGACGCGAGAGGCGGCGGAGTAGGAGTCTAGGTGGGTTGGTCGGTCTAACCCGTCATTGCCTGCGACAAACGCGGAGCGTTTGCGCAAGGGAGCGAAAGCGACGAAGCAATCCATCCGTCCCCAAGCGGCACTATGGACTTCTTCGCTTCGCGCGCAATGACGCTACGATGAGCGCCCCTCAACATGAATGACGTGCTTCCCTATCGTACCATGGCATACAACAACGCCTGGGCAAACCACCGGCTGCTCACCGCCTGCGCGCGGCTGTCGCCGGAAGAATTCACCGCAAAACGAACCGGCTTCTTTCCAAGCCTGCGCGCCACGCTCAACCACATCCTGATCATCGACCACTTCTATGTCGATGCGATGGAAGGCGGCACGCTGGGGCCTGCCGCCTGGGCGGACGAAGAGCCTTGTGAGACCGTTGCCGCGCTGAAAGAAGCGCAGGCCGCAGTCGACCAACGCTTGCTCAACGTCGTCGAAGCGCTCGATAGCGCCGGCTTGCAGCGCATCGTCTCCGTGCATCGCGGCACCTCCATCCAGCGCGAGCGGATGGACCGCTTGCTGCTGCATCTGTTCCAGCATCAGGTGCATCATCGCGGCCAGGCCCACGCGATGCTCAGTGGCACGTCGGTGAGCCCGCCGCAACTCGACGAGTTTTTCTCGGCGGGGGAGGCGCCGTTGCGGGCGGAGGAGTTCGCGGAGTTGGGCTGGACGGAGGAGAAAGTCTGGGGTTCAGACGCTGGCACTTGAGTAAGCGTAGCCCGGATGCGCGGAGCGATATCCGGGGGCTTTGTCCCGATTCCCGCACATCGCATGCGCTCATGCGGGCTACTATGCCGTCTTCACCTGAAGATCAACCAACCTAGCGGGATCAGAATACAAAGCGTCAAGGAAACCCCGAGCGCGAGCCGCCCGAATCTCTCCAAGCATGAAATCTGCGAGGGATCGCGATCCGGCTGGCGATCCAGCCAGCGGCGGAAGACGCCTAGGGGCCAACCGAATAGCCAACCAAAGATCAGGCCGATGAGACGTAAGATGCCTTCAAGCGAATCCACTGCGGATCTCTCTGTCCTCATGCGATTTTTAGGTGCGATTAACATCGCGACAAGGGCGTCAGCAGGCCAAGGGGAGATGCAGCCGTGAGCGATCAAAGTCCCCCTTCCACCTCACCCTTCCAGTCCATCCGCGCCATCGACTACACCGTCATCCTCGTGCGCGACATGGCGGCGATGCGCCGGTTCTATGAGGGCATCCTCCGCTTATCCCTGACGCGGGAGCTGTCGGCGGGATGGCTCGAATACCAGATCGGCGGCAACACGCTTGCGCTGTCGCGGCCCGGCCGGACGGCAAAGGATGCGCCGACGCCCGCGGGCAGCGCTTCGCTGCAACTTGCGTTCAAGGTCGAGGCGCCCGATGTCGATCGCTGCGCCGACGAACTGGTGCGGCACGGCGTCGATCTGCTGGAGCCGCCGACCAACCAGCCGTTCGGCCATCGCACGCTGTTCTTCAGGGATCCCGATGGGAATCTGCTGGAGGTGTATGCGGAGATTTGATGTAGACCACTCTGCGAGGTCTCAGACCTCATCCTGAGGAGCCGCGAAGCGGCGTCTCGAAGGATGAATGGCACCACCGGGGCCTCGTGGTTCGAGACGGCGCTAAAGCGCCTCCTCACCATGAGGGTTTAAGAAGATTTGCGGCGATCCAGGAGTTTTGCCGCCGAGCAGTCACGCTCAGTTCAGCGTCAGCCACACCAAATTGCCGTCGTGCTGACAGGTATTGCAGTGCGCTGGCTGGTTGAAGGTGTTGGCGAGCTGCCATTCCTGCGCTTCGTTGCTCCATTGCGCCGTGGCGTGGCAGATGATGTCGTCGGAACCGCAGGCGGCGCAGACCGGCGTCGAACGGGCAGCCCTGCTCGTCACCTTCCGCTCGACCGGCTGCGGCCGGTCCTGGGGGGCGCGGTCCTGGGTGATTTCGAACGGGTTCAACAGCATAACGCGTCGCAACATCGGTCCTGATCCATCCGCGAGTAGAATCGCTGCTTTCAAACTAGCGAATCGGCTTGGCCGTTCCATCGCAAAATTGCGGAATACCCACGTTTTAAATGTGATCGTCACCAGCGGGACACAGAGTCGGTTTGCCGGCGAGGAGAAGGCGATCCTTGGATGCATCGCACCCGCGCCAGTGACGTGAGAGAGCTGTAGAAAGATCGAATCTGGACAAACGCATGCAAAACGGCCCGGCATCGATGCCGGGCCGTTCTGTAGGAGAATTAGTACGTCTTCTTCGCGGCCGATCCGGTTGTCGTCTGGTGGCCAGGCGCGCTTTTCGAATGGCCCTTGGCCGTTTTCTTCTGGTGTCCCGGGGCGTATTCAGACGCGCCCGGCGCGGTCGAAGTCTTGCTCTTCTGCATCTTGTGTCCCGGGCTGACTTCCGAGGAGCCCGGAGACTTCGTGCTCGTCTGCGCAAACGCGGCCGTCGTGAGCAGCACGGTCGAAACGGTAAGCAACATTTTCAGCATTGGTCTCTCCTGTTGTAAGGCAACCAAGCAAACGTCGCGCCCGCGACGATGTTCCGCTTTTTCCCGATTGCGGGTGCGGCGCGATGTGATGCCGATGAGATGTAATGCTGATGAACAGTTCTTCATCTTCGCGCCGGAAACTTCTGCCAGACCTCATCCTGGGGAGGCGCGAAAGCGCCGTCTCGAAGGGTGGAAGCCCAGATGCAGCAGCATGGGCCTGCATGGCTCAAGACGGCGCAGAGCGCCTCCTCACCATGAGGGTTTAGAGCCCAGCGGCTGCGCGCAAACAAAAAGTTTCTCAATCATTTCAAGCTGATTTGCCCGGTCCAGTCCTGCGCGAAAAAAGAATCCTGTTTTCGCGCGACCCAAATCAGTCCTACAACTCCCGCCATCCCGGCCCGCAAGAGGGGCGTATCGCGATCGTCACGAACGTTGGGCCGGGCTGCGGTGGACGCGAGAGCGCCGGGCGCGTGATTGATATCGCAGGGCGGGCTTCCCGTGAGCGATCGGCGCGCGCCAGACGAACGGCGCATTTGCGTACGGCAAAACCGTGTGGTCCTGGCACCCGTTGCTGGTGTCAAGTCGGCGGAGGTTTGCAAAGCTCAACCGGGCGATGCGAGCCGCCAATTCGCCGGCGACGGAGGCAAAAGGAATTCGTCTCCGGGGAGAGCTCGGCATAAGCCGTCAAACCATTGCGCAGGGAAGGCCGGATGCCCCGGCTGATACCTGTATGCTCGTGTGCGCCTTTCGTTGCGCTTATTGCACACGAGACCGCGGGTGCCAGCCAGCACCCGGCCTTCCCTGCGCCCTGATTGTTTGGGGGCAAGAATTCAAGCACAACTCGGGCGCAATGCGCCGCGAGATCGAGAAACCATGTCTATCCCCGTCATTGCGAGCGAACCGAAGCAATCCATTCTTCCTTCGTGCCGCGAGATGGATTGCTTCGCTGCGCTCGCAATGACGATGAAACCCTCACAACTCCCGTGCATTCGAAAACGCGAACGAGCTCACCCGCCGCGTGTTCTCATCCAAAATCAGCGTCCGCGTGATCGGCGGCTCGGCGCGCTGGCTGCAGTTTTCGCGTTCGCAGAGCCGGCAATTGACGCCGATCGGCGTGCCTTCCGCCTTCTCCAGATCCATCCCGGCGGCGTAGACGAGCTTTGCCGCATGGCGGATTTCGCAACCCAATCCAATGGCAAAACGCGGCTGCGGCTGCGGGTGCGGGGCGATCGGGCGGCGTACCATCTGCGCGATCGAAAAATAGCGCGTGCCGTCGGGCAGTTCGATGACCTGCTTGAGCAGGCGGTCCGGCGTGTCGAAGGTCGAATGCACGTTCCACAGCGGGCAGGTGCCGCCGAATTTCGAGAACGGGAACGTGCCGGAAGAAAACCGTTTCGAGACGTTGCCGGCATTGTCGACGCGCAGCAGGAAGAACGGCACGCCGCGCGCGTTCGGCCGCTGCAGCGTGGTGAGGCGATGACACACCTGCTCGAAGCCGGCATTGAAACGCTGCGCCAGCACGTGCACGTCATAGTTCAACGTCTCGGCTGCGCTATGGAACGGCTGATAGGGCATCATCACGGCGGCAGCGAAGTAGTTCGCAAGCGTAATCCGATAAAGCCGCCGCGGCGTGTCGTCGAGCGGACCGGCGCGGTTGGCGATGGCGTCGATGGCAGCGCCGCATTCGGCCAGGCCGATCTGCAGCGCCAACTGGAAGGCGCGGCCGGAGCCGTCGATCAGTTCGGAGATCAGCAATTGCCGGCGATGGCGGTCGAACCGCCGCAGCGTCTCGCGCATCACGTCAACCGGCATGATGCGGGTGACGATCGAATGCTTTTCGCGCAACCGCGCCGAAAGCGCCGCGAACAATTCTTCCGCAGAGACGTTCAGCTCGTCGCGCAGGTTTTCCGCGGCCTGTTCGAGTTCCGGAAAATAGTTGCGGTTGGCCTCGATCAGGTCGCGCACGCGCTCGATCGGGTTGGCCTCGAACCGCGCGCCCTCGTCGCGGTCGGCCATTTGCGCCGCCACGAGAGTTTCGCCGCGGCGGGCCTCGGTATAGGCCGCGTAGAGGCGTTGCAGCGAATGCGTCACGCCGGGGCAGAGCTCCGCGAGGTCTCGCAATTCCTGCTTGGGCAGGTCGATCTGGCGGAACAGCGGATCGGAAAAAATCTCGTTCAGCTCGGCGAAAAAGCGGTCTTCGTCGGCGGTGGCGAGGTCGCGCAGGTCGAGGTCATAGGTTTCGGCCAGCCGCAGCAGGATCTGCGCCGTCACCGGCCGCTGGTTCCGCTCGATCAGATTGATGTAGCTCGGCGAAATCCCGAGCCCCTCGGCGATCTGGGTCTGCGACAGCCCAAGCTGCTGACGGATCCGCCGGAACCGGGGGCCGACGAAAAGTTTCTTTCCGGAGTCGGTGGCCATGGCAGGGTTCCTTGACCCGATTTTGCGACAAAATTTACAAAATGACACTTGTGACAAGTTCATATGTTACATGACATCACCATTCAAAATCAAGCCACCTATACCAATTGGAAAGTTTCGCGTTTAGCTCTCAGGCACGTTTCGCAACGCACTGTCACGAATGTCGATGGCGAGACAAGCGCTGCAGATTTGTCGTCACCGAAAGGATCATGCCATGAATTACCAGCCACGCGGGATCAGTGACCGGACTATCCAGGGACCGGCTTCCTATCTGAGCGAGATTGGAGCTGCCGAGGCGCTCCTCAAGACCAAGCCGACCTGGGACGGCGTCACCGCCGAAGCCGTGGCGCGCATGCGTCTGCAGAACCGCTTCAAGACCGGCCTGGACGTCGCCCGGTACACCGCGGCGCTGATGCGCAGCGATATGGCGGCGTATGACGCCGATCCCACCAAGTACACCCAGTCGCTCGGGTGCTGGCATGGCTTCATCGCGCAGCAGAAGCTGATTTCGGTCAAGAAGCATTTCGGTACGACCGATCGCCGCTATCTGTATCTTTCCGGCTGGATGATCGCCGCGCTTCGCTCCGAGTTCGGACCGCTTCCTGATCAGTCGATGCACGAGAAGACCTCGGTGCCGGCGCTGATCGAAGAGCTCTACACCTTCCTCCGCCAGGCGGACTCCCGTGAGCTCAACGATATCTTCCGCGCCCTCGACGCCGCTCGCAAGGCGGGCGACCAGGCGAAGGAAAAGGCATTGATCGAAAAGATCGACAACTTCCAGACGCATGTCGTGCCCGTCATCGCCGACATCGACGCTGGTTTTGGTAATGCAGAGGCGACCTATCTGCTCGCAAAGAAGATGATTGAAGCAGGTGCGTGCGCTTTGCAGATCGAAAATCAGGTCTCCGACGAAAAGCAGTGCGGCCACCAGGACGGCAAGGTGACTGTGCCGCACGAGGTGTTCCTGGCGAAGATCCGGGCCTGCCGCCATGCCTTCCTCGAACTGGGCGTCGAAGACGGCATCATCGTGACCCGCACCGACTCGCTGGGTGCCGGTCTCACTCAGCAAATCGCTGTGAGCCACAAGCCCGGCGACCTCGGCGATCAGTACAACAGCTTCCTGGATTGCGAGGAAGTGACAGCCGCCACGGCCCGGAATGGCGATGTCATCATCAACCGCAACGGCAAGATGATGCGTCCGAAGCGGCTTGCCAGCAACCTCTACCAGTTCCGTACCGGTACTGGCGAAGATCGCTGCGTGCTCGACTGCATCACCTCACTGCAGAACGGTGCCGATCTGCTTTGGATCGAGACCGAGAAGCCGCATATCGAGCAGATCGCCAAGATGGTCGACCGCATTCGCGAGGTCATTCCGAACGCGAAGCTGGCCTACAACAACTCGCCCTCGTTCAACTGGACGCTCAACTTCCGTTGGCAGGTGTATGACGCGATGAAGGAAGCCGGCAAGGATGTCAGCAAGTACAATCGGGCCGAACTGATGAAGCCGGAATACGACGATACGCCGCTGGCCATTGAAGCCGACGAGCGCATCCGCACCTTCCAGGCCGATTCAGCAAAGCGTGCTGGCATCTTCCACCATCTGATCACGTTGCCGACCTATCACACGGCAGCCCTGTCGACTGACAATCTCGCGAAGGAGTATTTCGGCGAGCAGGGCATGCTGGGCTATGTGAAGAATGTTCAGCGTCAGGAGATCCGTCAGGGCATCGCCTGTGCAAAGCATCAGAACATGGCCGGCTCCGATATCGGTGACGATCACAAGGAATATTTCGCCGGTGAAGCCGCTCTGAAGGCGGGCGGCGCCCACAACACGATGAACCAGTTCGGCTAACGCTGGAAGGAGACTGACAATGACCAAAGGCAGCAATTTCTGGGTGATTGGCGGCGAATTCGGATCGATGAACTTCCACAAGCTGGTGGAAGGCTCGGCCCAGGTTCAGGGTCCGTTCAAGACCCGCAAGGAAGCCGAGGACGCCTGGCGCGTCGTGTCGGAAGAGAACCGCCACAAGGCCGGCGTACGCTTCTCCATCGTGGAAGAGCCCTCGCGCGTCTCGGCCTGATAAAACTTAAGGAAACGGCCCAAGGACAGGCGGCCCCATCCGGATCTCCGGGTGGGGCCGTTTGCGTTCTCGAAGCGGTGGGAAGACGAGCCGAGCTCGCTCCGGGAGACGAGCCGAGCTCGCTCCGGGAGGGCCGGGGTGGGCGTCGCCGCCGGCTCGAAACCCGGTGGACCGCTAAGCTATTGCAAACAAACAGCCATTGCGCGCAACATAGTTACTGCTAGGTTAACCGGGCCCACCCCTTCAGGATAAAGGCGGCTTACGATGTCAAACGCGCAAAACACCGGCAACGAGGCCCGCGACATGCGACCGACGCGGCTGCGCGACGCGCTCCGCCAGGCCCGCATCGAGGCCGCCGACCGCACCGGCGTCGTGGTCGAACTGCGCGATGCCGAGGTCGCCCGGCTCGAGATCCTGAACGAGGCACTCGATCCGCTGTTCGCCGAGGTGCCGGCGCAGATCGACCTGTTCGATCGCGGCGTCAGCCAGGGCGAGACGCCGCGGCTGTGGATCGATGTGGTGGCGCATGTGGTGATGGGGCGCGACAAGCGCATTTACCGCTTCGTGCAGGATACGCGGTTCGGCCGCATCGTGATCGCCGAGTCGCATGACGTGCCTGTTATCGTCGACGCCGTCACCGGTTATGTCGCGCGCCGCATGATCGAGCGCGAGCATGCGATGGTGGCAACGCCGGTGGCCGAGCCGGCCGTGGAAAAAAAGCCGCGCCGCCGTGGCTTCGGCATGTTCGTGCTCGGCTTCGTGCTGGGCGCGGTGGCGCTGTTCGGCGTGGCGCTGTATGCGAGCTTGAAGAACTTCTAGAGCAGCGTCGCGTGCTTGATCTGCTTGACGCGGAAGTCGGCGTCGATGGCGCGCACGGTGTGCACGCAGTGCCATTTGCCGCTGTCGCGCGTGATCGAAAACAGATTATACGCCGCGGCCGGATAATGCCGGTGCGCCAGCGCCGACGCCGACGGCACGCCGACCACGGGGATCTGACGGTCGGCGCCTTCGAGCCACATCGTCGAATGGATATGGTCATGGCCGTGCAGCACCAGTTCCACGCCGCGCCGCTTCAGCACGGCGCGGAGCGCCTTCGAATCGGTCAGCCGCTTCATCCGTGAACTCGAGTGCAGGGGATGATGCACCAGCAGCACCCGGAAGGCGTCATCGGCGGACATCTGCGCCAGATGGCGCTCGAGCGCATCGAGCTGCGCGCGGCCAAGCCGGCCCGTAGCCATCAATGGCAGCGTCGGCACCGCCGAGGACACCCCGATCAGCGCGAGCGGCCCGCGCCGGCGCACAAACGGAAACGGCATGCCATCCGCCGCGGCATCGCCGCGCAGGTATTGCTCGAACGCGCCGGCGAAACGATGCCGCGTCGCTCGCACATAGGCGTCGTGATTGCCGGGAACGACCGTGACCCGTTGCGGCGTGCCGACGCTTTCGAGCCAGGCCTGGGCCGGGGTGAACTCCGCCTCCAGCGCCAGGTTGACGAGATCGCCGGTCACCGCGATGTGGTCCGGTCGCTGCGCCTGCATGTCGGCGACCAGCGCGTCCAGCACCTCGCGGCGGTGATATTTGTGGCGGTTGCGGGTCCAGTTGAGATAGCCGAGCGCACGCTTGCCCGCGAGATCACGGAGCCGCGCCGCGGGCAGGGGCGGCAGATGCGGATCGGACAGGTGCGCCAGCGTGAAGGTATCGCTCATTCGCGCTCCGCCGCATTCCCTGTGATATAGAGCCGTCGCACGATCATGTCGGCGATATAAGGATCAAAGGTGATAGCTGTCCATCGGAGGTTTGCGTGACGGCGCTGCAGCACTTGCGAAAACGTCTCGAACCGCAATTGCGGCGGGCCTTCCACCTCTACTGGCGGATGGCCCGCGGCATGACGCTCGGGGTTCGCGGTGTCGTGCTCGATGGCGACGACAAGGTGTTTCTGGTCAGGCACAGCTACGTCGCCGGCTGGCACCTGCCGGGCGGCGGGGTCGAGGTCGGCGAAACCTTTCTCGAAGCCCTGCGGCGGGAATTGGTGGAAGAGGGGCGGATCGAACTGACCGGGGAGCCGGTGCTGCACGGCCTGTTCTTCAACGGTCACGTCTCCCGCCGCGACCATGTCGCGGTTTACGTCATCAGGCAGTTCCGGCAGGACCGCCTGCCGGCGCCCAACCACGAGATCGTCGAGTGCGGGTTCTATGCGGCAGGGGCGCTGCCGGCGGAGACGACCCGGGGCACGCGGCTGCGGATCGCCGAAGTGCTCGATCGCGTGGCGCCGGTCGCGACCTGGCGCTAGTGGTCGCTCATGCCAGTACGTGCTGTTAAATTCACCTTGCTGGCGTTCTCGGTCGCCTGGACAGCCTGGCTCTGGCGCTTCGATCAGGGGCCGCGCCAGACAGATCGCCCTCCTGGTCGCCGTAAACCTTGCGCTAAACCTGATTCTCACGGCCCATCCGATATTTACGCCATATTATATCCTTCCGATCGACATGCTCTCGCTCTGGACTCTGCTGTTCGCAACGCTCGATCTGCGCGGCGAACGGGCCGCAGACAGTGCGGCTTCCCCCAACCGGCCAACGCCTGATTGCGGTATGACGCGCCATGGACGGACTTAATTCGGTGAGCGTGCGATGACCGGACCTGCGCTACGGATTGCGGTTCTCGTGCCGTGCTTCAATGAGGAAGCCGCGGTCGCTACCGTGGTCTCCGACTTCCGCAAGGCATTGCCGACGGCGAAGATCTACGTCTACGACAACAATTCCAAGGACCGCACCGTCGAGGTAGCGCGCGCGGCCGGCGCCATCGTGCGTAGGGAGCGCCGCCAGGGCAAGGGGCATGTGGTCCGGCGCATGTTCGCCGATGTCGATGCCGACGTCTATGTACTGGTCGACGGCGACGCGACCTATGACGCGCCAAGCGCGCCGCGCATGATCGATACGCTGGTCAACGACCACCTCGATATGGTGGTGGGATTTCGCGTCGACCAATCGGTCACTGCCTACCGACCCGGCCATCGCACCGGCAACTGGATGCTGACGAGTTTCCTTTCCTCGGTGTTCGGCCAGGAATTCAAGGATATCCTTTCCGGCTACCGCGTGTTCTCGCGCCGCTTCGTCAAATCCTTTCCGGTGCTGTCCGATGGATTCGAGATCGAAACCGAGCTAAGCGTGCACGCGCTTGAACTGGCGCTGCCGGTGTTGGAAGTCGAGACGCCTTACTATGCCCGCCCCGAGGGATCGTTCAGCAAGCTGAACACCTGGCGCGACGGTTTTCGAATTCTCGGCACCATCCTGAAACTGTACCGGTCGGAAAAGCCGCTGCGGTTCTTCACGGTGATCGGCATCTTCCTGATGCTGGTTTCGATCGGCCTCGCGATCCCCGTGATCGTCACCTATCTCGAGGAAGGCCTCGTTCCGCGGCTACCGACCGCGGTGCTGTCGATGGGCCTGATGATCGTGGCGGTGCTGTCGGCATCTTCGGGGCTGGTGCTGGATACGGTGACGCGCGGCCGCCGCGAAATGAAGCTTTTGGCCTATTTGTCCCAGCCCACCATTAGCAGGGATTGAGGCAATACCGGGATTGCCGCTTCCAGCGATGGACCGCGCCGCCGCCAGATGCTATCCCGCGCCCCATCATGAGCGAACTCGACGTCACCATCCTGGCCGAAACACCAAAAGACGCGCAGTCGATCGAGCGCCTGCACGAGCGCACATTCGGTCCCGGCCGTTTCGTGCTGAGCGCCTACCGCCTGCGCGAGCATGTCGATCACCTGCTCGACCTCTCGTTCACGGCGCGGATCGGCACATTGCTGGTCGGCTCGGTGCGGCAGTTGCCGATCTGCATCGGCGACACGCCGGCCCTGATGCTGGGGCCGTTGACGGTCGAGCCGCCGTTCCGAAAGCGCGGCGTCGGGCGCATGCTGCTCGATCGGTCGCTGCAGGACGCCAAGGCCAAGGGCCATCGGCTCATCATTCTGGTCGGCGACGAACCCTACTACAGCCGCGTCGGCTTCAAGGTCATCCCGAAGGGGCGGGTGATCATGCCGGGTCCCGTCGACTACAGCCGCCTCCTGATCGCGGAACTGGTCGAGGGCGCCTTCGACGGTGTCTCCGGCGATATCCGGCCGGACTGGAGCAAGGCGCGGTAGCGTAGCGCATCGGCCGGGATGATCGAGCCGCGCGGCGTCGCTCTCATGTCAGAATAACGGTTTCCTTCTGACGCCAGTCGTCTCTTCGGCAGGCCGGGTACCACCGGCAGCCTGCTGCAATTCGTGCCGGAATTCCTCGCGCTTTTCATGGATGGACGCGACGACCTGCCCCATGGCCACGCCGAGGCCGATCAGGGCTGCTTCTGACAACAACAAGCTTGCCTCGATGGTCTCGGGCACGGCGTCGGTAACGCCGATCTGATAAAGATGCCGCGCATGCTCCGCGTCGCGGGCGCGCGACACCACCAGCATATCCTGCCTGAGCGCGCGAACTTGCGCGACGATTTCGTCGATGCCTTTGGCTTCGCCGATCGTGACGATGACGGCTGCGGCGTCCATGAGGCCGCAGCTCTTCAAAAACTCCGGGTTTGTCGCGTCACCATAATAAACGGTGCGCCCCTGCCTTCGCTGCTCCGGAACGGCTGCGGCATCATTATCGATGGCAACGTACTGGAATTGGTGCCGATCGAGCATGGTGCAGACGACCTGTCCCACCCGGCCATGTCCGATGACAATGGCATGGTTGGTGCCGCCGCTCGGGGCAACGGAAAGTTCGGGGTCGAGTGGCCTGTCTTCGCGCACCATTGGCGCCAACCGCCGCGCGACATGGGAAAGCGCGGGAATGAGCACCATGGTCAGCGACGTCAGTGCGACCGTGAAGCTCGACATCTTGGCATCGATCAGACCAAGCGTCGTCGCCATGCCGATGCCGACGAAGGCGAATTCGCCGCCCGGGCCGAGCAGGAGGCCCGTTTCGATGGACGCTCGCCAGGAAAGGCGAAACAGCCGGGCGAGGGGGATGAGGATGATGGATTTGACGGCGATGAGCCCGACGACGCTTCCAAGCAGCCAAACGGGATCGCGGGCAAGCTCGCGGAAGTCGATGTTCATGCCGACCGTAAAAAAGAACAGGCCCAGCAGGAGACCCTTGAAAGGGTCGATCGCGGTCTCGATCGCCTTGCGGAATTCGGTTTCGGCGAGCAGCAGGCCGGCGACGAAGGCGCCAAGCGCCATCGAAAAACCTGCCACGGCGGCGGCCACGCCGGTTGCGACGATCACGAACAGCGTGGTGGCCACGAACAGGTCGCTCATGCCGACGGATGCGACCAGACGGAACAGCGGCCGCATCACCACGCGGCCGGCGATGACTATCACGCCGAGCGCGATCGCGGCGTTGACGAGCGCCAGCATGAGAGTGCCGGCAACCGAACCGGATTCGCCGGCGCCGAGAATGGTGATGAACAGCAGGAGCGGCGCCACCGCCAGATCCTGCGCCAGCAGGATCGCGAAACTGGCGCGGCCCGCACTTGTCTTCAGCCGTCCCTGCCTGGAAAGCACGTCAACGACGATGGCGGTCGACGACAGCGCCAGGCAGGCGCCGACGATGAGCGGCACCGGCGGCTTGCCGCCCGCAAGGAATACGGCTGCGCCGATGGCGGCTGCAGAGAGGACGATCTGCAGGCTGCCCAGTCCGAAGACCAGGCGGCGCATCGTCTTCAACCGCTCATAGGACAGCTCCATGCCGATCAGGAACAGCAGGAACACGATGCCGAGTTCGGCGATACCGGCGACGTTCTTGGCGTCAACGACGGTGAACCAGTACAAGTAGGGGAATTCGCCGATAAACGAACCGAGCCCCAGGGGACCGAGGATCGCGCCCGCTACGAGATAGCCGAGGACGGGATTGATGCCGAACCGGCGTACCAATGGAATGACGATGCCCGCAGTGCCGAGCAAGACAAGGGCATCGCTGTAGACGGGAATATTGATCGGCGAAGTCATCTATCCGTGTTCGTGAGCTCGTGTCGGGCAAGGCATATCCGGAACGATGCGACATCCAAATCCGGCATCCACCGTCGTCCTTGCCGACGTTAGCTGGTAGCACCAGCTAACGCCACCCATCAGCACCTGCTCTAGAACTTCAGATTGGCAAACGCCCGCACGCCGATGCCCGGCAGCAAGACCTCGTCCTTGTTGAAGGACGCCGAATTGCGGATGTTCTCGTTCAAGAGGTTGTTGCCGACGAGGCCGATCAGCATCTCGCGTGCACCGAACCAGGACGGATCGAGCTTCGTCTTGTAGCTGATCTCCGCCTTCAACAGATTATAGCCCGCGGTTGGCGTCTCGCCGATCGGGGCGATATCGTTCTGAGCGAAGGCGTGCAGCAGGTTGATCCGCGTCAGCCAGTTGGCATCGCGCCAGAACAGGCCGCCGCCGACTCGCACCGGCGGAATTCGCGGAACATTGGTGCCATCGTTAAAGGTCGCGCGCACCACATCGAACTGGTTCTCGATGCCCCAGATGCCGCCGTAGAGCGGCCCGACGTCCAACTGGCTTTGGAACTCGCCGCCACGGAAGGTGGCGTCGCGCTGCGAATAGATCGCCTGGTTCAGCTCAAGGGGAAAAGCCGGGTCGGCGGGGCCAACGCAAGCGACATCCTCGCAGGTGTTGCCAGTGAGACGACGGAAAATAAAGCCATTGAACTTGGTGTAGTAAGCGGTTGCTTCGAATCGGAAGGGGCCAGTCGCGCGTCGTAATCCGATCTCGATCGATTTGGCGGTTTCGATGCCGAGATTGGGATTGCCTATATCGAACGTGGCGGTCGCATCGTGCGCGCCGCGTGAAAACAGTTCGGCCGGCTTGGGCGCGCGCTCGACGTATTGGGCGGTAATACTTGCGACAAGACCCCATGGCAAATCCTGGAGCAGACCGACGCTCGCACTTTTCGGCGTGAAGTTCAGGTTGCGCGGTGTGGCAGGACCAATGGCGGCAGGGTCGACGTTGAGGTCGAACAGCTCCGGAATGAATGCCGGCGTTGTTCCGCTGAGACTGACATGCTCGATACGGCCGGCGATCTGCGCCTTGGTTGAGTCAGTGAACTTCAACTCGTTGAAGACATAGCCGGCGACCCTGTTGTTCTTGTTAGGATCCCACAATCCGTTGAGCGGGCTGCCTGGATCGTCCGGACTTGATGCTGTCAGTTCCTGATGCCCGGCCTGCAGGCCGAAGGCGGTCGTGACGGCAGCAAACCGCGCGTTGAACGGTGCCATCTGCACCTCCACGCGCCCTTCCTGCTCCTTGTTGGTAAAGGTCTGCCGCACGCCGAGGGACGAGAAGTCGGCGGGGTCGGCCAGTCCGATCTCGTTGTGCTTGTAGTCGGTCGCGCCGGCCCAGAAACGCACCGCGTCGATCGCCGCCGCGTCCGGCCTGTATTCGCCCTTGGCCGTGAACTTGGTCTGGCGCGCGTCGATGCGGGTCTGGTGATCGGCGCCGTCGATGCCGGGAATGCGATAAAGCGTGTCGTTCTGCGTGATCGCCGCGCCGATGAAGCCGCCGTGGAAGATGTAAGAGCCGCCGATCGACGCACCAGCCGCCTGCATCGCCGAATTCGGCTGCCGGCCGTTGACCGGGCGGGTCTGGTCGAACAAATACGGATAGCCCGGAATGCTGTAATCGCTGGCCTTGCGGCCATAGGCGTCGGCATGAACAGCGAAATTGCCACCGCCGGCATCGATCAGGATGCCGCCATCGACACCGCGGTCGACGGAACTGACGGCCGTTCGGGTTTCGACCGTGACGCAGGAAGGTGATCCCACGTTTGCGAGCGGCGCTTTCGCCGGCAGTCCGTAGGTCTGGAACGGTGTGGCCGCGCATGAAGGCAGGGCGTCCGGGATGCGATTGTTGGTTGCGCTGACGACGCCGCCGATCGATGTCGATCCGTAGCGCATCGCGGCTGGACCGCGGATAACTTCCACCTGGTTTGTCGCCAGTGGATCGACCGGCACGAAATGGTCTTCGCCGAGATCGGACGCGCCGCCAGCGTTGGTGCCGTTCTCGAGGATGCCGACGCGATTGACGTCGAGACCCCGGATAATCGGTCGGCTCGCGGCGCCCGGCGCAAAGGTCGATCCAGTAATGCCGGGTTTTGAGAACAGGAGATCGCCGAGCTGGGCTGTGCCCTGGCGGCGAATTTCCTCGTTCGGCACCACTGTGACAGTTGCAAACTGGTCGGTCACGATGGGCAGCACGCCCTGTTGAGGCGCTGGAGCGGCCGGCGCAGGCGTGGCTTCCGGCGCACGCTCACGGCCGGGCGCTGTGCGGGCGATGCGCACCGGCGTACGCGCCGGAACAACGGCGCGGCGGCGCACGATTGGGCTCGGCGCCGTCACGGTGATCTCAGGCAACTGTGTCGAGGACGGCGGCGCGGCCGCACCCTGGGCCATTGCTTGGTTGCCCACCGCGCATAGCAATAGCCAGCTTGTTCCACCGATGTAGAACGCTCGTTTCTTCTTGAATGTCATTGTCCCGATCCTGATTCCGTCGATGTGCGACGGATCGATTCCGATTTCTCCTCGGGAGACACCGTATAGTGCGGCGATTCTCCCCAGGAATGCATCAATCAATCGATGTCAGGAGACGGGAGGTGCGCGGGACTGGAACGCGGCATGAAGCGAGCCGAGATGCGCGAACTCGGCGCCGGTGGTCAGGCGCAGAAGCTCGACCGCCTGCGGCAGCTCCAGGAGCGGCGGCGTGGCGAACAGGAAATTGTTGGCGAGCGAAACGACGGCGCAGATCGCGCAGGCGTCGACCGGGTGCCGGTCGTTGTCGTGATTGGAGGACTGCTGCTGAAACGTGTCGCTGGCCGCATCAAGCGCGGCGTGATCCGCGGCGTAGGCAAGACCGGCATCTGAGAGGCCGATCTGAATGTTCTGCGCGGCCGCCCCGTGGCAATGCCCGAACGACAGCGCGAACTGGACAACAAGCGCGAACAGCGCCAGTCGCGCGCCAGTTCTGACGTTGTTCCGAAACCATTTCACAATGACGTACGCCTTGCCCCGGCGGCCGAGTCCATCGACCACCCACTGTTACATTATAACATCGGAGGGGGATTATGCTGTCAACCGGTGCTCGTGAACCGCGGCGCAATCCGCGCCAGTGTGTGTGATTGCGGCAACGGTGGCGCTGATATGTGGGCATCCGCGGTCAGGCGACGTCGTGCGCGTGACTCTGGCAAAAAGACATCAGCCATGGACGTTTCCGGCCCTCGGATTTTCCGATTGACAACGCGTGTCATCCAAGATGTTATGTTATAACATAACATCATTCGGAGCCTCCCGATGCTTCCCCGCTCTCGATCGGGATTCCGCGCACTGCACAGGTTGTTTGATCTCCATGCGAAAACTTCCCGTCACCGTCTTGTCCGGCTTCCTCGGGGCTGGAAAGACAACTTTGCTGAATCACGTGCTGAACAACCGTCACGGTCTGAAGGTGGCGGTGATTGTGAACGACATGAGCGAGGTGAACATCGACGCCGACCTGGTGCGCGATGGCGGTGCGAATCTTTCGCGGACTGATGAAAAACTGGTCGAGATGACGAACGGGTGCATCTGCTGCACGCTGCGTGACGACCTGTTGAAGGAAGTCCGCACCCTCGCCGAGAGCGATCGGTTCGACTACCTCCTGATTGAATCGACGGGCATTTCGGAGCCGCTTCCCGTTGCCGCGACGTTCGATTTCCGCACCGAGGAGGGCGATAGTCTTTCCGACGTGGCAATACTGGACACCATGGTGACAGTTGTCGATGCCGTAAACCTGCTGCGGGACTATTCCTCGGCCGACTTCATCAGGGATCGTGGCGAATCCCTTGGCGCCGACGACAAGCGGACCATGGTTGATCTGTTGGTGGAGCAGATCGAGTTCGCCGACGTCATCGTGCTGAACAAGATCAACGATGCGTCCACCAGCCAATTGGACGCCGCGCGCAAGATCATCCGCGCGCTCAACCCGGCCGCCGATATCGTGGAGACTGATTTCGCCAAAGCTCCGTTCGAGCGCATCCTCAACACCGGCCGCTTCGACTTCGCGCGGGCGCAGCAGCATCCGCTCTGGTTCAAGGAACTGTATGGCTTCGGCGATCACACGCCGGAGACCGAGCAGTACGGTGTCGGCAGCTTCGTCTACCGTGCGCGCCGACCGTTCGAGCCGACGAAATTCCATCAGTTCCTGCGGGAAAGCTGGGCCGGAGTGATTCGGGCGAAGGGACATTTCTGGATCGCTACACGTCCACAATGGCTCGGTGAGTTGAGTCAAGCAGGTGCGATCGTCCGTACTGAAGGTCTCGGGTTTTGGTGGGCCAACGTGCCTGCTGACCGGTGGCCCGACGATCCGTTCTGGCAGAAATCGCTGAAGAAGAACTGGAACGAACTCTACGGCGACCGTCGACAGGAGATCGTCTTCATCGGCACCGGCATGGACGAAAAAGCTATCAAGGCGCGCCTCGACGCATGCCTGGTCTCAGGCAAACCGGGAATGCATCTCAAGGAATGGGCGGCGCTCGCCGATCCGTTCCCGAGATGGCTGCGTGCCGACGAGGCAGCATAGACCCCGCACCACGCCGCCGGATCACCGACGTTCAGCTCAACGCCCCTCGCGCACCCAGGTCGCCGCGAAGGCACCGAGCAGCAGCAGGAGCCCGACCAGGCCGGCGAACATCGGCAGCACGCCGACACCCTTGACGACGCTGGCGTCGCGCATCTTGACGCCCATCCAGCCGTCGCCGTGGAAGATGCCGGAGGCGCGCACCGGGACCACACGCGGGAGATCGATGCTGCCGCCGTCGGCCACGCGGCGAGCATCGCCGCCGGTCGCTTGCGCCAGCGGTTTCAGCATCTCGGTGGTGGAGGTGACTTCCGAAAATTCCTTCGGGTTGGTCGGCCCGACATTGATCAGGGCTTTCAGCGCGCCATCCGTTGCCTGCCAGAGTCCCAGTTCGTTGGCGGGAAGGGTGGAGCGCCAGGTGCCGGGCTCGCTTGCGGTCAGCGTGAGTTCTTTGGTGGCGCCGCTCGGCGACGTCACTGTTACGGGCGGCACGTTGTCGGCCATGGTCTGGCGCAGCACCACGAGGTCCTTGCCCTGGATCTGCAGGCGCAGCGCTTCTTCGTCGAGATCAGGCTGCTTCATCAGCCAGTGCGACATCCGCCGCAGCAGATCCAGATGCGGGCCGCCGCCTTCATAGCCGCGTGCCCACAGCCAGATGTGGTCCGTGAGCAAGAGCGCGACCCGGCCTTCGCCGAAGCGCGACAGTAGCAGCAGCGGCTTGCCGTCGGCGCCGGTCATCACGGGCGCGCCGATCGCGTTGCGCGTTTCCACCGTGCGGAAGAAGCGGCTCCAGCGCGGCGGCTCGCTGGCGGAGCCTTCGAGGCCGCGTGTCACCGGATGGCGCTTACCGGCGTCGCTTAAGTGCGCATAGAACGGTTTTTCGCTGACGCCGACGGGCTCGGCCGGCAGCACCGTGTCCAGCGGCGTGCGCCAGATGCTGGTGGTGGAGGCGTAATCGGGGCCGGCCGACACCAGCACAGCGCCGCCGGCGCGGACATAGCGCGCGATGTTGTCGAAATAGGCGATCGGCAGCACGCCCTGGCGGGCATAGCGGTCGAAGATGATCAACTGGAAATCGTTGATCCTCTGCTGGAACAGCTCGCGGGTCGGAAACGCGATCAGCGACAATTCGTTGATCGGCGTGCCGTCCTGCTTCTCAGGCGGGCGCAGAATCGTGAAATGCACGAGGTCGATGCTGGCGTCGGACTTCAGCAGGTTACGCCACGTGCGTTCGCCGGAATGCGGCTCGCCGGAGACCAGCAGCACGCGCAGCCTGTCGCGCACGCCTTCGATCGCGACCACGGCGCGGTTGTTGACCAGCGTGAGCTCGTTGTCGAGCGGCGAGGCCTCGATCTCGACGATGTTCGCCCCGGCATGCTTGATGTCGACCTCGACATTGGAGGTCTGGCCGCTCACGAGCGTGCGCTCGCTGATCACCTCACCGTCGCGGCGGACCACGATCCTGGCGCGCTGGCCGGAGACGCCCTGGTCGTCGAGCCGGTAGGTGATGGTCTGGGGCTGTCCGACGATGCCGAAACGCGGCGCGGCCGAGATCGCGATACGGCGGTCGCGCTCGTCCTTAGCCCCGGTGACGAGCGCGTGCACCGGTGCCTGGAAGCCGAGGGCGGCGGCGTTGGGGGGAATGTCATGCACCCGGCCATCCGTGATCAGGAACGCGCCGGCGACGCGGTCGACTGGAACGTCCGACAGCGCCGAGGACAGCGCGCCGAACAGTTTGGTGCCGTCGGTTTCACCGTCGGCCTGTCCGGCCTCGACGACGCGGACTTCCAGCCCCTTGATCTTTTTCAGCGTATCGACCAGGGCCTCCTGCGCCTTGGCCGCCTCTTGATTGCGGGTGCCGAAATTCTGGCTCGGGCTCTTGTCGATCACGACGGCGGCGACCGACGATAGCGGCTCGCGGTCCTCGCGGGTGAAGGAGGGGTTGGCGAGCGCCAGCAGGATTAGCGCCAGCGCCGCGACGCGCACGGCGGCACCACGCGAGCGCCCGAGCAGCAATACCGCTGCGATCGCGACGATCGCAGCCAGCGCGATCCACAGCACGAGTGTCGGAACGAGAGGGGTGAAGGCGATGCCGTAACTCATGGCCTATTGCCCCAACCGCTCGATCAGAGCCGGCGCGTGGACCTGGTCGGCCTTGTAGTTGCCGGTCAGGGTGTACATCACGATGTTGACGCCGGAGCGGAACGCGAATTCGCGCTGGCGCGGCTCACCCGGCGTCAGTGGCAGCATCGGCTGCCCGTCCGGGCGGTGCGCCCAGGCGCCGGCCAGGTCGTTCGAGGTGATGATGATGGGCGAGACGCCGTCGCCGCCGCGCGCAGGCCGCGATGCCACGTCGTCATCATCCTCGCGCGGCAAGGTCTCGACCCAGGTCTGGCCCGAGTTGAAGCGGCCGGGGAAATCGCGCAGCAGATAAAACGTTTTGGTGAGCACGTGCTCGCGCGGCACCGGCTCCAATTCAGGCACGTCGAGGGAGGAGAGAATTTCGCGCAAGGTGCGCATGCCCGGCGTCTGCGACGCGCCGTTCTCGCCGGGCGGCGCCTCGACGGCGTCGCGGGTATCGAACAGAACCGTGCCGCCCTGCTTCATGTAGGCGTCGATACGGTTGATGGCATCCTGCGGCGGCTTCGGCGCGCCCGGCACCACCGGCCAGTAGATCAGCGGAAAGAACGCCAGCTCGTCCCGCGCGGGATCGACGCCGACGGGATCGCCGGCCTCTAGCGCCGTGCGCTGCGCCAGGAACAGCGTCAGCCCGGCCATGCCAGCCTTGACGATGGAATCGACGTCGGCATTTCCCGTGACGACATAGGCAAGGCGCGTCTGCGATACCGACTTGATGGCGAAATCATCGTTGCTCTGGGCATGCGTCGGCGACGGCGCGATCGGCGCCGCGGACAGGATCAGGCCCAGCACAATACTGGCAGCCGCCGTGCGCCGCCGCCACAAGGCGGCAAGGCCCGCGCCCAGCATCGCGACCACGATCGCATCGATCAGGAACAGCGCCAGCGATGACGATAGCAGGATGCCGCGCAAATCGCGCGGTTCGGCGTTGGTGTAGCTGGCGCGCTGCGCGCGCAAGGAAGCTGTGTCGAGCGGCGCGATGCGATCGGCCGAGGCCAGCGTGTTGACCGCGATCGGACCATCGGCCGGGCCGTAGAAACCCGGTGGATGATCTGGTGTGGCGCGGTCGCGATAGTCCGCCGGCATCGGCTTGGCGGTCGAGGGCGGCGGTCCAAATGCGCCGAAACCGTCGAGGGTGCGCAGCGGCGCCACGGTCTCGACATTGGTCGCCTCGCTCGCGACGCCCGCACCGGGCTTTGCGGTGTAGCCGGACATGTCGACCAGCCGCCGCAGCATCTCGACGAAACTGCCGGACATCGGCAGGTCCGACCAGCGCGAGTCGGCGCCGACATGGAACAGGCTGACAATGCCCTTGCCGCGATGCTCGCCGGTCACCAGCGGCGTGCCGTCTTCCAGCGACGCCCAGGTCTTGGTGGCGAGCACTGCATCCGGCTCGGCCAGAACCTGCCGGTTCACGGTGATGTCCTTCGGCACGGCGAGGCCCGCGAACGGTCCGTCGGCGGCGAAGGACGCGAGATGCTGCGGCTTTTCCCAGGTCAGGCTACCGCCCAGAATGCGGCCTCCTCGCCGCAGCTTCACCGGCACCAGATCGTCATCGGCCTGCGCCAGGCGGGGGCCGGCGAAACGCACCAGCACGCCGCCCTGATCGATCCATGCGTTCAGCCGCTCGCGGATTTCCGGCGACAGCGTGCCGACATCGGCGAGCACGATCATCGGCAGCCTCTGATCGAGGAATTGCGCGATCACCTGTTGCGGCGCCCCGCGGTCGCCGAGCCGCACGTCGGCAAATGGCGACAACGCGCGGGTGAGATAAAAGGTCGAGGCGAGAAGCGGCTGGGCGGTATCGCTGGTCGCGCCGGTGACGACGCCGACGGCGCGCCGCCGCCATCGCTTGTCGAGCAATTGCACCGCGCCGGCCGATCGCTCGCCCGATATTTCCAGCCGCGAAATGTCGTTGCGCAGTTCGACCGGCAGATCGAACGCTGCTTCGCTCTCGCGATCCTGCATGCCGAATGCGTAGCGGGCCTCGCCGATCGGCGAGCCCTTGGCGTCGATCGCGCGAACCACGCCGGCTGCGACGCCGCCGGTGGTGCGCAGCACCTTGACCGTCATCTTGGCCGCGGCGTTTTCCGCGCCGACCAGTGCCTGCGCCGGGGCCGCGCCGCCCTCGAACAGCATCAGCTTGCGCTCGCCGATCGTCTTGCCGAGATTTTCGACAAATTCAGCGCCGCGCCCGGTGTCGACGCCGTCGGACAGCCAGGCGATTTCGGCATCCCCAGTCGCCTTCAGGAAGCGGTCGAGCGCGCCAAGCGTGTCGACGCGGTCCACCGAATAGGGCTTTGGTGCGATCTGACGCAGCGCGACCCGCGCGGTGCCGGCCGGCATTAGCGTGATGTCGCGCGCGGTCTCGGAGAGCGGAACCAGTGCAACGCCGCGGCGATCGTTGTCGGCGTTGGCAATCAGTTCGTCAGCGGCCTTGACCCGCGTGTCCCAGCTTGCCGCCGCGCTCCAGCCGTCGTCGAGCAGGATCACCAATGGCGCGTTGCTGCCGCCGACCCCGGTCTGCGGATTCCAGATCGGACCTGCAGCGGCAAGGATGACAAGTGCGGCCGCGGCCAGCCGCAGCGCCGTCAGCCACCACGGCGTCCGCGACGGGGTTTCTTCCCTCGGCCTGATGTCGAACAACAGCCGCGTCGGCGGAAACTCGATCCGCCTCGGCCGCGGTGGCATCACGCGCAACAGCCACCACAATACCGGCAGGCTCAACAAGCCCAGCAGTAGCAGCGGTTGCGCAAAGGTTAGGGGGAGCCCCGCGATCATGCGCTACGCCCCGCCTTGACGGTCGAGCCGCGCGCGCTTCCCTTGGCTGCCATCATGCCCGAATGCAGGAACAGCAGGAGTTCGGCGGCGGAACGGCTGGTAGTGTGGGTCGAGAACAACCAGTCGAGCCGGTTGGTCTCGCTGCGGATCTCGTCGCGATGCAGTGCGACGCGCGCGACGTAGTCGCTGACCCAGCTCTCGGCGCGGCCGGCGGTGATGACGCCAAAACCTTCCGGCTCGACGAACTCGACGCGCCCGGCATAGGGAAAGGTTTCTTCGGCGGGATCGACGACCTGGATCAGCGAACCGTGGGCGCCGGAGGCCGAGAGCCCTGCGAGCATCGTCCTGATTTCGCTCATCGGCGACCAGAAGTCGGACAGCACGACGATTTCGGCCAGCGCCGACGGGACAAAGGACGGCGGCAAGCTCGCGCGCACCGCGTCGTCGTGCAGCATCGCCTGCGCCATCTTGTCGATCACGTTGCGGCTTGCGGTCGGGTTCATCAGGCCGGGAATGCCGACGCGTTCGCCACCCGAAACCAGGAGTTCGGCGAGCGCAAACGTAACGATCAGGCCGCGCTCCAGCTTGGAATCGCGCGCGCCCTTGGAAGCAAACGTCATCGAGGCCGAGCGATCGGGCCACAGCCACACGGTATGGGCGGCCTCCCATTCCTGCTCCCGGACATAGAGATGATCGTCGCGCGCCGAGCGCCGCCAGTCGACATTCTGCGACGGCTCGCCGGAGACGAAGCGGCGGTATTGCCAGAAGCTCTCGCCGGCGCCGGCGCGGCGCCTGCCATGCAGGCCATGGATGACGTTGGCGGCGATGCGACGGGCTTCGAGCACGAGTCGGGGAAGCGAAGCGGCGAGCGTTCGGCTTTCGCCATCGGCACGTCGTATCGCAACAATCTCCCTGGTCTCGTGGCTGGTCTCTGCGGCCATCAACCGATCCGCGTCTTCAGTTGTCTGATTACGTCGGGAATGGTGCGGCCTTCCGCGCGCGCCGAGAAAGTCAGCGCCATGCGGTGCTTGAGAATGGGCTCAGCGAGATCCAGCACGTCGTCGATCGAGGGCGCGAGGCGGCCGTCGAGCAACGCGCGGGCGCGGACCGCCAGCATCAGCGACTGGCTGGCGCGCGGGCCCGGCCCCCAGGCGATCAGCTTGTCGCCGCCGTCTTCGGAACTCGGACGCGCCGCGCGCACCAGCGACAGGATCGCCTCGACGACGCTGTCGCCGACCGGCAGGCGCCGCACCAGCCGCTGCGCCGTGATCAGGATTTCCGCATCCATCGAGGCCTTGGCGAGCGTTTCTTCCGCGCCGGTTGTTTCGAACAGGATGCGGCGTTCGGCGTCGCGATCGGGATAATCGACGTCGATCTCCATCAGGAAGCGGTCGAGCTGCGCTTCGGGCAGCGGGTAGGTGCCTTCCTGCTCCAGCGGGTTTTGCGTGGCAAGCACGTGGAACGGTTTCGGGAGGTCATGTCGCGCGCCTGCAACGGTGATGTGCTGTTCCTGCATGGCTTGCAGCAGCGCCGATTGCGTACGCGGGCTGGCGCGGTTGATTTCGTCGGCCATCAGGAGCTGCGCGAACACCGGTCCGGAGATGAAGCGGAACGACCGCTTGCCGGTATTGCTCTCGTCCAGCACCTCGGCGCCCAGAATATCCGACGGCATCAGGTCCGGCGTGAATTGGATGCGCTTGGCGTCAAGCCCGAGCGTGACGCCGAGCGTTTCCACCAGCTTGGTCTTGGCGAGGCCGGGAACCCCGATCAACAGCGCGTGGCCGCCGGACAGGATGGTCACCAAGGTGTTTTCGATCACCCGGTCCTGGCCGAAGATGACGGTGGAGATCGCTTCCTTTGCGGCGCGAATCTGGCCGGCGACCTGCTCCGCCGACCGAACGACCGCGTCCTCGAGTTTCTCGACACCGTCTGCACCCGCCATGACTTTCTCCTTCAACCGTCTAACGGCTTGATGACACCGCTGGTTGCGTCGTCATGCCACGAACCTCATGCTAAACTTGTGCAAAGGCCATGTATTCGTTGAATTAAACTATCCCCACCTTATCGGTATTTCGGGGTATGAACGGCATCACGATGTGGCGACTTGATCCGCAATAGTACGGACGCAAATCGTCGGGAACACATATCTCGGTATATGTGCACCAATCGTGCCAGATGAGACGCCGAGACTCAGGGCAAACAATGGCGAAGCAAGGGCAAACCGGCACTCAGGGCCTCGAAGGACTAACTATCGCTGCGAGGGAAGCCGCCAACGCTCCCTCCGCCGCGAAGGGACTGCCTCCGGTCCACCTGTGGAATCCGCCGTTCTGCGGCGATCTCGACATGCGAATCGCCGGCGATGGTACGTGGTTCTACATGGGTACGCCGATCGGGCGGCCGGCGCTGGTGCGGCTGTTTTCGACTATTCTCAAGCGCGAGGACGGCAAGCACTTTCTCGTGACCCCGGTCGAGAAGGTCGGCATCCGCGTGGACGATGCGCCGTTCATGGCGGTGGAGATGCAAGTGGAGATGCAAAACGAGGCCGGCGACCGCGGCCGGCTGCTGCGCTTTCGCACCAACGTCGACGACTGGGTGCCATGCGATTCCGCCCATCGCCTGCGATTCGAGATGGCCGGCGACGGCGGGCTGACGCCCTATTTGCACGTCCGCTCCGATCTGTGGGCGAAAGTGACGCGCGCGCTCTATTACGATCTGGTTGACATGGGGGAAGAGCGGGTGGTCGATGGTCAGCCGATGTTCGGCATCGAGTCCGGCGGCGAGTTTTTTACGATGGCGGACGCGAAGCAGGTGAGGGACGCGGTTTGAACGAGCCGATACTGAAAAAGATGGAAGCGGCTCCGATCAGCTCGGCGGAGTTTTTCATGCGGAGCCGGGCCAGGCTGAATTTCGACGTGCCTGCCGGCCTGGTCGATCCCGATATCATTCCGAAAACCGGTGACGCGGGCAACGACCGCATGCTCGAGATCGTGGCGCGCGAGCAGCCGGTGCGCCCGGCGGCGGTGCTGATCCCGGTGGTCGATCACCGCGAGCCGACCGTGCTGCTGACCCAGCGTTCGCCGCATCTGTCCAGCCACGCCGGCCAGATTTCCTTTCCCGGCGGCAAGATCGACGCCACCGATGCTTCCCCGTGCGACGCCGCGTTGCGCGAGGCGGAGGAGGAAGTCGGTCTCGAGCGCGACTTCATCGAGCCGATCGGCTATCTCGATCTTTACGGAACCGCGTTCGGGTTTCGTATCCTGCCGACGGTGGCGCGCGTGAAGCCCGGCTTCAAGCTGACGATCAACGAAGGCGAGGTGGTTGACGCCTTCGAGGTGCCGCTGGCGTTCCTGATGAATCCCGAGAACCACCAGATCCATTCCAAGGAATTCCGCGGCATGGAGCGCTCCTATTACGCCATGCCGTTCGCGGAGCGTTACATCTGGGGCGCGACCGCAGGAATTCTGCGCGTGCTGTATGAGCGGATTTATCTCGCATGATCCGTCCGGTTCTGACCGAAATCGGAATTTTCCTGATCCCGTTCGCGGTCTATGCGCTGTTTCTGATCGCCACCCGTTCCGGCGTGCTGGCGTCCTCCTCCTGGCCGGCGCATCTTGTCGCCAAACTGCTGCTGGGATCGCTGCTGCTGGTCGTGATCAGCTTCGTCCTGCTCGCGCAGTTCTCCGGCGCGCCGCCGAATTCGACCTACATTCCCGCGCATTTGGAAGACGGCAAGCTGGTTCCCGGAGTCGAAAAATGAGCGAGGCACGCGTGCTGTCGGATGCGCCCTGGCTCAGATCCGGTCCGGCGGCGCGCGTGCTCGCGTTGCTCAATGGCGATGGCGAGGAAGCCCGCGTGATCGGCGGCGCCGTGCGCAACGCGCTTCTGAAAATTCCCTTGGGCGATATCGACATCGCGACCACGGCGCTGCCCGAAGAGGTGGTCCGCCGCGCCAAGGCGGCCGGTATCAAATGCGTGCCGACCGGCATCGACCACGGCACCGTCACGCTGGTCATCGAATCGCATCCATTCGAAGTCACGACCTTGCGCGAGGATACCGAAACCTTTGGCCGCAAGGCCAAGGTTGTGTTCGGGCGCGACTGGATCCGCGATGCGGAACGGCGCGACTTCACCATCAACGGGCTTTCCGTCGATGCCGACGGCGTCGTGCATGACCATGTCGGAGGGCTTGCCGATATCGAAGCCAAACGCGTGCGCTTCATCGGCGATGCCAGCCTGCGCATCGCCGAGGACTATCTGCGCATCCTGCGCTTCTTCCGCATGCACGCCGCCTACGGGGCGGGCGAGCCGGACCGTGCCGGATATCTCGCCTGTATCGACGGGCGCGCGGGACTTTCGAACCTTTCCGCCGAACGCGTGCGCATGGAGATGTTGAAGCTGTTGATCGCGGAAGGCGCCACGGTCGCGGTGCAGGCGATGGCGGATGCCGGCCTGCTGCTGCCGATATTCGGCGGCGTTACCTACACCGGGACGCTCGCCGCGATGATCGCGGCCGAACGCGCGCTGGAGCTGCCGCCGAACGCCGTGCGCCGGCTCGCCGCGCTCACGGTTGCCGTCACCGAGGACGCCAGGCGCATCTCGGCGCGGCTTCGGCTTTCCAACGCAGAAGCCAAGGCGCTGGACTCGATGGGCCATCGCTGGTGGCGGTTCGCCAGCAAGGATGAGGCGCGAGCGCGACAGCTTCTCTATCGCCTCGGCGAGGATCCCTACCGCAACCGGCTGATGCTGGCATGGGCGCGCGCAGGCGGCATCCGCAATGGCGCCGCGCGCTGGCTCGAGCTCGCAACCTTGCCGCAGCGCTGGAGCCCGCCGAAATTTCCGCTGAGGGCGGCCGATTTCATCTCTCGCGGCATTGCTGAAGGACCCGCGCTCGGTCACGTGCTGACGCTTGCGGAAGACGCCTGGTTGGCCGCGGATTTTCCGCTGGATGCATCTGCGCTTGCGGCGATCGCCGACCAGGCCGCCGCCCGTTTCACCCGCGATCACCGGCTGTGAATATTCTGGCTGGCTTCGCCGACATTTCCGCAAGCCAGCTCGTGGTGGTTGGAGGCGTCGCGCTGTTTGCGTCCATCATCGGCGGTCTTGCCGGCTACGGCACCGGCGCGCTGATGCCGCTGGTGCTGGTGCCGCTGATCGGCGCCGAACCCGTGGTACCGATCATCGCGATATCGGCGATCATCACCAATATCAGCCGCTTCGCGGCCTATTTCCGTTACGCCGACCGGCGCCGCGCCCTGATCGTGATCGGGGCCGCCGCGCTGACAACGGCGCTCGGCGCCTATGGCTATACGCGGCTCACCAGTGCCGGCGCGGCGTTGGTGATCGGCAGCATGCTGATCCTGAGCGTGCCGCTGCGCCGGTTGGCCAAGCGGCGCGACATCAGGATTGGCAACACAGGCCTTGGTGTGAGCGCGGTGGGCTATGGCGTGGTGGTCGGCGGCACATCAGGCTCCGGCGTGATTCTGCTGTCGCTGCTGATGGCCTCGGGCCTCGAAGGCGCGGCGGTGATCGC
Organism: Bradyrhizobium sp. AZCC 2176; assembly: GCF_036924645.1. Lineage (NCBI taxonomy): Bacteria > Pseudomonadati > Pseudomonadota > Alphaproteobacteria > Hyphomicrobiales > Nitrobacteraceae > Bradyrhizobium > Bradyrhizobium sp. AZCC 2176. The sequence goes on along the minus strand of NZ_JAZHRX010000001.1, from coordinate 712,136 downwards.
CACCGACGCCGTGATCTCGGTCGTGACCAGCCTTATCAAGATTTCGGTGTTCGGTCTGGCCGGCGTCGTCACCGCGCAGGTGCTGGCCTTTGCGCTGCTGATCGGCGCCATTGCGATTCCCGGCGCATTCCTCGCCAAGGCTTTCGTCGAGCGCATGCCGGTGCATTTCCACACCGCGATCCTCGACGCCGCCGTGATGGTCGGTGGCGTCGTCATGATCACAGCGGCGCTGCGGCACTGATCTCTGTCAGCGCTCGCGGGGCAGCAGTTCCGTCAGCGAGCGGATGATGCGATCGGGCTTCACGGTGGAATCCGCCGGCAGGCCGTCGCCATGCACGTCGATCCAGATGGCGTAGATGCCAAGCCGCTGCGGCGCCACGACTTCCCATTCCAGATTGTCGCCGATCATCCAGGTCTCGGATGCAGTGACGCCGAGCGTCTGCATGGCGTGCAGATAGGCGCGCTCGTCCGGCTTGCCGAAACCATGCTCGCCCTCGATCTGGATGTGATCGAAGCGGTGCGACAGCGCAAAGCGTTCGACCTTGGCGCGCTGGGCCCCGGCGGCGCCGTTGGTCACCAGCGCCAGCTTGACGCCGCGCACCTTCAGTTCGTCGATAGCGTCATGCGCGCCGGGGAAGACAAACATTTCCTCTTCGCGGTAGGCGGTGAAGCGGTCGGCAAGCCGTATCGCCAGCTCTTCCGGCAGTGCGTGGCCGCCGGCGGCAAGGGCGGCAAATCCGTTGCTGACGGTGATGCGCCGCGCCTCATTCAGCTTCAACCGCCATTCGGCCCCGGCAACAGCCCAGAATTTGCGGGCGGAATCCAGAACTGCGGCGGCAACCTGCTGCGAGGTCAACGGCCCGAACTCGGCGGCGAATTCCGCCGCGACATTGTGCCAGGCGATCTCGGGGCGGCCATAGGCCGACAGGATGGTGTCGTCCATGTCGATCAGCATGGCGCGGGGCAGGTGGGTCATTGTTTCACGGCCATTTCGCTTCAGCGCTGTCGACCGCGAACCATCGCGGCCGATTTGCCGCGAATATCAGATCCCCTGCACGGGGTCCAATTCCGGGAAACGACGTCGCCGGGCTGTGGATGCCGGGCGACGCCGAAGATTCGCTTAAGCGACTTTGCTGGCGTGCTCGTCCTCTTCCTCTTCATCGTCTTCTTCGTCTTCCTCATCTTCCTCTTCGTCATCCGACGTATCGGTTTCGGCGAGTTCAAGGACGGCTAACGGCAGCGTCTCGCGAAAGAGATCGCCTTCATTGCCCATCCACACGCACGCAACATTGCCGTCGCTGACTTCCGCTACGCTGAGCGGATGGCCGCCGGACTTCAGAATGACGACATCACCTGGTTTCAAATCCATGATCTGCTCCTTGGAATGCATGACACGAATCGCATTCTAGCGATCGGTCATGACAAGCTGATCATGCGATCATGGCCACTTTACCTCCGGCGGCATCGACGAGAGAATGGAATCCACATTGCCGCCGGTTTTCAGCCCGAAGATCGTGCCGCGGTCGTAGAGCAGGTTGAACTCGACATAGCGTCCGCGCCGGATCAACTGCTCCTCGCGCTCGGCGGCGTTCCACGGCAGGGCGAAATTGCGCCGGACGAGTTCGGGATAGATTTTCAGGAAGGCGCGGCCGACATCCTGCGTGAAGACGAGGTCGGCCTCCCAGTCGCCGGAATCGTGCCAGTCGTAGAATATGCCGCCGATGCCGCGCGCTTCCTTGCGATGCGGCAGGTAGAAATATTCGTCGCACCACTTCTTGTATTTGTCGTAGTCGGCGACGCCGTTCGATCGCCCGCAGGCTTCCTTCATAGCCTGATGGAAGGCTATCGTGTCCGGGTCTTCCTGGGTGCGTCGGCGGTCGAGTACCGGCGTCAAGTCAGCCCCGCCGCCGAACCACGCCTTGGTGGTCACGACGAAACGGGTGTTCATGTGCACCGTCGGTACATGCGGGTTGTGCATGTGCGCGATCAGCGAAATGCCCGACGCCCAGAACCTCGGATCGTCGGCCGCGCCCGGAATCTGCGCGCGGAATTCCGGCGCGAACTCGCCGTGCACAGTCGAACAGTGCACGCCGACCTTCTCGAACAGCCGTCCGCGCATGATCGACATCACGCCGCCGCCGCCGGGCTTGCCGGTGTGGTCGGTGCGGTCCCAGGGCGTGCGCACGAAGCGTCCCGCGTCGCCGGGATAAAGCGAGGCGGGCGCATCGTCTTCCAGCCGTTCGAAGGCCGCGCAGATGTCGTTGCGCAACGCTTCGAACCAGCGCCGCGCCCGTGTCTTGCGATCCTCGATGACCGACATGTCCATGCGGAATTTCCTGACGTTGTCCTAGCCCTGCGGCCCGAAATAGGTGCAGCTCTCGTTGCAGCTGTCGCGATGAACGCTGACGCGGGTGATCTTGCCGGCGTGCTGGACGCGCTCGAAGATATAGCGCGAAATATTTTCCAGTGTCGGCGTTCCCAGCGCCTCGACCTTGTTCAGGAACTTGTGGTCGAGGGTCTTGCGGACTTCCTCCATGCTGCGTTCGAGCAGGCCGAGATCGAGCACCATGCCGGTTTCCGGATCGGGCGTGCCGCGCACGCTCACCTCGGCGCGAAACGAGTGGCCGTGAATTTCCTCGCTGGCCGCGCCGAAGGTCGTTCCCTTCAGCGAATGCGCGGCTTCGAAGCGAAATGATTTGGTCAATTCCCACATCTTGAAAATCTGGTTCCTATCTGATGCCAAGTTATCTGATGCCAAGTGTCTTGTGTGTCTGCAGGCTGAGCCGCCATTGCGGATGGCGCAGACAGTAGTCGACCGTGCGCGCGGTGTTTTCGATCACGTCGGGTCCGTCCATCGGCTGCAGCGAAAAACGTTCGAAATCGAGTCCCGCAAAATCTTCCGGCGCCGCTCCGGCCTGCGGATAGACCAGCTTCAATTCGTGGCCGCGGCGCACCACAAGCCCGGCGCCGGCTTTCGGGCTGACGCAGACCCAGTCCATCCCGCCGGGCGGTTCGATCGTTCCGTTGGTTTCGATGCCGATGGCGAAGCCGCGCGCATGCAGCGCATCGATGAAGGGGGTATCGACCTGCAGCAGGGGCTCGCCGCCGGTCAGGACCACATAGCGGTTGATATTCTCGCCGGTCCATTGCCCGGCAATGACGTCGGCGAGTTCGTCCGCCGTGGCGTAGCGGCCGCCCAGCGTGCCGTCGGTGCCGACAAAGTCGGTATCGCAGAACTTGCAGGTGGCGGTGGCGCGGTCCTGCTCGCGGCCGCTCCAGAGGTTGCAGCCGGAAAAACGGCAAAACACCGCTGCGCGGCCGGCATGCGCGCCTTCGCCCTGCAAGGTCAGGAATATTTCTTTGACCGCGTAGCTCACCATCTCTCCTTAGACCGCATCAGACTGAATCTGCCCGGATCGCGGAACCGGTCTGCCGCAGCGCCTCGCCCAATGCCATGGCCGCTGCCATGGCCACATTGAGCGAGCGCAAGCCCGGCCTGATCGGGATCACCAGCCGTGCATCGGCAGCGGAGGCGACCTCATCGGGTACCCCTGCGGATTCGCGCCCGAACAGCAGGACATCGTCCCGCCGGTAGCTGAAATCCAGATAGGAACCGGCCCCCTTGGTCGTAAACAGCAGCAGCCGGAAACGTGCCTCGTTACGCCATTGCTCGAATTTTGGCCATGAGTCATGGCGGGTAAGGGCGACATGATCAAGGTAGTCCATTCCCGCCCGGCGGAAATGCCGGTCGGAGATCGGAAAGCCGGCCGGCTCGATGATATGGGCAGCCGCGCCCAGGCACGCACACAGGCGCAGAATCGTTCCCGTGTTCTGGGGGATGTCCGGCTGGAAAAGCGCGATGTGCATGGTGTCGAGGCTTCGGACGTGCGGATGAAATGTATTGAATAAATCACGCTCGGGCGCGGATTTAGTGCATTGCACGCTTGCCAGCCGATAGCGGGCTTGCGCTCTCACGGCAAGGGTGCCAATAGAACGATTCTGGACTGCTTGTTCCGCCGGATTGGGGGAGGAAAAGCGGTTTTTCTGCCGCCGCGGGGGCCGCGGGCGCCGGCAGCCTCTTCGGGGTCGCGCTTTTGGCGCCTCCGGGGCGGTTCCGCTGGCTGCAGATAAGAAAGGGCTTGGAATCGTGACGACAGCGTCTTCGGCGGACCATCCGACACGCCGTGATTTCCTTTTTGTTGCAACGGGAGCCGTCGCCGCCGTAGGCGCGGCTGCCACGGTCTGGCCGCTGGTTGCCCAGATGAACCCGGATGCCGCGACGGTCGCGGCCGGCGCGCCAATCGAGGTCGACTTGACCCCGATCGCCGAGGGACAGGACATCAAGGTGTTCTGGCGCGGCAAGCCGATCTACATCAGTCACCGGACCAAGAAGCAGATCGACGAGGCCCGCAAGGTACCGGTATCGAGCCTGCCCGATCCGCAGAGCGACGAGCAGCGCGTCAAGCCGGGCCATGACCAGTGGCTGGTCGTGGTCGGCATCTGCACGCATCTCGGCTGTATCCCGATCGCCCATGAGGGCGCTTACGACGGCTTCTTCTGCCCGTGCCACGGTTCGGTCTACGACACCTCGGGCCGCATCCGTCAGGGACCCGCGCCGGCCAACCTGCCGGTGCCGCCCTACAGCTTCGTTTCCGATACCAAAATCCAGATCGGGTAAGGGCTCGGACACCTGTCCGGGACCCGTTAACCCGTCGCGTCGTTTTACTTCCTCAGGATCGCATCAATGAGCGGACCATCCGATTTCCAGCCGACCAATCCCGCCTTGAAGTGGATCGAACGGCGCCTCCCGATCATGGGACTCATGCACTCCTCGTTCGTGGCGTATCCGACGCCGCGTAACCTGAACTACTGGTGGACGTTCGGCGCCATCCTTTCGCTGATGCTGGGCGTGCAGATCCTGACCGGCGTGATCCTGGCGATGCACTACACGCCGCATGCCGATCTCGCCTTCAAATCGGTCGAGCTGATCGTCCGCGACGTCAATTACGGCTGGCTGCTGCGCAACATCCACGCCTCCGGCGCCTCGATGTTCTTCTTCGCCGTCTACATCCACATGTTCCGCGGCCTCTATTACGGGTCGTACAAGGAGCCGCGCGAAGTGCTGTGGATCCTCGGCGTCATCATCTATCTGCTGATGATGGCCACCGGCTTCATGGGCTACGTGCTGCCGTGGGGCCAGATGAGCTTCTGGGGCGCCACCGTCATCACCAATTTGTTCTCTGCCGTGCCTTATTTCGGCGAGAGCATCGTGACCTTGCTGTGGGGTGGCTATGCCGTCGGCAATCCGACGCTGAATCGCTTCTTCTCGCTGCACTACCTGCTGCCGTTCGTGATCGCCGGCGTCGTCGTGCTGCATATCTGGGCGCTGCATGTGGCTGGCCAGAACAACCCGGCCGGTATCGAGCCGAAGACCGAAAAGGACACGGTAGCGTTCACGCCCTACGCGACCATCAAGGACATGTTCGGCGTTTCCTGCTTCCTGCTGTTCTTCGCCTGGTTCATCTTCTACATGCCGAACTACCTCGGCGACGCCGACAACTACATCCCGGCGAACCCCGGCGTAACTCCCGCGCATATCGTGCCCGAATGGTACTACCTGCCGTTCTACGCGATCCTGCGCTCGATCCCGAACAAGCTCGCGGGCGTCGTCGCGATGTTCGGCGCGATCATCATCCTGGCGTTCCTGCCCTGGCTGGACAGCGCCAAAACGCGCTCGTCGAAATATCGTCCGCTGGCCAAGCAGTTCTTCTGGATGTTCGTCGTCGTCTGCATCGGGCTCGGCTATCTCGGCGCCCAGCCGCCGGAAGGCATCTATGTGATCGTCGGCCGTATTCTGACGGCGGCCTACTTCGCCTACTTCCTGATCCTGCTGCCGTTGCTCGCCCGGATCGAGAAACCGCGTCCGGTGCCGAATTCGATCGCCGATGACGTGTTGGCCAAGTCCGGCGGCAAAGCTGCGCCGATGGTGTCGACGGTGATCGCGCTGATGGTTGCAGGCGGGCTGCTCATGAGCGGCGCGCAGAACGCGCGCGCCGACGATCATGGTGACAAGCCGCCCGGACTGAAGTGGTCGTTCTCCGGTCCGTTCGGCAAGTTCGACCGCGGCGCATTGCAGCGCGGCCTCAAGGTCTACAAGGAAGTCTGTTCCTCCTGCCACGGCCTGTCCTACGTTGCCTTCCGCAACCTCGCCGAAGCCGGCGGGCCCGGCTATTCGGTAGCCCAGGCTCAGGCGTTCGCCTCCGACTACAAGATCAAGGACGGCCCGAACGATCAGGGCGAGATGTTCGAGCGGCCGGGCCGGCCGGCGGATTATTTCCCGTCGCCGTTCCCGAACGAGCAGGCCGCCCGAGCGGCCAATGGCGGCGCGGCGCCGCCGGACCTGTCGCTGATCACCAAGGCGCGTTCCTACAAGCGCGGCTTCCCGATGTTCGTGATCGACTTCTTCACCCAGTATCAGGAGCAGGGCCCGGATTACGTTGCCGCGGTGCTGCAGGGCTATGAGGACAAGGCGCCGGCCGGCTTCACACTGCCGGAAGGGTCCAACTACAACAGGTATTTTCCCGGCCACGCCATCAAGATGCCGAAGCCGCTGAACGACGGCCAGGTCACCTATGACGACGGCTCGCCGGCGACGGTCGCGCAATACGCCAAGGACGTCACCACGTTCCTGATGTGGACCGCGGAGCCGCATATGGAGGCGCGCAAGGCGCTTGGTCTGCAGGTGTTCGTATTCCTGATCCTGCTTACCATCCTGTTGTACTTCACCAAGAAGAAGGTCTGGGCCAACGCCCACTGACCAAGGTGCACGCGATTTTCGGAAAAGCCCCTGCGGGGGCTTTTTTGTTGCCCTGACCCGACCCGTGGCGTTTTCGAGCGAAGTGGGTACCGGTTCGCGTGAAGAAAACGCGTCAAAACAAGAAGCTAGAGCTTCGGTTCTGATTCAATCAGAACCGATAATGCTCTAGGCGCGCGGATCGAGCGATTGCTTCCGGAACGCACTGCGGACAAAATACCGATCAATCATCCAGAAATCAGCGCGGAGGAACCCATGGGTACCAGCATCACGTTCAAGCGGCCGGACGGCAAGGATGCCAGCGGCTATCTCGCCAATGCCGCGCGCGGCAATGCGCCGGGCGTGGTCGTGATCCAGGAATGGTGGGGCCTGCAGGACCAGATCAAGGGCCTGTGCGACCGGTTCGCGGTGGCGGGCTTCGATGCGCTGGCGCCCGATCTCTACAAGGGCACGGTGGTGCCGTATCACGACACGGATGCGGCCGGCAAAGAGATGAACTCGCTGGATTTCATGGACGCCACCACGCAGACCGTGCGCGGCGCCGCGCAATATCTGTCGCGCAATGGCGCCAAGGTCGGGTTGACCGGCTTCTGCCTCGGTGGTGCCGTGACCATCATCGGCGCCACCAAAATTCCGGAGCTTGCGGCCGGCGTGGTGTTTTACGGCATTCCGCCGGAGCAGGCGGCAAAGCCCGCGGATGTGAAGATTCCGCTGCAGGCCCATTTCGCCAACAAGGACGACTGGTGCACGCCGCAGGTGGTCGATGCCTTTGAGCAGGGCATGAAGGCCGCCGGCAAGTCGCTCGAGCTGTTCCGCTATGATGCCGAGCACGCCTTCGTCAACGAGCAGCGGCAATCCGTGCATGACCGTCAGGCCGCCGAACTTGCCTGGGGCAGGGCGACGGAGTTTTTCAAGAAGCATCTCGGATGATGCCGGTCGGACGCGCCGGCCGTCGCCGAACTCAATACGGCCCGCGTGAGGTTCAGGAATGAAAATCTTCTGCACGGGCGCATCGGGCTATATCGGCGGATCGGTTGCGGCGCATCTCGTTGCTGCCGGACACCAGGTAACGGGCCTTGTTCGTTCGCCGGAGAAAGCCGAGGCGGTTCGCGCGCGGGGCATCCAGCCGGTGCTGGGAACGCTCGATGACGGGGAAACTCTTGCGCAAGCGGCGCAAGCTGCCGACGTCGTCGTCAACGCGGCGAGCGCCGATCACAGAGGCGCGGTCGAGAACCTGCTCCGCGCGCTTGCTGGCAGCGGCAAGCCGTTCATCCATACATCGGGATCGAGCATTGTCGGCACGCGCGCCACGGGCCACCGGACCGACGCAGTCTTCGACGAAGATACCCCCGTCACGCCGTCACCCGCGCGCGCGGCGCGGGTCGCGCTGAACGAGTTCATTCTCTCCCATCGCGACAAAGGTTGCCGTCCGGTCATTATCTGCCCGAGCCTGATCTACGGCCGCGGCCTTGGCTGCGGACCTGACAGCGTGCAAGTTCCTCTGCTGATCAGGCTGGCAAAAAAGCGCGGCAACGCCGCGCATGCCGGACCCGGCGAGAACATCTGGTCGAATGTGCATATCGACGATCTCGTGACGCTCTACGCCGTTGCGATCGACAAGGCTCCGGCAGGCAGCTTTTATTTTGCCGAGAACGGCGAGAATTCGATGCGCGAAACCTGCGAGGCCATCAATCGCATGCTGGGTTTTGTGGGATCGCCCACGGCGATGTCGATGGCCGAAGCCGCCGCCGAATGGGGCGAAGGCACGACAGAGGATACGATGGCGTCCAACAGCCGGGTGCGGGCCAAGCGCGCGCGGCAGCTTGGCTGGAGGCCGAACGCGCGCGGATTGATCGAGGAGATCGAGCAGGGGTGTTACCGGGAGTAGGCGCACGAGTCGTAGCGCATCCGTCGTCCCTGCGAACGCATGCGTTCGCAGGGACGACGTCTGTTATGAGGCGCTACTAGCCCTTCACCCCGTCCCACCACGCGCACGTCCCTGACATCAGCTTGTAATTGCCTTCCATCACCTGCACCGGCGCGCGCAGGCCGGAGGCTGCGGCGCGCAGGCGCATTTCGCGGGCGACTTCGCGGTCCTCGGGTGGCAGCCAGACGCGCTCGTGGCCCCACAGGCTGGGGCCGTCATGCATCTCGACCGGCTGCCACGTTGCGGGATCGATTTCGCGGCCGCCCCAGCCGCATTCGATCATGAAGGACGACGGCGTCTTGGCGTAGAACGAAGTCATGAAATCGTTGGTATGCCGGCCGAGCGTGACGCCGACGCGGTCTTCCTGAGTTTGCGCGATGTCGTAGCACTGGCCGACATCGTCGAGCGAGAACATCTCCACCATCAGGTGGTGCATGCCGTTCCTGCCGCTCTCGATCAGCGCGAGGCTGTGATGCCGCGCGTTGACGTGGAAGAAATAGGCACGGAACGGTTTTGAGATGTAGTCGGAAAGCCCGAAGCCGAGCACATCGACATAGAATGCCATCACCGGCTCGATATTCTCGACCGTCAGCACGGCATGCCCGAGCCCGAGCGGGCCGGTGCGGAATCCCGAAATCGATCGTCCCGGCGTAAAGGGCGTATCGTCGATCTCGGGGCCGTAAAAGGCTTCCAGGCGGTTACCGGCGGGATCACGAAATGAAATCAGGCTGCGGACGCGCCGGGCATCAGCCAGCGTCTGAAGCTCGGCCGTGACAGGCACGCCGGCCTTTTCCAGCCGCGCCGCCAGTGCGTCCAGCGCTGCGCTGTCGGCGACCTCCCAGCCGAAGAAGCGCGTCTCCTCGCCCATAGCGCGGTCGATCACGATGCGCTGCTTGCGGTCGTCCATCCGGAACGCCAGCAGCGAGTTGCCGCGCTCGACCGCCTGCAGCCCGACGAGGCCGGTCCCGAACTGTCGCCAGTCCTCGAGGTTGGCCGATCCGAAGCCGGCATATCCCAGACCCAGCAATGCCACCGCCAGCCTCCCTTGTTTGCATTCCTTACGCCCCCAGAAAGCGCCGCTGCTTGCTCCAAATCCTACGCAAGTTTTCGGCCCGCCGACACCCAAAGATCGGGCCGGATGGGGCATCCCGGCCACCGCCTCTCTTGACATCATCACCGGCGGATGGTGTTTAGGGTTCCATGAACACCGTTATCAGCCCATCCCGTCTTTGGTGGCGCACCTCTTAAAGAGGTGGCCGGTGCGATTTCATTTTTTCAATCGTCGAAGGTCGCCATCGCAGTGCGACGGTCCCTTCGTTTGTCCTGTGTGGCGCTCCCTCCCGAAGTTTCGTAAGAGGATCACATGAACAGGACAGCCTTCTCCCTGCCGGAGCACAGCGACTACCGGACCAGCGGCGGCCTTGCGATTTCGCGTTCCGTCGAGCAGTTCACCGGCAATGCCAAGCGCCTCGACGACCTGATCGAATTGCTCGACCGCCGCCGCGGGGTGGTGCTGTCCTCGGGCACCACGGTGCCGGGGCGCTACGAGAGTTTCGACCTCGGCTTTGCCGATCCGCCGCTGGTGCTGGAAACCGCCGGATCCAACTTTTCGCTTTCTGCGCTGAATGCGCGGGGCGAGGTGCTGATCGCGTTTCTGGGCGATGTGCTGCGCGAGCCCTGCGTGGTCATTTCTGAAAAAAGTCCGACGCGGCTGGCCGGCCACATCATCCGCGGCGCGGCGCCGGTCGAGGAAGACCAGCGCACGCGCCGCGCCAGCGTGATGTCGCTGGTACGCGATCTCGTCGCCGCCTTGTCAGCCAATGACGATCCGCTGCTCGGCCTGTTCGGCGCCTTCGCCTACGACCTCGTGTTCCAGATCGAGGACCTCGTACAGAAACGGGCCCGCGAGGCCGACCAGCGCGACATCGTGCTGTATGTACCGGATCGTCTGTTGGCCTATGACCGCGCCACCGGCCGCGGTGTCGTGCTGAGCTACGATTTTTCCTGGAAAGGAAAATCCACCAAGGGTCTGCCGCGCGACACCGCCGAGAGCTTCTACGCCAAAACGCCGCGCCAGGGATTTGCCGACCACGCGCCCGGCGAATATCAGGCAACCGTCGAGGTCGCGCGCGCGGCGTTCGCGCGCGGCGACCTGTTCGAGGCAGTGCCCGGACAATTGTTCGCCGAACCCTGTGAGCGTTCGCCGGCCGAAGTGTTCCAGCGGCTGTGCCGCATCAACCCGTCGCCCTATGGCGCGCTGATGAATCTCGGCGACGGCGAATTTCTGGTGTCGGCCTCGCCGGAAATGTTCGTCCGCTCCGACGGTCGCCGGGTCGAGACCTGCCCGATCTCGGGCACGATCGCACGCGGCGTCGATGCGATCGGCGATGCCGAGCAAATCCGGCAGTTGCTGAACTCGGAGAAGGACGAGTTCGAACTCAACATGTGCACCGACGTCGACCGCAACGACAAGGCGCGGGTGTGCGTGCCAGGGACGATCAAGGTTCTTGCGCGGCGGCAGATCGAGACCTACTCAAAGCTGTTTCATACCGTCGACCACGTCGAAGGCATGTTGCGCCCGGGCTTCGATGCGCTCGATGCTTTCCTGACCCATGCCTGGGCGGTCACCGTGACCGGTGCGCCGAAATTGTGGGCAATGCAGTTCGTCGAGGACAACGAGCGCTCGTCGCGGCGCTGGTACGCCGGCGCGATTGGTGCTGTGAATTTCGACGGCAGCATCAATACCGGGCTCACCATCCGCACCATCCGGATGAAGGACGGCCTCGCCGAAGTGCGCGTCGGCGCCACCTGCCTGTTCGATTCCGATCCCGCGGCGGAAGATCGCGAGTGCCAGGTCAAGGCGGCGGCGCTGTTCCAGGCGCTGCGCGGTGACGCGCCGAAACCGCTGTCGACGTTTGCGCCCGATGCCACAGGATCGGGCCGCAAGGTGCTCCTGATCGATCACGACGACAGTTTTGTGCACATGCTGGCGGATTATTTCCGCCAGGTCGGTGCCAGCGTCACGGTGGTCCGGCACGTCCATGCCCAGGAGATGCTGAAGAAGAACTGGGATTTGCTGGTGCTGTCGCCCGGCCCGGGACGTCCTGAGGACTTTGGGATTTCGAAAACCATCGGCGCGGCGCTCGACCGAAAACTGCCGATCTTTGGGGTCTGCCTCGGCGTGCAGGCGATCGGCGAATATTTCGGCGGCCAACTCGGCCAGCTCACCCAGCCCGCGCACGGACGGCCGTCGCGGATTCAGGTGCGCGGCGGACGGCTGATGCAGAACCTGCCGAACGAGATCGTGATCGGCCGCTATCATTCGCTCTATGTCGAGCGCGACAGCGTGCCGGAAGTGCTCGAGGTCACTGCGACCACCGAGGACGGCGTCGCAATGGCGATCGAACACAAGACGCTGCCGGTCGGCGGCGTGCAGTTTCACCCGGAATCGCTGATGTCTCTTGGCGGCGAGGTGGGACTGCGTATCGTCGAAAACGCGTTTCGTCTGAACGTACCAGTCAATTGAGGATTGCGAGAGACCGATGACATTCGATCATGACATCAAGGCCACCGTCCGCACCATTCCGGATTACCCGAAAAAGGGCATACTGTTTCGTGACATCACCACTCTGCTGGCGGATGCGCGCGCCTTTCGTCGTGCTGTCGATGAACTGGTGCAGCCCTGGGCGGGATTGAAGATCGATAAGGTCGCCGGCATCGAGGCGAGGGGATTCATCCTAGGTGGCGCGGTGGCGCATCAGGTATCCGCGGGCTTCGTGCCGATCCGGAAAAAAGGCAAGCTGCCGCACACCACCGTGCGGATCGCCTATTCGCTGGAATACGGCCTCGATGAAATGGAAATGCATGCCGACGCGGTCCATCCCGGCGAACGCGTCATCCTGGTCGATGATCTCATCGCCACCGGCGGCACCGCGGAAGGCGCGGTGAAGCTGCTGCGCCAGATCGGCGCCAACGTCGTCGCGGCCTGCTTCATCATCGACCTCCCAGATTTGGGCGGTGCCGCCAAGCTGCGCGCGATGGAAGTGCCGGTGCGCACGCTGATGGCATTCGAGGGGCACTAAGCTTTCTTCGCCTGAGACTCTTCCTATGGGTGTGGGTCTCGGCGTTCACCAAGACGACAACAACATCAGACCGCCTCCGCATTAAGCTGCGCTCGCCAGTGCAGCGCGCGCTCCTTCAGCAGCGCGTCACGGAAATAGGGCGTTTCTTCCTCTTCCAGCCGTTCGCATTCCTCGAACGTCAAGCTGTCCGGCCCGTACGTGGTCCATGCCGCCTGCAGGCTGCGGCAGGTGTGGCTGCCTTGGCGCAACGAGAACCAGATGCGGTTCTGGATCTTCTCGAGGTTGGGCGTCTGGCCGACCCATGCCTGGGGCGAGGCCTTGCAGCGGATGACGAAAACTCCTGCGAAGGTTTTTCGCTCCTTGTAGGCAGCGATGGCCGCCTTTCTGTCTGATGTCACGGGGATGGTCTCGCCGGTTGCAGGCAGGCCGGAGGCAATATCAGACGAGGCGCGTTACGTCAATATTACCCGGGTAATATTTACGGCGCGCTGAGCCGGCCAAGAGGAGTTTCACGTCCGCTCCGGGAGCAAGCTGAACTCGAGCTCGCGAAAGCTGGTGTAGTTCCTGCGGATCCACTGGTGCAGCTCGGTCGACGAATCCCGCTCATTGCGCAGGTAGTCGGTGAAGGAGAAGGTCAGCCGGTCGACATAGGTCTTCAGGAACGAGGGCAGGGCTGTTATCCGCAGCACCCGCCCCAGGCCCATCATCTCAGGCAGTTCGCCCCGCACGACGTACTCATTGTCGACCGTAATCAGCGCTTTCAGCGGGATCTGCTCGCGCAACATCGGATAGCTGCGCGCGGAAACGCGATCGGTATCGGCCACGAACAGGATGATCGGCGCGACGCTGCGCCGTGCGGCCTCTTTCAGGAAGCCGATCTCGTTGGTCATCTTGAAGAACTCGTCGAACGCATGAAAGCCAAGGTCGATCACCTTGGCGATGCCGTCATTGACGATCAGGCGGTCCATGAGCTGCATCTTGCCATAGGTATCCATGACGTCGGCCGTCTCGGTCAGGCGCGGCAGATATTCGAGCAGCGACGGTTCCTTCAGGTTGATGTCGAAGGAGGACACCGTGCCGTCTTTCAGCAGCAGGAATTCGCTCAAGAGCCGCGCGAGCAGCGTCTTGCCGACCAGCGGTCGAGGCGAGCAGATGATGTAAACAGGGGTGGCGCTCATCACCCGCTATATCAAAGGAATTTTTCGCCTATTCCAGCCCCATCGCGGCGGGTGCGCGACTATTTTTCACCGCCGCGCACGCCAGGCTTGGCGCCGACCAGATCGGTCAGCTTGATGCGGTCGAACTCGCTCCAGACGTTGGCGAGCCAGTGCCGGACATAGCCGCGCAGCACGAACGAATAGTTCGCGGCTTCGTCCTCCTTGCCCTTGTTGGCGACGAATTTGAGGAACGGCACCGAGGAAACCTCGACCTGCTCATAGGCCATTTCGTTGAGCTTGGGGATGACGAGGTCGGTGGCGTCCTTGATGCGGTGAAAGTAGGAGTTGTAGGTGGACTGGTCCCACTGGAAGAACTGGGTGTCGTTGATGAAGTTCTTCACCAGGAAATATTTGGCGCCGTGCATGAAGCCTGCGGTCTCGGCGATTTCGTCCAGCGAAGCGATCGAGGGGCCCAGGATATGAAACACGGCGAAGGTGATCTGGCCCGCCTTCGCGGCGTCGAGAAAGCCGATGTCGCGCAGCGAGGCCAAGGCCGGCGACAGCAGTCCGGCGCGGACGTCGATTACCGTGACCGAGGGGCTGACCGCATTCAGCGTATCGAAGATCTTCATCTGGTCCGAGGTCGTCGTCATGTCGACGATCTCGGTGATGTCGGGGTGGAAGCGCTTCAGCGTGCCGCGCGGCGATTCGGTGTCGAATGCCCGGGTCGGCACGTTGTTGGCGCTGAAGTAATCCAGGAGCGTACGCGACACGGTCGTCTTGCCGACCCCGCCCTTGTCCGCGCCCACCACAATCACGACTGGCTTTGCCATGGAATTCCCTTGAACTGCAGCTCCGACCGCGGGGAGCGGTCGGCAGGCCCCATTCCCTGCTTTGGGCGCGAACATGGCAGAAACAAGGGATAATTCAATTCCTTAGACGGCTGTCGCCATTATTCATACGGAATTCGTTAATCCGGAGGCGGTTGCTTAGCGATGCGGGCCCCAAGGACCCTCTGAGGGGCCGGGACGTGTGCCCGGAACGCTGGCCGGTTCGCTGGCGTCGCTCCCCGGGCCGCGGGGAACCGGCGGTTGGAGTTGGCCGGTGGCCGATTCGTCCGGCGCATCGGGTTCGTCCGCCGTATCCGGCGGCAAGGCCATCGGGCCGGGATCATGACCGCCGGCGAACTGCACCAGCGCCTTGACGCGATTGTCCACCGACGGATGGGTCGCGAACAGGTCGGCAAATCCCTCGCGCGGATTATCGACGCAGAGTTCCATGATCGCGGACGTTGCGCCGGGAAGTTCGCCGCGGTTCTCGATCTTGCGCAGCGCCGTGATCATGGCATCGGGATTCTTGGTCAGTTCGACTGAGCCGGCGTCGGCCAGCAATTCGCGCGACCGCGACAGCGCCAGCTTGACGACTTGCGACAGCAGCCAAGCCAGCAGGATCAGCACGACCGCGATGATAACAGCGATGATCGCGCCGCCACCCCCCTTTTTGTCGCGGTCGGACGACGATGAAGAAGACGACGATGAGGAAGATGACGACGACCAGCCGCTGCCGCTCGAATTCCACGACAGGTTGGTGAACGTGCGAAAGAACAATTCGCCGAAAAAGCCGACCACGCCGGCGATGATCATGGCGACCACCATCAACTGCACGTCGCCATTGCGTATATGTGTGAGCTCGTGGCCGAGCACGGCCTCGATCTCCTGATCGTTGAGCGCCTGCAGAAGACCCGATGTCACCGTGATGGAATATTGCCGCCGGTTGAGGCCAGCGGCGAAGGCGTTCAGCGCCGGGCTGTCCATCATCTTCAGCTTCGGCATCGGGATGCCGCGCGAGATGCAGAGATTTTCCAGGAGATTATAGAGGCGGGGCTGCTGTTGCCGCGTCACGCTCTCGCCGCCGGTCACGGCATCGATCATGTTCTGGTGGAAGAAATAGGCGATCACGATCCACAGCGCGGCGGCAATCGTGGCGTAGGGGAAGGCCGCGATCAGGTCGCGCGATGCATGCATCAGGTAATAGTTGACCGATTGGTCGCTGTGCAGCAGCGCTTCGGCGACCAACGCGCCGGCAAAAACCAGCACGTAGATCAGGAGAAACAGGCCGGCGAGCAGCAGCATCGAGCGAAATTTGTTCGACGCGATATGCGTGTAGAGACCGTACGCGGCCATGATGGGCTTCCGCTAACCACCGTCATTCCGGGGCACGCCAACGGCGTGAACCCGGAATCTCGAGATGTTCGGTTGGGATGAGATTCCGGGTTCGTCGCTTTGCGACGCCCCGGAATGACGGGTGTGGTCGAGCGTCATGCTCAGAACTTCACGGTCGGCGCGACCTCGACTTCGGTGCGGCTGGCGCCGAGGTCGAAGAATTCCTTGCGGGTGAAGCCGAACATGCCGGCAAACAGCGCCGCGGGAAGCTGCTGGATGCCGGTGTTGTATTCCTGGACCGCGTTGTTGAAGAAGCGGCGGCTGGCGGCGATCTTGTTTTCGAGATCGGACAGCTCACCCGCCAACTGCTGGAAATTGGCGTTGGCCTTGAGGTCCGGATAGGCCTCCGACAGCGCGATCAGGCGGCCGAGCGCGCCGCTGAGCTGGTTTTCGGCGGCGGACACCTGCGCTGGTCCCTGTGCCGACATCGCGGAATTGCGCGCCTTGATGACGTCATCGAGCGTGCCGCGCTCGTGCTGGGCGTAGCCCTTCACCGTCTCCACGAGGTTCGGGATCAGATCGTGGCGCTGCTTGAGCTGCACGTCGATGTCGGCAAAGGCCTGGCTGACGCGCTGGCTGAGCGCGACGAGGCGGTTATACGCAGCGAAGGCAAACAGCACGATGATGACGATGACGCCGAGAACGATCCAGCCGGTCGACATGACGGACTACTCCTGTGGGACGAAGAGGCAGGGAAACTAGACGAAAAACCGGGCGCGCGGCAGCCCGCCCGTGAGGTGGGAGGCGACTTGGGGCTTGGCTTTAGTCGGAAGTGGGGCGGGATAAGTTCAAGGCCGCCGCTCGGCAGTCATTCCGGGGCGATGCGAAGCATCGAACCCGGAATCTCGAGATTCCGGGTCTGGTCCTTGCGGACCATCCCGGAATGACGAGATCAATTCACCGCATCGCCCCACCGCCAGCGACGTGCGCGGGCATAATCCGCCTTGGCGCGACGAGGCACCTTTGTGAAAGCGAGACGTTCCGGGGTGCAGAGCTTGGCCGTTATCTCGACCTTGTTGACAATCGGTTGCGCCAGCACCCGGGACGGGTGCTGAACGACCGGCGCGCGCGTCAGCGCGACGTAAGAGAACCTCTCATCTTCGAACGGCAGTTCGGCGCCCTTGACTTGCTTATGCGCGCGCGAGCGCTGCAGACGCTGGCTGAAATGGCACCAGTCGGGCGCGAGCAGGGGACATTTGTCGTCATGCGGGCAGGGGGCCACGACATGTGCCCCGAGAGCGATCAGGTGTGCGCGTAGCGCAATGATCCGCGCATAGCCTGCCGGGGTACCCGGTTCGACCACCAGCAGTGTATCCCGGGCCTTTTCCCACATCAGTTCGGCCAATGCACGTTGTTCGGCTTCGCCGATCTCGCCGATCATGTAGCTTGCCATGACAAGATCGGCTGCATCCGCTTTCGCCAGCGCGGCGCGCGCTTCGCCGCGTTCGTAAACGAGGTTGCGCAGCCGTGTGCTGTCCCGCGCGAGGTCGAGCGCCAGCGTGTGCAGCGCGACGTTGGAGTCCAGCAGCTTGAAGTTCTGCAGCGATGGGAAGGCTTGGGCCGCAGCCCAGGTGGCGGTGCCCGGCCCGGCGCCGACGTCGATCAGGGTGTTCGGCGCGAAGTCCGGCCTGATCTCGACGAGGGCGTTCAGGCTGGCGGTGACCGCGGCATAGGTCGCGGGCATCCGCGCCAACGCATAGGCGAGCGCATCGGCCTCCGAGCGGATGGCGCCGGAGCTGCCGCCGCTGCGGTAGGTTTTCGAGATCGCCGCTGCGCGGCCGGCGGCTTCGCTGCGCGAGAAGCCACGTAACTTGCGGTCGAGGGCGGCTTTCAATTCGGCGGGGACGTCGGGTGAGGTCATGGTTTCCTGTCATGCCCGCCACCGGGTCTCGCCTTCGGCGGGCCCGATGACGGGCTCAGGCGGGCATCCAGTACGCCGAGGCGGCTGTGACGATCACGGACAGCGCGGCGCACTGGATCATCCGCCGGAGCCTCTCATCGGGCGCGCATTCGCGCGACCCGTTGGCGGATGATGACATCAAGAACTGTGGCGCCGTCGCTGCCTCAAGCCACGTTCTGATCCAGGATCTTAACCGCATCGTCGAGGCCGACCGAGACCAGTTGCGAGACGCCGCGTTCGGCCATGGTGACGCCGAACAGCCGGTTCATCCGCGCCATCGTGATCGGATTATGCGTGATGATGATGAAGCGGGTTTCCGTGGACGACGTCATTTCGTGCAGCAAATTGCAGAACCGCTCGACGTTATGGTCGTCGAGCGGCGCGTCGACTTCGTCCAGCACGCAGATCGGCGACGGGTTGGTGAGGAACACCGCGAAGATCAGCGCCAGCGCCGTCAGCGCCTGCTCGCCGCCTGAGAGCAGCGATAGCGTCTGCGGCTTCTTGCCGGGCGGTTTTGCGATGATTTCCAGGCCTGCTTCCAGCGGATCGTCGCTTTCGATCAGATGAAGCGCGGCTTCGCCGCCGCCGAACAGCTCGGTGAACAGCCGCTTGAAGTGCTCGTTGACGGTCTCGAAGGAAGTCAACAGCCGCTCGCGGGCTTCCTTGTTGAGGCTCTGGATGCCCTGGCGCAACCGCTTGATGGCTTCGACGAGGTCGTCGCGCTCGGTGGTCAGCGCGGTGTGCTGGGTCTCGACCTCGCGCAGCTCTTCCTCGGCGCGCAGGTTGACGGCGCCAAGACGTTCGCGGTCGCGGCGCAGCTTTTCGAGGTTTTCCTCGATCTCGGAAAGCGGCGGCAGTTCCGCGCCCGGCTCGATCTCGGCGAGCGCCGCTACCGCATGTGGCTCGACTTCGAGCATGTCGTGGATTTCGCGCTCGATATCGGAAAGCCGGCGCTTGGTGCCCTCCATGCGTTCCTCGGCGCGGGCGCAGGCTTCGCGGGCAGAGGAGAGCGCTTCGAGCGAGACCTTGGCCGCGCGGTCGGTTTCCGCCATCAGGCTTTCGGCAGCGGCCAGCGCATCGGCGGCGACGCGGCGGGCACTTTCAGCGGACTCGATTTCGTTGATCAGCGCGCGGCGCTTTTCGGCAAATAGCGCCGGTGCATTTTCGAGCTCGGCGCGCTCGGCCGTCACCTCGGTGATACGCGCCTCGACGGTGGCGACCTGCGAGGCCGAGCTTTGCCTGCGGTTCTGCCATTCGGTGCGTTCGGCCGTGATCGCCTGCACGCGCTTGTCGGCCAATTCGGCCTCGCGCGCCAGCGCCTGGGCTTCGGCCCGCACCTGCGCGGCAAAGCGGCGGTGCCCGTCAATCTCGCTGCGAACGGCGGTGAGCCTCGTCTCGGTGTCGAGGGTCGGCGGCAACTCGGCCAGTGCGGCGTCGGCGCTCTCGTGCGCCGCCTCGGCCTCGCTGCGGTCGGCGGCAAGACGGGTATGGGCTTCGGTCAGCGCGGATTTGCGCGTGGCGTGGCGATTGATCTCGCGCTCGGTCGCGGCATGGCGTTCGCGCGCAGCATCGGCCTCGCGCTGCGCGGCCCGCCAGGCCTCGCGGCCGGCGGACTCGGCGGCGGACGCCGCCTTCAGTTCGGCCTCGGCATCTTCCAGCGCCTGCCGCTTGTTGACGGCGTCGGCACGGGCCTGCTCCAGCTCGTGTTCGATATCGACCAGACGCGCACGTTCGGCGAGACGCCGCGCCGCGCCGGTCGGTGCATGCGCGGCTGTGACAAAACCGTCCCAGCGCCAGACATCGCCTTCCAGCGACACCAGCCGCTGACCGGTTTTCAATTGCGACACCAGTTCCGCGCCGCGCTCCTTCGGCACGACGCCGATCTGCGCCAGGCGGCGCGCCAGTTCGGACGGCGCCTCGACGTGGGCGGCGAGGGCCTCGACACCGTCGGGCAGCGATGGATCGTCAAAGCTCGCCCCGGCGTTGGTCCAGCGCATCGGTGCGGAGGGATCGACAGGTGCATCGAGGTCGTCGCCGAGCACGGCGCCAAGCGCCTTTTCATAGCCCTTGGTGACGGTGACGCCGTCGATGATCGGCGGCCACAGGTTCTTGGTCTCGCCGTTGACGAGCTTTGAAATGGTGCGCGCTTCGGTCTCGAGCCGCTGCACGCGCTTGTCGGCCTCGGTGAGCGGGCCGCGGGAGGCTTCGAGCTTTTGTCGCGCGGCGACGTGGCCGGTCTCGCTGGCCTGTGCGGCGGCCTCAGATACCGCCAGCGTTTCCTGCGCGGTCTCCAAGGCGGCGGCGAGCGCGTCGATGTCGCCGAGATTGCCGGTTTCCTGCGCGAGCTTCTCCTCGTCGGCCTGAACGCTGGCGATTTCCTGATCGAGCCGGGCCAGCCGGTCGCGATGGGTGCGTACGCCGGCTTCAAGCTGGTTGCGCTTGGCGGTGAGGTCGGCGAGCGCGGTGGTCAGCTCGCCGAACATGCGCTCGGCGGCGGCCAGCGTCGATTCCGCTTCAGAAACGCGTTCATCAACGCCGGAGCGCTTTTCGACGCGCGACTTGATCTCTTCCTTTAACTCGGCGTCCTCGGTGTCGAGCCGCTGCAGCGCGATCTCGGCATCCGAGGTCTGCTGCTGTTCGCGCGCGATGTCGGCGGCGAACTGCGTCAGCCGCCGGTCGAGTTCGGCGACGCGCTCCTTGGCGCGCTCTTCCTCGCGGTCGAGCTGTTCGCGCGCATTGGTGAGCCGTTGCAGGCCCGCGGCGGCGCGGGCCTCGCCCTCGCGCAGGGCAGGAAGTTCGGAGGCGCGGATCGCCTGGATACGCGCGGCTTCGGCCTGCTCGCGGGTACGTTCGGCCATTTCGCGCACGTTGATGTCGTGGGTATGCCCGGCTTCGGCGACATCGGCATTGGCCTCGAGCCAGCGCAGATGGAACAGCGTGGCTTCGGCCTTGCGCACCTTGGCGGCGACTTCGCGGAAGCGAATGGCCTGGCGGGCCTGCTTCTTCAGGCCGTCCATCTGGCCGGACAATTGCCCGATCACGTCCTCGACGCGGGTGAGGTTGGTTTCGGCCGCCTTCAGCCGCAACTCGGCCTCGTGGCGGCGGGCGTGCAGGCCGGCGACGCCGGCGGCGTCTTCCAGCACGCGGCGGCGCTGTTCGGGCTTGGCCTGAATGATCTCGCCGATCTTGCCCTGGTGAACCAGCGCCGGCGAACGCGCGCCGGTGGCGGCGTCGGCAAACAGGATCTGCACGTCACGGGCGCGGACGTCGCGGCCGTTGATGCGATAGACGGAACCGGCTTCACGCTCGATGCGGCGGGAGATTTCCAGCACCTGGCTGTCATTGACAGCCGCTGGTGCCGAGCGATCGGAATTGTCGATCGTCATGGTGACTTCGGCGTGGTTGCGCGCCGGGCGGTTACCCGAACCGGCGAAGATCACAGCGTCCATGTCGGCGGCGCGCAGCGATTTGTGCGAGGTTTCGCCCATCGCCCAGCGCAGCGCCTCGACCAGGTTCGACTTGCCGCAGCCGTTCGGACCGACCACGCCGGTGAGGCCGGGTTCGATCATGAAATCAGTGGCTTCGACGAACGACTTGAAACCGTGAAGGCGGAGGCGCGTGAGTTTCATGAACACAAATCTCTGTTGGCCGGGCGCGAATCTCCCTGCCGTGACAATACCATAGAAGGCAATGTCGGGGTGGACGAGTCGCCCTTTGCGGCTCTTATGAGCCGCGACAATGGCGAGGCCGGGGCCGAAGGGCAACGGCCCCGCGCGGCTTTTCCCAAGAGTTTTAGAGAGCCTTTTGGGGCGCTTTTGTCGAGCCTTTTGCTGGACTTATGGCCGGATATGAATCCGGCGCAGCGAATCAGCTCTTCAACATCGAGTTGATGCGCTTCGAGAATTCCTCGAAGCTCTGCTCGCCCTTGACCATCTCGCCGTTGATGAAGAAGGTCGGTGTCGACTGCACCTTCAGCACCTCGGCCGCGAACTTCTGGTCGGCCGCGATCTTGTCGAGCAGCGCCTGATCCTTCAGGCAATCCTCGACCTGCGCCTGGGTGAGGCCGGCCTGCTTGCCGATGCGGATCAGCGTCTCCGTGGTGTTCTTCATCACCCAGTCGTTCTGCTGTTTGAACAGCAAATCGATAACGGCGAAATATTTCGGCGCGTCGTCCCTGGCAATGCAGCGCGCCAGCATCGAGCCGGCGGCGGCCTTGATGTCGAGCGGAAATTCACGGAACACGAAGCGGATCTTGCCGGTATCGATGAATTCCGACTTGATCTTCGGAAACACTTTTTCGGTGAACGCCGCGCAATGCGGGCACGTCATCGAGGCGTATTCGGTGATGGTCACCGTGGCGTTGGCGGGGCCAAGCGCCATGTCGGGCAGGGACTGCGGCTTGGCGACGTCGGCGGCGCCTTGGGCGGCGGCGTCCGTGATCAGCCGCAGCGGCGAGAACCCGGCGAGCAGGCTAAGCCCGGTCAGCGACAGGACGGCGGTGAAGGCGCGGCGCGTGATCATCGAAGTCTGCTCCCGAATGGCGCGTTCACGCCCGAAAGAAGTACGAAAAGAAGCCTTCGCTAGCTTGAAACGCCAGTTGTGGCAATGGCGGGTCGCGGCGGCCGCGCCATGCCGCGGGCTCAATTTCGCTTGATCGCGGCGCCGAGCCGCGCCAGTGCGGCACGCAGTTCCTCGTCCTCCACCGCCGACAGGGTTTCGGCGACCTTTGCCACCGATTTCGGGTCCGGCGCGCGGGGTGGCGCGGGGCGATGCCGCCGCGACAGCGGCGCCTGCCGCAACGCCAGCCGGCCGACCGCGCTCCAGCCGAAGAAGCGGTTGACCCGTTGCAGGATGACATCCGAGGAATGCTGGATCTCCAGCGCCATGGGGCCTTCAACCCGCAGCACGAGCGTGGCCGGTTCCTGCGGCTGCCCCTCGACCGGCCGCGGCCACTGCATTTTCAACGGCTCAGAATGGGCCGCGATTTGAGGTCCCGCGATCTCGGCCCAGCGCGTCACCAGTTCGCGCGCGGCAAATCCCTGCTTGGCGTAGGCGTCAGAAAACACATCGCTGAGCAGGACGGAAAGCGGTTTTGCCGAGAACGGGCCGGGTTTGGACATGGGGCTTTATAACACGCCGCAAGTTATCGCAGGAACTATCAGATCGCTTTGGCCGGGCTTGACCCGGCCATCCACGTCTTGAATGAACGAGTAAGAAAGACGTGGATGCCCGGAACAAGCCGGGCATGACGTGGAGATATCCGATTACAGTATTTTCATGAGTCCTGCGGCCGCCAAAATCAGACAGCGAGAAGCGCCCGTTGCGGGCGCTTCGCGCCCTGCGCTGCTGCTTGACTGGTACGACCGCCATCGCCGTCGCTTGCCCTGGCGGCCGCTGGCGGGCGAGCGGCCCGATCCGTACCGGGTCTGGCTGTCTGAAATCATGCTGCAGCAGACCGGCGTCAAAACGGTCGGGCCGTATTTCGAGAAGTTTCTGGCGCGCTGGCCGGATGTCGGCTCGCTCGGCCGCGCCTCGCAGGATGACGTGCTGCGGATGTGGGCCGGGCTCGGCTATTATTCGCGTGCGCGCAACCTCCATGCCTGTGCGGTCGCCGTGCTGCGCGACCATGGCGGGGTGTTTCCCGATACCGAGGAAGGCCTGCGCAAATTGCCGGGGATCGGCCCTTATACGGCGGCGGCAATCGGCGCGATCGCCTTCGACGTCAGGACCATGCCGGTGGACGGCAATATCGAGCGGGTGGTGTCGCGGCTGTTTGCGGTGGAAGACCCGCTGCCGCAGGCCAAGCCGCTGATTGGGGAGTTGGCGGCGACGCTGCTGGGTCCGTCCGGCGCTGGCGACGAGAAGTCTCGCGCCGGCGATAGCGCGCAAGCCTTAATGGACCTCGGCTCCTCGATCTGCACGCCGAAGAAGCCGGCCTGTGCGCTGTGCCCGATGAACGATGATTGCGCTGCCCGCCTGCGCGGCGACCAGGAGACTTTTCCGCGTAAGGCGCCGAAGAAGGCGGGTACGCTGCGCCGCGGGGCTGCCTTCATCGTTACGCGCGGCGATGAACTCCTCGTTCGAACGCGGGCGGAAAAAGGCCTGCTCGGCGGCATGACCGAAGTACCGGGCTCGGAGTGGCTGGCCGAGCAGGACGACGAGGCGGCGCTGAAGCAGGCGCCCGCGGTCAAAAGCGTTGAGCGCTGGCATCGCAAGGCCGGCGTCGTGACGCACGTGTTCACGCATTTTCCGCTCGAGCTTGTGATCTACACCGCCGAGGTCGTCGCGCGCACACGGGCGCCGGAAGGCATGCGGTGGGTGCCGATCGCGACGCTAGCCGATGAGGCGCTGCCCAATGTGATGCGCAAGGCGATCGCGCACGGGCTGGGGAATGAAGCGCGCGCCACCTCTCGATGGCGCGCCCCTGTGTCGGGTTAGTTTGACGGCGGCGTCTCGACGGCGAATGCCACGATCTTTCGCACCAGCGGCAGTACCATCAGCAAGGTCGGAAATGCCACCAGCCACGAAATCCCCCATGCGGCGGGCCAGGTCGCAATGAAAGCAGGCGTTGGACCCAGACTCCGCAAGGTCGAGATCGCGGATACGACGAAAGTCATCAGCACCGACAGCACCAGCGGCATGACGATCGCCGCGTAGCGCGCGGGCAATTTTCCGCGCGGGCGCGGAGCATGAAGCGTAGTCATGATATCACTCTTTGGATTTCGGTCGGTCGATCACGAACGGCGCATGACGCATTCCCCCTAGGTCGAGCCGACCGGTTGAATGCGTTGCCTGACGTGAGACGCTTACGGTGCGCCTTGGCGCAGCAGCCGTTTCGTAACGAAGGTGCAGGGCTGGCGCCAGCCCTCTAATCTGGAAGCTGTCAAAATCGGCCGGCGCCCGGTGGCCAACGCCCCGCAACCTGCTGACACCATGCTGGCAGCAGACGTGCTGTAGGAAGGGGCCTCACGGAGGTTCCCATGATCGCCACTGCCCTCGATAATTTTCCCGCGCCACCGTCTTCCAGACTGCTCGGCTGGCACGTGCTCGACGCGCGTCCGCGGGATGGCTGGATCCGCATCGGCTTCGATGGCAAGCGGGATTTCTGCAACCCGGCCGGCTTCGTGCAGGGCGGCTTTCTCTCGGCGATGCTCGACGACACCATGGGACCCGCGGTGTTTGTCATGACCGAGGGTAAACTCTACACGGCGACCATCACCATGACGGTGAATTTTCTCAGCCCCGCCAGACCGGGGCCGATCAGCGGCGAGGCCAAAGTCACCCAGCTCGGCAAGACCGTTGCCTTTGTGGAGGGACGGCTGACGGCTGCGGATGGCACGCTGCTGGCGACCGCCACGACCAGTGCGCGGCTGGTCGAGACCGCGAAGGCTATCGCCTCTGCCGCTAGCTCGCGGCCCGCGGCGCTTCCCGCGTGATCTGGACGATCGGCGGCTTGGCGTTGAGCCCCTCGACCTGGAAGCCGGCGACGCGCTTGTAGTTGGCGGCGATGTCTTCCAGCTCCTGCAGCGAGAGC